>NZ_JAUYUS010000108.1 GCF_030694575.1 Parvibaculum sp.
CCTAGTCGAAGAGGCTCGAAACCGAGCGTTCCTCGGCGGTCCGGCGCATGGCCTCGCCGATCAGCGGGGCGATGGAGACGACCCGGATATTGTGGCTGACGCGGACGGCTTCCGTCGCCTGGATCGAATCCGTGATGACGAGTTCCTTGAGCTGCGAGGCGGAGACGCGGGCGACCGCGCCGCCGGAGAGAACGCCATGCGTGACATAGGCGGAGACTTCGGTCGCGCCCTGTTTCAGCAGCGCTTCGGCGGCGTTGCAGAGCGTGCCGGCGCTGTCGACGATGTCGTCGACGAGAATGCAGGAACGGCCCTTCACGTCGCCGATGATGTTCATGACTTCGGACTCGCCCGCGCGTTCGCGGCGCTTGTCGACGATGGCGAGGTCGGCGCCGATGCGTTTCGCAATGGCACGCGCGCGCACCACGCCGCCGACGTCCGGCGATACGACCATCACGCCGTTGCTCGTCTTGTAGTGCTGTTCGATGTCGCGCGTAAGGACCGGCGCCGCGAACAGATTATCCGTCGGAATATCGAAGAAGCCCTGTATCTGGCCGGCATGGAGATCGAGCGTCAGCACGCGGTCGGCGCCTGCCGTCACGACCAGGTTGGCGACGAGCTTCGCCGAAATGGGCGTGCGGGCGCCGGGCTTGCGGTCCTGCCGCGCGTAACCGAAATAAGGGATCACGGCCGTGATGCGCCGCGCCGAAGCGCGCCTCAGCGCATCCATGATGATGAGCGTTTCCATCAGGTGGTCGTTGGCCGGGTAGGAGGTCGACTGGATCACGAAAACATCCTCACCGCGGACGTTCTCCTGAATTTCGACGAAGACTTCCATGTCCGCGAAGCGGCGGACGACCGATTTCGTGAGCGGGAGGTTGAGGTATGCGGCGATGGCTTCGGCGAGTGCCCTGTTGGAATTACCCGCGACCAGTTTCATTCCGACACCCCTGCCATCGCTTCAGGCCCGCCGGAAGACGCGAGCCAATTCCCCAACCCGAAATCGCCGGCGGGACGTGACGTTCCGGTGACGGCGCGAGCGCGTTGTAACAAGGGGTCCATCCCCTGTAAACACGCAACTCGCTTTCCGGAATCGCCCTTTTCGAGGTGACGGTCCGCCCTCACGAGTTGGCGGCCATGGTTACCGCAGGCCTCCCCAGAACCGCGAGTACCCCGTCCGCCGCTGCTTCCGCCGCCGTTTCAGCGACCTCGCCCCATCTGCCGGCGATGCTGGCTGCGTCCAGTGCGTTTTGTTGCAGCACTTCGCCCAGAATTTCGCCATTCACGGATTTTACCTGCCAGCGGATTGTGACATCCGTCCGGCTGTCGTTCCTCGACGCCGTGACGACGCTGCCTTCGATCCGGTAGCGCGGCGCATCGACCCATGTGGCTGTCGGAACGCGGCGGGCGAGGGCGCCGTCGAGCGCCAGCGCCAATGCGGTATTGCCGTCGCCCGGTGCCGGTCCGACCGAGATGTCGAAGGGCAAACGGGCTGCAGCTGCTTCTTCCGCCCGGATGCTGCCGGTAACAATGTCGTCGTTGGATGAGCTCGAGGCGAGCGTCTCTTCCGCGACCGTTACCGAATTCGAATACCAGAGCGCGATCTTTCGCGCCGTCGCCGCCGCGAAGCCACGCAAATCCTCGTTGCCGACGGCGTCCCACGGAGCGCCGGGCGCGCCTTGTCCCGCTATCACCGTCTCGTTGACGACGCGGTGCAGGCGTCCGCCCCGCGCGTCCTCGATGTCGATCACGGCGACGATGTAGGTGCCGTCGGGGTTTTCGCCCGCGCCCATCGCGCCCGTCACGTCGAAGGACAGATGGCCTGCGCCGGAATGCTGCGGCGTTGCCTGCTCCACTTCTTCCTTCAACATCTCGGAGAAAAGGTTTGCCTCGGTAGGCGGCACGCCGGACAGCGCCGCAATGGCGACGACCGACTGCAGCGGCCTGTTTGTGCCCGCATCGGCTGTGGTCACGCTGTCGCGGGCGGCCTTGTCGGAGGCGGCATCGTCCGCACAGGCGGCCATGGCAAAGATCGCAATGGCCGCACCGATCTTCAGCCTGCGCCCGCCTGCCATCTTCCAATTGCCATTTTTCGCTGTGGCTGGCCCTGTCGCCATCCGCGCCGCCGATCTGTCCCGCTGCCGCCATTCCCCGTGGCGTGTTTCGAGTTTAACGCGATTCGGCGAAAAGCAGCGCCGCCACGCTTCCTCAGCTACGGAGCATCACGGCCGATATTTGCCGGCCGTAATCCGGCTCCTGGCGATGGGTGGCACGCCGATAGGAAAAGAATCTTTTGCTGTCCTGATAGGTGCATTGGCCGAGAACGGAGACCGTCCCGATATCGGCCGCCTCAAGCCGCGCTTCGGCGTAGCCGGGCAGGTCGAAAAGGAAATGATCCGGCTTCCCGGACGGCACGAACCATTTTTCGTTATCGCCGCCCGCGTCCAGAAAGCGTTCGCGGAACTCCGGTCCAACTTCATAGGCATCCCTCGAGATGCAGGGGCCGATTGCGGCACAGATGGCATTCCGCTCCGCGCCGAGCCGAACCATGGCTTCGATCGTTGCCTCCAATACGCCCGTGAAGGCCCCTTTCCAGCCGGCATGGGCGGCGCCAACGACATGCGCGTTCTTGTCGGCGAAGAGCACCGGCGCGCAATCGGCCGCGAGGACGCCAAGTGCGATGCCCGGCGTCGCCGTCACCATAGCGTCGGCCTGCGGGGCCGTTTCGGGCGTCCATGGTTCGGTGACCTCGATCACGTCGGCACTGTGAACCTGATAGACCGTCAGAAGCTTTTCCGGTTCGACGCTCAGCTTCCCGGCGACGCGGGCCCTGTTCTCGCGGACGGCGGCCTTGTCGTCATTCGAGCCGTAGCCGCAATTGAGCGAGGCATAGATACCTTTCGACATGCCGCCTTCGCGTGTGAAGAAGCCGTGCCGTATATGCGTGAGTACGTCGAGAGGCTTCGCCTTCAACATGGAACGGTCCTATCCGAAACCGGCGGGCGAAGGCGCTCCGCGCGGGGTGATCCCCAACACCTTGAAGAGGCTGCCCATCTCGTCCGCCGCGGTCAACCTTCGCAATGCCGCCGCAATATCCTCACGTTGGGAGGCGGTGGCGTTCCGGCTCAACGCCTCGGCGCGCGCCGCGATCCCGAGCGCGGTGAGAAAGGTGCCTTGAGAGGCAGGCCCGTGAACATCCGCGCCTCCGGCTCTTATTGCGCGTGAAAGAGCTTCAAAGTCCACATGGACGGTAATGTCCGCTTCGCCGGGTGCATCGAACGGGTCCGCGAACTTGTGATCGCGGACGGCCTGCAGCGTGTCGCCGGGCGCGCTCGATGCGTGCCCGTAATCGACAATCAGCGCCGCGCCGCCGCGCGATGCAATGCGGACCGAGATTGCCTCGGCGACGGCCGTGGAGGCGGGAGAGATTTCGGCGATCTCGCCTTCTCGCGCCGCCCGCATGGCAGCCGGGAGTGTGCCGTCGTTCGCAATCGGCACCGGCGCCAGAATGGGCGCGAAACGGCCCTCAGTACATCCGACAAAGCGCTCGCACCAGCCGCGATCGGTGCGCTGATACTGCGTTACCGGCAGCGCGTCGAAAAATTCATTGGCGATGAGGAAAAGCGGCCGGTCGGGCAACTCGTCCACATGCATATGCCAGTTCGCTTGCGGCACACGCTTGCGCTGCGCCGCGCGCAGCACCGGGCTCGTCTCGACGAGATGCACAGACGCCGCCTCGGCCATGCCCGGCATGCGCCGCATCGCCCGCAAGGCATCCGCCATCAGGGTGCCCCTCCCGGGCCCCAATTCGGTGAGAGCGAAAGCGCCAGGGGCGCCCTGCCGCTGCCATTGGTCGGCGAGCCAGAGACCGATCAGTTCGCCGAACATCTGGCTCACTTCCGGTGCTGTGGTGAAGTCGCCTCCCGCGCCGAGCGGGTCACGCGTCATGTAATAGCCGTGATCGGGATGGCCGAGCGCCAGCGCCATGTATTGGGACAGCGGGATCGGTCCCGTTTCCTCGATCAGCCGGGCGATATGATGCGCGAGAACGGTCGAGGTCATTTCCGTTTCATGGCGGCGGCCGGCTTCACTTCCCTGCGCGCGCAGTACACGGCGAGTCCAGCGCCGACAAGCACCATCGGAACGGAAAGGAGCATGCCCATCGTCAACCAGTCGCCGAAGAGGTATCCGATCTGCTGGTCCGGTTCGCGAAAGAACTCGACCGTCGTGCGTGCGGCGCCGTAGCCGGCGATGAAGATGCCTGTCGTCATGCCGGGCTTTTTCAGCGCGCCGAGATTGTGGGTGAGGAGGCGCAGCAGCAGGAAGAGGGCAATGCCTTCGAGCGCGGCCTCGTAAAGCTGACTTGGATGGCGGGGCAGCGGACCGCCCGTCGGAAAGATCACGCCCCAGGGTGCGTCGGTGACGCGGCCCCAAAGTTCGGCATTGATGAAGTTTGCGATGCGGCCGAAGAAAAGGCCGATAGGCGCGGCGGCACTCGCAAGATCCATCATCGACAAAGGCGGGATGCCGCGCGAGCGGGCAAAGAAAAGGATCGCAACCAGGACGCCGAACGCGCCGCCGTGAAAGCTCATCCCGCCCTGCCAGACATAGAATATCTCGAGCGGGTGCGAGGCGAAGTAGGCAGGATTATAGACGAGCACATAGCCAAGCCGGCCGCCCAGAATGACACCGAGTGCGGCCCAGAGCAGCGCGTCGTCAACGTCCAGCTTCGTCACGGGCGCGGCGCCCGGCCAGATGCGGGGTGTCTGCGCCAGCGCGACGACATAGCGCCAGCCGAGAACGAGGCCGGCGATGTAGGCAAGCGCATACCAGCGGATGGCAAAGGGGCCGATTTGGATCAGGACGGGATCGATGTCGGGAAAAGGCATGAGGCTCCAGCCTGAATTCTGCGGCGGGCGCCGCGCCGCCCTTGCCGATGGTGCGTCAGTTTGACCTTGGCGCCCGCGCTGTCAAGAAAGCCCGAGGATTCGCTTTTCACGGACGAGAGGCTATGTTTCTCATTGCAGCGCCACGGAGCATTCCCATGACCCAGACCCAGAATCGCATCTTCGACGAACTCGGCCGGCTCTTCACCAACGCCGCCGGTGCGGCGCAGGGCGTGCGCCAGGAAATCGAGACCGTTTTGAAGGGCCAGGCGGAGCGGCTGATCGCCGATATGGACCTCGTCACGCGCGAGGAATTCGAAGCGGTGCGCGCAATGGCGCAGCTCGCGCGCGAAGAGAACGAGGCGTTGAAGGCGCGTGTTGCCGCGCTTGAAGAAGCGGCAAAAAAGAAGCCATCGCCGAAAAAGGCCTCCATCTCCAGCGAAGATACCGGCCGCGGGCCCGAAGGCGATACCTCGCCGCTCGGCTGAGTGTGCTCGCGAGGATTTCCACAGATTCGATTGCGATTTCCGTTCTCGCGGCGCCTCGAGGGTTGCGCCGACTCAAAGCATCGGGCAGGTTTGTTTGGTGTTTTGGGGCTGGTTACCCACCAGATATAGAGGCGGAGGCGCGGGTCCTGCCGTCCGAGGTGGAGCCCGAGCGGGGTACAGGATGTCAGGCTCTGTCGCCGAAGCCGAAGAATTCGACGGCAATCCCCTCGATCTTCTCGAACAGGTCGCCACGGTTCGCGACTGGTTTTTCGAGCGGAGCCACGAGGACGAACTGAATATCTGCGTCGCGGGCGAATGGCGCGATTATCAGCTCTCGCTGAACTGGCGGAACGACCTTTCGGGGCTTCACATCGCCTGTACGCTCGACCTTCGGGTGCCGCCCGAGAAGCGTCCGGCAATCCGCCACCTTCTGACCCTCATCAACGAGCAGCTCTGGTCTGGCCATTTCGACATCTGGTCGGATGACGGCGTGGTTCTCTTTCGCAACAGTCTCCTGCTCTGCGGCGGCGCCGCAGCCACGCCGGAGCAATGCGAAGCGCTGCTTCGTCTCGCCGTGGAAGCCTGCGAGCGCTATTATCCCGCTCTGCAATTCGTCATGTGGGCGGGCAAGTCGGCCGAGGAAGCCATCGCCGCCGCCATGTTCGAAACGCAGGGTTGCGCGTGATCCTTCTCGCGCCGGGCTTTGGCGGATTTCCGTAAGCGGCGGTTTCAGACATGACATTCTCACTCAAGCGTCCGCTCGTTCTCGTGGGTGCGGGCAAAATGGGCGGCGCGCTGCTGGCGGGCTGGCTTGCGGAAGGGCTGGCGCCCGAGCTTGTGTCGGTGCGGGATCCCGTGCCGTCGCCAGAGGTCGCCGCGCAAAAGGGACTGTCGTTCAATCCATCCATTCACGACCTGGCACTCAAGCAGCCGGCGGTGGTGCTGCTTGCGGTGAAGCCGCAGGCCATGGCGGAAGTGCTGCCGGAACTGACGCTGCTGGTGCAGCCGGATACGCTTTTTCTGTCCATTGCGGCGGGCACCAGCCTGCACCGCCTGAAGGAACTGTTGGGGCAGGACGTTCATGCGGTCCGCGCCATGCCCAATACCCCGGCGGCGGTGGGCAGGGGTATCACAATCGCCTGCGCCAATGAGCGCGTGACGCTCGAGCAGAAGGCTATTGCGGATAACCTCCTCGCCGCTGTGGGCGAGGTTGGCTGGGTGGAGAACGAAGCGCAGATCGATGCCGTGACCGCGATTTCCGGCTCCGGCCCGGCTTATGTCTTCTATCTGGTCGAATGCCTGGCCGCGGCCGGCGAAGGCCTCGGCCTCGATCCGGCGCTGGCGATGAGGCTGGCGCGGCAGACCGTGAGCGGTGCCGGGGAGATGCTGCATCGACTGGAAGAACCGGCTGCCACGCTCCGGGCAAACGTGACCTCGCCCGGCGGAACCACGGCGGCGGCGCTCGATGTGCTGATGGGCGAGGGGGGCTTGTCGCCGCTGATGCGCCGGGCCGCGCTTGCCGCAAGGGACAGGGCACGCGCGCTGGGCAAATAGCTCTCCGGCTCGCCAAACGTCCGTTGCGTGCCTATGTTCTTCGTCAGGAAGGTTTCATGGCAGCCAAGGTCGATCCCGAAGAGAAAATCATCAAAGCCGCGCTGCGGCTCGCCGTCACACGTGGATGGCGCGAGCTTTCGCTTGCCGATATTGCGAAGCCGGCGCGGGTAAGCTTGCCTGTCCTTTCGAAGCTCTTCGCATCCAAAGCCGATATTCTCGCCGCCTATGGCCGCCGCATCGATGCCCAGGTGCTGGAGGCGGCTGCCGGGGAAGACATGACCGGCGAGACGGCACGCGACCGGCTCTTCGACGTGCTCATGATGCGTTTCGATGCGCTTGCGCCGGACAAGGAAGCGTTGAAAAGGATCGCCGTCGATTTGCGTCGCGATCCGCTTGCCTCGGCCCCGCTCGCGCGACCGTTTCTGCAGTCGATGGGCTGGATGCTGGAGGCGGCGGGTATCGACTCGTCCGGTTTGAAAGGCGCACTTCGCGTGCGTGGATTGGCTTTGGTGTGGAGCGCTGCTTTTCGGGTCTGGCTCGACGACAGCGAGGATCAATCGAAGACGATGGCGGAACTCGATGGCCGCTTGCGGCAGGGCGAGGCATTTCTCGACCGGGTGACGCGCTTCGCGGCGTCCCGACGCAAAACTGCCGAGAAGGAAGCCGCATAGGTCAGAAGTGGAAGACGCGGCAGGCTGTGATCTTGTCGCCGCTCCACTCGATAATCTCGACGACGCGCTTCCGTCCCGTCCGGTCGCCATTGACGGTCCGCCAGTATTCGACCGAGGCGCGGCCGTCGCTTGGTGTTTCCTCGGCGATGACATTCAGGATGTCGGCCTGAAAACTGTCGAGTTGAGCGGCCGTCGCTTCGGCATAGGCCCGAATTTCAGCCGGACCGGTGAGCATTCCATCCGGCCGCTTCATCCGGCTCGCCACTACTGCGCTCATATGTGTGCCCTTCGGCGCATAGAGCTCTGCGATCGTTACAGGATCGAGGCTTTGCCAGGCATCTCGCCAGCGCGCGACCATTTCCGGCAGTTTCATGGCCTTCTCCATAAATGGTCAATATTACTGACCTATATTGGAGAGTGCGGCACGCGACAGTCTTCGGCAAGCAGAATCATACGGGGAGATGGATCACGGCGCGAAGGCCGCCCATCGGGCTGCGGGCGAGCGTGATGTCGCCGCCGTGTCCGCGAGCGATATCGCGGGCGATGGCGAGGCCGAGCCCGGTGCCGCCCTTGTCGAGGTTGCGCGCGGCGTCCAGCCGATAGAAGGGGCGGAAGACCTCTTCCAGCTGTTCTTCGGGAATACCCTTGCCGTCATCGTCGACGAATATGTCGATGCTGCCGCCATGACCGTCGGCTTCCACATCCCTGATCGCTGTCACCCAGACATGAGCGGCATATTTGCCGGCGTTGTCGACGACGTTCGTCAGGCAGCGCTTGAAGGCATTCCGGCGAAGCGGCAGCACGAGATCGCCGTGCAGTTCCAGCCGCACATCGTGGCCTTTGCGCAGAGCGTCGGTTCGGATTTCATCGATCAATTCGGCGAGGTCGGTTTCTTCCGATGCTTCGCCTTGATGGCCACGGGCAAATTCGAGATAGTCGTCGAGCATACGCTCCATCTCGTAGATGTCCGCTCGCAGTTCGTCGATTTCGGGACCGTCGCCGAGCATGGCGAGCTGCAGCTTGAAACGGGTGAGCGGCGTGCGGAGATCGTGGCTGACGCCCGCAAGCATGGCTGTTCGCTGTTCGATCTGACGTTGAATGCGCGCGCGCATTTCCATGAAAGCTTGTGCGGCGCGGCGTACTTCGGAAGCGCCCTGCGGGCGGTAGCTGGGGACGTCTCGGCCCATGCCGAAAGATTCCGCAGCCGTTGCCAGGCGCTCGATAGGCCGGATCTGGTTTCGCAGGAAAATGATCGCGACGATAATCAGCACTACCGATGTGCCGAACATCCAGACAAGAAAGATGTGGGAATTCGAAGCGTATACATGCGACGCCGGCGAAAGGACGCGCATCACACCGCCATTATAGGCGATGCGTATGTCGACATACTGGGTGTAACGGTCTGTGTTGAACCAGAAGGGTCGCGAGACGCGCTGACGCAGCTCGTCGCCAAGGGAATCCGCGAGCAGTCCCGTGCTTGACGAAGGCGCGTCCGGCAGCACTTCTCCATCCAGAAACGCGACAGGCAAGCCGAGATTTTCGTTCGCGCGGGCGGCGATCCGGGTGCCATGCAAGGGGGTCGGATCTTCCTCGTACTCGCTCAGGAGAAGAGCGATTTCCGCCACCGTCTTGGCGGAGAGGCGTTCGGTCACGAGTTGCCAGTGACGCTCCAGAAAGACATAGCTCACCACGAATTGCAGCAGCACCATCGGCGCAACGATGATGATGAGAGAGCGGGCGTAAAGACCGCGCGGCATAAGTCTCTTCAGAAGCTGGAAGGGGTGAAGGGAGTTCGTACCGGAACGTGCGTCTCCGCGCGAAGACGTTGTGCCGGCCTGGTCGTTTATGTCGGCGTCCACCATGACCTTCAATCCGGCATCAATACGTAGCCTTCGCCACGTACCGTTTGCAGATAGAGCGGGTTCTTCGGGTCGACTTCCAGCTTGCGGCGCAGTCGATTGATCTGAACGTCGATCGACCGTTCGGCCGCTTCGTTATCGCACAGATCGAGGCGCGAGAGGGGCTTGCCCGGATTGGCCGCGAAAATGCGCATGAGCTGGATTTCGCGGGTCGTGAGGCGGATCTGGGTATCGCCGTTCCAGAGTTCGCCGCGCGTCACGTTGAAACGGCAGGGGCCCAGCGTGATTTCATCGTGTCTTTTTGCACCGGACGCCTGTGTGCGCCGGAGAATGGTTCCGATGCGGAGCAGCAGCTCGCGCGGCTCGAAAGGCTTGGCGAGATAGTCGTCGGCGCCGCGCTCCAGCCCGTCGATGCGATCGTCGGCTTCACCCCGCGCGGTGAGCATGAGAATGGGAACGGTAGATCTGCGGCGCAGATCGCGGGTGAGATCGAGGCCGTTCTCGCCGGGCATCATCACATCGAGCACCAGAAGATCGAAAGACATGCCCGCAAGCCGGGCGCGAGCATCGGCGGCGTGCTCCGCCGTCGTCACGCGGTAGCCGTTGTCGGAGAGATAACGCTTCAGCAATTCGCGAATGCGGCGATCGTCGTCGACAACCAGCACATGCGGTGCGTCGTCCGCAGGCGGTGCCTTGCCGCCGCTCTGCTTTCCCGCCGTTGCGATGTCGTTCACGGTCACTTGGCCCGCTTTCTGTCTTGGCGCTACTTACTGCCAGCTGGCGCTCTGGCGATCAGGTGCTCGACCTCGGGCCTGTCTTCCTCGTTGACCAGAGCCAACAGGACGGTACGCCACGCCCTGTCCGCGTCGGGCCCGGCCTTCTCGAGCGCGCGGGCGACGCGGGCGCGTTGAGGCGCCGCGAGCCGCGCCGCAAGATCGGTGCCTTCCGCCGTGAGGTAGAGGAGGCGCTGCCGCCGATCCTGCTTGCCCGTTTCCTGCTCGATAAAGCCCCGTTCGATCAACTGTTTCAAGACGCGCGCGAGGCTTTGTTTGGTGATCCGCAGGATGTTCAGCAATTCGGCGACCGTGATGCCGGGATTGCGTCCGACGAAGTGGACCACCCTGTGGTGGGCGCGGCCAAAGCCATACTTCGTCAAAAGCTCATCCGGGTCGCTGATGAAGTCGCGATAGGCGAAGAACAGCAGCTCTATGGCTTCGGTCAATGCATCGGCCGGCGCCGCGGCCGCGGGGACGGGCCGCGATTCCACGCGGTTTGCGGGAGTTTTCAGAGGTTTCGCCATTACCACCATTTTATGTCAGTCATGTTGACATATTTTCCGCCAAGTGCTACCTCTTGCACACTGCATGAGACAGACTGGGCACCTAAGGCCGCGCAGATCGAATCTGCCATCTAATATAGTGGATGTTCGCCCGAGAAGATTGTCTCCCGCAAATCTCCCGTGGGACGGGACCGCGAGCAGCCGGACAGTCACGGTGGCGAGAACCCGGCGCAGCGCGGAAATACACCAGGAAACAGGGTCATGGCAGACATTCCCTTCGACAAACGCGACGGCTTTATCTGGTTCAACGGAGAACTCGTCCCTTGGGCGGATGCAAAGGTCCATGTGCTCACGCATGGTTTGCATTACGCGAGCTGCGTATTCGAAGGATGCCGGATGTATGGCGGCGAGATTTTCAAGCTGCGCGAGCATTCGGAGCGGCTGATCCGTTCAGCCGAGATTCTCGGTTTCGAAATTCCCTACAGCGTCGAGGAAATCGACGCGGCCTGCATCGCGGCGGTGCGCGCGCAGAAGCTGACGGACGGTTACCTGCGTCCCGTCGCGTGGCGCGGCAGCGAGATGATGGGCGTGAGCGCGCAGAAGAACCGCATCAACTTCGCAGTCGCCGCGTGGGAATGGCCGTCCTATTTCGATCCCGAGCAACGCAAGAAGGGCATCCGTCTCGACATCGCGAAGTACAAGCGGCCGTCGCCGGAGACGGCGCCGTCGATGGCGAAAGCGGCCGGTCTCTACATGATCTGCACGATCTCGAAGCATGCGGCGGAGAACAAGGGTTATGCCGACGCGCTGATGTACGACTATCGCGGCTATGTGGCAGAAGCGACCGGCGCGAATATTTTCTTCGTGAAAGACGGCGTCATTCATACGCCGAAGCCGGATTGTTTCCTCGACGGCATCACGCGGCAGACGGTGATCGAGCTTGCAAAGGCGCGTGGCTACGAACTCATCGAGCGCCATATCATGCCGGAGGAACTTCCGGATTTCTCGGAGTGCTTCATCACGGGCACGGCCGCGGAAGTAACGCCGGTCGGCGAGATCGGTCCGCACAAGTTCACGCCGGGCGAGATCACCGCGACGCTGTTCGCCGACTACATGGCGGCGGTGAACCCGAAGCAGGCAGCGAAAGCCGCCATTGCCTGACGGCGATCCGATATCGATATTGAAAGGGCGGCTTTCGAGCCGCCCTTTTTTGTTTCAGCGCTTCAGCACGGAGAAGGTTGCGTTGGCGCGGGCGCAGGCCTTGCCATCCGCCTTTACCAGACATTGCGCGAAACAGAGGGTTGAGCCCGCCTTGACGACTTCGGGATGCACCTCAAGCCATTGTCCGATACGCGCGGAGCTGAGGAAGTCGACGGCGAGGCCGACGGTTACAAGTCCCGCCGCGTTTTCGCGTCCGAGGCCGCAGGAGAGACCCATTGCATTGTCCGCGAGCGCGGTAATGAGGCCGCCATGCGCGAGGCCGCGCGAGTTGGTGTGCGGTTCCGCGAGCCACAGGCCGATATGGATGGCGGTGCCTGTGTTTCGCGAGTAGAGCGGCTCCCACGGATTGGTCAGCGGGCTCTGACGGAAGTGGCGCTCGAAGCCCTCTGCAGGCGGAGCAAGTGTGTTTTCAGAGGTCATTTTTCCGGTCCTTCGAAATGTCGGGATGGACCAGTGGTACAGCGGGGACGGGCCAGGGAGAATGCAGCTTCGGCGCAAATGAGGTCGCGAAAACGCCCTCCAAAGAGGCGTCTGTCATCCAACTGTCACAAAAATGTCATGTCTTCCATTTTGCCGTCGCTTCGTCGTCGCTCTCGCGCGCGTCGACCCAGTGCGACTTATCCCCGGTTTCCTCCCGCTTCCAGAACGGTGCGCGGGTTTTCAAATAATCCATCAAAAAGGAGGCGGCCTGGAATGCCGCGTCGCGGTGGGAGGAGGCGGCGACGACGAGAACGATGTTATCCCCGGGGGAAAGCTTGCCGACGCGGTGGACGATGAGCGTTGCCTGCAGCGGCCAGCGGGCGTTTGCTTCCGTTTCGATGCGGGCGAGTTCCTTTTCGGTCATGCCGGGGTAGTGTTCGAGTTCCATCGAAGAGATGCCGCCGGTGTCGCGGACGAGGCCGGAGAAGGTGACGACCGCGCCGATGCCGGGGCGGCCTTTCGTCAGAGCCGCCACTTCGGCGCCGATGTCGAAATCTTCCGTCTGTACCCGGATCATATCAGCCGCCCGTGACCGGCGGGAAGAAGGCTATCTCGGCCGCGCCCGCGATGGGGGCGTCGAACTCGCTGTGCTCCTGATCGACCGCGCAGCGGATGACGGACAGATCGGAGAAGGCCGCCTCATATCCTTCGCCGCGCGTCTTCAGCCAGGAGATCAGGTCCGCGACGTCGCGCACGTCGCCGGGCGGCGTTACGTCCTCTTCCGCCGTGCCGGCTTTCTGTCTTACCCATGCGAAATAGAGAAGCTTCACATCCGGCCTTCCCGTTCGGCAGCCGCGGCCGTCGCCGGCGCGGGCGGGTTGCGTTCGGGGCGCTCGTCGTCGATATGCCGCACACCGGCGCGGAAATAGTCGATGCCCGTATAGAGCGTGAGAATGGCGGCGGCCCAGAGCAGCGTGATGCCGGCTTCGGTCGTGCCGGGCACGATCTTGTCGGCGGCGGGGCCCGCGAGCAGGAAGCCGAGTGCGACCATCTGGATCGCCGTCTTCCACTTGGCGAGCTGGGTCACCGGCAGGCTGACGCGCAATTCGGCGAGAAATTCGCGGAGGCCGGAGACGAGAATCTCGCGGCAGAGAATGATGATGGCCGCCCAGAGCGAGAATCCGGCGATGACATCGACCCAGGTGAGGGCGATCAGCACGACGGCGACCAGAAGCTTGTCCGCGATGGGGTCCAGCATGCGGCCGAGATTGGACTGCTGCTCCCAGGCACGGGCCAGGTAGCCGTCGAAGAAGTCCGTAAGGCCCGCGATGACGAAGAGGGTCAGCGCCGCCCAATGCCCGGCGTCGCCGGGAATGTAGAAACACATCACTACGGCGGGCACCAGCGCGATGCGGAAATAGGTCAGGAGGTTCGGCAGGTTCGTCGCCATTCTACATACAACTCCGGTCTGATCGCATCGAGCTTAACACCCACCGGCGACATGTCGCGAGGGGCGAGGGGAAATCAAGGCGTGCCGTCGGGATTTCCATGAAAATGATCGTAAACCGCGCGCGCCACTTTGGCACTGATGCCTTCCACCGATTCGAGATCGCTCAGGCCCGCGCGAGCGACGGCGCGGGCGGAACCGAAATGCTGCAACAGGGCGCGCTTGCGGCCGGGCCCGACGCCCGGCACGTCGTCGAGCGGATTGACGCCGATCGCTTTCGAGCGGCGCGCACGATGGCTGCCGATGGCATAGCGATGCGCTTCGTCCCGCAGACGCTGGAGGTAGTAGAGAACCGGGTTGCGCGGTTCCATCATGAAGTCGGCCCGGCCCGCCATGAAGAAACGCTCGCGGCCCGCATCCCGTTCGGGACCTTTGGCGACGCCGACGGCGGTTACGCTGTCGATGCCGAGTTCTCCCAGCACGTCGAGGGCGACCTTGAGCTGTCCGGCACCGCCGTCGATGAGGATGAGGTCCGGCCATGCGTCGTCGGCGGGCTTGCCCTCGCTCTCCTTGAGGAGGCGGGTGAAGCGGCGCGTCAGAACCTCGCGCATCATAGCGTAGTCGTCGCCGGGCTCGATCTCCTCGCCCTTGATGTTGAACTTGCGATACTGGTTTTTCACGAAGCCTTCCGGGCCGGCGACGATCATGCCGCCGACGGCCTGGGAGCCGGAAATGTGGCTGTTGTCATAGACTTCGATGCGCCCGGGCGGCTGTTCGAGGCCGAATGCCTCCGCGACGCCCTCCAGAATCTTTCGCTGCGAGGAGCTTTCGGCAAGGCGGCGGCCGAGCGCCTCGCGCGCATTCAACTGGGCATGGTTCACCAGCTCGCGTTTCTCGCCGCGCCGGGGTACGCCGACCGCGACCTTCCGGCCGGCGCGGATGGTCAGCGCCTCGGCGAGCAGCGCCCGGCCCGGCACGTCATGGCTGAGAAGCACCATGCGGGGTGGGGGACGGTCCTCGTAGAACTGGGCGAGGAAGGCATCCAGCACTTCCTCCGTCGAGAGTTCCTTGTCGTGGCGCGGGAAATAGGCGCGGTTGCCCCAGTTCTGTCCGGCGCGGAAGAAGAAAACCTGTACGCAGGTCTGGCCGCCTTCGGTCCAGGCGGCGAAGACATCGGCCTCGGCCACGGTTTGCGGATTGATGCCCTGATGCTGCTGGATCTGCGTCAGCGCGCGGATGCGGTCGCGATAGATCGAGGCGCGCTCGAAATCGAGTTCGGCCGAGGCCCGTTCCATCAGTTCCACGAGCTGCTGCTGGGTCTTGCGGCTGCGCCCGCGCAGGAAGTCGCGCGCCTCCGTTACAAGTCCCGCATAGGCCTCGCGATCGATCTCGCCGGTGCAGGGGGCGCTGCAGCGCTTGATCTGGAAGAGGAGACAGGGCCGGGTGCGGTTTTCAAAGACGCTGTCGGAGCAGGAGCGGAGCAGGAAGGCCTTCTGGAGCGCGTTCAGCGTCGCCGTGACGGCGCCGGCGCTTGCGAAGGGGCCGTAATAGTCACCCGGGCGGGAGCGCCCGCCGCGATGCTTCACGACCTGCGGGAAATCGTGATCGCCCGTCAGCAGGATATAGGGGAACGACTTGTCGTCCCGCATCAGCACGTTGTAGCGCGGCTTCAGCCGTTTGATCAGATTGGCTTCGAGCAGCAGCGCGTCGGTTTCCGTGGCGGTCGAGATGAATTCCATCTGGACCGTGGAGGCGATCATGCGGGCGATGCGGTTCGAATGGCCCGCCAGCTTGGTATAGCTCGCCACCCGCTTTTTCAGGCTGCGGGCCTTGCCCACATAGAGGAGATCGCCGCCCGCGCCGTACATCCTGTAGACGCCCGGACTGTCCGGCAGGTGCTTCACCTTCTCGGCGATCAGCGCCGCGCCGCCGGGTGCCGAATGCGCAGCCCCGTTCTCACCGCCGATCGAGGCGGCGGGGGTCTCGGAAGAGCTGTTTTTCGTATCGTCCATTGATCTTTTTATAGCACTGCCGGCGGTTCCTCCGGCCGGACGAGCGGCGCGCGGGAAGCGCGGCGATGATGTGGCCCTACCTGTGGATAAGTTTGTTGAAAGAGTCGGGCCCGTTAACCGCCGGAAATCGTCAAGTTCTTGTAATAATTAGGATTTGTGACACGAAAGCGAAAGCCGTCTTTTTATAAGACATTGAAACATATGGGTTTTTCTGTCCTATGGAATCCCGATTTCCGGTTCCCATGGTTAACGCCCCAGGCTGCAGGCTCCCCGGAGCGGCCCACCCGCTGCTGTGCACAAATCCTCCGTGTGCGGCATTTGAAATCGTCAAACCGTTGATTCCATTGTCGCTTTTTCGAGAGCTTGCCGCATCAGGAATGATGGCGCACACGCTCGATTTCGACGCCCACCCCGGCGGCTTCAGGGATGGCCGCCAGCTTCTCCACACGGATCAGCGCGACCTGCACGCGCTCATCCTCGAGGCAGGCGGATGCGATCCGCTCCGCCAGCGTTTCGACGAGCTTCAGATGGCCCTCGGCGACGATGGATTTGATCTTTTCCACCACCGTGGCGTAGCAGACGACGTTTTCCAGATTGTCGCTGTGGGCGACCTCCGCGACGGTCAGGTCGACATTCACGCGGATGGGCTGCGTCTTGCCGACCTCGTGGCGATAGACGCCGATATGGGCGTCGAGAAGGAGGCCGTGGACGAAGACATGACGGATCGCGCGCGCGGCGCTCGCGATTTTCAGGGGCAGGACATTGTCGGGTTGGGTCATCGGCGACTGCCTTATTCCGAAATGCCGGTCACGTCCGGCGTTTCCCATGCGAGATGCTGACCGCCGTCGAGCGCGATCATTTGCCCGGTCATGGCGGGCGCCGCAAGGATAAACCGAACCGCGGCGCAAATCTCCTCCGGCGTGGTGCCGCGCCCGAGAATGGTCGCGTTCACCTGGCGCTCGAAATCCGCCGCCGACTGGCGCTGGTTCGCGAGGGTGGGGCCCGGACCTATGCCATTGACGCGGATACGCGGCGCGAAAGAGCGCGCCAGTACCTGCGTCATGTCCCACAACGCCATCTTGCTCAGGGTATAGGAAAAGAACTTCGGCGTCGGCGCCCAGACACGCTGGTCGATGATGTTGACGATGTTGCCGTCCGCACCCGCGGGGAGCTGGGCCGCGAAAGCCTGCGAGAGGAAGGCGGGCGCGCGCAGGTTGACGTCCATGTGCTCGCTCCATGACGCCACCGTCATCGTATGGGCTTCGTCGGGATAGAACTCGGATGCGTTGTTGACGAGAAGACTGAGCGGGCCCAACGCCTTCGCGGCGTCAGGCACCAGGGCCTCGGTCGCCGCGCGGTCAGCGAGGTCGGCCTTGAGGACGACGGCGCGCACGCCTTTTGCCTCGATCTCCCGCAGCACGTCCGCGGCGTCTTCGCCGGAGCGGTCGTGGCGGATGCAGAGCGCGACGGACCAGCCGTCCTCGGCCAGGGCGAGGGCGATGGCCCGCCCGATGCGCCGTGCGGCGCCCGTCACCAATGCGTTGCGGCTGTGTCCGGTCAAGTTGCGATCTCTCAAACGACGCCGTTGACGTGGCCAAAGGCGAACATGGCGTAAAGATACGCGCCATAGGCCGAAAGGAAAACGGCACCCGCGATACGGCCGACCTTGCCCCCGGTCATGGCCATGGGAAGCAGCATGACGACGGCGCCGAGCATCACCCAAAGGTGGAAGCTCAGAAAGTCCGGCGCGACGGGCAGCGGCGCGATGAGCGCCGTGACGCCGAGGATCGCCAGGATGTTCATGATGTTGCTGCCGATGATGTTGCCCACCACCACGTCGTCGTTGCGGCGGAAGACGGCCATGACCGATGTGGCAAGCTCGGGCAGCGAGGTGCCGACGGCGATGAGCGACAGGCCGATGACGGCGTCCGACACGCCGAAAGCATGTGCGATTTCGGTGCCGCCGTCGACGACGAGATGCGCGCCGATGGGAAGGCCGGCAATGCCGAAGAGGATTTTCGCGGCGATGATCCGGCGCGAGAGGTTCAGCGGCTTGACGTCGCCATGAGGCAGGTCGTGAGCGGCGGTTTCGGCGCTGAAGCTGTCGCTCGGCGGCGCCGGGGCGGGAATGGCATCCTCGCCGGCGGCGAGCGGCGGCGGATCGTAGGGGTGCATCCGCGCGTCCCAGCCGGAATAGACCAGATAGGCAACCAGCAGCGAGAGCAGGAGCACGCCCTGCCAGACGCCGAGCGTGCCGACGAAGCAGAGCACGATAAGAAGGACGCTGGCCGCCATCATGATGATCATGTTGTGGGGCACGGTGCGGCCGGTGCAGGCGATGGGCAGGATGAGCGCGGGCAGGCCGAGGATGAGCAGGATGTTCGCGACGTTGCTGCCGACGACATTGCCGAGCGCGATGCCCGGCGCGCCGGCAAGCGCGGCGCGGACGGAGACCAGCAGTTCAGGCGCGGAGGTGCCGAAGGCAACGATGGTGAGCGCGATCAGCAGTGGAGAGATGCCGTAGCGGGTAGCGAGCGAGGCGGCGCCCCTGACCAGAAAGTCGCCGCAGACGAGCAGGATGACCAGGCCACCGATGAGATAGAGATACATCGCCGACATCAGCCGCGCCCCGCATGGGGACAAAAGGAGCGGCAAGATGTCACCTCTGTCACGACGATGCGCGCGGTCACGGTCCGCATATTGACGCTGATCCCTCTGGTTTCTGCTTGGTCCGCCCCCGGCCCCGCCCCGAGGCATATAGGGCGCGGGCCCCAATAAGGCAAGAATGGCGCAGGATTCCGCCGCGCCGCGCGTGTATATGCGGTACTCTTCAGGCGGTTTACCGAGAGGCGAGGCGGAAGTGCAGGGCGAGGTGTGGGCCGCGGAAGCGGCTGTCGATGCGGTGACGGGCGGCGTTCACGTTCCCTATCTGAGGGAGGTGATCGTGTTTCTGATTGCCGCCGTGGCCGTGATGCCGCTTTTCCACTGGTTCCGCGCGAGCACGGTGCTCGGCTATCTGTTCATCGGGGCGCTGATCGGGCCGCACGGGCTCAAGCTGATCGCGGAGGGCGTGGGCCTTTCCGAGATCGGCGAACTCGGCGTCGTCTTCCTGCTTTTCACCATCGGGCTCGAACTTTCGTGGCAGCGGCTCCGCTCCATGCGGACCTATGTGCTGGGGCTCGGCGGCGCGCAGGTGCTGCTTTGCGGGCTGGCGCTGGCCGGCATCTTCCTGCTGATGGGACTGTCCGCGCCGGCGGCGACCATCATCGGTTTCGCGCTGGCGCTTTCCTCCACCGCCATCGTTACCCAACTGCTGATCGAGCGCGGCGAGTTCGCGGCGCAGCCGGGGCGGATCGCGTTTTCGATCCTGCTGATGCAGGACCTGGCCGTGGTGCCGATCCTCGTCATGGTGTCGATCTTCAGCGCCTATGCGCAGGGCGGCGAGGGCGTGAACATTTTCGCGCTCGCCGGACTGGCGACGCTGAAGGCGGCGGTGGCGGTGCTGCTGATCCTGACGGTGGGACGATACATCTTGCGGTGGATCTACGGCGTCGTGGCGCGGACGGGGAACCCCGAGCTTTTTCTCGCGCTGTCGCTGCTGGCGGCGCTGCTGACCGCCGTGGCGACCGGGGCGGCGGGGCTGTCGATGGCGCTCGGTGCGTTCCTCGCCGGGCTGCTGCTGTCCGATACGGAATTCCGGCCGCAGGTCGAGACCGACATCCAGCCGTTCAAGTCGCTGCTGCTGGGGCTCTTCTTCATCAGCGTCGGCCTCGGCATGGACTTCACGGTGTTCCGCGACAATTTTGTGGCCGTTCTCGGCCTCATCGCGATCTTCATCGCGCTGAAGACGGTGCTGATCGGGCTCCTGACATTCGCGTTCGGCGAGGCGCGCCTCTGTTCGCTGCGCACGGGATTGCTGCTGGCGTCGGGCGGCGAGTTCGCCTTCGTGGTGATTTCGGCTTCGGCGGCGGGCGGCGTGGTGCCGCTGCAGGTCGCGCATATCGTGCAGCTTGCCGCGGCCATTTCGATGGCGCTGACGCCGGGGCTCG
Organism: Parvibaculum sp.; assembly: GCF_030694575.1. Taxonomy (GTDB): domain Bacteria; phylum Pseudomonadota; class Alphaproteobacteria; order Parvibaculales; family Parvibaculaceae; genus Parvibaculum. The sequence goes on from NZ_JAUYUS010000108.1 coordinate 19,884, forward strand.
CGACGCTGGGCGCGTGGCTGCAGACGCGGTTCGACGGGATGGAGGGCGACCGCGAGCGCAATGCGGACGCGCTGGTGGAAGGGCTCGACGCGCATGTCATCATCGCGGGCTATGGCCGCGTGGGGCGCATGATCGGCCGGCTGCTGCGGGAGCAGCAATTGCCGTTCGTCGCGCTCGATCTCGACCCGGCGCGCGCACGGGCGGCGCGGACGCGGGGCGAACTCGTCTATTACGGCGACGCGGCGAGGGCGGAGGTGCTGGAGCGGGTGGGCATCGCGAAGGCGTCGGCCGTGGTCGTGACGCTCGACAACAGCGCGGCGGCGAGCCATCTCGTCCGGGCGCTGCGGGCGAAGTGGCCGAAGATACCGATCTTCGCGCGTGCCCGCGACCGGGAGCACATGCTGGAACTGGAAGCGGCCGGCGCGAGCGCGGTGGTGCATGAGGCGCTGGAAGCGTCGCTGCAATTGTCGGGGCATGTGCTGCGGGCGATCGGCGCGCCTTCCGACGCGGCCACGACGCTGATCGAGCGCGTGCGCACCGAGGTCTATGAGCGGCAGATCAAAGCCGAGAACGATTGATCGTCAGGCTTCGTAGATCGCGTAGTGCTTGCGGGTGCGGGTGACGACTTCCCAGATGCCGGTGAAGCCCGCCGGAATGACGAAGGCGTCGCCCTGTTTCACCGTCATCGTCCTGCCGCCGTCCGCGACGATGCGGCTTTCGCCTTCGAGGATGTGGCAGAACTCGTGCTCGGTGTAGGCGATGCGCCAGGCACCGGGATCGCTTTCCCATATGCCGGAGAAGAACTTGCCGTCGGGCGAGGCGTAGAGGTTCCAGACGCGGTTTTGCGGCTGGCCGGAGACGATCCGGTCCGGCGCGGGGGCGCCGGTTTCGGGCGCGAGGCCGACGATGTCGAAGGGGATGAGCGCGTTCGTCATGGAGGGCTCCGTTGTTGCGGCGGCGGGAGCCTAGCACGGGGCGCCGGTCTGGCCGGAAGCTTGCGTGGCTTTACGCCAGAGCGGACGACTGTTCCAAAAAGGGACAGATAGTGCCAGGAGCGAACGATGAGCTTTTCGAGCGACGATTTCCTGTCCCCGATTGCAGCGCGGCGGCGGCCGCGCGGCACGGCACGATTCCGGGCGGGATACGACGCGCGGCTCGCCCATGCGGCGGGGGTGACGGTTTACGAGAGTTTCGAGGCGGCGGAGCCCCAGTGGCGCGCCTTCGAGGGGCAGGCCGTGGGGACGGCGTTCCAGAGTTTCGACTGGCTTTCGGCGTGGCACCGGCATGTGGGGGCGGGGCTCGGCGTGGCGCCGGCGATCGCGGTGGTGGCGCGGCAGGGCGAGCCGCTGATGCTGGCGCCGCTCGGCATCGACCGGTATTTCGGCCTGCGCCGCGTCGCCTGGATGGGCGGGCGGCTGGCGGACTACAAGGGGCCGCTCGTCGCCGCCGATTACGCCGCGCGATTGGGCGAGGGCGGCTTTCCGACGCTGTGGCGGCATATCCGCCGCGCGCTGCCGCGCCACGACCTCGTGATGCTGGACAGCCAGCCGGTGGCGCTCGGTGCGCCTTCGGCGCCGCTTGCCAATCCCTTTGCCGCGTTGAAGGGCGCGCCGGCGCCGGACGCGGCCTATGTGTTCGACCTGCCTTCGACATTCGAGGAATTCTCGCAACGCTACCGGCCGGAGACGCGGCGCATCGACCGATCGAAGTTCCGCAAGCTGGAAGCGATGGGCGATGTCACGTTCCGCTTCGCGGAGAGAGCGGACGAGATGGTGGCGATGACGGATGAGATTCTGGGCCGCAAGGCGGCGCAGCTTGCCGCGCAGGGGATTTCGTCGATCTTCGGGGAAGAGAATTATCGCGCGGCCTGGCTCGACCTCGCGGCGCTGCCGGAGGAGCGGCGGCTGCTCGAAGTGGCGGAACTGCGGCTCGACGGGGAATTCCTGTCGGGCAGCATCGGCCATCTGTGGAACGGGCGCAGCACGCTGATGGTGCATACTTACGACGCGACGAAGCTGCCACGGCTTTCACCGGGGCGGCTGCATCTGCTGAAGCTGCTGCAGTCGAGCATCGAGCGCGGCATCGAGGTTTACGATCTTTCGGTCGGGTATCTGCCGTACAAGGAGAGTTTCTGCAACGCGCCGATGGAGATGCGGAACAGCGTGACGGGAGCGAGCCTTGCCGGCGTGCCGGCGGCGGCCGCGATCCGCACGGGGCTCGCGGCGAAGCGGTTCGTCAAGAACGACCGGCGGCTGATGGCGCTGGTGCAGAAGCTGCGGGCAAGGCTCGCCTGAGCTTGCTTCATCTATTGACATTCATATTGCCAATTTAATGACGGCTGCGTAGTCTTCTCCCGGTTCGTCAGGGAGGAAGACATGCTGCGCATCACCGGTCCCCGCATTCTCGTTATCGTTCTCGCGCTTTTCTACGGCGCGTTCTGGATCTGGTATGGCGGCGCGGGGCGGCCGCTTTCGCCGGACGAGATCGACCGTTATTTCGCGCTGCTCGACGAGCGCGCGGAGGGGAGCGGCACGCTGGGGCTTCGCGCGCCGCTGGAAGCCTGGGCGCGGAAGGATGACGGGCGCGAATTCCTGATGGTGAACCTGATGGATGACCCGGCCGATCCCAGGGCGGCGGAGGCCTATAATGCGATGATCCTGCCGGCGCTGATCCGGCGCGGCGGCTTTCCGGTGTTCATCTCGCGGCCTTTCGCTGCCTTCATTCAGCCGGACGGCATGGAGGAGTGGGACCAGGTGGCGATCGTGCGCTACCGGAGCCTGCGCGATCTTTTCGAGATGGTGACGGCGCCGGAGGCGAAGGACATCCAGCACCTGAAGGAAGCGTCGGTGTCGAAGACGCAGGTGTTTCCGACGCATGTGGTGTTCAGTTTCGTCTGGGTGAGGTTCATCGTGGGCGCGCTGCTCGTGGCGCTGGGCGCGGTGGTGCATCTGGGGCTGAGGTATTTCCACTGGTACAGGCGGGCCTGAGGCTCGGAAACTGTTTTGAAAAGTTCAACGCTCCCCCGACCGTCGACCTCTTCATTCGTCATTGCGAGGAGCACCGAAGGTGCGACGAAGCAATCCAGGGGCAGCAAATGCTGTGCCTGCGGCCCCTGGATTGCTTCGCTTCGCTCGCAATGACGGGGTAGGATTCACGGCTCCACCAAAGCAGCGGGAATTTTTCAAACAGTTTCTCAGCGCGGGTGCGCGTCCCACGGCTCCAGCACGCCCGCGATGCGGCGGGGAAGGGGCATTTCCATCTGGGCGATGGCGGCGGCGGAAATTTCCTCGTGGTTGAGCCAGCGCGAGGTCTCGCCCTCGCGGACGAAGCCGAGGATCACCTGTGCGTAGACGATGTCCGGCTGGCGGCCGAGCGCCTCGGCGCGGAGCGTGGCGATGGAGGGCGCGCCGTCCTCGCCGGTGAGGAGCGAGCGGCTGCCCATGATCTCGATCAGGAGACCGCCGGGCGCCACCAGCGCGTCGAGCGCGGCGCGCAGCAGCTCCGCGCGCGGACGAATCCAGGTGAGGGCGACGTCGAAGGGGGCGTGGGGCTCCAGCGCGGCGAGGAAGGCGGCTTCGTCGTCATAGCTTTGCGCGACGCGGACGAGCTTCGTGTCCAGCGTATCGGCGCCGAAGGAGAAGCCGTCGGCACGGCGCGAGGCGAGCACCGCCTTGTCCGAACGGGCGACGGCGTGAGCCGAAGCCGCGTTCAGCATGCCCGTGGTGCCGAGGAGGAGGGTTGTCGTCACGGGCCCGGATCAGTTGGTGAGGTCGTTCCAGCCGTCGCGGAAGGCGTGGCCGATGCGGGTGAAGAAGTTGCCGGTTTCCTTCGCGGCGTCGCGCGTGCCGTGGCCGATTTCGGTCGTCACTTCGTCGGCGGTGTTGCCGACGGTCTGAACCGCGTCGCGAGTGCCGTGGCCGATGGCCTTTGTCGCGTCGCGGGCGCCGTGGCCGATGGTGCGGCCGCCTTCCTTGACGCCGTCCACCGCCTGACCGACGGGCGAGCGCTGGTTGCTGTCGCCGTCCTTCGCGAAAGCCGGGGCGCCGGGGATCGCCAGCGAAATCGTCAGTGCAAGGATTGCGAGTATCGCGCGCATGTGTGTGTCTCCATGAAAGGTCTCGGTCTTGCGGGGACTATAGGCGGGGAATATGGCGAAAGAGTGCAGGTCAGAACATGCCTTCAGGTGGCGGTTTCTTCTTCCTTTTCCGCTCGATCATGATGCCGGGATAGCCTTTGAGCGGGGCCAGCGGCTCGCCATTATAGGCCCAGTCGGGCATCTCCTTCAGGCCTGCGTGGTAGCGCGGTTCGCGGCCGGTGCGGGCGGCGAAGAGGGCGCGGGGGAGGTTGATGACGTGGCGGGAACGCTCGCGTTCGTAGAAGAGCGGCGTGCCGCAGCGGCGGCAGAAGCTGCGGGCGGTGCCGGGCTCTTCGTAGCGGGTGATGTCGTCTTCGCCGGCGGTGACGCGGAAGCGTTTCTTCCAGCTTCCGACCCAGCACATGGCGGCGGCGCCCGTCGTTTCGCGCGTCGCCTGCGAATGATCGTGCCAGGCCCAGAGGGCGGGAACCATGATCTCGAAGCGGACCGCGCCGCAGCGGCACTTGCCCGGTGCCCACTGGACATGGGCGAGGGTGCGCCGCGCGGTCACGCGGCCGGCCTTTCCTCCGCCAGCCCGGCATCGTCCTTTTTCGTCAGGCGGTCGAGGAGGTAGAAGAGCGCGGCGCCGGCGACCATGCCGGCGAGGCCCATGACGAGACCGGCGTCGAAGGTTTCGGGCAGATAGGCTTCCGAGACGACCAGGCGCATCTTGCCGCCGATCTCCATGTATTCGCGGTTCTGGAACGGCCAGACGGCGAGCAGCGAACCGCCCATGAGGCCCGTCACCGCCAACATCACGGCTTGCGCGTGACGCTGCATCAGCGCGGTGACGAGGCGCGAGAGCGAGACGGCGGCGAGAAGGCCGCCCGCCGCGAAGGGCGCGAGATAGTCGAAGTCGATATGCGCGAGCGCCTCGATGGTGGCGGCATATTTGCCGAGGACCAGCAGGATGAGCGCCGCGGAGACGCCCGGCATCATCGCCGCCGTGACGGTGAGCGCGCCGCAGAGGAAGACGAACCAGATTTCGTTCGGCGTGTCGACCGGAGTCAAAAGGGCGAAGGCGGCGCCAAAGGCAACGCCGAGCGCGAGCCAGCCCCAGGCGATGCCGTGGGGACGGTGACGGCGCAGCAGCGCGACCGTGGCCGCGGCGAGGAGGCCGAAGAAAAGGCCGAACATGATTTCCGGCAATTCCTCGCTCAGGGTTTCGAGCGGCACGACACGGCTGAAGAAGACGATGGCGGCGGCGCTGCCCAGAAGCAGGGGCACGAGGAAGACGAGATCGGCGCGGCGAAGCGCGGAGACGAACTGGCCGCGCGCGAGAAGGCGGAGGAACTCCATGTCGAGATGCGCGATGGCGCGCATCAGGCGGCGATAGAGGCCGAGCATCAGCGCCATGCTGCCGGTGCTGGCGCCGGGCATGAGCTGGGTGGCGCCGAGGCAGATGCCGCGGAGGAACTGGCGCGCGGGATTTGGATTGTCGCTGTCTTCGCGGCCGATGCGGGCGACGATCAGCAGCCAGTAATCCACCACGGGGTCCGAGAGGCGGCGAACGCCGCGCTGCAGGTGGTACATGGCGGGGGTGCCGAGCAGGACGCCGGCCGTCAGCAGGGTGACGAAACCGCCGCCGACCAGCGCATCCGTCATCCAGTGCGCGCCGGCCGCCATGCGCGGCAGGGCAAAGACAAAGGTGAGCGCGGCGGCGAGGAGGCCGAGGCGGCGGCCGAGACCGAGGCTCCAGGTGAGGGCGAGCAGCATCATCACCGTGGCGTGGTCGCCGGGGAAGCTCGTGTCTGAGCCTTCCTTGGCAAGCGACCAGGGAATGTAGGCCTGGATCGAATGAACATGTTCCAGCGCGAAGGTCGGCGAGAGGCGCGGATATTCGATCAGCTCGCGCTGGAGACCGATGACGACGAGGAGGAGGATGCCGACGGAACCGCCAAAGGCGAAGCCGTGACGGAAGCGGGGAAGATCGTCGCGGGAAATGACGATCATGTAGATGACGAGGACGATGAGCGCCGAGACATAATCGAAGCGGCGGTCGCCCGTGAGTGCCCAGAAGGCGGCGATGACGTCGTTCATCGCGACGGTGGCGTTCAGCAGGCGGAAGATTGCGACGTCCATCGCATCCCAAAGGGCGCGCGTCTCCGGCCAGATCCACGAGGCGGCGAGCAGGAGCGCCGCGCCCGTCCAGAGCAGAAGCCGTTTCACATTCCAGCCCGGCGTGAAAACGCCATAGGGATCGCCGCTGTGCATCGTGTTCATTCCCGTTTGGTGAATCATGGCGATTATAGCCGCTCGGTCCGTGCTTCAAGGCTTTTCGGGGCCGGGAGCGGCCATGGCGCGCGCTTCGTAACGGATTATTGATTTGCCGTTGCACAGAGAACACTTTTGAGTTCGTCCGGTTCAACAGGGGAGGCGGCAATGACCGGTTTTCTGGAAGCCTTGCAGGCGGCGAGCGAAGCGCAGGACGCCTATGTGGCGACGCTGCCGCTTTGGGTGCAGTACTGGATGTACTGGATGCTGGCCGTGCTCGGGCTCGGCAGTCTGGTGTTTTCGTTCTTCCGGGTGGAGGCGCGGTGGCTGTTGCTGTCCTTCGTGGTGACGATCGTCGCGACGATGGCGCTCGGCATGGCGGTGGGCTGGAACAAGCTCTGGGGTGTCACGCATCTCGTGCTGTGGACGCCGGTGCTCGTCTACTACATCCGGCGCTGGCCGCTGGTGGAGAAGAAGAGCGTGTTCGGCGTCTGGTTCGTGGCGGCGACGGCGACGCTGGCGGTGTCGCTGGTGTTCGATGCGAAGGATTTCGTGGAGTATCTGTTGGGGGTGTGAGGGGGAGAAGGGCGATGTTGACACTAAGGTGTCTTCAGACTTTCTGCTCCGCGAGATTTAGAGCTCTGTGGAGCATTGGGTGTATGTGAATGCGTGTATCTGTATCAACCATCTCGACGCTTACCACGGGCGTATCTTGATAGGCATAGATGAAGCGCTCTTGGGCTCCTGTCTTTATACCGATTGCGCCAATTCGGTAGAGTTCGCAAGTTACCATTTTTGCGATTCTCAGTAGGTGAGGTATCGTCTGATTTTTCAAGTAGGCTGCGCATTCGTTGGCAATTAGATCGCAGGGCGGGCATTCAATGCCCGCTATATCGATCACCAAATCCTCTACAAAGTCCTTAGTAGAAACACTACCTAGTGTGAATCGAACGCCGTGCTTGGCAAACTTTCGTACCGCAACTGCCAGAGACGGTAAAGCACTCCGCCATTCCTCTTCCAATGCTTGGAGCCGTATGCGCGAATATTCCCCCTCCGCTGCGCGAATGTCTCGCGCGGTCACTTGGCTATTTCCTTGAGCTTGCGTGAGGCATAAGTTTACGAAGGAAATTATGTCACGAGGGCGATAGAGGGTGCGCTCAACCATATAATCGAATGGCTCACGTCGACCAACGTTCGTCGAGAAAACATCACCGAAGTGAATGTTTTCAGATGTATATTTTCGCCGATATAGAAAATTCACCCTCTTCTCGACCAGCTGTTTTAATTGATCTTTCTTCCACACAATCCTGAGAAAATAGTCGTCGTACTTTTCTCTTTGAAAACCTAAATCCTTAGACTCCTGAATTACGCGTTCGAGCACGTCTGCCCTCATGGCCACGGCAATTTTTAGCGACGGAATTTTTCTGAAGGATTTTAGGCATTCGATCAGAGCGCGTATCAACGAAAAGCGTATTGATTCATCCACCCATTTTTCGTCAAGTCGATCAATGAGAATATAAAACTGCCTGAACTTATCTCCTTGGTCATATTCAGCTAGAAGATCTAGTACTTTTGAAAGTTCTGTTAGCTGATCTGCGTTTACAATTTTTTTTGCTCGAGAAGTAACTTCGGCTCTCTTCTCAGCGCTAAGTGTTCTTGAGTAGCCAGCATTGGCCTTAAATTTTTCAACCTCTAACCCTAGCGATGCTCCAATTTGCGATTCAAGTTTTGATGTAATCTCTCGGATGTTCGTGTCCATCGTAATCCAAAATTTGTCTTCCCAATTCTCCAGATATTTAATTGCACTATTCTTTCTGTCGTTTTTAGAGAATGCTTCCCGTATGCGGCTGAAGATGCCTCGAGAGTCATCTGCATTTTTTACACTAAATCTCATCCTGATAAATTCAATGCACAGGACATGCTTCCACAGAGCTTGAAAGAATAAATCTAGATCTATATCGAGGGCGTTTAGAAAACGGATAATGTCCGAGTTGGCTATATAATTCAGGGCCAACTCATGTAGATCGATTTTGTCTACGTGGTCTTTCTGATGTTCGACCATTCGAATGATAGCTGTTTTGCCGGAGCCGGTGCGTCCAGATACGAGCATCTGCGGACTTGTTGTATCCAACACAGACGCGAGGGCTGGATGGTCAACAAAACAGTTGAAAAGAAATTCATCGTCGTTTTCGGCGGCAATATTGCCGATCTTTGTGTCCGGTCGAATGACTATAGGATTAGATTTTGCGTTCATAGTGTCCCCCCTCCATACGCTTGCGCAAAATAGCACAAGACGTCCTGAATTTGGTAGGTTGAAAAACTCTGAAAGTTAGTTCGTGGACGGATATTGGGATCGATTTCTAAAATGCTTTTGGCCTCGAATAAATTCCCTGATCTCCTATTGTTTTGTAAGGAAGCCGGAAAGGGATGTATCGCGGGGCACGGGAAGATTTTTGTGGAGTATTTGATGGGGGATGTGGGACGCGGGTATCCCCCGCTTACCCCTCCCCAAAGTTCGCGGGGCGAATTTTGACCCTCCCACAGGGGGAGGGTGGTGGGAGGCGATCGTTTAGTCCGTTCCTGCCAAACATTCGGTGTCATCCCGGCACTTGTTGCCGGGACCCAATCCACGTCGATGCTTGTTGTGCAGGTTGTTGGTGCTCTGGAGGGCGCCAAGGCGTTTTCCCCCTTCTCTGCTGAGGGAACCAATGGGTCCCGGGCACAAGGCCCGGGATGACACTGAGATTTTTTGGAGAAGAAGGCCGAGCTAACGCTTCTTGTATTTCCGCGCGCGTGTTCCTGGCTTGCCTGAAGTGGAGCGGCCCTTGGTGGCCGTGCGCGCGACGCTTTCCTCGACGGCCGATTGCCTTGCCATGGGGTCGTCGGCAATCGCGAGTTCCGTCGCTTCGAGGCGTTTGATTTCGTCGCGCAGTCTTGCGGCGGTTTCGAATTCGAGGTCGGCGGCGGCGTCCTTCATCTTGCGTTCGAGGTCGGCGATGTGGGTGCGGAGGTTGTGGCCGATGAAGCTTTCGTCGGCCTCGCCGGTATCGACGCGGACATGGTCGCGCTCATAGACGCTTTCGAGGATGTCGCCGATGTTGCGGCGGATACTCTCCGGCGTGATGCCGTGTTCCTCGTTATAGGCCTTCTGCTTTTCGCGGCGGCGGTTCGTTTCCGCGATGGCGCGTTCCATCGAGCCGGTGATCTTGTCGGCATAGAGGATGACGCGGCCATCGATGTTGCGCGCGGCGCGGCCGATGGTCTGGATGAGCGACGTTTCGGAGCGGAGGAAGCCTTCCTTGTCGGCGTCGAGGATCGCGACGAGGGCGCATTCCGGGATGTCGAGGCCTTCGCGCAGCAGGTTGATGCCGATCAGCACGTCGAAGGCGCCGTGGCGCAGGTCGCGGATGATCTCGATGCGCTCCAGCGTTTCGATGTCGGAATGCATGTAGCGGACGCGGATGCCCTGTTCGTGCATGTATTCGGTGAGGTCTTCGGCCATGCGCTTCGTGAGCGTGGTGACGAGGACGCGCTGGCCCTTCGCCGCGACCTCGTGGCACTCGGCGATGAGGTCGTCGACCTGTGTGGCGACGGGGCGGATGATGGTGGGCGGATCGATGAGGCCGGTGGGGCGGATCACCTGTTCGACGAAGACGCCGCCAGTCTGGTCCATCTCCCAGGGGCCGGGCGTCGCCGAGACGAAGACGGATTGCGGCCGCATCGCGTTCCATTCCTCGAAGCGCATCGGGCGGTTGTCGACGCAGGAGGGCAGGCGGAAGCCGTATTCCGCGAGCGTCGATTTGCGCTTGTAGTCGCCCCGGAACATGCCGCCGATCTGCGGGATGGTGACGTGGCTTTCGTCGGCGAAGACGAGGGCGTTGTCGGGGAGATATTCGAACAGGGTGGGCGGCGGCTCGCCGGGCTTGCGGCCGGTGAGGTAGCGCGAATAGTTCTCGATGCCGGCGCAGGAGCCAGTCGCCTCCATCATCTCGATGTCGAATTGCGTGCGCTGCTCGAGGCGCTGCGCTTCGAGAAGCTTGCCCTGGCCTTTCAGTTCCTGGAGGCGGACCTGGAGGTCATGCTTGATCTCCTCGATCGCCTGGCTGAGAGCGGGGCGGGGCGTGACGTAATGCGAATTGGCGTAGAGCTTCACTTCCGTGAACTTGTCGGTCTTGTGGCCGGTCAGCGGATCGAACTCGGAAATCTCCTCGATCTCGTCGCCGAACATGCCGATGCGCCAGGCGCGGTCTTCGTAGTGAGCGGGGAAGACTTCGACCGTGTCGCCGCGCACGCGGAAGGTGCCGCGGCCGAAGGCCTGGTCGTTGCGCTTGTATTGAAGGGCGACGAGGTCGGCGATCAACTGCTTGCGGTCGAGGCGCTCGCCGACTTTCACGCTGAATGTCATGGCCGAATAGGTTTCGACCGAGCCGATACCGTAGATGCAGGAGACGGAGGCGACGATGACGACGTCGTCGCGCTCCAGCAGGGCGCGCGTCGCCGAATGGCGCATGCGGTCGATCTGCTCGTTGATCGAGCTTTCCTTTTCTATGTAGGTGTCGGTGCGCGGGACGTAGGCCTCGGGCTGGTAGTAGTCGTAATAGGAGACGAAATACTCGACCGCGTTTTCCGGGAAGAAGCTCTTGAACTCGCCATAGAGCTGGGCGGCGAGCGTCTTGTTGGGCGCGAGGATGAGGGCGGGGCGCTGCGTGCGCTCGATCACCTGCGCCATGGTGTAGGTCTTGCCCGAACCGGTGACGCCGAGGAGGACCTGTTCGCGCTCGCCCTTGTTGACGGCCTCGACGAGTTCGGCGATGGCGGTGGGCTGGTCGCCGGCGGGCTGGTATTCGGAGACGAGGTTGAGGCGGCGGCCGCCCTCGGATTTCTCCGGGCGCTCGGGGCGGTGCGGTTCGAAGAGGGGCCAGTTGGCGGGGTCGCCCTGCAGCGCGCCCGCCCATGAATCGCGGTCGGGCACGAGGGAGCTTTCGGGCACGAAGCTCGCGCCCGGTGCTTCGGAAAAGCCCGCAGCTCCCTTTGCCGGGAGAGGCCGTTCGGAGGTCCGCCCGAAAGATTTGAATTTGTCTCGCGCCATGAAGGCAATATGGCGCGAGTCAGGCGCAGTTCAAAGGGTGCGGGTCTACCGCGACGGATTTTGCACGGGCGCGGGCTCCTGCCAGTCGGGCGTTTCGACGGGCGGGATGGTGGCCGGATTGTCCTGCGTCACGCCCGTTTGGGCGTTTTCCATGCCCATTTTCGGCGGGCCGAAGAAGGCCCAGGCGACGGCGAAGAGCAATATGATGACCGCCGCGAACGAGATCGCGAAGACGTAGCGCGTTCCGGTGCCGGTCGTGCCCTGGCGCACCTCATCCGTTTCTTTCGTGGGGCCGGCCATTTCGTCTCCTTCTGCTTGTCCCATACTCAGGCAGTGAACTAGCGCGGGGAGGAGACGAGGCAAGGCCGGGGGATTCCGGTGCTTTCCATAGCACGGGCCATCTGCAATTCTCGGGGCCATGACCGATCCCGCGAATCTCCCCGCCGCAGATCCGGCGCGCTCCGGCGCGCACTGGACGATCTATCTGCCGTCGCTGGTCGTGGCTTTCACCTGGGCGGTCGTTTATTTCTGGGCCGAATGGCAGGATCCGCCCCTGACGGCGATCCGGGCGGTGGCGCTGGCGATCGAGGCGGTGGTGGTGCCGCTGCTCCTTGCCCACGCCTTTCTGCGGGCGCGGGTGCTGCGGGCGGAAATCGCCGGGGACGCGCTCGACATCCAGTGGGGGTTCCCGTGGAAGCGGCGGCTGCGGCTCGACATGGACGGGATCGCGCTGGCGCAGGTGCGGCGGTCCCATGCCCAGCGGCGGTTCGGGGGCGGGGCGCTGGCGCTTATCGGGACGGACGGCAAGCGGTACCTCATCCCCGATCTCGCGGGGGCGGAGGAGATCGCGGCGGCCGTCAACAACAGGAAACGGAAGAGGGACGCCGCGTGAGCCAGGCGATCGAATTCGACGAGGCGGCGGCGCGGGCCGTCGAACAGATGTACCTGACGCCGGACGTCGTGGGCCAGCGGGCCCGCGTGCTGGAGATGCTGGCGCCGAAGCCCGGCGAGCGCATCGCCGATATCGGCGTGGGGCCGGGGCTGCTGGCGCAGGACCTGGCGCGGCTTGTCGGCGAGACGGGCCGGGTGGCCGGGCTCGACATGGCACCGGCGATGATGAAGATGGCGCGGACGCGGCTGGCGGCGCTGCCTCAGGCGGAATGCATGACGGGCGATGCGACCTCGCTTCCATTCGCGGACGGCTCGCTCGACGCCGCCGTGTCGACGCAGGTTTACGAATATGTCGCCGACATGGGGACGGCGCTCTCGGAGCTGCACCGCGTGCTGCGGGCGGGCGGGCGCGCACTGGTGCTCGACACCGACTGGCGAAGCGTGGTCTGGCATTCATCGGACGAGGCGCGGATGGGGCGGGTGCTGGCCTGCTGGGACGGGCATCTCGCCGATCCTCATCTGCCGGCGAAGCTCGGACGGCTTTTCGCGCGGGCGGGCTTCCAGGTGCTCCGGGTCGAGATCGTTCCGATGCTGGCGGCCGGATGGCAGCCGGTTTCCTATGCGGCGGGCATCATGCGCGCGATACACGGGTTCGCGCGCAACAATGGCGAAGCGCACGGACTGTCCGCGGAAGAAATCCAGGCGTGGTACGACGACCAGTTGCGGCTGATCGAACGGGGAGAATTTTTCTTCAGCGTCAACCGCTATGCGTTTCTGGCGGTGCGCTGACCCGTCAGTCTTCCGAACCGAAGATCGCCATGAAGCAATCGATGCAGCGGTGGATCTTTTCGTCCGTATCCGGCGGCAACCCGATCTCCTTGTCGAAGAGCGCGGGCCATACGAAAATTTCCTTGAGAATACCGGAGCCGATGCGCGCGCTGAAGGCGCTGTCGTGCGGTCGCAGCATGCCTCGCGCGATCATCTGGTCGACGACGGCCTTGAAGCTGTCGATGCGGCGCGTGCCGAGCTCCGCATAAGTTTCGCGAGCCAGTTGCGGCGCGCCGGGCACTTCGGCCATGACGATGCGCATCAGCGCGTTTGCATCCTGCTCGAACTGCGCGGCGAGATAGGTCCGGCAGGCCTTGTAGAGAATATCGCGAACCGTGTCGTTCGGAGCGAAGAGGCCGGAATAGTCGCCGGCGCTGCGCGCGACCTGCTTCACGACGGCAACGAAGAGCGCTTCCTTGGAGGCGAAATGCTTGTAGAGCGTCGCCGTCGAAACGTCGGCGTCATGCGCGATTTCGGCCATGCCGGCGCCGGCATAGCCATGGGTCAGGAAATTCTTCCGGGCGGCATCGACGATGGCCGCGCGCTTCATTTCACTGACTTTTCTCCGATGCGTGTCGGTTCCCGTCGGCATGATATCCGGCTGCGCTTTTTATGCGGCTTCAGGACCGATACATCTGCAGGTAAGCGTCGATGCATGCACCGAGCTTTGCCTCCAGATCTTCCGGCTTGCAGAAATTCTGGGTGAACAGAGCGGGCCAGACAACAAATTCTTTCATCATGCCGCCCAGGTAACGCACACCTGCCTCGGTGTCGTGCGGCTTGAGGTCGCCGCGTGCGACGAGCCCGTCCATCACTTT
>NZ_JAUYUS010000112.1 GCF_030694575.1 Parvibaculum sp.
ATGGACCGCGAGGATGCACGGATCGCGATGGCGGAAGTGGCGCCGGAGGGGATCGTCGTTTCCAATCATGGCGGACGGCAGCTCGACGGCACGCCGGCGACGCTCGACGCGCTGCCCGCGATCCGCGAGGAGGTGGGCGACCGGACGACGGTTTTCGTCGATGGCGGCATCCGAAGCGGGCTCGACATCGTGAAGGCGATGGCGCAAGGCGCGGATGCGTGCCTGCTCGGCCGCGCCTGGGCCTTTGCACTGGCGGCGCAGGGGGAAGCCGGCGTGAAGGCGATGCTCGGCACGATGCGGCAGGAAATGCATGTGGCGCAAGCGCTGACGGGCTTCACGCGGGCGCGGGATATCGACGGCAGCGCGATTGCGTGAGACGACCGGGGCACGAGGGGCGCGGATCATCGGGAAGACATGATGAGACCTGCTTCATATCTTTCGCTTGCGGCACTTGTTCTTGCCGCGCTCGCGCTCGTTCCGGCGGGCGCGCATCTCTTTGCCCTGCCTAACAAGATCGGGCTGACGCAGGACGACTATTTCACCGTTCAGGGCATCTATCGCGGCTGGAGCCTGTTCGGCATCGTGCTCATCGGATCGCTTGCCGCCAATCTCGCGTTGGCCGTTGCGCTGCGGCGAGAGCGGGTGCCCTGCCTGTTCGCGGCGGCGGGCGCCCTTCTCATGGCGGCGGTGCTGCTTCTCTTCTTCGCGTTCATCTATCCGGCAAACCAGGCGACGGCGAACTGGACAGCGGTGCCGGAGAACTGGGACATGCTGCGCAGGCAATGGGAATATGGCCATGCGGTGAATGCGGTGCTGACATTCGCGGCGTTCATCTGCGTCGCGGCGAGCGCACTCGGAACGCGGCGGGAAATATAGGTCAGGCCGAGGTTCGGGGTTTTCGCTTTTTCGCGGCGCGCCTGCGGGCGGCGGGGTCGATGACGATTTCGATGTCGGTCATGTCCACCGCCCTACCCTTTTCATCGACATAAGCGACGGAAATCTTGCCGCCCGTCGTGCGCGAGCGGAGCGTGAGCGGCAGCTTTTTCCCGCCCAGATATTTGTCGCCCCATTGCGTCATCGCCATGAAGGGGAGCGCCAGCGCGCGGCCCATCTTCGTCAGCGGATATTCGACGCGGGCGCGCTGGCCCACTTCGCGATAGGCGCGCTTGTCCATGATGCCGGTTTCGACCAGCGATGCGAGGCGGGCGCTCAAGACAGTGCGCGGGATGTCGAGATCGGCCTGAAAGTCGTCGAAGCGGCGCAGGCCATGCTGCGCGGAGCGGAGAATGAGCAGCGTCCAGCGGTCGCCGATCAGCTCGAAGCTGCGCGAGAGGTTGCATTCTGCGAGCGAGACCGGCGAGCGGCGGATGGGGGCATCGTCCTTCATGACGCCAGCATATCTGAGTTGCAAATTCATATCCAGCCTGTCATGGTCAGCAAAGTCCATAAAATGGATTCAGCAGGAGAAGATCATGGCGCCGCAGAACCTCCACGAAGACGACCCGCTCGACGATTTCGACCCGCGCGAGATCACGCTCAACGGCGCGACGAAGAGGGTTCATGTGAGCGGCGCCGGGCCTGCCGTGATCGTGATGACGGAGATGCCCGGCATCAGCCCGCATGTGGCGCGGTTTGCGCGCTGGGTGCGCGACGCGGGGTTCACGGTCTACATGCCTTCACTGTTCGGCCGCGACGGCGCCGTGCCGGCGGCGGAGGAAGGCGTGGCGGTTTTTCAGCGGGTGTGCGTTAGCGCCGAGTTCCGCGCCTTCGGGGCGAATACCTCGAGCCCGGTGACGCAATGGCTGAGGGCGCTGGCGCGGATGGCGCATCAGGAATGCGGAGGGCCGGGCGTCGGCGCGATCGGCATGTGCTTCACGGGGAATTTCGCGCTCACCATGATGCTGGAGCCGGCGGTGCTGGCGCCGGTTCTCGCGCAGCCGTCTCTGCCGCTCGACGAGCCAGCGGGACTGGAGATCGCGCCGGAGGAGCTGACGGCGGTGAAGGCGCGGCTCGACCGCGAGGACCTCACCGTTCTCGGCTATCGCTTCACGGGCGACAGAATCTGCCGGGCGGAACGCTTTGCGGCTTACGCGAACGCCCTCGGCGACCGCTTCAGAGCACGGGTGCTGCCGGACGAGGCGGCGAACACAGATGTTGCGCCCTTCTTCGCCAAGCATGTCAACTATCCGCACAGCGTGGTGACGCAGCACCTGATCGACGCGGCGGGCGAGCCGACGATTGCGGCGCGCGACGAGATACTGGCGTTTTTCGCGCAGCGGCTTGGCGAGGGGCGTTGATCCAGAGGCATCAGAGATCGAGTTCGGTGCGGCAGGCGGCCTTCAGAAGGGGAAGGCGGGAGCGGACCAGCTCCCATATGATTTCGATATCGATGTCGCCGTAGTCGTGACGCAAGATCGAACCGAAGCGGCGAAGGTTCACGAAATCCGCCTCGGGATATTTTCCGTCCAGCCCATCGCCGATCTTCCGTGCAGCTTCGCAGCATCGTTCAAGACATCGCTCGACAGCATCCTGCGTCAGCGGGCTGGAGCGAAACGCCGCTTCATCCATGCCCGCTACATGCCCCTCAATACGCGCGATCTGTTCGAGAATATCTCCGAGACGTTTCAGCGGATCGCTAGAAGGCATAAATCTGATCCTCGGCGAGATGTTCCGCGAGTTCCGGTTTCATGCCGGCACGACGACGAACGATATCGACCGGGACGCCGATGAGGCTTTCGACAAGGCCGCCAATACCCGCGAGGTCGAGAATATCGAAGCGGCGAGCCGGATCGATATCGACCACGATGTCTATATCGCTTTCGGGCGTGTCTTCCATGCGGGCGACGGAGCCGAAGACGGCGAGGTGGAGAACGCCTCGTCTTTCGAGTTCGGGTTGCGCTTTCTGCAGTGTACGGAGCACATGGGCGAGGCGGCTTTTGTGGCGCGGGCGATCCGACAGGGCCGATTGCAGCGCCTGTAGGCTGGCGCGGAGGGGCGTTCCCCTGCCCTTTTCGAAATTGACCAGCGTGGCGCGGGAGATGCCGGCGCGGCGGGCAAGCTCGGCCTGGGTCAGGCGGAGGCGGGCGCGGGCGGCGCGGAGGTCGGCGGGGGTGAGGGTTTCGGCAGTTTCCATGACTGAAGGATGTACAATATTTTACTTTTTGTCAAATATTTTACATCACACAGCATGTCAGGCTCGGCGCCCCCGCCCCAAACGGCTTGCAGCCGTTTGACCCTCCCCGAGGGGAGGGTGGGAAGAAAGATTGCCGATGAGCGTGTGTCTCTGTACTGCGCCCTACTCCGCTTTCGTTATGCGGAGGATCTGGCCTTCTTCTTCGTCGGTGAGGAGGTAGAGGGCGCCGTCGGGGCCCTGGCGGACGTCGCGGATGCGGAGGCCCAGGGTTTCGAGGAGGGGTTCGTCGGTCAATACCTTGTCGCCGTCGAGGGTGAGACGGCGGAGGCTCGGGATGGCGAGGCCGCCGACGAAAAGGTTGCCCTTCCATTCGGGGATGGCGTCGCCCGTATAGAAGGCCATGCCGGAAGCGCCGATGGAGGGCGTCCACTGATAATGCGGGTCCTCCATGCCGGGTGCAGATTTTTTGCCGGTGCCGACCGGCGTGCCGTTGTAGTTGACGCCGTTGGAGACGACGGGCCAGCCGTAATTCTTGCCGGGTTCGGGAATGTTGATCTCATCGCCGCCGCGCGGCCCGTGTTCGTTTTCCCAGAGTTTGCCGGTTTCGGGATTGAGGGCGGCGCCTTGCGGATTGCGGTGGCCGTAGGACCAGATTTCCGGGAGGGCGCCTTCCTTGTCCACGAAGGGATTGTCTTCAGGCACGGAGCCGTCGGGCCAGATGCGGACGACCTTGCCGAGATGGGATGAGAGGTCCTGCGCCTGGCCGCGGAATTTTTCCTGCTGGCGCTCGCCCAGCGTGACGAAGAGATGGCCTTCACGGTCGAAGACGAGGCGCGAGCCGAAATGATTGGTGCTCGCTTCCTTCGGCTGCTGGCGGAAGATGACTTCCACGTCCTTCAATTGCGGCGACATGCTTTCGGTGAGACGGCCGCGCGCGACGGCGGTGCCGTTTTTATTTTTGTTCTCCGGGGCGTCGCCTTTTTCCGAATAGGTCAGATAGACGAAACGGTTTTCCGCGAAGTCCGGGTCGAGCGCGACGTCGAGCAATCCGCCCTGGCTGCGCGCGTCGACCTGCGGCACGCCATAGATCGCATTGCCGATCTTTCCTTTGGGCGTGACGATGCGGAGGAAGCCCGGCCGTTCGGTGACGAGCATGTTGCCGTCCGGCAGGAAGGCGAGACCCCAAGGATGCTTCAGGCCCTGCGCCACCGTTTCGACGCGGATATTCGTTTCGCGGGTCGCGATATTTTCATCGAGCGCGAAGGCGGCGCCCGCCGATCCGGCAAGGAGGCAGACGGCGAGAAGGAGGCTCGGGATGCGGGGCATGGTTAGTTCCTTCCGGCTTCGGGCGGGCTCATATCGGCGGCGGAGCCGTTCACGGCGCTGCCTTCGTGAGCCGTTTTCGGCGGCGCGCGCAGGATTTCTCCCGTGCCCTCCGGCATGACGTCGCTGGTGGACCAGGAGATAATGAACAAGGCGTCGTATTCGGTCTGTTGCGAGAAGCCGAAATCGGAGGCGGAACTTGAAATCAGCTTGCCGGTCTTCGCGTCGTAGCCGGCGGCGGCGAATTTCGCGACGCCCTGGCGGCGGTCGCGCTTGAAGAGCGCGATCTCGGGCAAGCCGAGGCTGCCCGCCAGCGGGATCGGCACATCCATCTGCGGGATGCCGACGATCAGCGAGTTCTCGTCTATCGAGAGCGCGCCGGCGCGAATTTCCACGATCATGTCGGCCTGATCCCGCTTTTCGACGAGGCGCGCGCCGCGGCGCAACAGCCGGTCGCGGATGGCGGCGACGGCGTATTTGCTGTCGGTGCCGTCGAAATACGCGGAGTCGACGAAGATTTTCGTATCCACGGGAATGGCGATGGAGAGGTTCTGCGCCGCGCGGTCGGCGGCGGCGGAGATCATCAACTGTTCCGTCGCTGTACGCGAGGGGGCGGTCCGGCGCTCCGTGGTGCAGCCGGCGAGGAGAAGGGCCGCCATGGCGGCGAGAGCGAAGGGGGCAAGCGGGCGGGGTTGCATGAAATCCCTTGGGAAAGCGGTCATGAGCCGAGCTTCGCCGCAGGAGGGGACGAAAATGTGGCGGTGCGGCAAAGAGCGCGCGGTCCCTGCCCGCCAGGTCACAACATTTCGGGCGATGGAACCTTGACAGAAAAGGCGGGTGGCTTTTAGTTAGGCTACCGAACTAAATGACGGCGCCGGTTTCACCCGGCCTCGCGCTTCAGGGAGTAGCCCCCATGACGATCCGCACACCGCTTTGCGACCTTCTCGGCATCAAATATCCGATCATGCTGGCCGGCATGGGCGGGGTTTCCTATGCGGAACTCGCGGCCGCCGTATCCAATGCGGGCGGCTTCGGCACGCTCGGCATGGCCGGGCTGCAGCCGGAGGAGATCCGCGTGCAGATGAAGAAGGTGAAAGACCTGACGGACAAGCCGTTCGGCGTCGACCTTCTGGCGGCGGTGCCGGAATCGCTGGAGCGAACGGCGGACATCATGATCGAGGAAGGCGCGACGGCGTTCATTTCCGGTCTCGGCGTGCCGAACAACATCCTGAAGAAGCTGCACGATGCGGGCATGAAGGTGATGAATGTGTGCGGCACCGTGAAACATGCGGTGGCGGGCGAGAAGGCGGGGCTCGACGGCGTGATCGCGCAGGGCACCGAAGGCGGCGGACATACGGGCAAGGTGGCCGGCATGGCGCTGATCCCGCAGATCGTGGACGCGGTGAAGACGATCCCCGTGATCGCGGCCGGCTCCATCGTCGACGGGCGCGGGCTCGCGGCGGCACTTGCCTTCGGCGCGCAGGGCGTGTGGATGGGCACGCGCTTCATCGCCGCGAAGGAAAGCCATGCGGGCGACATGTACCGGCAGGTGATCGTGGACGCGAAGGACACGGACACGATCGTGACGCGCTGCTATTCGGGCAAGACGATGCGCGTGTTCAACAATCCTTACGTGCAGGACTGGGAGAGCCGTCCGCAGGAGATCCAGCCGTTCCCGCAGCAGGCGATCCTGTCGCATCAGAACAATGTGATGGGCGGTATCGGCGGGCAGATCGAAGGGCTCGACCGCGACCGCTCCTGCTTTGCCATGGGCCAGGGCGCGGGCGGTATTCACGAGGTGCTGACGGCGGCCGAAATCGTCGAGAAGACGATGGCGGAGGCCGAAGAGGTTCTGGCGCGGCTGAAGAAATACGCCTGAACGAGACCGGCCGGCGGCAGGCCCGTTTCCTGCACCGCGTTCCCTGGAACCCGCACTTTTGAGGGGTGCGGACGGGAATTCGGGGCGGAATGGAACAGGGACTGTCCATATTCGATACATACGGCTTCATGCGCCGGCGGAAGCGTGCGGTTTGCGCGCTGCTCGCCGCGCTGATGCTGGCCGCCGCGCCGCTTCCCCATGCCCGCGCGCTGGCGCTTCCAGGCACAATGCTGCAGCTCGCCGAGGTGCTGGGGGCCGTTCACCATCTGCGGACGCTGTGCGGCACCAATGAGGGGCCGCTGTGGCGGAACAAGATGATCGAGATGATGAGCGTCGCCAATCCGTCCGAAACGGAGCGGCAACAGCTCATTCAACGCTTCAACGACGCCTATCACCGCTACCAGGACGCCTATCGGAACTGTACCGCCAAGGCGGCCAGCCAGTCCGACAAGCTGATGCTGGACGGGCAGAGACTGGCGGACGAGCTTGCTTCCGGCAGCTACGGCCGATAGCGGCGGACGAGTATCCCCTGCGACCCTATGGTTATCGGAGACGGCGTATGTCTCATCCGATATGGCGACCGTTAACCTCCGCTTCACGAAACGGGAGACATTCGCCGCGAGTGTGTTAAAAAGGCGATGTAATTCTCCGGCGCGTATGCCGGAGGCGAAAGTGCCGTAGAGAGGGACCATGGCCGAAGATTTTCCTGGAGACGCCACGTTCGGTCCGCTCGACGAAGACGGATACGACGCGTCGCCGCTGACGGAATCCGAGCAGCGCCGCGTGGCATTGCAGAACATTCTCGACGCATGGGACGAAGCGCTGGGCGAAGGCGTGGAAGCCGACGTGCTGGCGACGACGGCGATTTTCGCCGCGCTGTCCGACATGGTGGAAGCCTATGGCGAGGACGCCGTGGCGGAGATGGCGAACGGACTTGCCGACCGCGTGCGGCAGGGCGAGTTCACGCTCAATCGCGTGCTGAACTAGGCACAAGCGGACCGCAAATCGAAAGCCCGCCGTTTCCTGCGAGACGGCGGGCTTTGATTTTCAACGGATGATTTTCGTCAGAAGCGGATGTTGACGCCGAGCGAGGTGCGGTTGCTCGTCAGGTCGATATCGCCATCGACCGGCAAGCCGAACCATGTGCCGGCGTAATTTTCGGCGCCGAGATCCATGTAGAGATATTCGGCCTTCACCGACACCCTGTCGCTGATTGCATATTCCAATCCGGCGCCAGCGGTCCAGCCGACCCGGTTTTTCGTTTCGTTCACGTTCGTCGTGAAGCCGAAACCGAAATCCTGGAAATAATCGACTTCCTGCCGCGCCCAGGCGATGCCGCCCGTGAGGTAAGGAAGGAACGCGCCTGCCGCATATCCGAGACGGCCGCGAAAAGTGCTGTAGGCTTCGATCTTGCTGTGGGTTTGCGTGACGATGGTGAGGCCGACGGTGTCCACGATGTTGCGGCTGCCGGACGCCTCGGACAATCCGATGTCGGCAATAAAGCCGGTGACGATGCCGTTCGGATGCTGGTGGTCGTAACCGACCTGAATGCCGCCGGAAAAGCCGTCGAGGTCGTGGTCGTAACCGTAGTAGTCGTTCGTCTCCGTTTCAAACCAGTCGTAGCCCGCGTGCATGCCGACATAAAAACCGGACCAGTCATGGCCTCTGTCGGCGGCGAGCGCGGGCGTCGAGAACATAGCGACGGCTGCCGCGAGGCAGGCAATGCGTTTCATGGAGGGGCCCCCTTACCAAACTCATAATTTCACTCACGCAAATTAAGGAGCATTGGTGCGAGGTCAATAAAAAACGGGCGGCGAAGGGGGAGCCCCCTCGCCGCCCGGGCATCTGCCAAATGCCGGATCAGAGCATCACTTCGATAAGGCGCGGCCCCTTCTGCTTCATGGCCGAAGAGAAAGCGTCGGCGAATTCTTCCGCCGTTTCCACCCGGACGGATTCGACGCCCATGCCCTGCCCCAGATGCACCCAGTTCAGTTCCGGGTTGTGAAGATCGAGCATGGAGAGCGCCTTGGGGCCGGGGTTTTCGGCGCCGACACGCATCAGCTCGATATTGAGGATGGCGTAGGAGCGGTTGGCGAAGATCACGTTGGTCACGTCGAGCTTTTCGCGCGCCTGCGTCCAGAGGGATTGCAGCGTGTACATCGCGCCGCCGTCGCCGTGGAGACAGACGACCTTGCGGCCGGGACAAGCGACCGCCGCGCCGGTGGCGAGCGGCAGGCCCTGACCGATGGCGCCGCCGGTGAGCGAGAGGTGATCGTGTGGCGCGGCGTTCACCGTCGCGATCATGGAGCCGATGCCGGAGGTCGCGGCTTCATCCGAGACGATGGCGTTGTCCGGCAGATAATGCGCAATGATCTGGCCGGCCGTGAACTGGTCGAGCGCGCCTTTCGGCAGATCGGGCTTTTTCAGGGGCGCGACATTCGCCGGCTCTTTCGGCGCGGCGATGGCGGAGGCGACGGCTTCGAGCGCGGCGGTGCCGTCTTCATGCGGATGGGCGAGATAGATGATGTCGGCGCTTTCGGGCGTGCACCAGCTCGGCTTGCCGGGATAGGCGAAGAAGGAGACGGGCGGCTTCGAGCCGACGAGGATCAACTGCTCGACGCTCGCCAGCGTTTCGACCATCTGCTCGGCGAAATAGGGGATGCGCTCGATGACGACGCGGCCCGCGCCGCGCTGGAGGCGGGGCGCGAAGGTGTCGCACATGATGCGCGCGCCGGATGCCGCGGCGATGCGGCCGGCGGCGGCGAGGCCGCGTTCCTTGAGCGCCGCACCACGGACGAGGATCGCGGTCTTCTTGCCGTTCTTCAGCGCCCTGGCAGCGGCGTCGATGGCTGCCGAGGAGACTTCGGCGGGCGCCGTCAGCGGCAGCTTCGGCGCGGGATGCTCGGCGTCGAGCCAGGCGGTGTCGGCGGGGAGGATGAGCGTTGCGATCTGGCCGGGCGGTTGCATGGCGGCATGGACCGCGCGGGCACCATCGGCGGCGACGGTTTTCGGGCTGGTGGAAGATTGCACCCAGCCGGAGACGGGGCGCGCGAAGCCGACGATGTCGGAGGCGAGCGGCGCGTCGTATTGGGCGTGGTAGGTGGCGTGGTCGCCGACGATGTTGACGATGGGCGTCTGCGCGCGGCGGGCGTTGTGGAGATTGGCGAGGCCGTTGGCGAGGCCCGGCCCGAGATGGAGAAGCGTCGCGGCGGGCTTTTCGGCCATGCGGCCATAGCCGTCCGCCATGCCGGTGACGGCGCCTTCGAAGAGGCCCAGGATCGCGCGCATGCCCTCGACCTTGTCGAGCGCAGCAACGAAGTGCATTTCCGAGGTGCCGGGGTTGGAGAAACAGACCTCGACGCCCGAATCCACCAGCGTCCGCACCAGACTTTCCGCACCGTTCATGTTGCCGTCTCCCACGCGATTTTTTATTGCGAACCGGAATTCCAGTTCGAGATTAGAGCAAAACCCTCGCCGCGACACGTGCGAGAATGAGGATACCGAAACCGAAGATGAGCACCCCCGAGACACGGTTCACGATCACCAGCATGTGGTCGTTCATGCGATGGCGGAACAGGCTGACGAAACCGGAGACGCTGGCCCACCAGAGGATCGAGCCGGACATGACGGCCAGCACGATGGTGGCGGCGTGACCGTAATCCTCGCCAGCAGCCGCGAGACCCGCGATGCCGCCGAAAATGGCGATGAAGCCGAGCATGGTGGCCGGGTTGGTGATGGTGAGGACGAAGGTGGCGGCGAAGACGGCCGCCATGGCGCCGGAAGCGTTGACCGGTTCCTCGTCGCCGAAATGGGGACGGGCAAACCAGGTACGCAGGCCGAGGCCGATGAGGAAGAAGCCGCCGATGAACTGCAGCACGGTTTCGAAGCTGATGACGAAATCGACCGCGGCGGTGAGGCCGAAGGCGGCGATGGCGGCGAAGATCGCATCGCCCGCCGCCGCGCCGCCGCCGGACAGAAAACCGTTCAGCCAGCCGTAGCGGAGCGTGCGGCGGATGACGATGAGATTGACCGGGCCGATGGGCGCGGCAACCGCCACGCCGATCGCGACACCATTTGCCGCCAGTCCAAAATCGATCATACGACTACAACGTCGTTGCCCGGCGGATTCGCATAAAGCTTTTCGACGAGAGCGGCGCGGCGGCCGAGCGCCACGGACTGATTGATGTAGCCCTTGTCGGTAAGCTCGCCCGCATCGACGCTGGGCGGCTCGGCCATGAGCAGCGCACGGACGATGCGCGTGCTCGACCCCGGATGGGTCTTGTTGTGCTCACGCATGCCATCGGCGAGACGCTCCAGCACGGCCGGGTGGCGGATCAGGTCTTCGACGGCAAGGGAGGGATCGCCGGCGATGTTGCGGCAGGCGGGAATGTTGGGGAAGCCGAGAATGCCGACGAAGGCGCGGTCGAGGCCGGCGACGAGCGCGTCGGACAGAACACCGTTCGAGCCAGCGACGACATCGACGCGGAGCTTGCCCGCGCTCACCCATGTGCCGGTGGAAAGCTTGAAGTCTTCCGCCACGCGGCCGTCGAAGACGAGACCTTCGAGCGGGTTTTCGGGATCGAGGAAACGGGCGCCGTCGCCGAGGCGATAGAAGCCTTCTTCGTCATAGGCCTCGCGCGTCTTCTCCGGGTTCTTGTGGTAGCCCTTCGTGATGCAATCGCCGCGCACGCGGACTTCCATCTTCTGGCCGACGGGCGCGAGCTTCAGTTCGATGCCGGGCAGCGGCAGGCCGAGAAGGCCCATGCGCTCGGTCGGCCAATGGACGTTGCAGATCGTCGGCGCGGTTTCGGTGGCGCCGTAGCCGGACGAGAAGACGATGCGCTCGCCCACCGTGCGGATCGCGACCTTCTGGATGCGGTCGTAAAGGTCCTGGCTCAGGGCAGCGCCGCCGTAAGCCATGGTGCGGATGCGCGAGAAGAAGTTCTTCGCCAGCGCCTCGTCGTTCTCCAGCTCGTCCACCAGCATGGTGTAGGCGGCGGGAACATTGGAATAGGCGGTGGGCGCGATCTCGCGGAGGTTCTGCACCGTTTCCGCGAAGCCGCCCGGGACGGGACGGCCGCCGTCGATATAGAGCGTGCCGCCGGAGACGAGGAGATTGTTCAGGATGGCGTTGCCGCCGAAGCAATGGTTCCAGGGGAGCCAGTTGAGGAGGACGGCGGGCTCCTCGTTTTCCTCTTCCAGCGTCACGCTTTTCGGCATCACCGAATTCACGCACATCATGCGCTGCGTGGTGATGACGGCTTTGGGCATACCGGTGGAGCCGGAGGTGAAGAGATACTTCGCGACCATGTCGTAGTTCTGGCGCGCATAGCTCTCTTCGACCGCATTGCCCGGCGCCGTGGCGAGAAGATCGGCGAAGGCGGTGCCGCGCGAGCCATCGACGGTGACGAGTTCGACGCCGTCGAGATCGAGCGCCGCGAGGCCGCGTTCGAAGGGCGCGGCTTCCTGCATGAAGATGAGCTTCGGTTCGACGAGATCGAAGACGTAGCGCAGCTTGTCGAAATCCGAACTCATGGTGCTGTAGGAGGGCGAGACCGGCGCGACGGGAACGCCCGCCAGGATCGCGCCATAGGTCATCAGCGCATGTTCGATGGAATTGCCTGAGAGGATCATCACCGGCGAGGACTGATCGAGGCCGCGATCGAGCAGCGCCTGCGCGATGGCGTTCACCTGCCGGTTGGTGTCGGCATAGGTGAGAAGTTCCCACTCGCCGAAGCCTTCCTTCGACGGCCTGCGCTTGCCGAGCCAGACGCGGTCCGGCGCTTCAGCGGCCCATTTGCGGATCGGCGCGATGAGATTTTCGGGCACGCCGCGCAAGGGATGGGGATTGCGCATCACGATCGAGCCGTCGGCGCGGTGCTCGATGTCGAGCTTCGGCTCGACATAGTTCGGGAAGCGGAACGGCGGCAGGTTCATATCGGGCTTTGTCATTCCGGCCGCTCACGCATTCACGTCGATGACGGCGCGTCCGCGCACATGGCCCGCGATGATTTCTTCCGCGAGCTTCGGCACGTCGTCGAGCTTCGCCCGGAAGCTCATGGCGTCGAGCTTCTTCATGTCGAGGTCGGTGGCGAGGCGCTTGTAAGCTTCGACGCGCTTTGCCATCGGCGCCATCACGCTGTCGATGCCGGCGAGCGTGACGCCGCGCAGGATGAAGGGCGCGACGGAAGCGGGAAGGTTCATGCCCTGCGCAAGGCCGCAGGCAGCGACCGTGCCGCCATATTTCGTCATGGCGAGGACGTTTGCCAGCGTGTGGCTGCCGACGGCATCGACGGCGCCGGCCCAGCGTTCCTTGCCGATGGGCTTGCCGGGGGCGGAAAGCTCGTTGCGGTCGACGATTTCGGAGGCGCCGAGGGATTTCAGGTAATCAGCTTCCGAGGCGCGGCCGGTGGAAGCGATCACCGTGTAGCCGAGCTTCGAGAGGAGCGCGATGGCGACGGAGCCGACGCCGCCCGCCGCGCCGGTGACGAGGATGGGGCCGCTTGCGGGCGTGACGCCATTATGTTCGAGCGCGAGGACGCAGAGCATGGAGGTGTAGCCGGCGGTACCGATGGCCATGGCGCGCTCGTTCGAGATCGCGTCGGGAAGCTTCACCAGCCAGTCGCCCTTCACGCGCGCCTTCTGCGCATAGCCGCCATTGTGGCCTTCGCCGACGCCGTAGCCGTTCAGCACGACGCGGTCGCCGGGCTTGAAACCGGCATGGGAGGATTTCTCGACCTTGCCGGAGAAGTCGATGCCCGGGATGAGCGGGAAGGAACGGATGATCGGCGCCTTGCCGGTGAGGGCGAGGCCGTCCTTGTAGTTCACCGTCGAATAATCGACCGCGACGGTGACGTCGCCTTCCATCAGATCGGCTTCGGTGAGGTTCACGAATTCGGCTTTCGGGCCGGCTTCGCCCTTCGAGACGCGGATGGCGCGGAACGTATCGGTCATGGGTCGGGCTTCCTGTTTGACGCTTCCGGGTGGCTATTTTTGTGCCTGTTGTGGCGACAAACGAACCCAAATCCGGCGCGGGGTCAAGCAGCGGAGGGACGGCCCTGCGGCGGCGCGGGAGACGGCTGGCACTCACCGCGGGAAGAGAGTGCCAAGTCCCTGATTTTGTTGAACGAATCGGCTTGCTTCAGCGTTTGTCAATATCGACGTGTGTAATTTTGGTGACTACGATTCACTGACACATGTTCTGTTCTGGATTGTTCGATCTGGAGGGCGTTGCGTGAAACAGGTTTCGGAACTGAAGAAGCTGATCGAAGGCTACCGGCTGGTGACGGCCGAAATTCTCTACCGGATGCCCGACCATCCGAAGCTGCTGCAGAGCTATCTCTGGCAGGATTACGACCTCGAACCGAAATATCCGGCGCTCTCCAGGTTTCTCGACTTCTGGTCGCGGGAGCTTGAGGGACCGATTCATTCGGTGCGCGTCGGTACGCGGCGGGTGATCCATCCGAGCGAGCTGATCCGGGCGGATTTCGTGGCGACGATTCATTAGTACCCTCCTCGTCATTGCGAGGAGGCGAAGCCGACGAAGCAATCCAGAAGCTGCAAAGGCGGAGCCTGCCGCCCCTGGATTGCTTCGCTCCCTGCGGTCGCTCGCAATGACGATGATTTTCAGTGGCGCGGGAGGTTCTCGACGAAGGTGATCGGTTCGCCGGTCGCTTCCGCATCCAGTTCGTCTTCCCACATGGCGCGGTGGCCGCGGACGATGGTGCCGATGGGCCAGCCTTTGACGGTCATGCCGTTATAGGGCGTCCAGCCGCATTTCGAGGCGATCCATTTATCCTCGATCGTGCGGGTGGCCGACATGTCGACGATGGTGAGGTCGGCGTCGTAGCCGACCGCGAGGCGGCCCTTGCGGGACATGCCGAAGATGCGCTGCGGGCCGGCCGATGTCAGGTCCACGAAACGCTGCAGCGTCAGGCGGCCTTCGTTCACATGGTTGAGCATCACCGGCACCAGCGTCTGCACGCCGGGCATGCCGGAGGGCGACTTCGGATAGGTCTGTTCCTTTTCTTCGATGGTATGCGGCGCGTGGTCGGAGCCGAGCACGTCAACGATGCCGGCGGCGAGACCTTCCCACAGACCGGCGCGATGTTCGTGGCCGCGGATGGGTGGGTTCATCTGCGCCAGCGTGCCGAGCGCCTCGTAGCATTCGGGCGCGGCGAGCGTCAGGTGTTGCGGCGTGACTTCGACGGTGGCGATGTCCTTGTTCTGCGCGAGGATCGGCATTTCATCGGCTGTTGAGATGTGCAGCACATGGATGCGCTTGCCGGCTTCGCGCGCGAGGCGGAGAACGCGCGTGGTGCAGAGAAGGGCGGCTTCGGCGTCGCGCCAGACATGATGCGTCTCGACATGGCCGAGCAGTGCCAGCTCGCGGCGTTCGCGCAGGCGGAACTCGTCTTCCGAATGGAAGGCGGCACGGCGGTTGATCGCCTTCAGCACGCGCAGCACGTCCTCGTCCTTTTCAACGAGCAACGTGCCGGTGGAGGAGCCCATGAAGACCTTGATGCCGCAGCAGCCGGGCGTCCGCTCGATGTCGGCGAGGATGTCGACATTCTGCGTGGTGGCGCCGCCGTAGAAGGCGAAGTCGCAATACATGCGGTGGCGGGCGCGGGCGACCTTGTCGGCGATGGCGTCGGGCGTCGTGGTCGGCGGGGCGGTGTTCGGCATTTCGAAGACGGAGGTGACGCCGCCGAGCGCGGCGGCGCGGCCGCCCGAGGCGAGGTCTTCCTTGTGTTCGTTGCCGGGCTCGCGCAGGTGGACCTGGCTGTCGACGACGCCGGGGAGGATGTGGAGCCCTCTCACGTCGATCGTCTCGGCGGCGGAGACGCGCGAGAGATCGCCGATGGCGGCGATGCGGCCGTCCTTTACCGCGACATCGGCGAGGCCGGTGCCGTCATGATTGACGATGGTGCCGCCCCGGAAGACGAGATCGCAGGTCATGCTCACGACAAATTTCCTTTTTCCAAGATGGGCACGGCATTCTGGCCGCTCACGTCCGTTTGTGCCAGCAAGGCGGTGGCGGCTTCCAGGACCGTTTCGACCGCGAGGTCTTCCATGTGGTTGCGGCCGTGCCAGTCTTTCTCCACGCCCTCCCCCGCCCGGACCTCGCCCACTGCGCGCGGGACCCGCACGGCAACGGTCTTCGGACCCCAGGGCGCATAGATGGCGTCGTCGCTCGGCCCGAAAAGACCGACGGTAGGCGCGCCGGCGGCGGCGGCAAGGTGCATGAGGCCGGAATCGTTGCCGACATAGAGGCGGACGCGCTCGAAGCAGGCGGCGGTTTCGTCGATGGCGGCACCCACGAGGTCGATGCGGTGCGATTCAGGCACGGCGTCGAGGACCGGCTGGCAGGCCGCGCGGTCGCCCGGACCGCCCGTTACGAGAAGATGCGCGCCTTCCATGGCGCCGCCGGGTCCGAGCAGGCGCCGGGCCAGTTCGGCGAAACGGTCCGCCGGCCACATCTTGCCCTCCCAGGCGGCGGCGGGGCCGATGGCAAGGACCTGCATGCCGTCCGGGATCACGGTACGGGCGCGGGCCTGCAGTTCAGCACCCGGCCAGACGCGCGGATCGGGCGGCGGCGAGAAGCCCGCCACATTTGCGTTGTGGACGACGCGGTGCAGCGTGTGATCGGGCTTGAGGATGTGGCGCTTCCGCGTCCATAGCAGCCAGGCGGTCGCGGAGCCGCGCAGGTCGATCACCGCCTCGAAGCGGTGGAACATCGTGGCCTTGAGGAGTTTGCGCCAGTGGCCGGCGCGCTTTTCCTTGCGCATTTCGATGATGCGGGTGACGCCCGGCGCGTGGCGGAAAACGCCGGTCGCGAGCGGGCCGCAGGCGACCCAGAATTCGGCGCCAGGATAGCGCTCGATCAGGCCGCCGAGGAGACCCGTCGACAGGACCGCATCGCCGATGCGGTTGGAGGCAATAAAGAGAATACGCATATAAAATCCGCCAGCGGCGCGAAGGACGGGCGAACCGCCAGCCTCGGGGTTCACCGGGTTATAAGTGGCCGGGGCGCCGCTGCCAAGGTTCCGGGTGCTTGCGGACCGCCCTCGCCGGGCCTACATCTGATGGCCGGAACGGAACGAGGCAGGACATGACAGGGGCGTTGGCCTCGGCGCTTTCGAAGCGCGGGGTTCTGAGGGTCGCGGGCCCGGAGGCGCGGAGCTTCCTGCAGGGCCTTGTCACCAACAATGTCGAGCTTGCGAGCGGCGATACGGCCGTTTACGCCGCGCTGCTGACGCCGCAGGGCAAATTCCTGTTCGATTTCTTCATTGCCGCCGACCCCGCCGACAAGGACGCCGTGCTGCTCGATTGCGACGGCGCGCGGGCGGATGCGCTGGTGAAGCGGCTCACCATGTACAAGCTGCGGGCCAAGGCGACCATCGAGGACCTGAGCGACACGACGACCGTGCTGGCGCTGTGGAACGAGGACGGGAGCCCGCTCGCCGAGGGCCCGGGCTTCGCGGACCCCCGGCTTCCCGGCATGGGACGGCGGGCCATCCTGGCTTCGGGCGATGCCGAGGGTGCAATTTCGGCGGCGAAAGCGCGGGCGGCGGGCGAGGAAGAGTACCACCGGCTGCGAATAATGCTCGGCGTGGGCGATGCCGCGCAGGATTTTGAACCGGATCGGACCTTTCCTCTCGAGGTGAATATAGCGGAGCTTAACGGGATCGATTTCCACAAGGGCTGCTTCGTCGGGCAGGAGGTTACCTCGCGGACGAAACGGCGCGGCAGCGTACGGAAACGGCTGCTGCCGGCGCATGTGGAAGGCGATCTGCCGCCGCATGGAACGCAGGTGAAGGGTGTCGCGCGCGAAGTGGGCACGGTGCTGTCCGGCGACGAAGAAACGTCGCGCGTGCTGGCACTGCTGCGGCTCGATCTCATTCGCGGCTCGGTGCTGGAAGCGGGCTATTCGGAAATCCGGCCGGAAGTGCCGTCATGGCTGCATATCGATCTCGACGGCAGCGACGAGGAAGCGAGCACGGGCGATGGCGACTGAGACGAAACGATGCCCGTGGCCGGGCGAAGACCCGCTCTATGTGGCCTATCACGACGACGAATGGGGCGTGCCGGAATATGACGATCGGGCGCTTTTCGAGAAGCTCGTGCTCGACGGATTCCAGGCCGGCCTCTCGTGGATCACGATCCTGAGAAAACGCGAGAGTTTCCGCGAGGCTTTCGACGGCTTCGAGCCGGAACGGATCGTGCGCTATACGCCGGCGAAGGTGGAGAAACTGCTGAAGAACCCCGGCATCATCCGCCATCGCGGCAAGATCGAAGCGACGATCGGCAATGCGCGCGCTTATCTCGACATCATGGAGAAGGACGGCAGCTTCGCCGACTTCCTCTGGGCGTTCACCGACGGTGTGCCGCAAGTGAACAAATGGAAGCGCATCACCGACGTGCCGGCGGAAACGCCGATGAGCGTCGCGATGTCGAAGGCGCTGAAGGCGCGCGGCTTCAAATTTTGCGGACCGACGATCGTTTATGCCTTCGCGCAGGCGGTCGGCATCGTCAACGACCACCTCGTCACCTGTCCCCGACACGCGACTTGTTCCGCAATGGTTGGAATCTCCAACCAATAATTAAGCGTCGTTATGTCCTGCTGTGTCGGCGGAATCAATGTTCCGCCACATTGTCGGCACATACGGGCCACGTTGGAACTCTATTCTACGCTTGTTCCAGCCAGTGGAGGGGAAATCAAATGTTCAAGCGCCCAAAGGGTGTTTCCGATTCCGATCCGGCGCCAACGCCTGGGTCTTCCGGCGTACGCGCGGAAGACGTCACGCCGACTCAAACACCGCCGGACATAAACCCGGACGAGCGCGACCGCGACAATGCCGGTACGCGCGTCATCACCCCATCCTATCAAGTAAGGAAGCCGCCCGTGCGCACTCTTCAATCGACTCATCCTTCGTCCGCTGCTCCCGCACCTGCCGCCAACCTGCATGTGGGCCGGGGACTGAAGCTCGAAGGCAAGATCCAGTCCTGCGACTCGCTCGTCATCGAGGGCGACGTGCAGGCGACCATCGAAAGCGGAACGCTGACCATCTCCGAAACCGGCGACGTGCGCGGCGAGGCGACAGTCGACGAAGCCGAGGTGAACGGCAAATTCGACGGCACGCTGACCGTGAAGAAGTGCCTGACGATCAATTCGTCGGGGCGCGTTACCGGCACGGTGCGTTATGGCGAACTGAAGGTCGAGCAAGGCGGACAGGTGAGCGGCGAAATCCGCGCGGCCGACGACGCCAAGCCGGACGACAAGGCGGAGACGGCCCGCATCGGTGGCAAATCCGGCAACGGCGACACCAAGAGCGACACGACGCGAAGCGACAGCAGCGAGAACGGGACGCGCACCGCGTCGATGATCTGAACTAGGGTATGAGCCATTCCATCCGCGCCGCGTCCGCCTGCCAGCGGATGCGGGCGCGGCGGTGGCCCGTGCGGCTGAGCACCACCACATCCGCGTCGTCGAAGGTAAATTCGAGCAACGCAAAATTCCGGCGTCCCTGGTCCAGCCGTTCGGCAGACGGGATCACGCCTTCGACATCGGCGGGCAATCCCGAAACCGGCATCGCACTTGCCGTTCCGGGGGCAGCGGTGACGAGGTAGGCGCGGCGGCTCGACAGGGGCGCCCCCTGCCATGCGGCTTCCGCCCCATCGTCCTCCGTCCGAATCCTCGCTCTTCCCGAAAGCCTGACCTGAACATCGCAGCGCGGCTCATAAAGGAGGAGCGATGCGCGCGGATCGCGTGCGAGTTCGGCAACTTTTATCGAGCGGGCGTCGGTGAAGGCGAAGAGTGCGCGCGAGGCGCGGTCGAGATCGCGGAGAAAAACCGTTCTGAGGGCCGGGGCGCCAGTGGCCGAAACGGTGGCGAAGGCCGGTTTACGCAGGGGCGACGCGGCATTGGCGACACCTTCGGCCGCCAATACGAAAGCCAGTTCCGCCATGTCCCCGAGCGTTAACGCACGCAGCGCTGCGCCCTCGTAAGGCGCGCCGGGGAGCGCAAACCCGCCTTCTTCCGCCTGCCCTTCATTGCCCATGCCCTGCTCCCCCTCCATTCCCTGCCGTTCCACAGTGGAATCCTCCGCATAGCTGTTCTATTTTAACCTCCGTGGCTGGGGGAAAGCCGCATCATTTCATTCCGGGTATAACCGATCAAAAGACCCAGGATGCACGCCGGCAACGAGATCAAGAAGAATCGGGTGGACAGTGACCAAAGTCGTCATCAGCGGGACGGGCGTTTTTACGCCGCCTTATTCCGTCAGCAATGCGGAACTCGTCGAGACCTTCAATACGTATGTAGATAAATACAACAAGACGCATGCGGCGGAGATCGAGCGGGGCGAGGTCGAGCCGCTCAACCAATCGAGCGTCGAATTCATCGTGAAGGCGTCGGGCATCGAATCCCGTTACGTGATGGACAAGTCCGGCATCGTCGATCCGGAGATCATGGCGCCGCGCCTGCGGCAGCGCTCCAACGACGAGCCGTCGATCCTCGCGGAAATGTCGGTCGACGCCGCGCAGAAGGCCCTGAAGCGCGCCAACAAGACGGCCGCGGATATCGACGCGGTGCTGGTTGCGTGTTCGAATCTCGAACGTCCCTACCCCGCCATCGCCGTCGAGGTTCAAGAGTTGCTCGGCATCGAGGGGTTCGGCTTCGACATGAATGTCGCCTGCTCGTCGGCCACTTTCGCCATCCAGACGGCCTACGACATGCTGCGCTCGGGCTCGGTCGATTGCGTGTTGATCGTCGACCCGGAAATCTGCTCGGGGCATCTCAACTTCCGCGACCGCGACAGCCATTTCATTTTCGGCGATGTCGCCACGGCGATCGTCGTCGAGCGCGAGGAGACCTGTACCGCGAAGGGCGCCTGGGAAATTCTCGGCACACGGCTGCTGACGAAATTCTCGAACAACATCCGCAACAATTTCGGTTTCCTCAACCGCGCGACGCCGGAAGGCATCGGTGCGAAGGACAAGCTGTTCGTGCAGGAAGGTCGAAAGGTCTTCAAGGAAGTCGTGCCGATGGTTTCGCAGCTCATCCTCGAGCACATGGCGGATGAAGGGCTCGACCCGAAGGACCTGAAGCGCATGTGGCTGCATCAGGCCAACAAGAGCATGAACGACTTCATCGGCCGCAAGGTGCTGGGCCGCGACCCGGAGCCGGGCGAGCAGCCGAATATCCTGCACGAATACGCCAATACGAGTTCGGCAGGCTCCATCATCGCCTTCAGCAAATTCAACGAAGACCTGAAGGAAGGCGATCTCGGACTGATCTGCAGCTTCGGGGCGGGATATTCGGCCGGCAATGTGCTGGTGAGAAAGCGGGCGTAGCTTCCCGCCCGCCCGGAACTACTTCTTCAGCGGTTCGACCGTGACGATGCGGAAGGTGAGCATGTCGCCGTCCTGTTCGGTAACGGAAAGATATTCCCCCGCCTTGAACTCGTGACGGTCGAGCTTGAAGAAGGGCTCGTCGCCTTCGCGCGTCGTCGCATCGTAGTCGATCACCCAGCCACGGCCGATATGGCGGAGAAGCCCCTTCTGGTCGGGCTCGCCACGCCAGAAGCGCCGCACGAGGCATTCCTTGGCATGGGCCTTCCAGGCTTCGGGGTCGAGCTTCATTTCGCCGTCGAGCGGCACGACGAGATCGTAACCGTGCGCGGGCGAACCGTCGGGGAACTCCTCGTTGCGGGCAAGCGTCATGTGGACATGGTAGAGGGTCATCGGAATTTCCGTTTCTTCTATGCGTGGTTTCAGTGCGCCATCAGGACGGGGATGGTGGCGTGAGAGCGGATATGCTGTGTCGCCCCGCCGATGATGAATTCGCGAAGGCGGCTGTGGCTGTAGCCGCCCATGACGAGGAGATCGGTTTTCGATTTCTCCGCCTGTTCGAGCAGCACCTCGCCGTATGCACGGGTCTGCGCGTCGACGAGATGCACATCCGCGACGACGCCGTGAAGCGCCAGATAATCGGCGAGCGTGGAACCGGGAGTGGGGTCCAGTTCCTTGCCGCCGATGCAGAGGATGGTGACCGACTTCGCTCTTTCGAGGAAGGGGATCGCGGCCGTGACGGCGCGCGCGGCTTCGGCGCTGTCGTCCCAGCCGATGGCGACGGTGCCGCCGACCGGCGACCATGCCTTCTTCGGCGCAATCAGGACCGGACGGCCCGCGCTCATCATGGCCGCTTCAAGCGCCGTGCCGCCCGCCGTTCCGGTGGTGCCCTCGCCGAAGACAATGAGATCGGAGAGGCGGCTATGCGCGGCGACGACTTCGTCGCGGCGGCCGGTCACGTCGAGGAAGCGGGCGGAGGGCAATTGCGGGTCCGCGCCCTTCACAGCGACGGGGATGCCCATTGCGGCGGCGGATTTTTCCAATGCGGCACGGACGCGAGCGGAAGCCTGATCCGCACCTTCGCGCGCGGCCTGCATCAGATCCTCGATCACCTGCCCCGAAACGCCGTCGCCGAGATAGGGCAGCGCCTCGCTCGGATCCGGACGCGCGAACAGCCCGACAAGCTGCGCCTTGAAATCGCGAGCGACCGAAAGCGCCGTCGCCAGCACTTCATCATCCTCGGGCCGGCCGGCGAGAGGGACGAGAATCTTACGGACGGACATATCAGCCTCCATCTTCCATGTGGGACGGCGCGGGACGCGGGGCGCGCTCCGAACCGAGAATCAATACAGGACATCCGGCAGATGCCGAAAGACGCGCCGCATCCTCATCATCGCCGAGCCAGGCCGCATTGACCACGATCAAACCGACGCCGTCCCGGCGGGCGGCATCCGCGATATCGGCGGCGGATTTACCCTTCGCGGAAAGGCGCCGGAAGGGGGCGCCGATGCGCGCGGCAAGGGTTTCGGCAAAGGCGGCGCAACTTTCGGCCAGGCTCGAGCCTTCGTCGACGGTGGCGACGGGACGGCCCGGCATGACGGCCTGAAGCGCGTTGGCGGGGCGCGCGGGCGCGGCGAGCCGGGTTTTGGCGAGCGATGCGCGGAGACCGACGCCACGCCCCACAAGGAGCACGTCGGCATGAACTTCCCGCGTTGCCGCGCGGACGGTGCGGCCGACTTCGCGCGAGGCGGAGCCGGGCGAGCGGATGACAAGCGTATCATCCGCACCGGCGCTCGCGGCGAGCGAGGCGAGCGGGCGGCCGCGGCGGACATCGAAGCTCCAGTCCACATTCGCCTCGGCCGCGATCCGCGCGAGCGTGCGGCGAACGCTTTCGGCCTGCGCCTTCATCGCACGGAGCATACGTTCCGGATCGACGCTGCGGATTTCGCCGGAAAGGGAAATTTCGCGGGCAAACGGCAGGTCGGCCAGCGTCAGCAGGTTTTCATCCTCGACGAAGACACCCTTCAGGCGCGCATCGACCGAGGCCGCAAGACGCGCGGCAAGAGAAAGGGCCTCGCGCGCAACCAGCGAGGTGTCGAGGCCGATCACGACCCGCGTCTCGGGCGCCTCGGTCTTTTCGGGCTCCGTCTTTTTCGGGGCCGCCATTACGCCCCCTTCCTCCCGTTTGTGCCGCTCTCGTCCGCCGGACGCTGGGCAAAGCGGATCTGGTTGTCGGCGAAGGCGGCGAGCCTCTGCTCGGTGCGCGCATAGATGCTGCCGTCGGGGAATTTTCCGTCCGGTCCGCGTATGCCGGCGGGAGCGCCCATCAGCAGTTCGACGCCTTCCTCCACATGCTCAACAGGATAGATCGCAAACATGCCGCGCTCCACAGCGTCGACGACGTCCTGCCGGAGCATAAGGTGCTTCACGTTGGAGGCAGGGATCAGCACGCCCTGATCGCCGGTGAGGCCGCGGCGCATGCAGATGTCGAAGAAGCCTTCGATCTTGTCGTTGACGCCGCCGATCGCCTGCACCTCGCCGAGCTGATTGACCGAACCGGTGACGGCGAGGCCCTGCGCAATGGGCGCTTCGGCAAGCGCGGAGATGAGTGCGTAGAGCTCGGCGGAAGAAGCGCTGTCGCCGTCGACGCCGCCGTAGGATTGCTCGAAGACGACGCTGGCGCTCATGGAAAGAGGAATGGCGGGGAGAAACTGACCCGAGATGTAGCCCGACAGGATGAGCACGCCTTTGGTGTGGATCGGGCCGCCCAGCGCCACCTCGCGCTCGATGTCGATGACGCGGGCACTGCCGAGGCCCATACGGACGCGCGCGGTGATGCGGCTCGGGCGGCCGAAGGAGACGCTGCCCATGGAGAGGACCGAGAGGCCATTCACCTGGCCGACGCGCTCCCCCTCGGTGTCGATCATGACGATGTCGCGCGTGATCATTTCGAGGCTGCGTTCGCGCAGACGGTCAGCGCGGGCGATCTGCGCGTCGACGGCTTCGTCGATGTGATGCGCCGAAATTGCGGCGGCGGCTTCGCTGCGGGCGATGTGGTCGGCCTCGCACAGGAGATCGACGATGGGGCGCATGACGGTGGAGAGCTTCTCGGCGTCTTCCGCCTGGCGCGAGGAACGCTCGATGACGCGGCCGACGCCGGAACGGTCGAGCGGTAACAGGCCTTCCTCGCGGCATGTGCTCGCGATCAGGCCGGCGTAGAGCTGATCGTTGTCGGGCTCGCGGTCGATCTCGTCCTCGAAGTCGGCGGCGACCTTGAAAAGTTCGCCGAAATCCGGGTCGAGGTTGCTCAGCATGTAGTAGAGATAGCGGTCGCCGAAGAGGATGATCTTGATGTCGAGCGGGATCGGATCGGGCTCCAGCGTCACGGTGCTGATGAGACTCAGATACTCGCCGGCGCTTTCTATCACGACCTTGCGGCGGCGAATGGCGCGCTTCAGCGCTTCCCAGGCGAGCGGCTCGCGCAGCAGCTTCAATGCGTCGATAAGGAGGTAGCCGCCATTGGCGCGGTGGAGCGAGCCCGGCTTGATGAGCGTGAAATCGGTGACGAGCGCGCCCATCTGCGGCATGTGCTCGACGCGGCCGAGCAGGTTCGCCATGGTCGGATGGTCTTCGTAGAGGATCGGGGCGCCGCCGCCGATATAGCCGCCCGCGTCCGCGATGTCCTGCGCGCGCCATTTGGAGGAACCGCTCTTGCGGGCTTCGTTGCTGTTGTCGACGACGATGTTGACTTCGTAACGGCGGAGGGGATCGCTTGCGCCGAGATCGGGACCGCGGCCCTGCATCGCGGCCTGCATGGCGATGATTGCGCGCTGCTGCTCCGGCACCGCATCGCCGCCGCTTGCGAACATGCCGATATTCTCGACGAGATCGCCCATCACCGCGGTGAGCCAGGCGGCGACCGCCGTCATGCCCTCGAAGAGCGAGCGCAGTTCGCGCATGGCGCGCTCCACGGCGCGTTCGGCGACCTCGCGGTTGAGCGCGCGGACACGCTGGCGATGCTCCTTCTCCCAGCCCGGCACATGCTCGATGGTTTCGGCAAGCTCCTTCTGCAGCGTCTCGATGGTGTTTTCGATCCGCTTGCGTTCCTGCTCGGGGAGCTTGTTGAATTCGTCCGGCTTCAGCACATTGCCGTCATGCACGGGTGCGAGCGCGAAGCCGGCGGGCGTGCGGAGGAGCGCGATTTCCTGCGTCTCGGCCTTGGCGCGCAATTCCTCGAAGGCCTGTTCCTGCTTCTCCTGATATTCCTCGTCTATCGACTGGCGGCGGTTCTGGTATTCCTCGCTCTCGATGATCGAGGGGATCGTGACCTTGAGGTCGTCGATCAGGCGCGCCATGCCCTCCTTCAGCGCGCGGCCGGTGCCGGCGCCGAGTTCAAGGGCGACCGGCTTGTGGGGCGTCCGGAAATTGTTGACATAGACCCAGTCGGAGGGCGCGCGCTCCTTGAGCGCGACGCCGGATAGGAAGCGCAGGACGGCCTCGTGCTTTCCCGCGCCATCCTGCCCCAGCACGAAGATGTTGTAGCCCTGGCGGCGGATGCCGGTGCCGAAACGGAGCGCCTCCAGCACGCGCTCCTGGCCCACGAGGCCCGCATGATCGTCAAGCTCGGCCGTGGTCTCGAATGTGAACTGGCCCACATCGCAGGCACGATAAAGCATCTCGGCAGGAACAGGTTCAACAGCCATATTCGTCCCGTTTCAGCGGCCTTGCCGCAGGCGTTTCTTGTGCCGCAACTGTATGCTGCGCCGCTGCCCGGGGCAAACGAGCGGCCTGCGGCGGATCAGCCGACGGCGGAGGCCCGGCTGGATCGGGCAGCGGGTGACAAGCTTTCCCGTCCGCCCTAAGTTGCGCCTTCACTTTCAACTCCGGCATCTCATGGCATCGCACGACGGAAAACGCGAAACCGCTCCGAAGCCCCGCGCCTGGCAACGCATGCTGAGCGGGCGGCGCCTGGACCTGCTCGATCCCTCGCCGCTCGATGTCGAGATCGACGATATCGCACACGGGCTTGCGCGCGTGGCGCGGTGGAACGGACAGACGGAAGGCGACCACGCCTTCACCGTCGCCGAGCATTGCGTGCTGGTGGACGATATCTGCGCCCGCTTCAGGCCGGGCTGGCCTGTGAAGTGGCGGCTCGCGGCGCTGCTGCACGATGCGCCCGAATATGTGATCGGCGACATGATAAGTCCGTTCAAGGCGGCGCTCGGCATCGACTACAAGGCGTTTGAACACCGGCTCGCCGCCGCCATTCACATGCGCTTCGGGTTGCCCGCGGAACTGCCGCAGAGCGTGGAAGACCTCATCAAGCGGGCGGACAAGGCCTCGGCTTTTTTCGAAGCGACGCAGATCGCCGGTTTCTCCGACGAGGAGGCAGCGCGGATCTTCGGGCGGCCTCGCGGGCTGACCCCCATGGCCATCGAACCGCTGCCGACGAAGAAAGCCCAGGCGCGGTTCCTGAAGCGGTTTGCGGAACTGGCGGACGGCGATTCGAACCCATAAAGGCCCGCCAACGCTGGATTTCGGCCCGGCTTTGCACAAATTTGTGTTATTAGGATCGTATGTTCCACTTCGCCACGATTCAGCCGCCGACGAGCGACAGATGATTTATGTAAGCCCTCTAAGTGCCGTCGAAGATGCGATCCGCGACATCCGGCCTTCGCATCTCGTCAGCCTGCTCGATCCCGAAACGATGATCGGTACGCCGGAGGGCATTCTGCCCGACCGTCACTTGCGGATCGGCATCAACGACATCGCGGAAGCGATCGACGACCTCGTGCCACCCAGTGCCGGGCATGTGTCGGCGCTGATCGACTTCGTGCGCGGGTGGGACCAGCAGAACCCGCTTCTCGTTCACTGCTGGGCCGGGATCAGCCGTTCGACGGCGGCGGCATTCATCGCGCTCTGCACGATCAACGAGGCGCATCCAGAGGACGAACTTGCGCGGCATGTGCGCATGTGCGGTTCCCATGCACATCCGAACCGGCTGATGGTCAAGCTCGCCGATGAGCTTCTGATGCGCGAAGGGCGGATGTCGGCCGCGGTCGAGGCGCTCGGCCCCGGACGCGCCTGCTGGGAAGGCGAACTCTTTTCCATTCCGCTCCGACCGGGCCTCGATCGTCAGGCTTCGCTCCATCCGGGGAGCCGCTGAGGGGCATGACCAAGGTGCGCGTAAAGCCATCCGTTCAGTCCGCCGCCGAGGCGGCGATGCGCGCGGACAAGGCCGTCGTCATCGGCCTCAACGCGGCCATCGTCACCGTTTCCGACGACGAGCCGAAAATTCTCGTCGTACCGCATAATGAAACGGACGGCGCGAGTGGCTGGGACGCGCTGCCCTTCGGTCCGTTCAATCCGCTGCGTCACCGTACCCTCGAAATCGGCCTGCGCTCATGGGTTCAGGAGCAGACGCAGATCGAGCTCGGCTATGTCGAACAGCTTTACACGTTCGGCGACCGGGGGCGGCATTCGCTGGAAGTGGAAGCGCCGGGAGAGCATGTCGTTTCGGTTGGCTATCTGGCGCTGACGCGCAGCCATGACGAGGCGCTGAAGGGCGCCGCATGGCGCGACTGGTATCAGCATTTCCCGTGGGAGGACTGGCGCGACGGCAAGCCTCAGATCATCGACCAGGTGATCGTGCCGCTGCTGCGCGAGTGGGCGGGACGGCAAAGCGAAGCCTCGCCGGAGGAACTTGCCCGCGGCAAGCGCCGCGACCGGATGCGCCTCTGCTTCGGCGTGGACGGCGTCGCATGGGACGATGAAAAGGCGCTGGAGCGCTACGAACTTCTCTACAGCGCGGGGCTGCTGCTGGAAGCGGCGCGCGACGGGCGGCCGAACGCCCAGAAACTTCTCAACGGACAGGCGCCGCAGCTCGGGCGGCCGATGCAGTTCGATCACCGGCGCATTCTCGCGACGGCCATGAGCCGCCTGCGCGCGAAGATCAAGTACAGGCCTGTCGCCTTCGAACTGATGCCGCCGGCTTTCACGCTTTATGAGTTGCAGAAGACCGTGGAGGCGCTGCTGGGTCTTCATGTCCACAAGCAGAATTTCCGGCGGCTGGTCGAGAATGCCGGCCTCGTGGAACGGACGGGACGCATGTCGACGCGCACGGGCGGACGGCCCGCCGAGCAATTCCGCTTCCGCCGCGAAGTGCTGAACGAGCGCCCGGCGCCCGGCCTCAAGCTTGCGCCTTCGCGCAGCCGTGCCAACAGCTGATCATCGGGAGACGGAGCATGAACGGCATTTCCATCAAGGCAATTCTTGTCAGCTCGATCTTCGGTTTCGTGCTGATGCTCGTTCTCATCATGATCCTGGGCGCGCTCTATCCAGTGCTGTTCAACGGCGGCACTGCGGCAGATTTCGAGCAGTCCTGGTTCTCGATGCTGGCGCTGGCAGCGCCCGTGGCGGCGGGCTATCTCGCGGCGCGACAAGCCCAAACGCGGCCCGTGCTGCATGGCGCCTTGTCGCCCGTCCTCAATGTGCTCTGGGGATTGATCGCCATGACATTTCTGGTGCCGCCAACGGCTTTCACGGTAGCCGTGCTGGTGGCCAATGTCCTGCTCGGCGCGCTGGGCGGCTACCTATATCCAAGCGTCAGAAAACATTGATCTTTTCAGGCTGCCCTATTTTGAACGGCGCGCATCGCGCAAGCGGGATATTCCTTGTTGACGCTTGATAATACTCAAGCGTAGCATATCTATCGTTAGAGCCCGGCCCTCTCGGAGTGCCGGTGTTTTTGATCCCTTATATATACTCACAGTGAGTATATATGGGCAGCGAACAGGGAGGTCATCATGGCCCTCGCAGGTAGCATGCAGCAGCAAAAGACGGGCAGCGTAACGCCCGCAGGAG
Source organism: Parvibaculum sp. (assembly GCF_030694575.1). GTDB lineage: Bacteria > Pseudomonadota > Alphaproteobacteria > Parvibaculales > Parvibaculaceae > Parvibaculum. The sequence goes on from NZ_JAUYUS010000112.1 coordinate 28,551, forward strand.
CGCGCAAGTTCAAGCCGCTGGAGATGCCCGAGCTTGAATACACGCCCGGCCTCGCGAAGGAGATGGCGCCTCTCTACGAGAAGGTGAAGAACGTCATTCCGTCGGTCGAGTGGCCCTTCTTTGCGCCCTATATCCACGCCATCAACCGGCTGAAGAAAGAGCGCGACGCCGTTGTGCTCGCGCATAACTACCAGACGCCGGAAATCTTCCATTGCGTCGCCGACATCGCGGGCGACAGCCTGCAGCTTGCCAAGGAAGCGGCGAAGGTCGATGCCGACGTGATCGTGCAGTGCGGCGTCCACTTCATGGCCGAGACGTCGAAGCTGCTCAACCCGCACAAGACCGTGCTCATCCCCGATGTTAAGGCGGGCTGCTCGCTCGCCGACTCGATCACGGGCGCCGATGTGCGCCTGCTGCGCGAGACTTATCCGGGCGTACCGATCGTTACCTATGTGAACACGTCCGCCGAAGTGAAGGCGGAGAGCGACATCTGCTGCACCTCTTCCAACGCATTGAAGATCGTGGAGAGCTTCGGCGTCGACCGCGTGCTCTGCATTCCGGACGAGTTCCTGGCGAAGAACATCGCCAAGCAGACGGATGTGAAAATCCTTACCTGGAAGGGCCATTGCGAAGTGCATGAGCGCTTCACGGCCGAGGAACTGCGCCAGTATCGCCGCGACGACCCGAACATCGTCATCATCGCGCATCCCGAATGCCCGCCGGAAGTCGTGGCGGAAGCCGATTTCTCCGGCTCCACGTCCGGCATGATCAACTGGGTGAAGGAACATCAGCCGAAGCGCGTCGTCATGGTGACCGAGTGCTCCATGAGCGACAACGTCGCGGTGGAAAATCCGAACGTCGAGTTCGTGCGTCCCTGCAACCTCTGCCCGCATATGAAGCGTATCTCGCTGAAGAACATTCTCGAGAGCCTCGTCTATATGCGCGAGGAAGTGACCGTCGATCCTGCCGTCGCCGTTCGTGCACGGCAGGCCGTCGAGCGGATGATCAATCTCGGCAACTGACAAGGTCTCGGGAGACGCCATCATGGCTCAGGGCAACATCGTCGATGCCGGCGACGTTCTGATCGTCGGCGCGGGGCTTGCGGGCCTCTTCACGGCGCTGAAACTCAGCCCGCGTCCCGTCACCGTGCTCGCGGGCGCGCCCATCGGCGACGGCGCGTCGAGCGCCTGGGCGCAGGGCGGTATCGCAGCGGCCATCGAAGCGGGCGACACGGCCGAATCCCACGCCGCCGACACGATCGCGGCGGGCGCGGGCACGGTGGACGAGGAAGCCGCGCTTTCGATCGCACGCGAAGCGGCCTTCCGCATCGAGGATCTGCTGAAGCTCGGCGTCCCCTTCGACCGCGACATCGAGGGCAAGCTCTCGGCGGGCCGCGAGGCCGCGCACAGCCACCGCCGTATCGTCCGCGTGAAGGGCGATCAGGCCGGCAAGGCCATCATGCAGGCGCTTGTCGCCGCCGTGCGCGCCACGCCTTCCATCCGCGTGATGGAGGGACTCTCGGCCTATGAACTTGCCATCGAGAACGGACGCGCTGTCGGAATTTTCGCCCGGCCGGCCCATGCCGCCACCGCGCCTCAGCCGCTGCTCATCAAGGCGCGCGCCGTCGTGTTGGCGAGCGGCGGTGTCGGCCAGCTTTTCGCGGTCACCACCAATCCGCTTCAGGCACGCGGCGAAGGCGTCGCCATGGCGGCGCGCGCGGGCGCGCTGATCGCGGATCCGGAATTCGTGCAGTTCCATCCGACCGCCATCGCCTCTCCGCGCGACCCGGCGCCGCTCGTCACCGAGGCGCTGCGGGGCGAAGGTGCGGTCCTGATCGACAATATAGGCCGGCGCTTCATGCCGGCCATTCACGCCGACGCAGAACTCGCGCCGCGCGATATCGTGGCGCGCGCGATCTTCCGCGAGATCGAGGCGGGGCGTGGTGCCTTTCTCGACGCACGGGCAGCGCTCGGCGAGCGCTTCGCCACCGCCTTCCCGACCGTTTACGAGACCTGCATGTCGCTCGGCATCGACCCGGCGCGTCAACCGATCCCGGTCGCGCCCGCCGCGCACTACCACATGGGCGGCATTCATGTGGATGCGCGCGGCCGGAGCAGCATCGAGGGGCTCTGGGCCTGCGGCGAAGTCGCCTCGACCGGCATGCACGGCGCGAACCGTCTTGCCAGCAATTCGCTTCTCGAGGCCATCGTCTTCGGCGCGCGCATCGCCGCCGATATCGACGGCTCCGTACCCGGTGCCCGCGCGGGCGCCCATGTGGCGCCGCCGGTGCTCGGTTCCGCCTCCACCCCCGAGGCGCCGATGCTGGCGCAGCTTCGCCAGATCATGACGGCGCATGTCGGCGTGGAGCGCAATGCGCCGGGGCTCGCCTTCGCGCTCGGCGAAATCGCGCGGCTCGAACGCGCGGCGGGGCCTGCGAGCCTCTTCGGCAATATCGCGACGACCGCGAAACTCATCACGGCTGCAGCCTATGCACGCGAGGAAAGCCGCGGCGGCCACTATCGAAGCGATTTCGCCACCGCGCGCGCGCCCTGGCGGCATCGCACCTTCATCACGTTGAAAGAGGCTGCGCGGATCGCCGAAGCCGCCATCGCCGAAGCCCCGGCCGCGACCGCCGCCGACGCGCAGGCCTGTCTATGACGCTTCACCTGACGCCGCTGCCCGCACTGATGATCGAGCCTGCCGTGCGCGCGGCGCTGGCGGAGGATCTCGGCCGCGCAGGCGACATCACCACGCAGGCGACCGTGCCGGCGGAGGCGAAGGCGCGCGTGCTCATCAATGCGCGCCAGCCCGGCCGCGTGGCGGGGCTCGATTGCGCGCGCATGGCTTTCCGGCTTGTCGAGCCGCTGCTGAAGGTCGCGGTGGTGAAAGGCGACGGCTCGGATGTGGAGCCCGGCGACACCATCGCCGCCATCGAGGGGCCGGCGCGCGGCATTCTCACGGGCGAGCGCGTGGCTTTGAATTTCCTCGGCCACATGTCCGGTATCGCGACCTCGACGCGCGAGATCGCCCGCGCCATCGAAGGCACGAAAGCTCATGTCTGCTGCACGCGGAAGACGACACCGGGCCTGCGCGTGTTCGAGAAATACGCGGTGCGCGCCGGCGGCGGCATGAACCATCGCTTCGGCCTCGACGATGCCGTGCTCATCAAGGACAACCACATCGCCATGTCCGGCGGCATCGCCGCCGCGATAGCGCGCGCGAAAGCGGCGAGCGGCCACATGGTCAAGATCGAGGTCGAGGTCGACACGCTCGACCAGCTCGACCAGGCGCTTGCCGCGGGCGTCGACGCGGTACTGCTCGACAACATGACGCCGGAAATGCTTGCCGAGGCCGTGCGCCGCATCGGCGGCCGCGCCATCGCCGAAGCGTCGGGCCGCATCACGGCAGCAACGGCGCCCGCCATCGCCGCCAGCGGCGTCGATCTCATTTCCTGCGGCTGGATCACCCATTCCGCGCCCTGCCTCGATATCGGCCTCGACTTCGATAGTCTGACGGCCTCCTGACGGATGCCTTGGGATAGCCTGACGGCCTCCTGACGCGTCAGTTCCCATTGGCTTTGCCGTCTCATCTTTCGCTAGACTGCGGTCCATCGAAACCACAGAAGCGGCGGGAGGCTCTCATGGGACAGGCGAACGGGCGGCAGAGCATTTTCATCACAGGCGCGGCCTCGGGCATGGGGCTCGAGACGGCGCGGCTTTTTCATGCGAAGGGCTGGTTCGTCGGTTGTTTCGACGTCAACGGCGTCGGCCTTGCGGCGCTTGAAAAGGAACTCGGCCCCGACAATTGCTTCGTGCGCAAACTCGATGTTACCGACAAGGCAGCCTATGACGCCGTCGTCGCCGAATTCGGCGAGGCGACGGGCGGCAAGCTCGACCTCCTCTTCAACAATGCGGGCATCGGCAAGGGCGGGCTCTTCGAACAGATGCCGTTCGAGGACATCATGGCCGTGGTGAATGTGAATTTCGTCGGCGTGCTGAACGGGATTTATGCGGCGCTGCCGCTTCTGAAGGCGACGGAGAATTCGCTCTGCTTCACCACGTCCTCATCCTCCGCCACCTACGGCATGCCGGGCATCGCCGTCTATTCGGCAACGAAGCATGCGGTGAAGGGGCTGACCGAAGCGCTCTCCATCGAATTCCGCCTGATCGGCGTGCGCGCGGCGGATGTGTTGCCGGGTCTTATCGACACGCCGATCCTGCCGGAAGGCACGGCCGCGAACGCACCCAAGGAAGGCATGTTCCGCGCGATCCCGCCGGTCGAGGTTGCGAAGGTCGTGTGGGAGGCTTACGGCTCGGACAAGTTGCACTGGTTCGTGCCGCCGGAGCTTGTGGAACTCGACAAGGCGGCGGGCAACGCGCCGGAGCTGGTGCGCGAGCAGATCGCGACGACGGGGCCCATCGCCGCGCTGTTCAAGGAAATGGAAGCCGCAAAGGGCTGAGCGCTTCGCCGGGCCGTACCGAAGGTCAGGACTTACCTTCGGTGCGTGCCGGGCGATAGAAGATGTGACGGCCGATCTTCTTGACCTCCACCATGCTCGACGCCCAGTAAGGCTGCACATAGTCGGCGTGGTAGAACATGGCCGGGGCAAGCGTCGTGTCGATATCCCGGCCCATCGTCACATATTGCGCCGTGCGGCGCGCCTTCGCCCAGGCACGGCGTTCATTCGGCAGTTTGTTCAGCTTGCCGTCGCAGGTGAACGAGAACTGGCAGCCGGTCTTGCGGCTCGCGCCCTGATAGACGACGCCGCAAATGCTGTCCGGGTAGTTCGCCGAGCCGACGCGGTTGAGGATCACGCGCGCAACCGCGAGCTGGCCCTCGGTCGACTCGCCCCGCGCCTCGAAATAGATGCCGGCGGCGAGGCAGCGGCGTTCCTCTTCCAGCATGCGTGCCTTCAGTTGCACCAGAGGCGTGTCCACGTCCATCGGCACGCCGGGCGAGGGAAGAATGATGCTGGCGTTCTGCACATGGGCATCGAACATCTGACCGTCGCCCGCGAAGGCGCCCGCCAGATCGCGGCCGTGAGACGGCGCATAGGCGATCATGGGTGCTGCATTGCGGAGGGGTTCGACCTGCGGCGTCGGCGTCGCCATGGCGCTGAGAACGGTGCCTGAGACCACACCGAGGCACACGAGAGCCGCAGCCGTCTGGGCAGCACCGCCGACAATGTGGCCCAGGTCGAGCCATTGAAACAATTTACGCATCGTTCTCTAAACCGTCTGCTTTGTTGTTCTTGCAGTCCCCTAGGCGTCCCCTTTAGGGAAATCGCCCGGCTCCTTTGGGGGAGCCTTTTCGAGGCCTGTCGGACAGCACCGCTATAAACGTGCCAGAGCCCGATGCCGCATCGACACCTGGGCAATCACTACCCGTTAATCAGTGAAACGGAGGTAGCATGTGGATTCCGGCGCAACAATGTCCGAATTGCGGCAGTATTAGCGCGGAATGCTATGTCGTTGAGTAACAAGGGCTTTTACGGTGCGACAAAATGTAATGCAGTGTGATTATGGGTTATGTGCACGTGGTTAAATCGTGCCCCACGTCGCATTTCACACGACTCAAAGCGTTAATGAAATTGACTCAATTTCGTCATATATATTAATGCTCCGTACACGTTTTATCCCGATACGGGACAATCCGCATACGGAAAATAGCGTCGAGGCTCAGGCCGTGCCGCTTCCCTGCGCGGTGCCTCCCGCAACTGCGAGCGCCGATTGTGCGGCTGCGAGACGGGCGATCGGCACGCGATAGGGCGAGCAGGAGACGTAGGTGAGGCCGATCTCCTCGCAGAAAGCGATGGATGCCGGGTCGCCGCCATGTTCGCCGCAGATGCCGAGCTTGATATCGGGCCGCGCCGCCCTTCCCCGCTCCGCCGCGATGCGGACGAGCTCACCCACGCCGTCGATATCGAGCGAAACGAAGGGGTCCTGCGTCAGGATTTTCTTGCCCAGATAGTCGTTCATGAACTGTGCGGCGTCGTCGCGGCTGATGCCGAAGGTCGTCTGCGTCAGATCGTTGGTGCCGAATGAAAAGAATTCCGCCGACGAAGCGATTTCACGCGCCATCAGCGCCGCGCGCGGCAGCTCGATCATCGTGCCGACGGAATAGGCGAGTTTCACGCCCTGCTCCTTCTCGACCAGCGCCGCCACGGCAACGATGCGCGTCTTCAGGAAGTCGAGTTCGGCCTTCATGCCGACCAGCGGGATCATGATTTCAGGGATCACGGATGCGCCCGTCTCCTTCGCGGCGAGAAGCGCGCCTTCGAAGATCGCCCGCGCCTGCATTTCGTAAATCTCGGGATACGAAATGCCGAGGCGGCAGCCGCGATGACCGAGCATCGGGTTCGTCTCCGCGAGGTCGGCGAGGCGGCGCGCCAGCTTGTCGGCCGGAATGCCGGTGTCCTTCGACACCTGCGCGATTTCCTCTTCGCCCTTCGGCAGGAATTCGTGCAGCGGCGGATCGAGCAGGCGGATCGTCACGGGCAGCCCTTGCATGATCTCGAAGAGCTGGCGGAAATCGTCGCGCTGCATCGGCAGGATTTTTTCAAGCGGCGCGACGCGGCCCTTCGGATCGTCGGCAAGGATCATCTGCCGCACGGCGACGATGCGATCCTCGTCGAAGAACATGTGCTCGGTACGGCAGAGACCGATGCCTTCGGCGCCGAACTTCCGCGCCGTCTCCGCGTCGTGCGGCGTCTCGGCATTGGTGCGCACCTCCATGCGGCGGTGCTTGTCCGCCCATGTCATCAGCGTCGCGAAATCGCCGGAGAGTTCGGGTTGCAGCGTCGGGATCTCGCCTTTGAGAACCTGTCCCGTCGAGCCGTCCACCGTGACGATGTCGCCCTTCTTCACGGTGACGCCCGCGGCGGTGAAAGTCTCGGTCTTGTAGTCGATGCGGATGGAGCCCGCGCCGGAGACGCAAGGCCGCCCCATGCCGCGCGCGACGACGGCCGCGTGGCTCGTCATGCCGCCGCGCGTCGTCAGGATCGCGACGGCGGAGTGCATCCCGTTGATGTCTTCCGGGCTCGTCTCGACGCGCACGAGCACGACATCCTTGCCCGCCTGCCGCATGGCGGCGGCTTCGTCGGAATTGAAGACGACCGCGCCCGAGGCCGCGCCGGGCGATGCGGGCAGGCCCGTCGCCAGAACATCGCGCGGCGCGTCGGGGTCGAGCGTCGGATGCAGCAACTGGTCGAGCGAGGCGGGATCGACGCGGCCGATGGCCGTTTTCTCGTCGATGAGCCCCTCGCCCACCATCTCGACGGCGATCTTCAATGCCGCTTTCGCCGTGCGCTTGCCCGCGCGCGTCTGCAGCATCCAGAGCTTGCCTTCCTGCACCGTGAATTCGACATCCTGCATGTCGCGGTAATGCTTCTCCAGGCGCTCGAACACGGCGGCGAGTTCGGTGAAGGCGGCGGGCATCGCTTCTTCCATCGAGGGCTTCTTGTCGTTGCCTTCGAGGCGCGCCTTTTTGGTCAGGCTTTGCGGCGTGCGGATACCGGCGACCACGTCCTCGCCTTGAGCGTTCACAAGGAACTCGCCGTAATAGGCTTTCTCGCCGGTCGAGGGATTGCGCGTGAAGGCGACGCCGGTCGCGCTCGTGTCGCCCATATTGCCGAACACCATCGCCTGGATGTTGACGGCGGTGCCCCAGCTTTCGGGAATGTTGTGCAGGCGGCGATAGGTTTCCGCGCGGCGGTTGCGCCACGAGCCGAAGACCGCGTCGATCGCGCCCCAGATCTGTTCGTTCACATCCTGCGGGAAGGGCTTGCCCAGTTCTTCCTGCACGCGCTCCTTGTAGCGCGCGATGACGTTCTTCCAGTCGTCGGCGGAAAGCTCCGTGTCGAGCGCGTATTCCTGCTCTTCCTTGAAATACTCCAGTATCTCTTCGAAGTTGTGATGCTCGACCCCGAGCACCACGTCGGAATACATCGAGATGAAGCGGCGATAGCTGTCATAGGCGAAGCGTTCGTCGCCCGCGCGCTTGCCGAGGCCCGCCGCCGTCTCGTCGTTGAGGCCGAGGTTCAGCACCGTGTCCATCATGCCCGGCATGGAGGCGCGCGCGCCGGAGCGCACGGAAACGAGGAGCGGGTTCGCGGGATCGCCGAAATGCGCGCCGACCGACGCGCCGATATCGGCGAGCGCCTTCTCGACCTGTTCCTTCAGTCCGGCGGGGAAGGCACGGTCGTTTTCATAAAAGGCGGTGCAGACTTCCGTGGTGATGGTGAAGCCGGGCGGCACCGGCAGACCGATATTCGACATCTCGGCGAGGTTCGCGCCCTTGCCGCCCAGCAGATCGCGCAACGACGCCGCGCCTTCCGCCTTGCCGTCACCGAAGGAATAAACCCACTTCTTCTCAGCCATCGCACTCGCCTTTGGTTTGAGCCTTTGTCCGGACCGCCAAGCCCAAACAACCTGTCTTGCCCGGACTTGATCCGGGCATCCAGGGCCGTTTGCTCAGAGCTTTGTTACCCTGGATTGCCGGGTCAAGCCCGGCAAAGACGAACATAGGAAAGCCGGGGGCCTACCCCTCGACCTTCGAAAAATCCGCGACCTCGTGCAAGGCCGCGCGAATCTGCGCCAGAAGCTTCAGCCGGTTCGCGCGGAGCTTTGCGTCGTCGGCATTCACCGTCACCTTCTCGAAGAAGGCATCGACGGGCGCGCGGAGCTTCGCAAGCGCCGACATGGCGGCGGCGAAGTCTTCCCTGGCGACGGCGGCTTTCGCCTCCGTCGTCGCGGCTTCGATGGCGGCGCCCAGCGCCTTTTCCTCGTCCTGCGCGAAGAGCGATGCGTCCGGCGCGGCGTTAAACGCGCCCTCGCCGTCCTTCTTCTCTTCGATGCGAAGAATGTTCACCGCACGCTTGTAGCCCGCGAGCAAGTTCTTGCCGTCCTCGGTCGCCAGAAACTCCGACAGCGCCTCGACGCGCTTCACGATGAGGACAAGATCGTCCTGGACTTGGCCAAGCTCGTTCAATGAGAATACTGCGTCGACGAGATCATGCCTTGCCCCACGATCACGCAAATAGACTTTCAGGCGGTCGGCGAAGAAGGCGAGAAGATCATGGACCATGAGCTCCACGCCACTGGGATACGATGGGTCGACGATTACATCCTCACCGCTGAATTCCATCGCGGTTGCCAGCTTTCCTTGTGTCAGCCAGCTCTGAAAACTCAAACCCCGGAGACTCCATTGCACAGCTTCCGCCACAACTATCCTTAGAAGCGGAACTCTAAGTTCACCTTCCAGAATAATGCGAATGATACCGAGAGCGGCGCGACGTAGTGCGTAAGGATCCTTCGAGCCCGTTGGCTTCTCCTCGATGACCCAAAAACCGACAAGCGTGTCGACCTTGTCGGCGAGCGCAACTGCCTTGCCAAGCGGCGTCGAGGGCACGTCGTCGGTGGGACCGACGGGCGAATAATGCTCTGCGATAGCGTGGGCGATGCCGTCGTCGAGTCCGTCATTGCGTGCATAGTAGGCGCCCATGAGGCCCTGCAGTTCCGGGAACTCGCCGACCATGCCGGTGGTGAGGTCGGCCTTGGCGAGTTCGCCTGCGACACGCGCCTTTTCTGCCGCGGCACCTCGGACGAAAGGCGCAAGCGACTTGGCGAGCTTGCCGATGCGCATGGCCTTGTCGTGCACCGTGCCGAGCTTCGCGTGGAAGACGACCTCTTGCAGCTTCGGCAGACGGCTCGTCAGCGTCTGCTTGCGATCCTGATCCCAGAGGAAGCGCGCATCGGCGAAGCGGGCGCGGAGGACGCGCTCGTTGCCGTTGACGATGGCCTTGCCGCCGTCTTCCGCTTCGAGGTTGGCGATCACGACGAAGCGCGGCGCGAGCTTCCCCGTCTTGTCATGGAGCGCAAAATATTTCTGGTTCGCGCGCATGGTGCTGGTCAGCACTTCCTGCGGCACGGACATGAATTCGTCGTCGATGCGGCCGATCAGCGGCACGGGCCATTCGACAAGGCCCGCCACTTCATGCAGCAGCGCCTCGTCCTCGACCAGCACGAGACCTTCGGCCTCCGCCAGCGCCCTTGCGCCATCATGGATGAAATGCGCGCGCTTCGCCGGGTCGAGCACGACCTTCGCATCGAGCAGTTTCATCTCGTAGTCGGCAAAATCCGTCACCGCGAAAGCATCCGGCGCCATGAAGCGGTGACCGCGCGTCGCGTTGCCGGATTTGATGCCGTCGATCTCGAAATTCACCACCTTGCCGCCGAGCAGGCAGAGGATCGAATGCAGCGGCCGCACCCAGCGCAACGTGCCGGCGCCCCAGCGCATCGACTTCGGCCAGGGGAAGGCGCGGATGACGGCGGGGACGATTTCGGCGATCAGCGCGCCCGTGTCGCGGCCCTGTCTCTCGGTGACGGCGACATAGAAGGCGCCCTTCTTGTCTTCCCGCACCGTCGCTTCGTCGATGCTCGCGAGGCCCGCCGCGCGCAGGAAGCCGTCGATCGCCTGTTGCGGCGCGCCGACTTTCGGGCCCTTTCGCTCTTCCTTCACATCCGGCGTCTTGTCGGGCAGTCCGTCGATCACCAGCGTCAACCGGCGCGGCGTCGCGAAGGCGCGTGCATTCCTGCCCTCGACACCTGCCGCCTTCAGCGCGTCGGTGACGAGACGCACGAGGTCCTCGCCCGCACGCTTCTGCATGCGGGCCGGGATTTCCTCGGAGAAAAGTTCGAGAAGCAGCTCGCTCATTCCGCGCCCCCCGCCGGCGTCTTCAGCCAGGCTTCGGCGCAGGCTTTCGCCAGCGCGCGGACGCGGCCGATATAGGCCTGCCGTTCGGTGACCGAGATCACGCCGCGCGCATCGAGCAGATTGAAATTGTGGCTCGCCTTGATGACCTGGTCATAGGCCGGCAGCGTCAGCGGCGTGTCGCGATCCAGAAGCGCGGCGCATTCCTTCTCCGCGTCCTCGAAATGACGGAACAGCATTTCCGTGTTCGCCGCCTCGAAGTTGTGCGCGGAATATTCGACCTCCGCCTGATGGAAGACGTCGCCATAGGTGACGCGGTCGGCACCCGTCGCGCCGTTGAAGTCGAGTTCGTAGCCGTTATCGACGCCCTGGATGTACATGGCGAGGCGTTCGAGGCCGTAGGTGAGTTCGCCGGAGACGGGCGAGCAGTCGAAGCCGCCGACCTGCTGGAAATAGGTGAACTGCGAGACTTCCATGCCGTCGCACCAGACTTCCCAGCCCAGCCCCCAGGCGCCCAGCGTCGGGCTTTCCCAGTCGTCCTCGACGAAGCGGATGTCGTGGTTCCGCGCATCGACGCCCAGCTCTTCGAGGCTTTCGAGATAAAGCTCCTGAAGATTGTCCGGGTTCGGCTTCAGGATCACCTGAAACTGGTAATAGTGCTGGAAGCGGTTCGGGTTCTCGCCATAGCGGCCGTCCGTCGGGCGGCGCGAGGGCTGCACATAGGCCGCCTTCCAGGGCTTGGGGCCGAGCGCGCGCAAGGTCGTCGCCGGATGAAACGTGCCCGCGCCCATCGACATGTCGTAGGGCTGCAGGATGACGCAGCCCTGCCGCGCCCAATAGGCCTGCAGTTTCAGGATCAAAGACTGAAATGAATTGTCGGGCTTCGCCGTCATTTTGGCCTGTCGCGTGTCGCGCCTCTCAGGCTCGGCTCAGCATGCGGGCCGGGCGGCGGGCGCCGCCCCTGAAGGCGCGCGCAAGGTAGCCGCCAGCCCCCTTAGGGTCAAGCAAGCGGATTTGCCGCCAAGCGACGGGAATCACAGGATATTCAGGGCCGCGCTCAGCGGTCGCGGCGGCTGTGCTCCGGCACGTAGATGCCGTCGCCGGCATCGCGCAGCGTGCCGAGATCGCGCGGCTCTACCCGGCGGTGGCTTCGCGCGCGGGCGAAAGCCTCGCGCTGGCGTTCGGCCGCGCGGGTCAGGGCATTGTAGGCCGCATAGCAGGCCGCGATGAACACGGCTGCAAAGACGATCTTCGTCATGTCATCGTCCTCTCAACTACCGGAACTCATGCCCCGGACACCCCATTAAAGGCCAAAACGGCCCCAAAGGGAACGCCTCTCGGCTGCGGCGATCAGTCCCTCGCCTATTTGTGATGCGAATCCGGCCCCGAAACCCTGAAAAGCGCCGTCGAATCGGCTGGAAGCGATGCCGCCGCCGGGCCGCCACCAGGGCGTGCGCGGCGAGACGAGCTTCAGCTTCACGTCCTTGCCGAAGAGGTCGCGCATCTTGCCCCGGAGGTCGGCCACCCCGTCGATGAGGCCGCGTTCGAGCGCGCCGGACGCCGCCCAGAACTCGCCGGAGAAGATCGCCGGGTCGTCGGCCTTGAGGCGTTCGCCGCGCGCGTCCCGCACGAGCTTCTTGAAGTTCTCGTGGACATCGAGCTGCAGCGCGAGGAGCCGCTTCACGTCCTCTTCCTTTTCCGGCTGGAAGGGATCGAGCATCGCCTTGCTCTCGCCGGCCGTGTGGACGCGGCGCTCGACGCCGAGCTTGTCGATCAGGCCGGTGAAACCGAAGCCCGCCGAGACGACGCCGATCGAGCCCACGATCGAGCTTTCATCGGCATAAATCTCGTCGGCCGCGCAGGCGATCATGTAGCCGCCCGACGCCGCCACGTCTTCGGCGAAGGCGTAGACCGGCAGGCTCTTCTCCTCCGCCAGCGCGCGGATGCGCTTGTAGATGAGCGAGGACTGCACCGGCGAGCCGCCGGGCGAATTGACGATCAGCGCCACCGCCTTCACGCCGCGCATGGAGAAGGCCGCTTCGAGCGGCCCGGCGACACCCGCGAGGTTGAGCCCGCCGCGCAGCGGTTGCGATGGGCCGATGGTGCCCGAAAGCCGCACCACGGCGACCACCGGCTTCGGCTGCCAGTCCGGCGCGATGCGGGTACGGAGAGGGCTCGGGAGATAGGGAGCGATGAGGTTTTTCATAAGACCATAGATAGGAGGGCGGCACGCCTGCGGCAAGAAGCCTAGGCCACCGGTTGATCGAGCAGCAGCGCCTCGCCGCCCCGGAGCAGCGCTTCCGTCCGGTCGGTGAAGCGCCCGTCGCGGCCATGCAGCACGAGGCCGGAGCGGAGCGTGAGCGGCGCGCGGGAGCCGCGAATGCCCCGCACGAGGACGCGCGTGGCGGGTTTTCCCGCCGCCGGCCAGAGCGGAAAAATCTCGATTCCGCCAAGGTGGCCCGTCATCGCGGCAAGCAGCGCGGCCAGCGCGTCGGCGCGGTGGATGAAGGTGACCGTGCCCTTCGGCCGCGCCATCACGCAGGCGAAGCGCACCCAGTCGTCGAGGTCGGAGCCGAGCGTCAGGTGTGCCTGCGCCTTGCTCGCATCGGGCGGCGCCGGGCTCGTTGCCGGATCGTGAAACGGCGGATTGGCGAACACATGGTGCCAGCCGTTCGGCTCCAGCCCCATCGCCGCCAGGTCGCGCACCGGGCTGCCGATATCGCCTTCGAAGATGGAAACGCGCTCCGACAGCCCGTTGCGCGCGATGTTTTCGGATGCGAGGCGCACAAGCTCCGGTTGCAATTCGATGCCCGCCACATCAAGCCCGGTCACACGCGAGGCGAGGCAGAGGCTCGCGACGCCGACGCCCGCGCCCGCCTCCAGCGCACGTTCGCCCGCGCGCGCCGGCACCGAGGCCGCGAGCAGCACCGCGTCGAGCCCGGCACGGTAGCCCTTTTCCGGCTGCAGCAGTTTCAGCCTGCCGCCGAGAAATCCGTCATCGGTCGTGCCGTCATGCGTGGTGCCGCTCATCGCTCCTCGCCTCGTTTGACCTCGTCGAGAATTTTCCGCGCATCGTCGTAATCGTCATCGACCACCATGATACGCTTCGGCAGAATGCCAAGCGAGCCTTCCATCAGGCTCATATGCATGTCCATCTGGAAGGGTTCGATGCCCGCTTCCTCCAGCCTGTGCACCAGATAGGAAACGAGCACGGGATCGTTGGTACGAATCAATTCCTTCACGCTCTGCCTTTCCTCCACGCATGCTGAAATAGCCGGTGCGACATATGGCCGTCGGCCCTCAACAAGCCGTGAGTTTGCCGGTCGCCGTGGGTTTTCATCGTCCCTCCAGCCCTTGCCGCACAAGGGGGGTCAACCTATGCTCACTATGACGGCAGGATAACACAAGCCGTATGTGGAAAATCGGGCTCCGTCAAAGGGGCCCGCGCTCAGATTCAGGAGTGGCGAGTGGGCGTTGTTATACCCCTTGAGGAAGATCGCGGACGCGGCCAGAACGCCGTGGCGCAGCTTCAGGCCCTGGTGGCGACGGAAATGGAAGCCGTCAACGAATTCATCCGTGAGCGGATGGCTTCGGAAGTGCCGATGGTGCCTGAGCTGGCGAGCCACCTCATCAATTCGGGCGGCAAGCGTCTGCGCCCCATGCTCACCATCGCCGCCTCGCGGATTTGCGGCTACACGGGCACGGACCACATCAAGCTCGCGGCGACCGTCGAATTCCTCCACACCGCGACGCTCCTTCACGACGATGTCGTGGACGAGAGCGACATGCGGCGCGGCACAAAGACGGCGCGGATGCTCTGGGGCAATCAGGCGAGTGTGCTGGTCGGCGATTTCCTGCTCGGCCGCGCCTTCAAGCTGATGGTCGAAACGAAATCGCTGCGCGCCCTCGAAATCATCGCGGATGCCGCGTCGATCATCGCCGAGGGCGAGGTGATGCAGCTTGCCGCCGCCAAGGATACGGGCACGACGGAAGACGCCTATCTCCGGGTCATCCAGGCGAAAACAGCCGCGCTCTTTGCCGCGGCAACGGAAATCGGCGCCGTCATTTCCGGACGGAACGGCAGCGAGGCGGCGGCCCTCGAATCCTATGGCCGCAATCTCGGCATCGCCTTCCAGCTTGTCGACGATGCGCTGGACTATGGCGGCCGTGCGGCGGCGCTCGGCAAGAATGTCGGCGACGATTTCCGCGAGGGCAAGATCACGCTGCCCGTGGTGCTCGCCTTCCGGCGCGGCAACGCGGAGGAGCGCGCCTTCTGGGAACGCACGCTGCAGCAGGGCGACCGGCAGGAGGGCGACCTCGAACACGCCGTCAATCTCATGAACAAGCATGCGGCGCTCGAAGACACGATCCTGCGCGCGCGGCACTACGGTGCCATTGCGAACGATGCGCTCGCGATCTTCCCGGACAGTCCCTACCGGCAGGCGCTGACGGATCTCGTCGAGTTCTGCATCAACCGCAACCACTAGGCTCCGGCGGCACTTGCCTCCACCCACCAGTTGGGGTGCGCCGCCTTGAGCGTGCGCGCGACTTCGCGCGCCTCTTCCTCCCCCGGATAGATGCCGAAGCAGGTCGCGCCCGAGCCCGACATGCGCGAGAGCCGGCACTCGGCCGTCGATGCCATCGCCGTCAGCACTTCGCCGATTTCCGGGGCCAGCGCGCGGGCGGGCGCTTCGAGGTCGTTTCCCTCCGTCGTCAGCCAGGCGACGAGATCGCTCAGCGTAGCGAACGGCGGAGGCTGCGGATCGTCCGGCACGCCATCGAGCGCGGGGGCAGCGAGTTCGCGGAAGACGGCTGCCGTCGACAGCGCGACGCCCGGATTTACCAGCACAAGCCAGAAGCGTGGCAGCGCGGCAAGCGGCGCGAGGCTTTCGCCCCTGCCCCACATCAGCGCCGGACGCGACAGCAGGCACACAGGCACATCGGCGCCGAGCGTGGCGGCAATCCGCGCGAGCATCTTGTCGCCGGGCGCCACATGCCACAGTCTCGTCAGGGCCCGCAGCGCCGCCGCCGCATCCGCCGATCCGCCGCCGATGCCGGATGCAATGGGCAGGTTCTTTTCCAGCGTCAGATGCGCGCCGCCCATAAAGCCCGCCGCCTCACCCAGCGCTCGCGCCGCGCGCAATACGAGATTGTCCGCCTCGCCTTCCAGCGCGGCGGCAAAGGGCCCCGTGAGATCGAGTTTGAAATCGCCGGCCTCCCGCGCGGTCAGCCGGTCGCGGATGCCGGCGAAGACGACGAGGCTCTGCAATTCATGATAGCCGTCGGCGCGCTTGCCGAGAACGCGCAGCGTCAGGTTGATTTTCGCGCGTGCCTCTTCCGCGACCGGGCCGGACACGAGATCAGGAGCCCGCGGGCGCCGGCGCGGTCTTCTCGTTTTCGGCCTTCTCGGCGCTCTCGCCGGCTTCCAGTCCGAAATCGAGTTTCGTGCGCAGAATGTCCTCGCGCTTCTTCTCGGGTTCCAGCGCCAGCGCGTGACGCCACTGGAAGCGCGCCTCGATCTTGCGTCCAACCTTCCACAGCGCATCGCCGAGATGCTCGTTGATGGTCGGATCGCCCGGCTGCAATTCGGCGGCGCGTTCGAGGTATCTCACGGCGAGATCGTATTCGCCGAGCCGGTAGCGTGCCCAGCCGAGGCTGTCGACGATGAAGCCGTCGTTCGGACGGCGCTCGACCGCCTTCTCGATCATGGCGAGTGCCTCGTCGAGACGGTGGTGCTGCTCGATCCATGAATAGCCGAGATAATTGAGCACCAGCGGGTGTTCGTCGGAAAGTTCGAGCGCGAGCGTCAGGTCCGCCTCGGCCTTCTCCCATTCGCCGAGCCGTTCGGCACAAATGCCGCGCGCGTAATAAAGCGTCCAGTCGCGTTCGTCCGGCTCGCCCGACAGCGCAATGGCACGGTCGTACTGCACGGCGGCTTCGGCATATTTTTCCTTGGCGCGGTAGATGTCGCCCATCGCCACGTGAGGCTCGACGGCTTTCGGATCGTCCTTCGCCAGGCGCTCCAGAACGGAGATGGCCTCGGCCTCCTTGCCCAGCCGGTCGAGCGCCAGCGCCGACTGGATGCGCGCATTCATGTAGAGCGGCGTTCCCTTGCCGACCTTGCCATAAGCCGCAATGGCGTCGGCCCAGCGCTGCTGCGCCTCATAGGTACCGGCCAGCAGCGAGCGCGCGATGTCGAAATCGGGGCGCATGTAGAGCGCGAGGTTCAGGTAAAGCTCGGCGAGATTGCTCGATGTGTCGGTCGCAAGGGCACTGCCGAGCCCGTAAAGCGCCTCGGCCACGCCCTCCGCCGCGTCGGTCACGAGCGGCGGAGGCGTCTTGCCGGCATTGAGCTGCCGCAGTTCGTCTGCCGCCAGCGGATGCTCGGGCGAAAGCGCGAGGAAGCTCTCAAGCAGCGTGCGGGCATCGTCCGTGCGGCCATTGCGCGCGAGGTAGCTCGCATAGGCCTGGATCACGCGGATGCTGCCGCCGCCGCTCGTCTCCATCGCTTCCTGATAGGCTTTGCCCGCGCCTGCGGTGTCGCCGAGCACTTCGAGCATCAGGGCTTCGTGATAGGCGCGGAAAAGCGAGAAGGCCGCGCGGCCCTCGAAGGCGCCGAGCTTTTCGAGCGCCAGCGCCTTGTTGCCCTCGCCCGCCGCCGCCCAAGCGGAGGCGAGCACGCCGACAAGCGCGGTGAAGGGGCCGGGCGCCGCCTCCGCGATCTCGTCGCGCGCAGCCGCGTAGTTGCCGTTCTTCACGTCCGCCAGCGAAAGCGTGAGCCGCGCCATGCGCTGGCCGGGTTCGATCGCCACGAGCCGCTTCGCGAGCGGCACGGCGCGTTTCATGTCGCCCGCCGTCACCGCCGCCATGAAGGCGCGTTCCAGAATGATGGGATCGTTCGGCTGGTCCTTCAGCGCGACGTCGTAGAAGGCGGCGGCTTCGCTGTTATCGTTGACCGACGCCGCATGCCGCCCCGCCAGATAGGCGCCATAAGGGCTTTCGGACTTGCTGGTGGAGAAAAGGCCGCCCGAAAACCCGCTCGTGCCGGCGCAGCCGCTCAGGCTTGCGCCGAGCACCGTCAGCATCGCAGCGAGGAAAGCCCCTCTCCTCAAACGCAGGACCGGCGTTCCACGGGCAAACGCCGTAACGACACACATCATCTAGGGGCCTGGCCTCCGAGCCTCGGGGATCGGCCCGCCGACGCGGCGGACCGTCACCACACTATATAAAAGCGGACCCGGGATATAGTTGCGACAGGCCTCCGCCGCACTCATCGTCGCGGTTTCGGCACCGAATTCTCACATATTCGGGTAATTCGGGCCGCCGCCGCCCTCCGGCACGGTCCAGTTGATGTTCTGGGCCGGGTCCTTGATGTCGCAGGTCTTGCAGTGGACGCAGTTCTGCGCGTTGATCTGGAAGCGCGGATTGGCGCCGTCGGCGTCCCGCACCACCTCGTAGACGGCCGCCGGGCAGTAGCGCTGCGCGGGTTCGTCGTACATCGGCAGGTTGTAGGCAATCGGGATCGCGGGGTCCTTCAGCTTCAGGTGGACCGGCTGGTCTTCCTCGTGGTTCGTCGCCGAGAGGAACACCGACGAGAGCTTGTCGAAGGAAATCTTGCCGTCCGGCTTCGGATAGGCGATCGGCTTGCACTCGCTCGCCTTCTTGATCGACTCGTAGTCCGCCTTCTTGTGTCTCAGCGTGAAAGGCAGGCCCAGCCCGAGATTGTTCATCCACATGTCGACGGCGCCGAGGCCGATGCCGAAGAAGGTGCCGAGCTTCGACCAGAGCGGCTTCACGTTGCGGACGCGCTTCAGGTCCTTGTAGACCGCGCTCTTCTCATAGGCCTGCGTATAGGCGGTCAGTTCGTCGCCCTGACGTCCGTCCTTCACCGCCTCAAAGGCCGCTTCCGCACCCATAATGCCGGTCAGGATCGCGTTGTGGCTACCCTTGATGCGCGGCACATTGACGAAACCGGCCGAGCAGCCGATCAGCGCGCCGCCCGGGAAGACGAGCTTCGGCACGGACTGGAAACCGCCTTCGGTGATGGCGCGCGCGCCATAGGCGATGCGCTTGCCGCCGACGAATGTGTCGACGACCGACGGGTGATGCTTGAAGCGCTGGAATTCGTCGAAAGGCGAGAGATAGGGGTTCTTGTAGTTCAGGTGCAGCACGAAGCCGACGGAGACGAGGTTGTCGCCGAAGTGATAGAGGAACGAGCCGCCGCCGGTCGAGTTGTCGAGCGGCCAGCCCATCGTGTGCTGCACGAGGCCCTTGCGATGCTTCGCCGGGTCGATTTCCCAGAGTTCCTTCAGGCCGATGCCGAACTTCTGCGGCTCGCGGCCTTCGTCGAGCTTGAACTTGCGGATCAGCTCCTTCGAGAGCGAGCCGCGCACGCCTTCCGCGAACAGCGTGTACTTGCCGCGCAGTTCCATGCCCGGCGTGTAGCTGTCCTTGTGGCTGCCGTCGCGCGCCACGCCCATGTCGCCGGTCACGACGCCGCGTACGGAGCCGTCTTCCGCGTAGAGCACCTCGGCGCCCGGAAAGCCCGGATAGATTTCGACGCCCAGCGCCTCCGCCTGCTCGGCGAGCCAGCGGCACAGGTTGCCAAGGCTGCCGATATAATTGCCGTGATTGTTCATCAGCGGCGGGAACAGGATATTCGGAATGCGGATGCCGCCGGCGGGCCCGAGATAGATGAAGTGGTCGGCGGTCACCTGCGTGTCGAGCGGCGCGCCCTTTTCCCGCCAGTCCGGGATCAGCGTGTTGAGGCCGATCGGGTCGATCACCGCGCCCGAGAGGATATGCGCGCCGATTTCCGAGCCCTTTTCGATCACGCAGACCGAAATGTCGAAATCCTCTTCCGCCGCAAGCTGCCGCAGCCGGATCGCCGCCGACAGGCCGGCCGGGCCGCCGCCGACGATGACGACGTCATATTCCATGTATTCGCGTTCGACTGCCGCCTGGTCGCTCATATTTTTTCTCCCTGATCCGGCACGTCGGGCCTTCGCGCGCGCCGGATCGCCGCTAAAAACAGGGCTCCGTTATGGTGCGATTGACCCCATTGGTCAATATATTGAGGCGGATAGCGCGCGACCCGCCAGTTGCATGTTATTCTCAACAAACGCCGCGCTTCTGCCCCCGGAAAGAACGAGTGTAGAAGGGTGTTTGTGACCGTCAAACGCGACGCACCCTGTTGCAGGCGTGAACACTGTCCGGCCGCAAAGGAAACCTGATCGTCGATGAACCGTTCCGGCCCCCCTTCGGAAATGACGCCTGAAGACGCTGCCGCGCTGCTTGCCTTCTATGTCGAGGCGGGCGTCACGGACGCGCTTGGCGACGAGCCGGTCAACCGGTATGCGCTGGCGGATGAGGCGGCGCGGGCCGCGCCTGCATCCCGCGAGCCGGATGCGCCGCGCGCCATCCGTGCCGATCCGCGCGGCGATATGGCGCCGCCGCCCGCTGCCCGCGTTGCCGCGCCCGCCGCCATTCCGCTCGAGGATTCGCAGGCCGCCGAAAGCGCCCGCATCGTTGCCGCGCGCTGCAAGACGCTCGACGAACTGCGCCAGGCACTCGCGGTATTCGAAGGCTGCCCGCTCCGCTACACGGCGAAGAACCTCGTCTTCGCCGACGGCAACCCCGAAGCCCGCATCATGCTGGTGGGCGAGGCGCCGGGCCGCGACGAGGATTTGCAGGGCCTGCCCTTTGTCGGCCGCTCCGGGCAATTGCTCGACCGGATGCTCGCCGCCATCGGTCTCGACCGCACCTCCGTCTATATCGCCAACACGCTGCCCTGGCGGCCGCCGGGCAACCGCACCCCGACGCCCGCCGAACACGCCATCTGCATGCCCTTCATCGAGCGGCATATCGAACTCATGGCGCCGAAGGTGCTGCTTCTTCTCGGCGGCGTTTCCGCCAAGCAGCTCCTCCATACCGATACCGGCATCATGCGGCTCCGGGGCAAATGGACGGCGGCCCGCATCGGCGAGCGCGATATTCCGGCCCTGCCGACGCTCCACCCCGCCTATCTGCTCCGCCAGCCGGCACAGAAACGCCTCGCCTGGCGCGATCTCATGGCACTGCGCGCCTGGCTCGACACCAATCCGGACTAACTACAGCGTCCAGATTCGGCACATTCTACCTATGCGTGCTTGTCGCCGCCGTTTCGCTCATTAAGATACGCCCCCATGAACCGGGGGGCTTGCCATCCTTCCGCCGCTCTGCCGGCGGACCGTCTTTTCAGTGTGCTCGTCAGGAAGGCGGCGCTTTTCGCGCTGCCGCTCCTCGGCGCGGTGCTTTTCGCCGCCATGCAGCCGGCCCGCGCCGGCGTCCTCGTTGCCGATGCCTCGGCCGCTGGCCAGCCCGCCATGCGCATCTGGAGCCCGGAAATCCTGAGCGGCGCCGACCGCGAGCTCTACCGGAAAATCTTCGACGCCACCGAACGGGGCCGTTTCGCGGAGGCCGACAAGCTTGCCGCGCAACTGAAAGACCGTCGCCTCATGGGCTATGTGCTCCAGGCGAAATACATGGGCGCGCATTACCGGACGAGCTATGCCGAGCTGAGGGACTGGCTCGCCAAATATAACGACCTGCCGGGCGCCGCCGATATTCACAAGCTCGCGCTGAAACGGCGTCCCGCCTCCGCCGCCATGCCGGAGCGGCCGGTGCAGCGCCGCTGGCGCCAGCCCGTTCACGCCGCCTATGCGGTCGATGACGGCATGACCGGCAACCCTTCGCCGCGCTTCCGCGAGATCGACAATGAAATCCGCCGCATGGTGCGCGACGGCAAGGCCGACACGGCCCATGCCTATCTCAAGCGCCGCAATATCGGCGCCGCGCTGACGGGTACCGAACTCGACAGGATCCGCGAGCGCATCGTCGCCTCCTATTTCCTCGAAGGCGAGGACAACAAGGCCTATCTGCTCGCGAACGAGATCCTGCAAAACCATGCGCGCGAAGTGCCGCTTGCCGACTGGTATGCCGGGCTTGCCGCATGGCGGATGGACGCTTACGGCAATGCCGCGCGGCATTTCGAACGGCTCGCCCGCTCGGCCACCGTGTCCAACTGGTCGAAGGCGGCCGGCGGCTTCTGGGCCGCGCGCGCCTGGCTCGCCGACGGCGCACCCGAGAAAGTCGCGCCGCTCCTCGAACTCGCCGCCGACACCGGTCCGACCTTCTACGGCATCCTCGCCACGCGCCAGCTCGGACGCGACCTGCAGATCGACTGGGTCGAACCGCGCCTCGACGAGAAATCCTTCCGGCTGCTGACGGAAAACGACGCCGTGGCCCGCGCCGTCGCGCTGGTGCAGATCGGCCGTCGCGACATGGCGCGCGAGGAACTGGTGCGCGCGCACGCGCATATCGACCCCTCGCTCGACCAGGCGCTCATCGCGCTCGCCATCGCCTACGATCTTCCGGCCGTGCAGTTGCAGGTCGCCAATGCCGCCCATCTTCCGGCGCAGGGCGCGAAGCGGGGCCGCATTTCGCTCAATGCCGGGCTCTTCCCCGTGCCGGACTACAAGCCGAGCAACGGCTACAAGGTCGACCGCGCGCTGCTGCTGGCCTTCATGCGGCAGGAGAGCAAGTTCCAGCCGGACGCGATGTCGTGGGCGGGCGCGCGCGGATTGATGCAGATCATGCCGGCAACCGCGAGCCACATCACGCGGGACAATTCGCTGGCGCTTGCGAACAAGGACAGGCTGCTCGACCCGACCTTCAACATCACGCTGGGACAGGAATATCTCGCCGAACTGATGGGCGCGGGCGAGCCCTACGGCAATCTCTTCATGCTCACCACCGCCTATAATGGCGGCCCCGGCAATCTCAATCGCTGGCTCGCGAGCATGGATTTCAAGGGCGACCCGTTCCTCTTCATCGAGAGCATCCCGGCCGCCGAGACGCGCGGCTATATCGAGCGCGTCGTCACCAATTACTGGATCTACAGCGAGCGCCTCGGCCAGCCCGTCGGCTCGCTCGACGCCTCGGCATCGGGCACATGGCCGGTCTACGAGAGCGCGGTCGGCAGCATTCGCTGAGGGGCAGCCTCTACTCCGGCCACACCTTCATCGCCATTTCCGCCACCTGCTTCAGCTCCTTCGCCGTCGCGCCGCTTGCGGCCTGCACGGACATGCCGCGCATGACGGTGGAGATGTAGCGGGCGAGCGCGGCGGGGTTCGCCTGTTTCGGCAGGTCGCCTTCCTTCTTCGCGCGCTCCAGCCGTTTCCGGATATCGATCTCGCCCGCCTTGCGGCGCTCGGCCAGTTCCTCGCGGATGGCGCTGCTCTCCTCGCCGCCCGACAGGCCCGCCGTCACCAGCAGGCAGCCATGCGGGTGGCCCTCGTCGCATTGGCGCGAGGCCGACTGGCAGAGCAACCGTTCCACCGCCTCGCGCGCCGTCGGCGCGGCCAGCGCCTCTTCTATATAGCAGCCCTGCTGGGCCTCGTATCTGTCGAGGGCGCGGCGGAAGAGCCCCTCCTTGTTGCCGAAGGCGGCATAGAGGCTCGGCGGATTGATGCCCATCGCGGATGTCAGTTCCGACAGCGACGCGCCCTCGTAGCCCTTCCGCCAGAAGACGGTGAGGGCCTTGTCGAGGGCCTCGTCCACGTCGAAGGCGCGGGGACGTCCCATTGCCATCTTGTTCCTCCGTGTCTTTTTTTAGTTACCGATACATAAGCATCTTGATAGGCGGCCTTCAACCCCCATATGCGTAGCCTTCGATACACAAGTCGTTACAGAAGTCCCCTCATCTGCCGCCGGACCGCCCCTCCCCTCCCGGTCGTCTCCGGCAAAATATGTAGCCCGATCAAGGCCTTGTCAGGCCGAAGGAGTTTGCCATGAAGAGCTTCGCCCCCCATACCCTCCGCGGCCGTCTCATTGGCGCGGGCATCGCCGCTGCCGCCGTCGCCGGGATCGCCGGTTTCGGCCTCGCCTCCGGCGACGACGCCGAGGTCGCCGCCGCCCCGCAGGCCGTTGTCGTTTCGGTCGCCACGGTGAACGAGCGCGACGCC
Organism: Parvibaculum sp.; assembly: GCF_030694575.1. Lineage (GTDB taxonomy): Bacteria > Pseudomonadota > Alphaproteobacteria > Parvibaculales > Parvibaculaceae > Parvibaculum. The sequence goes on from NZ_JAUYUS010000112.1 coordinate 52,265, forward strand.
GCAAGCTGGGACGAGTTCTCCGGCCGGCTCGAAGCCGTCGAGCGCGTCGACATCCGTCCGCGCGTGGCGGGTGTCATCGAAGAGGTGCATTTCCGCGAAGGCGCGCTGGTCCGCAAGGGCGACCTCCTCGTCACCATCGACCGCGCCCCCTATGCGGCGGAAGTCCAGCGGGCCGAGGCCGAGCTTGCCTCCGCCAGGTCGCGCTATGCCTTCGCCAAAGTCGATCTCGACCGCGCGCGCCAGCTCGTCGGCAAGGGCACCATTTCCAGGCGGACGCTCGATGAGCGCGTCAACGTCTATGGCGAGGCGGAAGCCGCCCTTCATGCCGCCGAAGCCGCCCTGCAATCGACACGCCTCAACCTCGAATACACGGAAATCCGCGCGCCGATCTCGGGCCGCGCGGGCAAGGCCGAAATCACGGCGGGCAATCTCGTCGCGGCCGGTCCCGGCGCGCCGGTTCTCACGACGCTCGTTTCGGTGAGCCCCATCTATGCGAGCTTCAATGCCGACGAGCGGGCCGTCGCCCGTGCCCTGAAGGGTCTCTCCGGCTCGGACACCCATACGCAGGTCGACCGCATCCCGGTCGAGATGGGCACCTCCGCGATGGACGGCACGCCGCTGCGCGGCCGCCTCCAGCTCATCGACAACCAGGTCGACGCGCTGAGCGGTACGGTCCGGGTCCGCGCGGTCTTCGACAATGAGGACGGCAGCCTGCTTCCCGGCCAGTTCGCCCGCCTCCGCATGGGACAGGCCCATTCCCGGCCGGTACTCGCCATCACGGAACGGGCCGTCGGCATCGATCAAGACAAGAAGTTCGTACTCGTGGTCGATAGCGACAACCGGGTCGCCTATCGCGAGGTGACGCTCGGCGAGGCCCTGGGGCCGCTGCGCGAAGTGACGGGCGGCCTCGCCGCCGGCGAGCGGATCGTGGTCAACGGGTTGCAGCGGGTCCGCCCCGGCGATCTCGTCGAGCCGCAGTCCGCCTTGATGGAGGCCCCTGCCCTGGTCGCGGATGCCCGCGGCGAGAGCACGGCGACACGCTAGGGCCGCAGCGAACAAATCCGCCCGTGTTTGCAGCGGGTATCGGCGGGAGCTTCGGCGTATCCGAAGCCCGGCCAGCCGATGCCCGCTGCATTCATGTCCGGGCCTGAAAACCGATCGCTGGTACGGCGCAGAGGCCGCCGCCAAGCCGGAGGAACACAGCCATGAACATCTCCAGGTTCTTCATCGACCGCCCCATCTTCGCCGGCGTGCTGTCGATCATGATCTTTCTCGCGGGTCTGCTCGCCATGCCGAACCTGCCGATCTCGGAATATCCCGACGTCGTGCCGCCTACCGTCGTCGTCCGCGCGCAATATCCCGGCGCCAACCCCAAGGTGATCGCGGAGACGGTCGCAACGCCGCTCGAGGAATCGATCAACGGCGTCGAGGACATGCTCTACATGTCGAGCCAGGCCACGACCGACGGGTTGATGACGCTCACCGTCACCTTCCGCCTCGGCGCCGATGCGGACAAGGCCCAGCAGCTCGTCCAGAACCGCGTCTCCCAGGCCGAGCCGCGCCTGCCGGAAGAGGTCCGCCGTCTCGGCGTCACCACGATCAAGAGTTCGCCCGACCTCACCATGGTCGTGCATCTGATCTCGCCCAATGGCCGCTACGACATGACCTACCTGCGCAACTACGCCGTCCTCAACGTGAAGGACCGGCTCGCGCGGATCGAGGGCGTCGGTCAGGTGAACCTGTTCGGCTCCGGCGACTATTCCATGCGCGTCTGGCTCGATCCGCAGAAGATCGCCGAGCGCGGCCTCTCCGCCGGCGACGTCGTGCAGGAAATCCGCTCGCAGAACGTGCAGGCCGCCGCCGGCATCATCGGTGCCTCGCCCTCGTTGCCCGGCGTCGATCTGCAATTGTCGGTGAACGCGCAGGGCCGCCTGCAGACGGCGGAGGAATTCGGCAACATCATCATCAAGACGGGCGGCGACGGCGAGGTCACGCGCCTGCGCGACGTCGCGCGCATCGAACTCGGCGCAGCGGAATATGCGCTCCGCTCGCTCCTCAACAACAAGAGCGCCGTCGCCGTGCCGATCTTCCAGGCGCCCGGCTCCAACGCCATCCGGATTTCCGACAATGTCCGCGCCACCATGGCGGAACTGAAGGAAAACATGCCGGAGGGCGTCGATTACGAGATCGTCTACGATCCGACGCAGTTCGTGCGCGCCTCCATCAAGGCGGTGATCCACACGCTGCTCGAAGCCATCGCACTCGTCGTCATCGTCGTCATCCTCTTCCTCCAGACGTGGCGCGCCTCCATCATCCCGCTGCTCGCGGTGCCCGTCTCCATTATCGGCACCTTCGCCGTCATGTATCTCTTCGGCTTCTCGATCAACGCGCTCAGCCTGTTCGGGCTGGTGCTCGCCATCGGCATTGTCGTCGACGACGCGATCGTCGTGGTCGAGAATGTCGAGCGCAACATCGAGCGCGGTCTTCAGCCCTTGCAGGCGAGCTACCGGGCGATGCGCGAGGTCTCCGGGCCCATTATCGCCATCGCGCTCGTCCTCGTCGCGGTCTTCGTGCCGCTCGCCATGATCTCCGGCCTCACCGGGCAATTCTATCGCCAGTTCGCGCTCACCATCGCGATCTCGACGGTGATCTCGGCGATCAACTCGCTCACGCTCTCGCCCGCCCTCGCCGCGCTGCTGCTCAAGGGCCACGACGCGCCGAAGGACGCGCTCACGCGCTTCATGGACCGCTGGCTCGGCTGGCTCTTCCGCGGCTTCAATGCCGTCTTCTCGCGCGGCTCGGAAGCCTATGGCACCGGCATCGCGAAGGTGCTCACGCGCAAGACCGCCATGATGGGCGTCTATCTCCTGCTGGTCGGCCTCACCTTCATCGTCTTCCGCGCGGTGCCGGGCGGCTTCGTGCCGGCGCAGGACAAGCAGTATCTCGTCGGTTTCGCGCAACTGCCGGAAGGGGCCACGCTCGACCGCACGGAGGATGTCATCCGCCGCATGGGCGAGATCGCGCTCGACCAGCCCGGCGTCATCAACGCCATCCAGTTCCCCGGCCTGTCGATCAACGGCTTCACCAACAGCGCCAATGCCGGCATCGTCCTTCTCGGCCTCGATGCGTTCGACAAGCGCAAGGATCCCGCGCTCAGCGGCTTCGCCATCGCGGAAGAGCTGAACAGGAAGTTCGGCGATATCCAGGAAGCCTATATCGCCATCTTCCCGCCGCCGCCCGTGCAGGGCCTCGGCACCATCGGCGGCTTCAAGCTGCAGATCGAAGACCGGGCGGGGGGCGGCTACGACGAGCTCAACTCGGCCGTGCAGGCCTTCCTTGCCGGTGCCGGGAAGGCGCCGGAACTGACCGGCCTCTTCACCAGCTATCAGGTCAACGTGCCGCAGCTCTATGTCGATCTCGACCGCACGCGCGCGCGCCAGCTCAACGTGCCCGTGACGAGCGTCTTCGAGACGATGCAGATTTATCTGGGCTCGCTCTATGTGAACGACTTCAACGCCTTCGGCCGTACCTATTCCGTGCGCGTGCAGGCGGATGCGCAATACCGCGCGCAGCCGGAGGACATCGGCAGGCTTCAGGTGCGCTCGAACTCGGGCGAGATGGTGCCGCTCTCCGCGCTTGTCCGCGTCGAGCCGAGTTCGGGGCCGGAACGCGCCATGCGCTACAACGGTTTCCTGTCGGCGGATGTGAATGGCGGGGCCGCGCCCGGCTATTCGACCGGCGAGGCGCAGGCCGCCGTCGCGCGCATCGCGGCCGAGACGCTGCCCAAGGGCTTCGAATATGAATGGACCGAGCTCACCTATCAGGAAATCCTGGCGGGCAATTCCGCGATCCTCGTCTTCCCCATTGCGATCTTCCTCGTCTTCCTGGTGCTCGCCGCGCAGTATGAAAGCCTGACGCTGCCGCTCTCGATCATCATGATCGTGCCGACGGGTCTTCTCGCCGCGATGACCGGCGTCTGGCTCTCGGCGGGCGACAACAACGTCTTCACGCAGATCGGCCTCATCGTCCTTGTCGGGTTGTCGGCGAAGAACGCGATCCTGATCGTGGAATTCGCGCGCGAGCTGGAATTCGCGGGGCGCACGCCCGTCGCGGCCGCGCTCGAGGCGAGCCGCCTTCGCCTGCGGCCGATCCTGATGACGTCCATCGCCTTCATCATGGGCGTGCTGCCGCTCGCCACATCGTCGGGCGCAGGCTCGGAGATGCGCAACGCGATGGGCATCGCCGTTCTCTCCGGCATGCTCGGCGTCACGCTTTTCGGCATCTTCCTCACGCCGGTCTTCTACGTGCTGCTCAGGAAGCTCGCCGGCAACAGGAAGCTGCGCCAGCACGGCGAGGCCATCGACTTCGACGCGCCGGACGGGCATCCCATGCCCGGCCAACATTGAATGTTTGTCACGCAGATTGGAATCGTTCTTGAAAATACGGCAGGACATCCCATATCTGTAGCGTCCGCTAATAAAGAGGAAACCTCCTCTCCCTGCCCGGGCGCGATTCCGGGTCAGCGTCCCCCTCCCCCCGAGGCCCCCATGGACGCTGCTCCGCGCCGGGCAGCAGCCGCCGCGCCGTCTTCATGGCTGATGGCGCGGCGGCGACGGCGGGACTTATGAAAACAATTCGGTTATAAGCTGCCATTCCCTTACGGAAAGCCGCCCCCACCACATCGGGGCCCCTCCAACAGGCCCCCATCACAGGCGAGTATCCCCATGTCCGGCATCGATACGTCACGCGAGTTCATCCCCCTCAACATCGCTCTTCTCACCGTCTCCGACAGCCGCACGCCGGAGACCGATGCATCGGGGGACGTGCTCGCCGAGCGCATCGGAAAGGCCGGACACAATATCGCCGCGCGGCAGATCGTTTCCGACGACATCGTGCTCATCCGCAGGCTGCTCAAGCAGTGGATCGCCGACAGCCGGATCGACGTCGTCATCTCGACAGGCGGCACCGGCCTCACCGGCCGCGACGTGACGCCGGAAGCCTTCAAGTCCGTCTACGACAAGGAGATCGAAGGCTTCGCGGCCGTCTTCCACCGCATCAGCTACGACAAGATCGGCACCTCGACCATCCAGTCGCGCGCGACCGCCGGCGTCGCCGACGGCACCTACCTCTTCGCGCTGCCGGGCTCGCCGGGCGCCTGCAAGGACGGCTGGGACGAAATCCTCGTCCACCAGCTCGACCACCGCTTCCGCCCCTGCAACTTCGTCGAGATCATGCCCCGCCTCGCCGAGCACAAGCGGAAGTAGGCGATCAGCCGGCGACTGCCTCCTCGAAGAGGCGGACATAGTCGTCGCTATTGGCGGCGCGGGGATTGGTGAAGGTGCAGACGTCCCGGGCCGCATGTTCGGCGAGATAGTCGATCATGTCGCCGGTCACGCCCATGGCGCCGAGATTCGCGGGCAGACCCAGACGAATATTCAGCGCGGTAATCTCCTCGGAAACATCGGCGCCGCCGGGCAAGCCCATCGACGTCGCGATACGCTCCAGCGCCGGTCCGATCTGTGCGTGATTGAAGCGCAGCACCGTCGGCAGGCAGACCGCATTGAGCGTCCCGTGATGGAGGCGCAGTCCCGGCAGCGCCCCGCATGCATGGCTCATCGAATGCACGGCGCCGAGCCCCTTGGTGAAGGCCATCGCGCCTTCGGTCGACGCCATCATCATGTTCCAGCGGGCATCCTTGTCGGCCCCGTCCGCCACCGCACGCTCAAGAAATCCCTGTCCAAGCGCACGCCGGATGCCGTCGAGGCCCACGGCGTCGGCCGGCGGATTGACCTGGCGCGAACAGACGGCCTCGATGCAATGGACGACCGCATCCATGCCGGTCGCGGCGGTCAGCAGCGGCGGCAGGCCGAGCGTCAGATCGGGATCGCAAATGGCGATGCGGGGCACCAGATGCTTGCTTGCCAGGATGAGCTTTTTGCCGTTCGACATGATGACGACGGCGCCGGTCGAAACTTCGCTTCCCGTCCCCGCCGTGGTCGGCACGGCGATCAGCGGCGCGACCGCGCCGATCTTCTGCGCGCCGCCGCGTCCGGCGGTGAAGTCGATCAGATTTCCTTCATGCGTGACCGCGAGCGCCACCGCCTTGCCGAGGTCCATCGACGAACCGCCACCGACGGCAACGATCCCGTCGCAACCCGCCTCGCGGTAAACCCCGGCGGCGGCCAGAACGGCCTCTTCGGTCGGGTTCTCCGGCGTATCGTGGAAGATGGTCAGGGCGAGTTCGTTCGAGAGCGCGCCGCGCACCCGGTCGACGATGCCGGCGCGGACGAGCCCCATATCGGTGCAGATCAGCGGGCGCGAGATGCCGTTCGACTTCAACGCAGCCCCAAGCTGCGCCAGTGCGCCGTGATCGAATATGGCCGTCGTGCAGAATGTCAGCGTTGCCACCGAATATCCCCTTTTCGTTTCAATACGGGTGTTCGCTTGTCGGCCAGTCCTGCGCGAGCGCGGTGTCCGAATGGTCGAAGCGCGCCAGGAAGAGCCGCCACAGCATTTCGTCCGGCCCCTCGTCCAGGAGCTTCAGCCTCAACCGCAGCGACGGGCGCGTGAGTTCGCCCTCGCGGAACCGTTCGATCAGGTCGATAAATTGCATCGCCTGTTCGCGCGACAGCTGTACGGATTGAATTGCACTCATCGGCTCAACACCCGCAGCCGCCATCAGGCCGCCGCGTCGCTGCGCCATTCGGGGAAGGGATCGGGCAGGCGGTCCCACGACTTGAAGTCGAATTTCGGTTTTTCATCCGAGCCGAGCAGGCAGGCATCGAGTTCGGCCCTTATCCAGGCCTCGTCCATGTCGCGGCCGATAAAGACCATCTCCTGCCGGCGGTCGCCCCAGACCTCGTGCCAGTTCCGGTCCAGATGCGCGCGCCATTCCGGATTTTCAGGCCAGCGTTCGCGCGGCAGCGCGTCCCACCAGAAGCCGATCGCCTCGTTGCGGACAAGCGCGCCCGCCTGGCTCATCTCGCCGACCCAGTGCGGCCGCGTCGCCAGCCAGAAATGCCCCTTGGCGCGAATGACGCCGGGCCAGTTCGCATTCAGGAACCTGTGAAACTTTGCGGGATGGAACGGCCGTCTTGCGCGATAGACGAAGCTCCTGATGCCGTATTCCTCGCTCTCCGGCGTGTGGTCGGCGAAACCGAAGAGTTCCTTGTACCAGAGCGGATGTTGCTGCGCCTTTTCGAAGTCGAAAAGCCCGGTGTCGAGAATGCGGGCGAGCGGCGCGCGTGCGAAATTCGTCTCGACGATCTCCGCATCGGCATTGAGCGCGCGGATGATGCTGCGCGCCAGTTCCAGGTCCCGGGGCGTCGAGGCATCGACCTTGTTCAGCACGATCACATTGGCGAATTCGATCTGTTCGACCAGCAGGTTGACCAGCGAGCGGTTGTCGTCTTCGCCGAGGCTTTCGCCGCGGTCGCGCAGGAAATCGGCCGAGGCGTAATCCTTGAGCAGGTTCGCCGCATCGACCACCGTCACCATCGTGTCGAGCCGCGCGACGTCGCCGAGGCTTTCGCCCGCCTCGTCGCGGAAGTCGAACGTCGCCGCCACCGGCAGCGGTTCCGAAATCCCGGTCGACTCGATCACCAGATAGTCGAAGCGGCCCGCTTCCGAGAGCGCGCGCACTTCCTTCAACAGGTCGTCGCGCAGCGTGCAGCAGATGCAGCCATTGGTCATTTCCACAAGCTGCTCTTCCGAGCGCGTGAAGGCCGCGTCGCCGGCGCGCACGAGGTCGGCGTCGATATTGACCTCGCTCATGTCGTTGACGATGACCGCCACGCGACGGCCCTCGCGATTGTTCAATATGTGGTTGAGCAGCGTCGTCTTGCCCGCGCCGAGAAAGCCGGACAGGACGGTGACGGGAAGTTTCCGCTCGGACATGGAACGCATCTCTCGGCCCCGGATTACTGTTATGTTATAACATAACAATTAATATGATCGGGCTGGATCATGCAAGCCCCCGTCGGCGTTTTCTTCGTTGTACCTTGCCGTTCCACGCGGCACGATTTCCGCCAGGGCGGGAATCACCACCGGGAAGAGGCCAGCATGTTCAAGGAATTTCGCGAATTCGCCCTCAAGGGCAATGTGCTCGACATGGCGGTCGGCATCATCATCGGTGCCGCCTTCACCACCATCGTGCAGTCGCTCGTCAACGACGTGCTGATGCCGCCCATCGGCGTGCTCATGGGCGGCGTCGATTTCACCGACTATTTCGTCGCGCTGACATGGAGCGAGGTCGCGCCCGTCTCGGTCGATGCCGCCAAGGAAGCCGGCATTCCCGTCATCGCCTATGGCCGCTTCATCAACGCGATCATCCAGTTCGCGATCGTCGCCTTCGCGCTCTTCCTCGTCATCCGCCAGATGAACCGCCTCAAGGACCGCATCGCGAAAGGAGAGGCCCCCGCGCCCTCCGCCCCGCCACGCCAGGAAGTCCTGCTGGAAGAAATCCGCGACGCGCTCCGGGCGAAGGGCTAGGCCCTTTTCATCCTGAAGGGGTCGAGGTCTTGCGCTTCCATTTCGCGTAATCCGCGCCCGTGTCGATGTCCGGCAAGCTCTCCAGCATCGCCACGCTCATGCTCTGCCTACGGACATTCGCCACCGTGTCCGCCAGCGCATGTTCGCTCGACCAGCGCACGCCCTCGAAAATGTCATGTATGCGCGGCCGCCGCTTCAGGCCCACCAGCCAGTAGCCGCCATCCTCCGCCGGGCCGAACACCGCATCGTGCTGCCCCAGCGCCGCGAAAGCCGCCGCCACATGTTCCGCGCCGATGCCCGGAATATCCGCGCCGACAATCACCACGGGGCCCGGCGGCAGGTCGCGGAAAAGCCGTCCCATGCGGTGGCCGAGATCGCCCGGCCCCTGCGCGATGCGCGGAATGCCCTCCGGCCAGATGCCCTTCTCATGCACCGCCCGGTCCGGCGCCAGCGCCAGCACGGTCCGCCAGCGCGGATCGCCGCCGACGCGCCGGATCAGCCCCGCGCTCGCCCCGCGAAAGAACCGCAGTGCCTCGACGCCGCCAATATCCCGCGCCAGCCGCGTCTTCACACGGCCGATCAGCGGCGTCTTCGCCATGATGACGAGTTGCGGATCGAGGGACATGAGGTTGGAGACTTCCGTTTTTTCTTCCCACCCTCCCCCTGTGGGAGGGTCGACAAAATTCGAGCGGGACGCGAAGAATTTTTCGGGGAGGGGATGCAGCGGAAAATGTGAAAAATGACGGCCGATATAGCCGCGATGTCCCTACCCCTCCCCAAACGGCTTGCAGCCGTTTGACCCTCCCACAGGGGGAGGGTGGGAAATCAAGAAAGCCGTCTCCCTCACCCGTACATCCGCGCAATCACCCTTGGCGGCACGTGCAGATAATAAAGAGCGAGGCAGAAGAGATTGCGGAAGGAGCGCGCGACGAAGCCTTCCTTCAGGTAGCGCGCCGGGCTCGTCACGGCGAGCGTCCGCATCATGACGAGGCGGCGGCGCGGAATGCGGCGGACGAGATCGACATCCTCCATCAGCGGCAGATCGCGGAAGCCGCCCACGCGGTCATAGAGCCTGCGGTTCACCAGCAAGCCCTGGTCGCCGTAAGGCAGCCTGAACAAAAAGCAGCGCAGCCCCACCATCCGCTCGATGAAGCGCGCCCAGCCGGAAAAATCGTCCAGTGCGAAGCGGAACGCCGCCGCCATCTCGTGGTCGCGGAAGCGTCCGCTCTCGATCTGTTCGAAGAACTTCTCGACTTCGGAAACCCAGCCGGGTTCCAGCACCGTGTCGGCATGGAGAAAGAGCAGCCAGTTGCCGCGCGCCGTCTTCGCGCCCGCCATGAGCTGCGTGCCCCGGCCGCGCTCGGCCTTGATGAGCTTCGCCCCCGCGGCCTCGACGATCTCCAGCGTCTCGTCGCTGGAGCCGCCATCGACCACGATCACTTCCTGCACCAGTCCGCGCACCGCCGCCGGCACCAGCGGCGCCAGCGTCCGGGTCAGGGTCTCTTCGGCATTCAGCGTGGGAATGATGACGCTCAACATGGCGCGCATCATAGCGATCCAAAGGTTTTAGCCAACTGACGGCGCGGCCATTCCCGTGGAGAAAGCGCCTCTCCTTCCCGCCCTCCCCCTGTGGGGGTGAAGAACAATGTTCTTGTTATGTTCTCATGCTGCGCTATACTCAATTCCATGACGATGAGTCGCGACATAGCGCCCCCCGGCCGCCCCGTCCGCGCAAATGCCAATTCCCCGGTTGGCGCGCGTGACGTTCAGCGGTCCCGCGGGCTCCCGGACCACAGCCCCTCCCCCCGTGGGGCCGCCCTCGTACCCCCGAGCGTCCGCGAGCCTATTCTGCCCGAGAGCGGCCGCCGCGGCCGGGGCGCGCTTACCAACAAGAGTGGCCGCTACGAGCCGCAGTCCCGCACGCAACTGGACGACGGCTGGGACACGATCGAGGAGGCGCCGCCGCCCCTCAAGACCCATGTGACGGAAGAGGCCGCGCGCAACATCATCACGCGCAATGCCTCGCCCGATATCGGTTTCGACCGCTCGATCAATGCCTATCGGGGCTGCGAGCATGGCTGCGTCTACTGTTTCGCGCGGCCCACCCATGCCTATATGGGCCTGTCGCCCGGGCTCGATTTCGAGAGCAAGCTGTTCGCCAAGCCGAACGCGGCGGAGCTTCTCCGCAAGGAGCTCGCGAAGCCCGGCTACAAGGTCGCGCCCATCGCGATGGGCACCAATACCGATCCCTACCAGCCGATCGAGCAGCGATACCGCATCACGCGCAGCCTTCTCGAAGTGCTCTCGGACTACAATCACCCGGTGACGATCCTCACGAAGTCGGCGCGCATCACGCGCGACCTCGACATCCTCACCTCGCTCGCTAAGCGCAACCTCGTCCGCGTCGCGCTCTCGGTCACGACGCTCGACCCGAAACTCGCCCGCGCGCTCGAGCCCCGCGCCTCCGCGCCCGCGCGCCGCATAGAGGCGATCCGCATTCTCTCCGAAGCCGGCATCCCCACCGGCGCCATGATCGCGCCGATCATTCCCGCGCTCAACGACGCCGAGATCGAAAAGCTTCTCACCGGCGTCGCCTATGCCGGCGCCGAAAGCGCCAACTTCGTCATCCTCCGCCTGCCGCTCGAAATCCGCGACCTCTTCGTCGAATGGCTGGAGGAACATGTGCCCGACCGCGCGTCCCGCGTCATGTCCCTCATCCGCCAGATGCGCGGCGGCAAGGACTACGACAGCACCTGGGGCGAACGCCAGTCCGGCACCGGCCCCTACGCCTGGCAGATCGCGCGGCGCTTCGAAATCGCCTCGAAGAAACTCGGCCTCGACAAACGCCCCCTGGAATCCCGCGCCCTCGACTGCTCCCAATTCATGGTCCCCGGCAGAGGCAAGCAACTGGCACTGCTTTGAGGGAGCAAAACTAAAAATAAAGTGTCACCCCGGCGAAAGCCGGGGTCCATGTGCGGAACGGCAAACAGATGAGTTACTTCGTCTACATCCTCACCAATCAACGAAACGGCACTCTCTATGTCGGCGTGACAAACGACATCGCGCGGCGCGCATGGGAACATCGCGAAGGAACAGGTTCGCAGTTCACCCGGAAATACGGCGTGCATCGTCTCGTCTATGCCGAAACGCATGACGATGCGGAGCAGGCCATCCGAAGGGAAAAAGCGCTCAAGGAATGGAAGCGAGACTGGAAGATCGAGTTGATCGAAGGCGCCAATCCGAACTGGAACGACCTCACCGACACGCTGAACCGGTAAGCCCATGGACCCCGGCTTTCGCCGGGGTGACATCTTTAGGTTGGATGTAAAAATAACCTGTCATCCCGGCGAAAGCCGGGATCCATGGGCTTCCATCCCGATAACGAGGCATGAAAAGGCATTCCGGTAAAATCCGGCATTCCCCTTCCCCGCACGCCGGACTCGCGGCACACTCCGGCCCATGCCGCTGCCCGCGAAAAACCTCTCAGTCACCTTCCTTCGGGACGGGGGCAATCAACCGATCGTGCAGCTTCCGGATGCTCTCATTGAGCTGGCCTAGTTCGTCCTCGGACAGACCAATCCGCGCGGCCAGGTTGGCGCTCACGCGGCCGGCCACTTTCCGCAACTCCCTGCCCTTGTCCAAGAGGCCGATCATGACCTGACGCTCATCCTCCGGATTGCGGATGCGGGTGAGATAGCCGCCGGCTTCGAGCCGCTTCAGCAGCGGGGTCATGGTGCTGGTCTCAAGCCGGAGCTGGGCGGCGAGTTCGCCGACGGGCCGGTTGTCCCGCTCCCAGAGAAGGTTGAGCACCAGATACTGCGCATAAGTGATGCCGAGTTCATCCAGCACGACTTTATGAATGCGCTGGATTTCGAGGTTCGTTCCATAAATCCAGAGACAGATGTGATCGTCGAGCGGCGGCGGAAAGTCGGGCTTCGGATTGCGCTTGGTCATCTCTCTCATTCCTCACTTGTAACGTCAGGCAAACTTTTATCGCGAAATTCTCTATCGCGATAGAAATAATTGTTGACGAGAAAAGAGCAACCCCCTATCTGTTCCTTATCGCGATAACAATTATCGCGGCATATTTAAGGAGCTCAAAATGCTGAAATCCCTTCTTTCCGCGGTCGCCCTGATCTCCCTTGCGGCCTGCGACGCCCCTGCAACCAATTCCGGCTCCAAAACCTCAACTCAGGAAAATACGCACATGTCCACGATCACCACCAAGGACGGCAACCAGCTCTATTACAAGGATTGGGGCCCGAAAGACGCCCAGCCCATCGTCTTCCACCATGGCTGGCCGCTGACCTCCGACGACTGGGACAACCAGATGCTGTTCTTCCTCTCGAACGGCTACCGTGTGGTCGCCTTCGACCGCCGCGGCCAGGGCCGCTCGACCCAGACGGACACCGGCCATGACATGGACACCTTCGCGTCCGATACGGCCGACCTCGTCGCCGCGCTCGACCTGAAGAACACGGTTCAGATCGGCCACTCCACCGGCGGCGGCGTTGTCGCCCGCTACGTGGCGCAGGCAGAGCCGGGCCGCGTGTCCAAGGCCGTCCTGATCGGCGCTATCACACCGATCCTCGGCAAAACGGAATCGAACCCCACCGGCATCCCGCTGGAAGTGTTCGACGGCTTCCGAAAGGCGCTGATCGACAACCGGTCGCAGTACTATCTCGATCTGCCCTCCGGCCCGTTCTACGGCTTCAACCGCCCGGGCGCGGAAGTCAGCCAGGGTCTGATCCAGAACTGGTGGCGCCAGGGCATGGCCGGCAGCGCGAAGGCGCAGCTCGACACGATCACGGCCTTCTCGGAGACGGACTTCACCGAAGACCTGAAGGCAATCACTGTGCCGGTTCTCGTGTTGCACGGTGAGGACGACCAGATCGTGCCGGTCGATGAAACGGCGCGCCGGGCGGTTGCCCTGCTCCCGAATGGCAGCCTGAAGACCTATCCCGGTCTGCCGCATGGCCTCTTCGCCACCCATCCGGACGTGGTCAACGCCGACCTGCTGGCGTTCATCCGGAACTGAGGCAAACCCTCAACCGGATGGAAGCCGGGCCGCAGCAATGCGGCCCGGTTTTTCTATAACCTGATGAAAGCGGGAGAGGATCGCCGGCCTTCCCTCTCCCCTGCGCTTGCGGCACACTCCGCCCCATGCCGCCGCCTGCAAAAAAACCTGCGCCGAAAAAGAAGCCCGCATCGCTTCTGCCCGATTTCCGTTTCGAGATCGAGGAAGGTGCGCCGGGCCGTATCGTTTGCGGCGTCGACGAGGCGGGGCGCGGGCCGCTTGCCGGGCCGGTCGTTGCCGCCGCCGTCGTCATCGACCTCACGCGCTGCCCCGAAGGGCTCAACGATTCCAAGAAGCTCGATGCCGCGCGCCGCGCCGATCTTCTCGCCGAGCTCGCGGACTGCGCCGAAATCGGCGTCGGCATCGCCAGCGTCGAGGAGATCGACGAGATCAACATTCTCCACGCCACCATGCTCGCCATGACGCGCGCCGTCGCGTCGCTCCCCCGCGCGCCGCATATCGCCCTCATCGACGGCAACCGCTGTCCGCCGTCGCTCGCCTGCGCGTCCCGCGCCATCATCGGCGGCGATGCGCTGGCGCGCTCCATCGCCGCCGCCTCCATCGTCGCCAAGGTCACGCGCGACCGGATGATGGCCGCGCTCGCCGAAGCGCATCCGGGCTACGGCTTCGAAAAACACATGGGCTATTCGACGCCGGCGCATTTCGATGCGCTTTCGCGCCTCGGGCCTTGCGCGATCCACCGCCGCTCCTTCGCGCCGGTACGCAAGATGTTGAGTCCCGGCCTCGAAGAGGGACTCGATCTTGTGTCCGGCGAATCCGTTAACCTCTTGATTCAAAAAGCTTATTGACCGCGAATCCGCGCTGACTCATGATCGCCGCCTTGTCATTCTCAAGGGGTAGTTCGAGTGGGGCGCGTCAATACGAAGGCCGGGCAATCGCCTGAAATCATCATCCAGGGCGACTGCATCGAGGCGATGAATTCATTGCCCGAAAAGTCGGTCGACCTCATCTTCGCGGACCCGCCCTACAATCTGCAGCTCAATGGCGGCCTCACGCGCCCCGACCATTCCAAGGTCGATGCGGTCGACGACGACTGGGACAAGTTCGCGAGCTTCGCCGTCTATGACGAGTTCACGCGCAACTGGATGAATGCCGCGCGCCGCGTGTTGAAGGATACGGGCGCGATCTGGGTGATCGGCTCCTATCACAACATCTTCCGCGTCGGCGCGACGCTGCAGGATCTCGGCTTCTGGATGATGAACGACGTCGTCTGGCGCAAATCGAATCCGATGCCGAATTTCCGCGGCACGCGCTTCACCAATGCGCATGAGACGCTGATCTGGGCGACGAAGAGCGCGGACCAGAAGAAATACACCTTCAATTACGATGCCATGAAGGCCCTGAACGACGACCTGCAGATGCGTTCCGACTGGCTGCTGCCGATCTGCACCGGCGGCGAGCGTCTGAAGGATGGCGACGGCGACAAGGCGCATCCGACGCAGAAGCCGGAAGCCCTTCTCCACCGCATTCTCCTCGCGACGACCAATGCCGGCGACACAGTGCTCGATCCCTTCTTCGGCACCGGCACCACAGGCGCCGTCGCGAAGAAGCTCGGCCGCAACTTCATCGGCATCGAGCGCGAGGCGCGCTACATCAAGGTCGCGCGCGAACGCATCCGCCAGATCAAGACCGGCGCGCCGGAAGACCTCAAGGTCACTACCTCGAAGAAAGCCGAAGTCCGCATTCCCTTCGGTACGCTCATCGAGCGCGGCTTGCTCGAACCCGGCGCCGTGCTGACCGACCCCGCCAAGCGCCACGCCGCCCGCGTCCGCGCCGACGGCTCCATCGTCTGCCGCGACGCCACCGGCTCCATCCACAAGATCGGCGCCCATGTGCAGGGCCTGGATGCCTGCAACGGCTGGACCTTCTGGCACTTCA
Source organism: Parvibaculum sp. (assembly GCF_030694575.1). GTDB lineage: Bacteria > Pseudomonadota > Alphaproteobacteria > Parvibaculales > Parvibaculaceae > Parvibaculum. The sequence goes on from NZ_JAUYUS010000112.1 coordinate 67,731, forward strand.
AGACCGACGGCAAACTGAAACCCATCGACATCCTGCGCCAGAAGGTGCGTGCGGAAATGGGGGAAGCGTAAAAAGCATTCGTCATTGCGAGCGCAGCGAAGCAATCCAGGGCCACCCAGCAAGACTGGATTGCTTCGTCGGCTGACGCCTCCTCGCAATGACGATTTTATGTTCCGCCTGCCCCCCAAAACAAAAATTGTCACCCCGGCGAAAGCCGGGGCCCATTGGTTCCCTCAGCAAGCGTTGCGGGGTTCTGCCTTCATCAAAAGTGTCATCCCGGGATTCATTCCCGGGACCCATTGGTTTTTCGTTTCATGGCGATGTGGATTGGATCCCGGCTTTCGCCGGGATGACAATTCTTTTTTATAATCCGTACACAACCAAATTCCGCCTTCCCACTCTCCCCTGGGGGGAGGGTAGAAGAAAGGCAGTACACAGAATAAATCTCACCGCTTCACAAAAAGCGGTCCCGCCTCCGGCATCGCATGTGCCGCGACTTTCCGCATCACCGTCGGCAGCGCCTCGCCCGCGACCTCCTCAAGCGGTACCCACATGCCTTCGCGCCCGGGGATTAGTTTTTTTCGCGTCGTCGCGGTGAAAACTTCCAGCTCGAGGTGAAAATGCGTGAACGTGTGTTCAACCAGACCGGGGACAAGTCGCCATTCCGCCGCCATCGGCGCGTGGTCGAGCACCTCTCCGGCGACGCCCCGGGGGGCCCGATTTTCGCCTTGTGACAGATCGATGACAGTTCGATGACAGTCACGCTCGTCCCAGGGCGTTCCCGGCACTTCCAGCATGCCGCCGAGGAGCCCCTTGTCGGGCCGCCGGCGGAGCCAGACATGCCCGTCCAGCATCAGCCAGAAGCAGGCGCCGCGGCGCGTCGGCCTCGGTTTTTTCGGCGCCCGGGCGGGCAGCAGATCTTGCGTCCCCGCCGCCCGTGCGTCGCACAAGTCATTGATCGGACAGCGATTACAGGCGGGAGAGCGCGGTGTGCAGACGGTCGCGCCGAGGTCCATCATGGCCTGCGCGAAGTCGCCTGTCCGGGCCTCCGGCGTCAGTGTCCGGGCCTTCTCCCTGATCTCGGGTTTCGCCGCCGGCAGCGGCGTTTCGATCTCGAAGAGCCGCGCCACCACGCGTTCGACGTTTCCATCCACCACCGTCGCGGCTCTTCCGAAGGCAATCGCCGCGATCGCCGCCGCCGTATAGGGACCGATCCCCGGCAGCCTCTCAAGTCCTTCCACCGTATCGGGAAATTTCCCTCCGTGGACGGACGATACCGCCTTCGCGCAGGCATGAAGATTGCGCGCCCGGCTGTAATATCCGAGCCCCGCCCATGCCTTCATCACCTCTTCCTGCGGCGCGCCGGCCAGCGCCTCCACGTTGGGCCAGCGCTTCAAAAAGCCTTTAAAATAAGGCCCAACGGTCGCCACCGTCGTCTGCTGCAGCATGATTTCGGAGAGCCAGACCACATAAGGGTCCGCGCGTTCGCCCTTTTGCGCGCGCCAGGGCAGCACGCGGGCATGTTTGTCGTACCAGGCGAGCAGCGGCGCGGCGGCCGCTTTCCCGCTGATTTCCTTGGCTTTTTTCGCCTTCGTGCTCATGTACCAGTCTTCGCTTGGAATGCCCTCGTCCGTCAATTCGCATGGATGACGATTTCGAGTCAGAATGCGCGCCAAGCTCGAAGGATCGACATGAACGGGATTATCGGCAACCGCGTAGCCTCGCGCCGTTTCAGCCTGCCGCCGGTCGGCGCGCGGGTGATGCAGGTCGCGCGCGCCGCCTTCGTGAAGCGCGGCTTCCAGGAAGCGCATGTGCTGGCGCATTGGCCGGAGATCGTCGGCGCCGGTCTTGCCGAATTTTCCGCGCCGGAAAAGCTCGCATTTCCAAGGACTTCCGCCGACGACGAAAGCAAGGGCCGGCGCGGCGGCGCGGTCCTCACCATCCGCGTCGACGGTCCCGTCGCGGTCGAAATTCGTCACCTCGAGCCGCAGATTATCGAGCGCATCAACTCCTATTACGGCTACAGCGCCGTCGCGCGGCTGAAGCTCGTGCAGGGTCCGCTGCCGGTCAAGGCGCGGCCGCGCTACCGCAAAATCCGGCCGCTCGCCGCGGATGAGCGCGCGGCGCTTGACCAAGACCTTGAAAAGATTGAAGAACCGGCGCTCAGAAAGTCGCTGGAAAAGCTCGGCGAGCGCGTAATCGGGGCGCAGCGGCGGCGTTGAGGCGCGAGTCCCGATTCTCGGTCCAAGGCAACTGAAAGGTTTGGTTGAGGGCCCCGGCCAGCACGGCCATAATGCCCCAACATCTGGTAGGAAGAAGCTGTCGTGAATCAAAATAGAGCAGTCATTATCGGCGTCGCCGCCGTTGTCGTCCTTGCGCTGGCCTATGGCGCATACCTGTTTTTCGGCCCCTCCGGCGAGGCCGGCCCGGGCCGCATGGCGAACTCTGCCTTCGAGCAGGAATTGCTGGTGGCCGGGCCTCTCGGCGACATGTCGCTCGGCGATCCGGATGCGCCCGTGACCGTGATCGACTACGCCTCGCTCACCTGTTCGCATTGCGCGGATTTCGAGATCAACACGCTGCCGCAGCTCAAGGAAAAATACATCGAGACGGGCAAGGTCCACTACATTCTGCGCGATTTCCCGTTCGATCCGATCGCGACGGCGGCCTTCATGCTGGCGCATTGCGCGGGGCCGGAGCGTTATTTCGGTTTCGTCGGCGTTCTCTTCCGCCAGCAGACGCAATGGGCCTTCACGCAGACGCCGATGGAAGACCTGAAGGCGCTGGCGCGGCAGGGCGGCATCTCGGAAGAACGCTTCGACGCCTGCATGAAAGACCAGAAGATTTTCGACCATGTGAAGGAAGTCGCGCTGCGCGGCGCCAAGACCTTCGGCGTCCGCTCCACGCCCACATTCTTCATCAATGGCGAGAAGGTCGAAGGCGCGCTGCCGTGGCGCGATTTCGAACCGCTGATCGAAAAAGCCCTTGCGGGGCAACGTATTTCCGACACGCCCGCCTCGGGCACGTCGACACCCGCGGCGCCGGCGGAGGAGTAATCCCCGGCCCGCACCGCCTGCGGCAAGATGTTCCGTTACGCGAAGAAACCTCTTAAGGATCGAGACCCACAGTGAAGTTCAATCGCCTCCGGCTTTCAGGTTTCAAATCTTTCGTCGACCCGACCGATCTCATCATCGAGCCGGGCCTGACCGGCGTCGTCGGGCCGAACGGCTGCGGCAAGTCGAACCTTCTCGAGGCCATGCGCTGGGTGATGGGCGAGAACTCGTTCAAGAACATGCGCGGCTCGGGCATGGAAGACGTGATCTTCGCAGGCACGGCCGGACGCCCCGCCCGCAACCATGCCGAAGTCGTTCTCTATATCGACAATGGCGACCGTTCCGCACCGTCCGCCTATAATGAAAGCGACACGATCGAGGTCTCGCGCAGGATCGAACGCGAGCAGGGTTCGACCTACCGCATCAACGGCCGCGAAGTGCGCGCGCGCGACGTGCAGCTTCTCTTTGCCGATGCGTCGACCGGCGCGCATTCCCCTGCCCTTGTACGGCAAGGCCAGATCGCCCAGCTCATCTCCTCCAAGCCGATCAACCGGCGCCGCATTCTCGAAGAAGCTGCGGGCATCACCGGCCTCTACACGCGCCGCCACGAGGCGGAGCTTCGCCTGAAGGCCGCGGAAACGAATCTCACCCGTCTCGACGATGTGGTGGCGCAGGTGGAATCGCAGCTAGCGAGCCTCAAGCGCCAGGCGCGCCAGGCCGTGCGTTATCGCAATCTTTCCGGCCAGATCCGCGAAACGGAAGCCATCCTCCTTCATCTGCGCTGGACGCAAGCCGTCGAGACGCTGAAGCAGTCCGAAGAACGGCTCGCGGCGACGGATGTTCGCGTTGCCGAGCTCACGCGCGAGGCCGCCGCCGCCGTCACGATGGAAGCCGAAGTCGCGGACCGCCTGCCGCCGCTGCGCGAAAAGGAAGCCGAGGCCGCCGCCCGCCTCCACCGCCTCACCGTGGAGCGCGACAATCTCGACGCGGAAGAAGCCCGCGCCCGCGATCAGGCCGGCCGCCTCACGGCGCGCCTGGGCCAGATCGGGCAGGATCTCGGCCGCGAACGTCACCTGATCGAGGATACGCAAGGCGCGATGGCGCGGCTCGAAATGGAAGCGCAGGAGCTTCGCGGCGCCGAGCAAGGCCAGGCGGAAGCGCAGACCGCCGCCGAGGCGCGCGTCGGCGAAACGCAACAGACGCTCGAAGCGAGCGAACGCGAACTCGACCAGCTCAATCAGGAAATCGCCCGTCTCAGCGCCGAGCGCACGAGCCTTGTCCGCACCGTCGAAGCCGGGCGCCAGCGCATCGAAAAGCTGGAGCGGCAACTCGCCGAAATCGCGCGCGAACGCGAAACGCTGTCCGACGCGGAAGAGAAGAAGGCGCAGATCGCGCTGCAGTCCGTCGAGCTTGAAGAAGCTGCGGGCAAGGTGGCCGATGCCGAGCGTTCCGCGCTCGATGCCGAGGAAGCACGCCGCGCCGCCCAGGAAGCCGAAAAAGCGGCGCGCGAGCCGATGCAGATCGCGGATCGCGCCGCAGGCGACTTGGCGGCGGAAGCCAAGACGCTCGCCGATCTCCTCGCCGTCGGCGAAAGCGATCTCTGGCCGCCGGTCATCGATGCCGTATCGGTCGAGCACGGCTACGAGACGGCTCTCGGCGCCGCCCTCGGCGACGATCTCGCGGTGCCGGAAGACGCGGCCGCGCCGATCCACTGGGGTTCGCTTCCTGCATTCGACACCCCGCCCGCCCTGCACGAGGGCGCGACGCCGCTTTCCTATTTCGTGAAGGGCCCGAACGCGCTTGCTCGCCGCCTGTCGCAGATCGGCATCGTCGTTTCGGTCGAGGAAGGCAACCGGCTTCAGCCGCTGCTGACGCCAGGCCAGCGCCTCGTCACGCGCGAGGGTGCGCTCTGGCGCTGGGACGGCTACACGGCCGCCGCCGATGCGCCGACGGCCTCCGCCCGCCGTCTCGAACAGCGCAACCGGCTTGCCGATCTCGAAGGCGAGCTTGCCGCCGCGCGGACGAAAGCCGCCGAAGCCCGCGCTGCGTTCGATGCCGCCCATGTCGCCGCCGAACAGGCGATGCAGGAAGAACAGTCGCGCCGCGCCGCGCTCCGCGAAGCGCAAGGCGAGCATAACCGCGTTCGCGACATGCTGCAGGCGGCCGAGCGCGCGGCATCGGCGCAGTTGTCGCGGCTTGCGGCACTGGCTGAATCCCATGAACGGCTTTCCGGCGACAATGTCGAAGCGGCCCGCGCACTCGAAGAAGCGGAAATCGCGCTGCAGAACCTGAAGCCCGACGAGGAGCCCCGCGCCCGCGCGAGCGAGCTTCGCGACCGGGTCGCCGCTCTCCGCCTCGAACTTTCGGAAGCCCGCGCGACGCATGAAGGGCTCCGCCGCGAAGCGGAAGCCCGTGCCCGCCGGCTCGTCGCGATCGGCGAGGAAAGCAATGCATGGCAACTCCGCGCGGCGAATGCCGAACGCCAGATTGGAACGCTGGAGACACGCAAAGCCGAAGCGGAAGCCGAACTCAAGGCGCTTGAAGGCGTCCCAGCCCAGATCGAAGAGAAACGCCATGTCCTGCTGGGGATGATCGCGGAAGCGGAAACGGGGCGCGGCCAGGCTGCGGACGAACTCGCCGAAGCCGAGAAACTTCTTTCCGAGACGGCGAAGCATGCCAAGGAAGTCCAGCAGCATCTGGGCGAAACACGCGAAGAACGTGCCCGCATCGACGGTCTGGTCGATGGCGGCCGCGAGCGGCGCGCGGAAGCGGAAGCACGCATTCGCGAAGTGCTCGAATGCGAACCGGCCGAGGCGCTGGCGCAGGCCAATCTCGAGGAAGGCGCCGACATGCCGAACCTCGAACAGATCGATGCGAAGCTCGAACGGCTGAAGCGCGAACGCGAGAGCCTCGGCGGCGTCAACCTGCGTGCCGAGGAAGAAGCGCGCGAGCTTACCGAGCAGCTCGAGACCATGACCAGCGAGCGCGAAGATCTCGTCAGCGCCATTGCGAAGTTGCGTCAGGGCATCGGCAGCCTCAACCGCGAGGGCCGCGAGCGCATGCTCGAAGCCTTCGAGAAGGTGAACGCGAATTTCTCCCGTCTCTTCACGCATCTCTTCGGCGGCGGCGAGGCGCATCTGAAGCTCACCGAGTCCGACGATCCGCTGGAAGCCGGCCTCGAAATCTTCGCCCGCCCGCCGGGCAAGCGCCTTCAGGTGATGTCGCTGCTTTCGGGCGGCGAGCAGGCGCTGACGGCCATGTCGCTCATCTTCGCCGTCTTCCTCACGAACCCCTCGCCCATCTGTGTGCTGGACGAAGTGGACGCGCCGCTCGACGACGCCAATGTCGAACGGTTCTGCGACCTGATGGACGAGATGACGCGCACGACCGACACGCGCTTCCTCATCATCACCCATCACGCCCTCACCATGGCCCGCATGAACCGCCTCTTCGGCGTCACCATGCAGGAGCGCGGCGTCTCGACCCTGGTTTCGGTCGATCTCGATGTCGCCGAGGGCCTCCGCGAAGCCTCGTGAGCGGGTCCTGACGTAACGGAAAGGCCCCTCCTTGAGGGGCCTTTTTCATGTGCTGAAGAGACTCGCTTGCGGGCGGCGGCGAGGCCGAATGCCGCAGCCGCGAAAAGTTACAAAAAACCCTTTTAAATCAGCATGTTATATGGGGCGTAGCGGTCCTTGACAGGCTATAGGTCCGCAAGTAGGGTGCGCGCGGCTTGAGGCAGGGCTCTGCGCTGGTTTTTCAACGCGGCGGGGCTTTTTTGCGGAGGTCGCGGAGTTTGGCGGACGATCGGGACGACAAATCTCCAGCGGACAAATCCGTGGAAAAGGGACGAAATTCCGATCTCACGGATTTCGGCGCCAGGCTGCGGAAAACGCAGCAGGCTCACCTGAAGCCCGCGCCGGGCAGAGGCCGGGGCACGGCCATGGGCATCGCCTTTCGCCTGACCACCGAACTGGTGGCGGGCGTCTTCGTAGGCGGGGCGATTGGCTGGGTTCTCGACCAGTGGCTCGGGACGACGCCATGGCTGATGCTGGTGTTCTTTTTCATCGGTGTGGCCGCGGGCATTCTGAACGTGTATCGGGCGGCGCAGCAGATTACCGCGGCAGCCGAGCGGGACGCAGACGGCGATCATTCGGGCTGAGAGGCCCCATTCAACGAGGGCGGCGAGCGTGTCGGTAGAAAACGCGGAACATGGCGGCGGTGGTTTTGCTATCGACCCCATGCATCAGTTCGAGATCAAGACTCTCTTCCCGATGCAATTCGGGAGCATCGATGCTTCCTTCACCAATTCCTCGCTCTTCATGGTCATCGCGGCGGCACTTCTGACGCTGCTGATGCTTGTCGGCATCAATCGCCGCGCCATGGTGCCGGGCCGGCTCCAGTCGATCGTGGAGCTTTCCTACGAATTCATCGCGAACATGCTCCGGGACAATGTGGGCTCGGCGGGTCTGCGCTTCTTCCCGTTCGTGTTCACGCTTTTCATGTTCATCCTGGCGCTCAACCTTCTCGGCATGGTGCCCTACGCGTTCACGGTAACGAGCCACATCATCGTTACCTTCGCTCTCGCCTTCTTCATCTTCATCGGCGTCACGATCCTCGGCTTCGCGGTTCACGGCTTCGGCTTCTTCAAGTTCTTCGTGCCTCACGGCGTGCCGGCTTATCTGCTGCCGCTGGTGGTCCCCATCGAAGTCGTGTCCTATCTCACGCGCCCGATCAGCCTCTCCGTCCGACTGTTCGCCAACATGATGGCCGGTCACACCGTGCTCAAGGTGTTCGCGGGCTTCGTGATCGCGCTTGGCGCGTTCGGCTATCTGCCGGGCCTGCTGCCGCTCGCCTTCATGGTGGCGCTGACGGGCCTCGAAGTTCTGGTGGCGGCGCTTCAGGCCTATGTGTTCGCCATTCTGACCTGCATCTATCTGAACGACGCCTTGCACATGCACTGAGGCGTTCGCTAACCGGGGCCTGCCCCATCCGATCAACCGAAACGGGGGCGAACCCGCCCTTCACGACAATGGAGACTTAAGACCATGGAAGCAGAAGCCGCAAAGCTCATCGGTGCGGGCATCGCCTGTATCGCTCTCGCGGGCGCCGGCGTCGGCATCGGCACGATTTTCGGCAACTACCTCGCCGGCGCACTGCGCAATCCGGCGGCGGCTCAGGGCCAGTTCGGCAACGCGCTGCTCGGCTTCGCGCTTGCCGAAGCGACGGGCCTGTTCGGCCTCGCCGTGGCGTTCCTGATCCTCTTCGCGTTCTGATCGGCTAGCGAACGCACTCAAGGGTTCTTGGGGATTCTGGCGTCGCGGCTTTCGCGGCGCCAGTTATCGCTTTCAGGAGAAGCGGCATGCCGCAATTAGAATTCCATACCTTCGTTCCTCAGCTCGTCTGGCTGGTGATCGTGTTCGCCTATCTCTATGTGATGATGTCGCGCGTGGCCCTGCCCCGCGTCGCCACCGTGCTGGAAGAGCGCCGCGACCGCATTGCCGACGATCTCGACCAGGCCGCCCAGTTCCAGCGGCAGACGGAAGAAGCGATCGAGGCCTATGAAAAGGCCCTGGCCGAAGCTCGCGCCAAGGCGCACGACATCGCGCAGGAGACGCGCGACCGTCTGCACGAGGAAACCGAGCGGCAGCGGCTGGCGATCGAAGCCCGCCTGGCCGAAAAGATCGCGGCTGCCGAAAAGCAGATCGCCGCGACCAAGGACGCCGCGCTTCAGAACGTGCGTGCCGTCGCCGTCGACGTGGCGGATGCGATCATCGCCCAGCTTCTCGGCGATGCCGACAGGTCCGCTACCGAGCGCGCCGTCGACACCGAACTCAAATAAGCGAAGGACGCTTCCCATGTTCGCTACTCCCGAATTCTGGGTCCTGATCTCGTTCCTCGGCTTTGTCGGGCTCGTGGTCTACTACAAGGTCCCGGGCATGGTTGCCGCCCTGCTCGACAAGCGCGCAGCCGACATCGCGGCCGAACTCGACGAGGCCCGCCGTCTGCGCGAGGAAGCGCAGCAGTTGCTCGCGTCCTACCAGCGCAAGCAGCGCGAGGCGATGAAGGAAGCCGAGGACATCATCGCGCAGGCCAAGATCGAGGCCGAGCAGCTTGCGAAGGAAACCCGCGCCAACATGGAAGCGCAGGTCGACCGTCGCACGAAGCTCGCCGAGGACAAGATCGCCCAGGCCGAAACGCAGGCCCTCAACGACGTCCGGGCGACCGCCGCGGAAGTCGCGGTTGGCGCGGCCCGCCGGGTCATCGCCAGCAAGGTCGACGCGGGCAAGGATGCCGAATTCGTCGAGAAGTCGATCTCGGAACTCGCTTCCAAGCTTCACTGATCCGCCGTCATTCGAGAAACCCCGCCCCGCGATATTCGCCGGGCGGGGTTTTTGTTTGCTTTTTGCGACTCCGCTCCCGTTCAATATGGAAAACGGGAGGCGCTCATGCTCGACGAATACCGGAAGACGAGTTTCACCGATGACGGCGTATCGAAGCCGGTCTATGTGCGCGGGGCCGGCCCTGCGGTCATCGTCATCCACGAGGTTCCCGGCATCACGCCCGAGGTGATCCGGTTTGCGGATTGGGTGGTCGATGCGGGCTTTACCGTCTACATGCCGGAGCTTCTCGGCAAGGCGGGAAAACCCATCAGCCCGGCCTATGCCCTCGCCTCCATCGCAAAGCTGTGCATTCGCCGCGAATTCCATGTTCTCGCCTCGCATCGCTCGAGCCCTGTTACCGGCTGGCTGCGCGCCCTTGCGCGCCATGCCCATGCCGAAGCAGGCGGCAAGGGCGTCGGCGCAATCGGCATGTGCTTCTCCGGCAATTTTGCGCTGTCGATGATGATGGAGCCGGCGCTCATGGCACCGGTGCTCTCGCAGCCTTCGATGCCGCTGCCGCTCGGGGCGGAACGGAAGGGCGCGCTCCATGTCTCGCCGGAAGAGCTTCAATGCGTGAAAGACCGCTGCGCGAAGGGCGACAAGGTTCTCGGTCTTCGCTTCAAGGGGGATCCGATGTGCCCGCCAGAGAAGTTCGAATCGCTCCGCCGCGAGCTGGGGGCGGCGTTCGAGGGGATCGAAATCGACGACAAATTTGCCAACCCAGCATCGCCCGCGCCCAAGCCGCACAGCGTTCTCACCGTCGACCTCATCGACCGCGACGGGGAGCCGACGAAGGAAGCGGCAAAGCGCGTCATCGCCTTTTTCCAGGAGCGGCTGCTGGCGGCCTAGGCCTCGTGCACCGTCAGCTCCGGCCAGCTTTCCTTCCAGCGCGCTGCTTTCTCCGCATAGCGGCGGGCGCTGAAATTCGGCATGCGATTGGGGCGGATTGTCATGCTTGCGACATCATCGAAGCCGCAGGGCGCGTAGACCTCCAATCCTCCACCGACGGGCGAAATGCCCACCATGCAGGCGGGGGCGAGAAACCTGTCTATGCCTTCCGTCGAGGTGCGAAGCGGCGGATAGGGGGTCCCGAATTTCTTTTCGTACCAGACATGTACGCGCGCCTGGTTGCGCAATTCGACTTCAATGCCGAGCGGTGCGTAGAGTTCGCGCGCGCGCATGATGACGCGATCTTCCGCCTCCCAACTCGTGTCCGGGTCGAAGTAGAAGACGTCGTAATCCTTGATGCCGTGTTCCGGCGGTCGGCCCGTCATGCCGTTCCAGACCGTCTGAAAGAGACTGCCCGACACAAGCCATGCGTCGGGCAGCTCCAGTTCGGGAAGGTGCCGGAGGATCGCGCGGTTCCTTTCGTTCGACAGGGCGAGCGAAAGAAAGCGCGCTTCATCCATGTCTATTCGGCGGCCTGCTTGGGCGCCGGCGGCGCCCAGCGCAGCACGGGCTTTCTCGCCGCCGCCGTTTCATCGAGACGCCGGCGGGGCGACATATAGGGCGCACCAAGGAACCGGTCCTTGTCGTTCGACTTCGCGGCGCGGGCAAGATCTCGCAGCGTGGCAATGAAGAGGTCGACCGACTGCTTCGATTCCGTTTCGGTCGGCTCGATCAGCATGGCGCCGTGCACGACCAGCGGGAAATACATGGTCATCGGGTGATAGCCCTCATCGATCATCGCCTTGGCGAAATCGAGCGTCTCGACGCCGGTCCCTTTCAGGAAGCGGTCGTCGAACAGAGCCTCATGCATGCACGGTCCCTCGAAGGGTGCGGAGAGGTCGTCCTTCAGCGAGGCGAGCACATAGTTCGCGTTCAGCACCGCATCCTCGGCCACCTGCCGCAGCCCGTCCGAGCCGTGGCTCATCATGTAGGCGAGTGCGCGGACGAACATGCCCATCTGGCCGTGGAAAGCGACCATGCGGCCGAAGGGGCTGGTGCCGTCGGCCTTTGCCGCGTCCTCGGTTTCGACAAGACGGAAGCCGCTCTCGTCGTGCACCACGTAAGGCAACGGCGCGAAGGGCGCGAGCGCTTCGGAGAAGACCACCGGCCCCGCGCCCGGCCCGCCGCCTCCATGCGGCGTCGAGAAGGTCTTGTGCAGATTGATGTGCATGGCGTCGATGCCGAGATCGCCCGGCCGCACGCGGCCAACAATCGCGTTGAAGTTCGCGCCGTCGCAATAGAAGTAGGCGCCGGCCTCGTGCACCGCGTCCGCGATCGAGATGATGTCGCGCTCGAAGAGGCCGCAGGTGTTCGGGTTGGTCAACATGATCGCTGCCACGTCCGGCCCGAGCTTCGCCTTGAAAGCCTCGAGATCGACGCGGCCTTCCTTCGTTGCCGGAATGGCGTCCACCTTGTAGCCGAGCAGCGCGGCGGTCGCGGGGTTCGTGCCATGCGCCGACTCCGGCACCAGCACGCGGCTCCGCGTCTCATCCTCGCCGCGCGCGATCAGCGCGGCGCGGATCGCCATCATGCCGCAGAGTTCGCCATGCGCGCCCGCCTTGGGCGACAGGGCGACAGCCGGCATGCCCGTCAGTTCCTTCAGCCAGTGAGACAGCTCATGCATCAGCTCGAGAGCGCCCTGCACCGTCTGCACCGGTTGCAGCGGATGCAGATCGCCGATGCCCGGCAGCCGCGCCATTTTCTCGTTGAGGCGCGGGTTGTGCTTCATCGTGCAGGAGCCGAGCGGATAGAGCCCCGCATCGATGGAATAATTCTTCGACGAAAGCCGCACATAGTGGCGCACGACTTCCGGCTCCGACACGCTCGGCAGGCCGATGCGGCCATGCCGCTCGAAATTGCCGAGGCGCGAGGTGAATTCTTCCGGCTCGTCGAGATCGACGCCGCAGGCGCCCGGATTGTCCAGCTCGAACAGGATCGGCTCTTCCAGTTCAAGCGCGCGATTGCCGGTGAATGTGTTGTGCGTACCGCCATGCGCTGTGCCCGCGATGGAGGTCGGACGGCCCTGCTTGTTCATGCCCGACATCAGAGCACCTCCTTCAGCGCGGCTTCATAGGCGGCGCGGTCATCTTCCGTATTGACTTCCGTCGAGGCGACGATCAGAAGATCCTCGACCTCCGGCACACCGGGCAGCAGCCGCGATGCGGGCACGCCGCCGATCACGCCCTTCTCCACCAGCGCGTCCACAACTTCCGTCGCCGGTTTCGGCAGCCGCATCGTGAATTCGTTGAAGAAGGCCTGGTTGAGAATCTCGACGCCGGGCACTTTTGCCAGCCGCTCGGCAAGTTTCACCGCGGCCGCGTGGTTGATGCGCGCGAGGCGCTTGTAACCTTCCTCGCCCAGCAGCGACATGTGGATCGTGAAGGCAAGCGAACAGAGACCGGAGTTGGTGCAGATATTCGAGGTCGCCTTTTCGCGGCGGATATGTTGTTCGCGCGTCGAGAGCGTCAGCACGAAACCGCGATTGCCGTCCGCGTCCACCGTCTCGCCGCAGAGCCGTCCCGGCATCTGGCGGAGGTACTTCTCCCGCGTCGCGAAGAGACCGACATAGGGGCCGCCGAAATTGAGTCCGTTGCCGATCGACTGGCCCTCGCCCACCACGATGTCGGCGCCCATCTCGCCGGGCGGCGTCACCGCGCCGAGCGAGACGATTTCAGGCACGACCGCGATCAGCAGCGCGCCTTTCGCATGCGCCGCTTCCGCGATTGCGCGCAGATCGTGCAACTCACCGAAGAAACCCGGCGTCTGCACGACGACGCAGCTCGTGTCGTCGTGGATATGCGCGAGAATATCCTCGGTCTTTCCCGGCAGCGCGGGCGGCATCACTTCGAGTTCGTAGTCGGCAAAATCCGAAAGGTTCTTCACGACCGCCGCGTATTGCGGATGCAGCGTGCCGGAAAGCACGGCCTTGCGCCGCCTGGTAACGCGGTGCGCCATCAACACGGCTTCGCCGCAGCCCGTCGCGCCGTCATACATGGAGGCGTTCGCCACCTCCATGCCGGTAATCATCGCAACCTGCGTCTGGAACTCGAACAGGTATTGCAGCGTGCCCTGCGTGATTTCCGGCTGGTAGGGCGTGTAGGACGTCAGGAATTCCGACCGCTGGATCAGGTGGTCTACCGCGGCAGGCACATGATGGCGATAGGCGCCCGCGCCGACGAAGAAAGGCACGGAGCCCGCCGGCGTGTTCTTTGCCGCCATGCGTCCGAGCGCGCGCTCCACATCCAGCTCCCCTTTCCGGCGCGGCAGATCGACAAGTCCATCCCGCCGCGCGCGCTCCGGCACGTCGCGGAAGAGTTCATCGACGCTTTTCGCGCCGATGACTCCCAGCATTTCGCGCCGGTCGGTTTCGGTCAGAGGCAAATAACGCATGATCGCAAAATCCTTTTTGACGGCCTTACTGGAGGCTCTCGACAAATTCGTTGTAGGCAGTTTCGTCCATCAGCTTGTCGAGTTCGGAAGGGTCGGTCAGCCGGAGCTTGACGAACCAGCCGTCACCCATTGCATCCTCGTTGACGCCGGCGGGGGTCTTCTCGATGTCGCTGTTGACGTCGATCACTTCGCCGCTCACCGGCGAATAGACTTCGCTCGCCGCCTTGACGGATTCGACGACTGCCGCTTCGTCGCCCGCGGCAATGTCCTTGCCGACTTCCGGCAGCTCCACGAAAACGACGTCGCCGAGTTGTTCCTGCGCATAGTCCGTGATGCCGATGGTCGCGATGTCGCCGTCGACCCGTACCCATTCATGTTGATCCGTGAAGCGAATATCGCTCATGCAAAAATCCCCTGATCCTCGTTGTTTGCCGGTGCTATTTGCCCGGCTTGTGAAAACGTTTTTCGACGAACGGCATGGCGACGACCTTTGCAGGCCGTCCTTTGCCGCGCACCATCAACTCGACGCCCGTCCCCGCTTTCGCGTGCGCCGTTTCGACATAGCCCATGGCAATCGGTCCGCCGACGCTCGGCCCATAACCGCCGCTTGTGACGACGCCGATCTTGCGGCCCGATGCATCGGTGATTTCGGTGCCCTCGCGCGCGGGCGCCTTGCCTTCCGGCAACAGGCCCACGCGCTTCCTCGTCACGCCGCTCGCAATCTGATCGAGAATGATTTTCGCGCCGGGAAAGTTCCCCTCTTCGCGGCGGCGCTTCGAGATCGTCCATGTCAGCGCGCCTTCGACGGGCGTCGTCGTCTCGTCGATGTCGTGGCCGTAGAGGCAAAGGCCCGCTTCAAGACGCAGGGAGTCGCGCGCACCGAGACCGATCGGCTTCACTTCGGGTTCGGCGAGAAGTTTTTTCGTCAGCGCGACGGCCTCGGCCTCCGGCACCGAAATCTCGTAGCCGTCCTCGCCGGTATAGCCGGAACGGCTGACGAGACACGGGATGCCGGCCACGGTCATTTCGAGCCCGGTCATGAAATCCTGCGCCGCCGCGCCGGGTGCGAATCGCGCGAAGACAGCCGCCGCCTTCGGTCCCTGCAGCGCAATCAGCGCGCGGTCTTCGAGACGGTGCAACTCGATGCCCTTCGGCAGGTGGCCGGCGATATGCGCGAAATCGGCGTCCTTGCAGGCGGCGTTGACGACGAGGAAAAGCGTGCCGTCCTTCGCCGTCCGCGTCACCATGAGGTCGTCGCGGATGCCACCCTTGTCGTTCAGCAGCAGGGTGTAGCGGATGGCGGTCGGCTCAAGTCCCAGGATATCGCCCGGCACCAGTGCCTCGATGGCGGCACAGACGCTCGCGTGATCGGGGCCCACGAGATAGGCCTGCCCCATATGCGAGACATCGAAGAGCCCCGCCGCCGCGCGCGTGTGCAAATGCTCGCTCAGCACGCCGTCGGGATATTGCACCGGCATGTCGTAGCCCGCGAACGGCACCATCTTCGCGCCGAGTTCGACGTGCAGCGCATGGAGGGGCGTTGTCTTCAGGATTTCCGTTTGGACGGCAGCTTCCGACATTGGGCTTCCAGGCTCGTCCATTTTGGACGAAAACGAATCGAGTTGGCCGCTACCCGGCGGATTTCTCCGCTTGTAGCGCCCCACTCTGTCGCTGAACCTGAGAGATTTCGCGGTGAAGGATAATTATCCCGCCGCTTACGCCCTTCGGTGAGACCTGGCAAAAAGCACGCGCCGGTCTGCTTTCCAGAGATTCATCCCCCTGCGGTCCCTGATGCCTGAGAGTTTCCGGGGCGGTTGCTCCTTCGGCGTCGGACCCCTGCATAGGCGGGTACGATCTCTCCCGCAGGGTTCGTCTGTGTATCGCCGATCATATGGAGGGGGCCGCGAGAGTCAATCGCGGGGCGTCCAAAAAACCGACGGAAAAGTGCCGAATCGCAAGGTTTTTCGCGGCATTCAGCGAATCGGCGCGTAGGGAACCTTGCGGTTGTATTCGAGCTGCTCCGCCGTCAACTGGAAGCCGATCAGGATCTGGTAGATGCGGCCATCCGCATCGCCGCCATAAGGCAGGACCGTGCCGTCCACCGTCTTCACGAAGCGCATCTGGTGCTGGCCCGGCGCAAACGTCACCGGCACTTCGTAAACCTGCTTCTTGTCGAAGGTGTTGAAGCGCCGCGTCACGGCGACGAAGGTATTGAACGTCTGGTCGCGCGATGTTGCGGCGGGTCCGATCTCGGCGATGCCGTCGAAGGCGATGTCCACGATGATCGTCGCTTCGTCGATATTGTAGCTGCATTTGGAGACGACCTTGCCGATCTCCGCCCGGGCGACCACATCCGTGAGGTCGGTGCCCGCGCCGCGCAGCAGCGTCACATGGTCGGTCTCGTTCAGCACGCCGACGGCGGGACAGGGATACTGCGTCGTGCCGCCCGTCTTGGTTTCATCGCTCATGCCGAGCCAGCTGCAGCCGGAAAGGCCGAGCGCGGCCAGCACCAGAAGTGCCGGCGCGATGCCACTCGGAAAGCGGGAGACGGACGCCTGCGGGCGGCGAAGCACGGTCGGGAACGGCATCTTGCTGTCACTCAATCTGTTGGCAATCTGTTGGCGGGCGGCTGGTTTTTCGCTCGGTCGGGCAGGAATATAGCAGGCGGGACGGGGCCGTGAGGCTTTCTTGACTTTCCCCGGCGCGCCCCTTCTATTACCGGCGTAGACAGCCTCTAAAGCCTTGCTTTTCATATGGTTTCAAGGCTGCGGACTGTTCCCGGCGGCGCGGAAACTCTATCGGAGTGGTTCCGAAGTCACAAGGCGGACGAACGCCACAGAACGGTCTCCCGAGCAATATCCCTGAGCGAGCCCCATGAGCGAGACCAAGTCAAAGCCCCCCCTGACGCTGCTGCTGGCGAGCCCACGCGGCTTCTGCGCGGGTGTCGACCGGGCGATCCAGATCGTTGAACTCGCCATCGAGAAATATGGCCCGCCCGTCTATGTGCGCCACGAGATCGTTCACAACCGGTTCGTGGTCGAGGCGCTGGAGCGGAAGGGCGCGATCTTCGTCGAGGAGCTGGACGAGGTGCCGCCCGGCGCCAAGGTGATCTTCTCCGCGCATGGCGTGCCGAAGGCGGTTCCGGCGGATGCGCAGGCGCGCGAGCTTTTCTATCTCGATGCCACCTGCCCGCTCGTCTCCAAGGTCCATGTGGAGGCCGAGCGCCTGCATTCCCGGGGTCTCGAAATCCTGCTGATCGGTCATGCCGGCCATCCGGAAGTCATCGGCACGATGGGCCAGCTTCCCGAAGGTGCCGTGCGGCTGATCGAAACCGCTGCCGATGCGGAAGCCTTCCAGCCGCAGGATCCCGAGAAGGTCGCCTTCGTCACGCAGACGACGCTGTCGGTCGACGACACGGCCGCCATCGTCGCCATATTGCGCCGCCGCTTCCCCGCCATAGCTGGGCCGCGCAAGGAGGACATCTGCTACGCGACGACCAACCGGCAGGAAGCCGTGAAGTCGATCGCGCCGCGCGCGGAGGCGATGCTCGTCATCGGTGCGCCCAATTCATCCAATTCGATGCGCCTCGTCGAGGTTGCCGAGCGCGCGGGCTGCCGCTACGCCGCATTGGTGCAACGCGCCACCGATATCGACTGGGCGGCGCTCGGCGCCGTCACGACCGTCGGCCTCACGGCCGGCGCCAGTGCGCCCGATGTTCTGGTCGAGGAAGTGATCGATGCCTTCCGGCAGCGCTTCGACGTGACGGTCGAGGAGAGCCCCGTGCGCCGCGAGTCGGTACAGTTCAAACTGCCGCGCGCGCTCGCCGTCTGATTCGGGGGATTTATGGCCGTCTATACAGAGGTGCCCGACGAGGAACTTGAAGCCTTCCTCGCCACATACGACATCGGCACGCTGATGTCCTACAAGGGCATCGCCGAGGGCGTCGAGAATTCCAACTTCATGCTGCACACGGATGCCGGCACCTATTTCCTCACGCTGTACGAAAAGCGCGTCGCGGAAGCGGACCTGCCGTTCTTTCTCGGCCTGATGAACCATCTGGTCGACCGCGGTATCAATTGCCCGACGCCCATCCGCAACCGGAAGGGCGAGATGCTCGGCCGTCTTGTCGACCGTCCCGCCGCCATCGTCAGCTTTCTCGAAGGCATCTCGGTTCGCCGGCCGCAGCCGCGCCATTGCGTCGAGCTCGGGCGCGCTCTCGCGCAGATGCATCTCGCCGGCGCCGATTTCCCGATCACGCGCAGAAATGCCCTCAATGTCGACGGCTGGGGGCCTCTTTTCAGTTCCTGCCGCGACGGCATCGAAGCCTATCAGCCGGGCCTCGCGCAGGAACTCGAGAAGGAGCTTGCGGTGCTGACGCGCGACTGGCCGCGCGACCTGCCCCGTGGCGTCATCCATGCCGATCTCTTCCCGGACAACGTCTTCTTCATGGGCGACCGGCTCACCGGCCTCATCGATTTCTATTTCGCCTGCAACGACGCCTTCGCCTACGACCTCGCGATCTGCCTCAATGCCTGGTGCTTCGAGGCGGACGGCTCCTTCAACATCACCAAGGCGCGCGCGCTGCTTCAGGCCTACACGCAGGTGCGTCCGCTCGAGCCGGCGGAAATTCATGCGCTGCCGCTGCTCGCGCGCGGCTCGGCGATGCGCTTCCTGCTGACGCGGCTCTACGACTGGATCAACCACCCGCCGGGCGCATTCGTTCAGCCGAAGAACCCGAAGGAATATCTGACGCGGCTCCGCTTCCATCGCGGTGTCGCCTCGCCCGCCGGCTACGGGCTCGACGCATGAGCGGCGAGGATGTCGTCGACATCTATACCGACGGCGCCTGCTCGGGAAATCCCGGGCCGGGCGGCTGGGGCGTGTTGATGATCTACAAGGACCGCGAGAAGGAAATTTGCGGCGGGGAGGCGGCGACCACCAACAACCGCATGGAGCTGATGGCCGCCATTCAAGCGCTCGAAGCCCTGAAGCGCGACGCGCATGTCCGCATTCACACGGATTCCAACTATGTGAAAGACGGCATCACGAAGTGGATACACGGCTGGAAAAAGAACGGCTGGAAGAATGCCGCCAAGCAACCCGTGAAGAATGCCGAACTCTGGCGCCGTCTCGAAGCGGCGATCTCCACTCACAAGGTGAGCTGGCACTGGGTAAAGGGTCACTCCGACCACCCGGAGAACGACCGCGCCGACGCGCTGGCACGTCAGGGCATGGCGCCTTATCTCGCCGCCAAATAAAAAGCCTCCCCTTTCGGGCCAGCCACTACGGTAAATGTTGATACTGACAATTCGAACGTCAAATCAATCGGCTAGGCCGGTTTTTCGAGCTAACGCCTTGATACAAGAAGCTTTGCCCCGCAATTCGGTCAAAAGCCCGGTTTGCGGGGCAAACGTAT
>NZ_JAUYUS010000128.1 GCF_030694575.1 Parvibaculum sp.
GGCTGATGCGCCTCCATCGTCATCTCGAAATCATCCTCACGCATTCTGCTTTTCGCGCTCGATGGCGCGGTAGCCGATGTCCTTGCGGCAGAAGCCTTGCGGCCAGTCGATTTTCGCGACGGCGCGGTAGGCGCGGGCCTGTGCTTCGGCCGTGGTGGCGCCGGTCGCGGTGACGTTCAGCACGCGGCCGCCGGTGGCGTAGATTTTCCCACCCTCGGCCTTCGTGCCGGCATGGAAAATCTCGACGCCTGCTTCCGCGCCCGCTTCCGCGAGGCCATTTATCTCGGTGTTCTTTTTATAGTCGCCCGGATAGCCCTCCGCCGCCATGACGACGGTGAGCGCGACTTCGTCCTTCCAGTGGCATTCGGCATCGGCGAGCGTGCCGTCATGGCTGGCGATGAGGAGTGGCAGCACGTCGGAGGCGAGGCGCATCATCAGCACCTGTGTTTCCGGATCGCCGAAGCGGGCATTGTATTCGATGAGCTTGGGGCCGTCCTTCGTGATCATGAGGCCGGCATAAAGAACGCCCTTGAAGGGCGTGCCGCGCGCGCGCATGGCAGCGACGGTCGGCTCGACGATGTCCTTCATCGCGCGGGCGGACAAAGCGGGCGTCATGACGGGGGCGGGCGAATAGGCCCCCATGCCGCCGGTATTCGGGCCCTCGTCATTGTCGAAGACGCGCTTGTGATCCTGCGCGGTCGCGAGCGCCAGCACATAATCGCCGTCGCAAAGCGCGAAGAAGCTCGCCTCTTCGCCTTCGAGGAATTCCTCGACCACGACTTCGGCACCCGCGGCGCCGAATCGGCCGGAGAAAATCTCGTCCACGGCGGCGACGGCCTCCGCTTCCGTCATGGCGACGGTGACGCCCTTGCCGGCGGCGAGGCCGTCCGCCTTGACGACGATGGGCGCGCCTTTTTCCGCGATGAAGGAGCGGGCGGCGGCGGCGTCCGAAAAGCGGCCATAGGCGGCGGTCGGGATGCCGTATTCGGCGCAGAGGTCCTTGGTGAAGCCCTTGGAGCCCTCGAGCTGCGCGGCGGCG
Organism: Parvibaculum sp.; assembly: GCF_030694575.1. Classification (GTDB taxonomy): domain Bacteria; phylum Pseudomonadota; class Alphaproteobacteria; order Parvibaculales; family Parvibaculaceae; genus Parvibaculum. Next base: position 1,040 of record NZ_JAUYUS010000128.1, read on the forward strand.
GCGGAGGGGCCGAAGCTCCCGATTCCCTCGGCGTCGAGCCGGTCGACCAGGCCGTTCACCAGCGGATCCTCCGGCCCGACCACGACGAAGCCGATTTTTTTCTCGCGGACGAAGGCGACGATGGCGTCGAAATCATTGGGCGACAGGGGCACGCAGTCGGCGACGGCCGCGATGCCGCCATTGCCGGGTGCGCAGTAAAGCACGTCGCAGAGGGGGCTTTTCCGGATCGCCCAGCACAGCGCATGCTCCCGGCCGCCCGAGCCGATAACGAGGATATTCATGGCTTGGCCCGTGTCCCTTGAGGTAAAGCGGCTCCGGCCCCCCTTGGGGGTGGGGCGCGAAGGGGTTCCCTTGTAACATGGGGGTCACACAGGGCAAACCTTACCGCCCGCCGACCTGAAAGCCCCTTTATGTCCCCTTCGGAAACCGCAAATCCCGCCGCCAACAACGCCCATGAATTCTCGGTCAGCGAGATTTCCTTCGCCCTGAAACGGACCGTGGAGGAGACCTTCGGCCATGTCCGCGTGCGCGGCGAGATTACGGGATATCGGGGGCCGCATTCCTCCGGCCATTGCTATTTCGGCCTGAAGGACGACAAGGCGCGGATGGACGCCGTGATCTGGAAAGGGAATTTCGGCAAGCTCCGCTTCAAGCCCGAAGAGGGCATGGAGGTGATCGCGACGGGGAAGCTCACGACCTATCCGGGCAGCTCCAAATACCAGATCGTGATCGAGCATCTGGAGCCCGCCGGCGTGGGCGCGCTGATGGCGCTGCTGGAGGAGCGGCGGAAGAAGCTGGCGGCGGAAGGATTGTTCGCCGCGGAGCGGAAGCGCCCGCTGCCGTTTCTCCCCGAGGTGATCGGCGTGGTGACGAGCCCGACGGGCGCGGTCATCCGCGACATTCTCCACCGGTTGCAGGACCGCTTCCCGCGCCACGTCGTCGTCTGGCCGGTGCGCGTGCAGGGCGAGACGAGCGCGGGCGAGGTCGCCGCCGCGATTCGCGGCTTCAATGCGATGGAGAAGGGCGGGCGCATTCCGAGGCCCGATTTGCTGATCGTCGCGCGGGGCGGCGGCTCGATCGAGGACCTCTGGTCGTTCAACGAGGAGATCGTGGTGCGGGCGGCGGCGGAAAGCGCGATCCCGCTGATTTCGGCCGTCGGCCACGAGACCGACACGACGCTGATCGACTTCGCCTCCGACCGCCGCGCGCCGACGCCGACGGCCGCCGCCGAAATGGCGGTGCCGGTGCGGGCGGAACTGATCGCCGATGTGCGGGACAAGGGCACGCGGCTGATGCGCTGCGAGACGCGCGTGATCGAGGGCTACCGCACCCAGTTGCGCGGGCTCGCGCGGGGCCTGCCGAAACTGCAGGACCTGATCGCCCTGCCGCGCCAGCGCTTCGACACGGCATCGGACCGGCTGGCGCGCGCGCTGACACGCGCGGCGGAGGTGAAGCGTGCGCGGTTGAGCCGCGTGGAGGGACGGCTGTCCGAGCGGCCGATAAGGCTGCGGATAACGAATGAGCGCAAGGCGCTGCCGCAACTGCTGGAACGGCTGACGCGGGCGGAACGGCGCCGGGTCGCCGACCTTGCCCGCTCGCTCGACGGCTGCGCGAAGCTGCTGGAAAGCTACTCCTATCATGGCGTGCTGAAACGCGGCTACGCGGTGGTGCGCGACGAGGCGGGCAAGCCGATCCGCGCCGCGGCGGGACAGGCGGCGGGCGCGCGGCTCGAGATCGAATTCGCCGACGACCGGCTGGACGCGGTGGTCGCCCCCGGCGGAACCGTGACGCCGCGAAAGGCGCCGCCGAAAAAGACCGAAGGCGGCCAAGGCAGCCTGCTTTGATTGGAACGATCTGCCGCGCTATGGTGCGCGGATGAGGATTTACGGATGAACAGAATAGATAAAATAGGCGGCGGCCAGGCCGAACTCGTTTATGGCGACGGTGAATTCCATGTCGTGCGCGCGGGCAGCTATGTGCTCTGCGCCGTGACGGGCGCGCGCATCCCGCTCGACGAGCTGCGCTACTGGAGCGTCGACCTGCAGGAAGCCTATGCGACCCCGGAAGCTTCGCTGAAGCGCGTGGTCGAAAGGAAGAGCGCCGAATGAGGCGCGCCGGGGCGTTTCTCCTCGGTCTTCTTTTCATGGCCTCCTTTCCAGTCGCCATGCCGGCTCTCGCCGATACGCCGCTCGACCTGCGCGGGCGGATGGAGCAGGGCGGGCTTGTCGTCGGGCAGGCGGCACCGGGCGCAAAGGCGACGCTCGACGGCATGGCGCTCGATGTCGATGAAGCGGGCACCTTCGCCTTCGGTTTCGACCGCGATCACGGGGCCCAAGCGAAACTCAACGTGACTTATGCCGACGGCTCGACCGTGGAGCGGCTGCTCGCGGTCAAGGCGCGCGAGTGGCAGATCCAGCGCGTCGAAGGCGTGCCGCAGAAATTCGTCTCGCCGCCGCCGGAAGCCATGGCGCAGATCGCGCGCAGCACGGCGCTGAAAGACGAGGCGCGCAAGACACGCGCGGCGGGCACCGACTTCACCGGGGAATTCATCTGGCCGGCGACGGGACCGATCTCCGGCGTCTTCGGGTCGCAACGCTATTACAATGGCGAGCCGCGCCGCCCTCACTACGGCGTCGATGTCGCGGCGCCGACGGGAACGCCGATCCGCGCCCCGGCGGCGGGCATCGTGACGCTCGCCTCGGAGGAAATGTATTTCGAGGGCGGGCTCATCTTCCTCGATCACGGGCAGGGCGTAACGAGCCTGATGATGCATATGAGCCGCATCGACGTGAAAGCGGGCCAGCGCGTTGCGCAGGGCGACGTGCTCGGCGCGGTCGGCGGCACGGGCCGCGCGACGGGGCCGCATCTTCATTGGGGACTGTACTGGCGGGGCGCCTGGCTCGATCCGCAATTGCTGGTCGGACCGATGGAAGAAGCGATCGCGGCGAGCGGCGGCAACTAGGCGTTCCGCGTCGCGCCTGCCGGCCACCTGTTGTGCAGCCAGAGCCAATCCTGCGGACGCTCGCGGATGCGCGCCTCCAGAAAATCGTTCAGCTCTTGCGTGATGCGCAGCACTTCCTCGAAGGGCTCCGCGCCCGCCCGCGCGGTGATCGGGTTGTAGACCGTGACCCGGAAATGCGCGCCCCCGAGGCGTTCGATGCAGGCGGGTACGACGGGCACATTGTAGCGCACGGCAAGGCCCGCCGGCGCGGTGGCCGTCATCGCGCGCAGGCCGAACAGCCGCGCCTCCACGCCGTCGTTCATCTTCTGGTCCGCCAGCATCGCGACGAACTTGTTTTCCTGCATCAGGCGGACGATGAGGCGCGCGCCCACGCTGCCTTTCGGAATTTGCGTGGCGCCGCCCGTGATGCTCTCCCGCAGGGAAACCATCCACTCGTTGACGAAGGGGTTGTTGGCGTGGCGGTAGACCTCGCCGCCCTCCATGTTCTCGAGCCGCATGACGACGGGAAGAAGCTCCCAGTTCGCGAAATGGCCGGAAACGAAGACGCCGCCGCCGCCCGATGCCGCAACCGATCGCAACGCGCCCGCATCGACGACTTCGATGCGGTGCCGCTCCTCCGGCAGGGCGAAACGCTCCAGATGCGCATATTCGGCGATGGTGCGGCCGAGATTGTCCCACATGCCGGTGACGATGTTCTCGATTTCCGACGGAGACAGCTCCGGCATGGCAAGCGCGATATTCCTGCGCGCCCTGCCGGTGACGCCGAACAGGGGACCGACGGTGCGGCCAAGCCATCCGCCCACGGCGGAAGCGCGGTCGAGACCGAACGCGCCGAAAAAGGCGAGCGACGCCTTGAGGCCGGCATATTCGAGCAGGTGGACGATCTTGGTTTTCAGGGCCATGCGGTCCGGCGCGTTTCGTCTTGTTCGTGTTGCAGGCTTATAGCAGCTTCAGCGCCGCCGCGCGCGTATGACCGCGTCGTTGACGAGAACCATCAGGTTGTCGATGCCGTCGATCAGCGCGCGGACGGGAAGGCGGATCGCCGCCTCGTTGAGCCGCCAGCGGGCGCTCGCGACCGGGGCATGGGTGAGACGCGCGGCGTCCTTCTCGGTGGTGACGAGCCGCGCCCCAAGCTCGCGCGCGCGCACCAGCAGCCGGAGCGCATCGCTTTCGCTGAACATGTGGTGATCGGGGAAGGAAACCGTCTCGGTGAGTTCGGCGCCAAGCTCGCGCAACGTCCGGTAGAATTTTTCCGGCCGCCCGATGCCCGCGAAGGCGATGAGGGGACCGTCGCCGAAATCCGGTGCCACGGCGGGACGCACGATCGAATTGAAAACGGGGATACCGCGCGCACGGGCGCGCGCCGCGATGCCGTCGCCCGCGTGGCCGCGGCCCGTGAGGATGAGGGCGTTGGTGCGGGCAAGCGCGTCGTCCATCCGCTCGCGCAGGGGACCCGCCGGAATGAGGCGGCCATTGCCGAGGCCGGTTGCGGCGTCGACGACGAGAATGGAAAAATCCTTCACGAGGCTCGGATTCTGGAAGCCGTCATCCATGACGATGAGGCCCGCGCCGCCGCGCACCGCCGCCGCTGCGCCCTCGGGCCGGTTGGCCGCTACCCAGGCCGGCGCGGCGGCCGCGAGCAACAGCGGCTCGTCGCCGACATCGACGGCGCCGTGACGCAACGGATCGACGCGGATCGGACCGAGTTCGCGGCCGCCATAACCGCGCGTGAGGAAATGAACCTTCTCGCCTTTCGCGATCAGCCGCTCCGCCATGGTGAGCGCGACCGGCGTCTTGCCCGCGCCGCCCGCCGTGAGGTTGCCGATGCAGATGACAGGCACCGCGCCGCGTTCGGGCGTGACGAAGCCGCGCCGCAGCCGGCCGGCGAGACCGTAGAGATAGCCGGCGGGCGCGAGCAGCCGCGCGGCGAGCGGGGCGCCGTTGCGGCGCGCGGGATACCAGAAGCCCGGTTCACGCATGGCCGGTGCTCCTTTCGATGCCGCGAGGCAGGAGCCGCAGCAGCGCATCGAGCGTGCGGTCCGTGGCGCCGCTGTCGGCGCAGGCGATTTCCCTCGCGGCGAGAGAGAGGCGCTTTCGCTCCGTCTCTCCGGCGAGAAGACGGCCGATCGCGGCGGGAAGGTCCGCGGGCCCGGCAATGCGGATCATCGCGCCGCCCGCCTCGAAGGCCGCATAGGCTTCCGCGAAATTGAAGTCGCAGGGACCGGTAACCAGGGCGCAATCGAGCCGCGCCGCCTCGAAGGGGTTGTGGCCGCCGGTCTCGTCCAGCGTGCCGCCGATGAAGGCGATGCCGGCGAGATTGTAGAAGAGACCCATCTCGCCCAGCGTGTCGCCGAGATAGACCTGCGTCTCGGGCGCGATGCTGTCGCCTGCCGAACGGCATGCGACGGCGAGGCCCATCGCCGCAAGTTCGGCGGCGATGGCGGGCCCGCGCGCGGGATGACGCGGCACGATCACCGTCAGGAGGCCGGGATGCGCCGCCGCGAGCGCGAGATGCGCTTCCGCCGCCGCGCGCTCCTCGCCTTCATGCGTGTTGCTTGCAAGCCAGAGCGGGCGTCCGCCGACCTCGGCACGCAAACGGGCGAGAGCTTCCGCATCGTGTTCGAGCGGCGCCGCGTCGTGCTTCAGATTGCCGGGCTCCTCCACATGGATCGCGCCGAGGCTGCGAAGACGTTCGGCGCTCGCACGATCCTGCGCCATCAGCAGGGTGAAGCGCGACAGCAGGTTGGCGATGAAACGCGGCGCACGCATCCAGCTTCGCCACGAACGCTCGGTGATGCGGGCGTTGACGAGCGCCAGCGGAATATTCCGCTCATGCGCGAGGACGATGAGGTTGGGCCAGAATTCGGATTCGACCCAGACCGCGAGGCCGGGCCGCCAGAAATCCAGAAAGCGCGCGCAATAGCCGGGATGGTCGAGCGGCACGAACTGGTGGAAGGCGCCCGTGGGCAGCCGCGCCGCCATCAGCTTTGCCGATGTGATCGTGCCCGTCGTCACCAGCACATGGAGGCCGGGCACGGCGGCGATGAGGCGCTCCGTCAACGGAAGAATGGAAAGGGATTCGCCGATGCTCGCCGCGTGAAGCCAGACGAGGGGACCGGAAGGCCGCGCGCGTGACGCGACCCCGAGACGCTCGGCGATCCGCCCGGCGTCTTCCTTGCCGCGGGCCTTGCGGCGGGCGAGGAACCAGGGCACGGCGGGCGCGAGCGCATATGTCATCGCCTTGTAGGCGATGAGGGCGGGCGAGTGCGGATTGGCCTTCATATGGGAGAACGGCGGCTCAATGCGCCACCGCTCCCTCGTCCCGCTGCAGCGGCGCGCGGCCGACCATGCGTTCGGCTTCCGCCGCGACGGCGTTGAGCCCGCTCTCGACGAGTTGCCGGGCCGCTTCGATCTCGTCGTCATCGGCATCGCGGGCGACATAGATCGGTTCGCCCCAGACGACGGCGCCCTTCGAGAACGGCAGGTTGATCGTGAAGCTGTCCCAGTTGTTGAGCCTGATGCGCGCGCGGGTGGTGGCCGCGACGGGCACGATGGGCCGCCCGGAAAGACGCGCCAGCATGACGATGCCCTCGCCCGCGCGGCGGGCCGGGCCGGGCGGCAGGTCCGCCGTGAGCGCGACCGAAATATTCTCGCCGAGCGCGCGCACCATGGCGCGCAACGCGCCCGCGCCGCCCTTGCCCTTCTGCTTGTAGGCCCGCTCCTCGCCCTTGGGCACGCCGGCGCCGCGGATCGTACCGACGCCGAGGAAGCGCATGGTGTTGGCGACGATCTCGCCATCGCCATGCTTCGAGACGAGGACACGCACCTCGCGCCAGTTGTGCCAGAAGCAGGGCAGGATCATGTTCTGGCCGTGCCAGCTCGTCGCAACGAAGGGCTTGTCGTCGGACCAGAAGCGCGCGGCAATGTCGCCCCGGCGCACCTCGAAGCGGCCGGTGCGGCGGACGATGCGGATGAAGATCGAGATCAGCCAGGCGACGAAGGTCTGGAAGGTCTCGCTTCTGGTTATCTTCTTGCCGGCGGACATCGGATCCTATTCTCCCGCGACCGCTGCTTGAGGCGTCTTGGCCGAGGCGACGCTTCCGGCCGTCGGCTCCTCGATAAACTGGGAACGCGACAATTCCGCGTAGAGGCCGCCCTGCGCCACGAGCGCGTCGTGATTGCCTTGTTCGACGACACGGCCGTCGTCGATCACATAGATGTTGTGTGCATGCTTGATGGTGGAGAGCCGGTGCGCGATGACGAGCGTGGTGCGGCCCTGCATGAGCTTCGAGAGTGCGTTCTGAACCTGGAGTTCGGAGGCGGTGTCGAGCGCCGAGGTCGCTTCGTCGAGCAGCAGGATCGCGGCATTCTTCAGCATGGCGCGCGCGATGGCGATGCGCTGGCGCTGGCCGCCCGACAGTTTGAACCCGGCCTCGCCGACCGTCGTGTCGTAGCCCTTCGGCAGCGCGGCGATGAATTCATGCGCGGCGGCGTTGCGGGCCGCTGCCTCGATCTCGGCATCGCTCGCCTCGGGCGAGCCATAGGCGATGTTCGCCCTGATCGTGTCGTCGAAGAGGAACGGCTCCTGCGTGACGAGCGAACTTGCCGCGCGCAGCGAGCCGAGCGTCACCTCGCGGATGTCCTGCCCGTCGACGGTGACCCGGCCCGATGTCGGATCGTAGAAGCGGGGCACGAGATTGAGGATCGTGCTCTTGCCCGCGCCGGACGGTCCGACCAGCGCGACCGTATGCCCCTTCGGCACGTCGATGGAGACGCCGTTGAGCGCGGGCGTGCCGTCGCCGTAATGGAAATGGACATTCTCGAAACGGATGGCGCCGTCGGTGACTTTCAGCGTCTTCGCGTCTGCGGGGGAAGCGATGGTCGGCGTTATGTCGAGGATGGGGAAGATGCGGATCGCGGCGGCGACGCCTTCCTGCATCAGCGTCTGCGTGTTGGCGAGCTTCTTCAACGGTTCGTAGGCGAGCATCATGGCGGAGAGAAAGCCGCCGAGGTCGCCGATGGTGAGGAAGCCCGTCTGCACGCTGCGGCCGCCGAAATAGATGACGGCGGCGATGCCGATGCCCGACAGCGTGCCGGTGACGGGGCTCGCCATGGAGCGGCTCCGCATCGCGCGGAGGCCTTGTTCCATGACCTCGTAGACCGCGCGGCTGGTGCGCCGGATTTCGGTTTCTTCCTGATCGTAGGCTTTCACCACGCGGATGCCGCTGAGGGCTTCCGAGATCACGGCGACGAGATTGCCCGATCCCTCCATGCCGCGCCGTGCCGCCTTGCGCGACCGCCGGCCGAGCTGGCGCACGAGGATCGCGATGAAGGGAATGACCGCCGATCCCATCAGCGCGAGCTGCCAGTTGAGATAGAACATGGCGCCGATGAGGGCGATCACCGTCAGCAGGTTCTGCCCGAGGTCGATGACCGAGGTGGTGATGGAGTCGCGGACGCGCGAGGCGTCGTTGAGAAGGCTCGAGATGAACCGGCCGGAATGCGTGCCGCCGACCCAGGCAAGATCGGCATGCATGATGCGGCCGAACATGCGCTCCTGGATCGTCGCGACGATGCGCATGCCGATCGTGCTCATGTTCACCTTGGAGACATAGGTGGCGATGGCCTGAACGCCGGTTGCCGCGATTGCGCCGGCGGCGACCAGCATCAGCATCCAGGCATCCGAGCCGACGATATTGTCGAGCGCATGCTTGATGAGGAGCGGCAGGACGCCGGTGGCGCCCGCCACGATCACGCTGGCCAGGAGGGCGCTGACGGCGAGGCGCCAATGCGGCTTGAGGTATTCCCGCGCCATGCGGCCCACGACCTCGCCGGTGGTGAGTTCGGGCGGCCGCTCGGACAGCGGATTGGGCACGGAATCGGGACGATTGCCGGGGCTGTCGGGGCCGGGTCTGGGGTCGGTCTTCTCGCTCGGCATTCTGGCCTGTCTCTGTGGGGTCCGGGGCATCCGCGGTCGCGCGGACAATATCACGGGCCGCACCGTGCCGCCATAAAGGCAGCAAATGGTAAACGCCTCATCTAATTGGCATTTTTGCCTTTATCAAGCGTTCAGTAGCGCGATGGCGACGGTCAGGTAGGTGGCGAAGAGCGTCCAGGCGAGATAAGGCAGCATGAGCAGCGCCGCAAGCCGGCTCGCATGGAGAAAGGCCCAGATCGTCCCGGCGATGGCGACATCCAGCACCAGGATGACGGCGACGCCGAGAACGGGGCTCTTGAGCCCGAAAAAGACGATGCTCCAGGCGAGGTTGAGCGAAAGCTGAATGCCGAAGAGCGAAAGCGCGAAGCCTGCCTTGTCGAAGCTACCGGCGGCGCGCCAGACCAGCCATGCTGCGATCGCCATCATGAAATAGAGAAAATTCCAGACCACGGGAAAGACCCATGGGGCGGGCGTGAGGAAGGGTTTGGCGAGGCCGCCATACCAGCCGCCGACGCTGGTGGCCGTCACCGAACCGCCCGCCGCAGCGGTGACGAATACGATACCCAGAAAGATGAACAGGCAGCCGAGCGAGACGAGGGGGCTGGGACCGGCGGCGGGTGCGCGCCTTGTGGTTTCAGTGCTCATGCTCCCCCTCGTCCTCCGGGTCCATCAACCGGTGCAGATGGACGATGAAATATCGCATATGCGCGTTGTCGACGGTGCGCTGCGCCGCCGCCTTCCAGGCCCTGTGGGCGTCGGCATAGCTCGGGAAGATGCCCACGATGTCGAGCTTGTCCGTGTCCTTGAAGTCGTGACTTTCCAGATGGGTGAGCTCGCCGCCGAATACCAGATGGAGAAGCTGCTTCGTCATGGGGGACTCCGGACAGGTGGCGGTGGGGAATGCCGGACCGAATCCTAACACGCGATTCGCCCCGGCGGCGACGTCTAGCCCGGAAGTTTGACCGCGCCGACCCTGGCAAGCAGGGCCTCGTAGAGGGCGGGCCCGGCGGCGAGGAGGCTCGGGTGGCGGGTTGTCGGCCGGTTGTAGAGAAGGGCGGTGCCGTCATGCGTGGTCATGCGCCCGCCCGCCTCATGCAGGATGAGGTCGGCCGCGGCAAGATCCCAGTCGCTCTTGCCGTTGAGGGCAAGCGTGGCGTCGGCCTGCCCGCTGGCGACGAGGGCGATGCGGTAGGCGACGGAATTGCGGTCCGATACGTCCATGTCGGGCCAGGCTTCCTGCCATGCCGGATGCTTGAACATCGGCGCGAAGGCGATCATCCGGCAGCCTTCGACCTCCCGGCAGTCGCTGACCCGGATGGGCGCGCCGTTGAGCCTGGCGCCGCCGCCCTCGCTGGCCTCGAAGAACTCGTCGGTGGCGGGATTGAAGAGCGCGGCGAGGACGGGCCGCCCTTCGGTGACGAGCGCGGCGCAAATCGCGAAATGCGGCTTGCCCTTGGCGAAGGCGCGGGTGCCGTCGATCGGGTCCACCACCCAGACGAAGGGACGGGCGAGGCGCGAGGCGTCGTCCTCGGTCTCTTCCGACAGCCAGCCGTAATCCGGCCGCGCGCCCATGAGCCGCGAGCGGAGAAGATCGTTCACCGCGATGTCGGCCTCGGTGACGGGCGTGTCGTCATGCGCCTTCGACCATTTCTTGAGGTCGGTCTGATAGTAGCGCATGGCAAGCGCACCCGCTTCCCGCACGACGTCCTTCAGCAATGTGAAATCGGCGGTACGCGCCTCAGGTTCCGGCAACGGTCATGCCCTCGACGCGAACTGTGGGCGCATTGGTGCCGTGCTTGAACTCGAGATCGTCCGCCGGTGTCATATTGAGGAACATGTCCTTGAGATTTCCCGCGATGGTGATTTCGCTTACCGGATAGGCGAGCTCGCCGTTCTCGATCCAGAAGCCGGACGCGCCGCGGCTGTAGTCGCCCGTCACGCCGTTGACGCCCATGCCGATCATCTCGGTGACATAGAGCCCCTGCCTGATGCCGGCAATGAGTTCGGCGACGGAAAGGCAGCCCGCTTCCATGTAGAGATTGGTCGTGGAGGGCGAGGGCGGCCCGCCGGTGCCGCGCGCGGCATGGCCCGTCGTCGTGAGGCCGAGCTGGCGCGCGGTCGCCGTATCGAGCAGCCATGTGGTCAGCATCCCCGCCTCGATCAACGGCGTGCGACGGTTTCTCACACCCTCTCCGTCGAACGGCTTGGAACGCAGGCCGCGCTTCATGTGCGGATCGTCGACGACGGAAATTTCCCTGGAAAAGACCTGCTTGCCCATTTCGTTCTTGAGAAAGCTGGTGCCGCGCGCGATCGCGCCGCCGGAAATCGCGCCGGCGAAATGGCCGACAAGGCCGCCCGAGACGCGCGGATCGTAGATCACCGGCACGGATTGCGACTTCACCTTGCGCGGGTTGAGGCGGCGCACGGCTTTCTCGCCCGCCAGACGGCCGATCTTCGCGGCGCTGTCGAGATCGGCGCGGTGGCGCGCGCTCGCATGATCGTAATCGCGCTCCATCGCGGTGCCCTCGCCCGCCAGCACCGAGCAGGAGACGGAGCAGGACGTGCCCGCATAGGAGCCGGCAAAGCCCGCGCTGGTGACGAGCGCGACGCCGGAACGGCCCCAGCCGGCGCCCGCGCCGCTGGAATTGGTGACGCCCTTGACGGCGAGGGCGGCTTCTTCCGCTTCGGCCGCCAGCGCGGCAAGCTGTTCGGCGCTGGGCGGTGCCGATTTGTCCTCGATATCGAGGTCCGGCCAGTCGCGCGCGAGAAGCGAGGCATCGGCGAGGCCGCAATAAGGGTCTTCCGGCGCGACGCGCGCCATGGCGACTACGCGCTCGATCATCGGCCCGAGGGCGGCCTCGGAAATATCGGTCGAGGAGACCGTCGCCTGCCGCTTGCCCATGAAGACGCGCAGGCCAACATCGCGGCCTTCGGACCGCTCGACATCCTCAAGGTGCCCGAGCCGCCACGAGACGCCGAGCGACGTTCCTTCGAGCACGACCGCTTCCGCCGCCTCCGCCCCCGCCTTCCGCGCGCGGTCGACCAGCATGGCGGCAATGTCGAGCGTCGTTTCGGACGTTTGGGCGGCGGCGGAAGAGGTCATGAAAGAAAAGGTCCCCTGAGACGGTTGATTTCAGACGAGCGCATACCACAGGCAGCCGATGCCGGCGACCAGCAGCGCAATCCACGTCAGAAGCGTGCCGACCAGGCGCGGCGGCGTGGACTCGCCGGTACGCGAAACGCCGATGGCGTGGAGCACGCGGCCGATGGTGAGCGCGAGGCCGACGATGTGAAGGACATAGATCGAGGCGGCGAGCAGGTGAAGGACAACGAGGCCCACCAGCGCGATGGGCGTGTATTCCACGTTCACGATATGAGCGCGGCTCGCGTTGTAGAGTTTCTCGTCGTTGGCCGTGCCGGTCATCACATTGGAGCGAATGCGGTTCGCGGAGACGCGGTAGGCGAGGAAAAGATTGATGAGGATGTTGAGGCCGGCATAGACGCCGACAATGGCGAGCGACGCGGAATAGAATGTCATGGCTTCCTCCGGGGATGTGTCACGCGTTTTGAGGCTTGTGGCGCCCTTGTCGGCCGCGCCGGGGCATGATTCGCTTGGTACGGGGAGACGCTAGCACGGGAAAAACGCCATGACACCCGAAGGAACCGTCATCGAGGTCGAGGTCGGCGACATCACGAAGCTCGGCGTGGACGCCATTGTGAACGCAGCGAATGAGCGGCTGGCGCCCGGCGGCGGCGTTTGCGGTGCGATCTTCCGCGCGGCAGGGCCGGGACTGCCGGAGGAATGCCGCGCCCTTGGCGGCTGCCCGACCGGCGAGGCGCGGGTGACGGGCGGCTACAACCTGCCCGCAAAGTGGATCGTCCATGCGGTGGGCCCGGTCTGGCATGGCGGGGGCGAGGGCGAGGCGGCGCTGCTCGCGGGCTGCTACCGGAACGCGCTGGCATTGGCGGCGAAAAGGAGGCTGGAGACGATTGCCTTTCCCGCCATCTCGACCGGCATTTTCGGCTATCCGGCGGACGAGGCGGCGAAGGTTGCGGTGGCAGCCTGCCGCGACCATGCGGGGAGACATGAGTTTCCGAAGCGGATCGTCCTCGTCGCCTTCGACGAGACGCAGGCAAAACCGCTGAGGGAGGCTCTGGCGAACTGATTTCAGTCGTCGTTGGGACGCACGCTGCGCAACTTCTTCGTCGTGCCGCGCTTCACCTTCTCCTCGACGCGCTTTTGCTTCGCGGCGCGGCTCGGTTTCGTCGGCACACGGAATTTCGGCTGATGCGCGGCGGCGGCGATCATCTCGACCAGACGGTCCACCGCATCGCGGCGGTTTGCTTCCTGCGTGCGGAAGCGATTGGCCGTGATGACGATGACGCCGTCCTTGGTGAGCCGCGCGCCCGCGATGCGCTCCAGCCTCTCCTTGATGCGGCCGTTGAGCGAGGGCGAATTGCGAACATCGAAACGAAGCTGCGCGGCGCTCGACACCTTGTTGACATTCTGCCCGCCCGGCCCGCCCGCGCGGATATAGGTGATGGAGATTTCATCGTCGTCGATGGACAGCGCGTCTGTGACGGGGATCATGGGGCATCGCTCCCGGCATCCGGTACGATGAAGCCCATCCATACAGTGCCGAATTTTTCGGAGCGTTCGATCTCCGTGAAGCCATAGGCGTCGTAGAAGCGAAGCGCGCGGGTGTTTGCCATGCTGCAGCCGAGATGGATGCCGCGCGCGCCGGCTTCGCCGACCGCGCCGAGGAAGCGGCGGATCGCCCGCCGCCCGAGTTCGCGGCCCTGCAGACGCGGCAGAAGGTTGATGTGGAGATGCGCCGGGTAGGAGGCGACGATGCGTTCCGGGGTAACAAAAGGATTGTGGATGAGCCACGCACGCTGCTCGTCGGCAGTCCATGCGGTGGGCGTTTTGGATTCGGGCGCCGGGTAGCGTTCCCGCAACTTCGGCCACCATTCGGCTTCGAGCCGTGCTTCGAAGCGGCGCGTATCGGCCGTGCCGACGATGTATCCGCCGACACCTTGCTCGTCTTCCACGACGAAGGCGCATTGCGGCTCCAGCAGCGCGTAAGGTGCGGCATAGATATGACCGACCAGTTGCGGGTCTTCGTAAAGCGCGCTCGCATCCTGGCCGGCATCGCCGGTCGCGAGCGCGATGGCATAAAGCGCATCGAGATCGGAAGGTTGGAAGGGACGGATATCGGCTCGCGCGGTCATGCGGCGTTCATTTCCAGATCGGCTTGCCCGTGCCCGGCAGGCCGAGCTTCGACCACTTGTTCGTGACCGTGTCGATGACATCCTGATCCATGCGGATCTGGCGGCCCCATTCGCGCTTCGTCTCCGGCGGCCATTTGTTCGTCGCGTCGAGGCCGATCTTGCCGCCGAGGCCGCTCTCCGGCGAGGCGAAATCGAGATAGTCGATCGGCGTGTGCTCGACCAGCGTCACGTCGCGCACCGGGTCCATCCGTGTGCTGATCGCCCACATGACGTCCTTCCAGTCGCGCGCATTGATGTCGTCGTCCACCACGATGATCCATTTCGTATACATGAACTGCCGCAGATAGGACCACGCGCCCATCATCACGCGCTTGGCATGACCGGGATAGGCCTTCTTCATCGAGATGACGGCGATGCGGTAGGAGCAGCCTTCCGGCGGCAGCCAGAAATCCACGATCTCCGGAAACTGCTGCTGCAGCAGCGGAATGAAGACCTCGTTCAGTGCCTCGCCGAGCACGGAAGGCTCGTCCGGCGGCCGGCCGGTGAAGGTCGAGAGATAGATCGGGTCCTTCCGCATGGTGATCGCGGAGACGGTGAAGATCGGGAACTTCTCGACCGAGTTGTAGTAGCCGGTGTGGTCGCCGTAAGGGCCTTCGTCTTCGTAGTCGTCGAGCGAGACATGGCCCTCGATGACGATTTCGGCTTCGGCCGGCACCTTCAGCGGCACCGTCTTGCAATCCACAAGCTCGACCTTCCGGCCGCGCAGGAGGCCCGCGAACTGGTATTCCGAGAGCGTGTCGGGAACGGGCGTGACGGCGGCCAGGATGGTGCCGGGATCGGCACCGATGACGCAGGCAACGGGGAGCGGCTCGCGCTTCTCCTTCTTCCAGCGCGCGTGATGCTGCGCGCCGCCACGATGCGCCAGCCAGCGCATGATCGTCTTGTCGCGGCCGAGCACCTGCATCCGGTAGATGCCGAGATTGAAATCGTCTTCCTTCGTGCCCTTCGGCCCTTTGGTGACGACGAGCGGCCAGGTGATGAGCGGCGCGGGCTCGCCCGGCCAGCAGGTCTGGACGGGCAGGTCGTGGAGATTGATGTCGCTCCCCTTCAGCACCACCTCCTGGCAAGGGGCGGAGGAGAGCGTCTTCGGCTTCATGGCCATGACGGTCCGCAGCAGCGGCAGCATGGAGACGGCCTCGCGGAGGTCCCCCGGCGGCTCCGGCTGGCGCAGGAAGGCGAGCGCCTCGCCGACCTCGCGGAGGTCCTTTGCATGGCGGCGCTCGATGCCGCCCATCGTCACGCCGCGCGCGACCCGCTCGACCGTACCGAAGAGATTGACCAGCACCGGCATGGGCGAGGGGCGGCCATCGGCCATTTGAGCCTGCTCGAAAAGGACCGCGGGCCCCTGCTCGGCCAGCAGCCGGGTCTGGATTTCGGTCATCTCCAGAACGGTCGAAACGGGCTCCTTCACCCGGGCGAGGTCGCCGCTGGCATCGAGCATCGAGAGGAATTCGCGGAGGGAGGCGTAGGACATTGGCTGAGCTGGCTTTCCTGGGCGGTTGCGCGGGCGAGCATGCCGCAAAGAGGGCCCCCGGCCCAAGCGCCAAAGCCGCGGGGAGGGCGGGAAATTATGTGTCAGATCGGGCGAACCCGTTAACAGGCCGCCAACCCTTCCATGCCTAAGCTCCCCCGGAGATCGCCCAAAAAAGGGCGGACGCGCAATGGGAGCCGGTCTTGACGTCTGAGCAGGTAATGGAAGGCCGGAAACGGCAGAAGCGGATATGGCGCGGCGATGAGCTGGACGCCGACCCCTTCAACCTGCCCCAGGAAATTGCCGTGAAGGCAACCACCCTCTGGGGACGGCTTTTCGGCTTTATTCGCTTTGCCGAAATCCATAGCAACGTGATCGCGGTAAACGACAGTTCACCGATCCTCGGCCGTTTCGAATGGTCGGAGCCAGTCTCAGCCTATGAGGGAGTCGCCCTGCGTGTCGTCCCTTGTGACAAGAGGGCAACGAAATTCTTTGTCTTGGTGGAATTGAGCCACAACGGCAACGCGAGCCGGAATCTGATCCTTTATGCTGGCGAAGATGGGGTGGATGCGGCTGCACGGTGGCGCTCCTGGGGCCGCGTGCTGCATTTGCCGCTGCTGATCGAGGACCGGGAGGGAACGCTTCACCCGGCCGAACGCCGGCTGGGCGCCATTCAGGTTGGCGACCCGCAGCCTCATGCCGGTGCGAACCCGCTTTCGGCCCGGCGTCCGCTCACCTTCGGCCAGTCCGGTCAGGCCCGCCTCTGGGGCCGCCGTCTTGCCATGGGCGCA
This sequence comes from Parvibaculum sp., assembly GCF_030694575.1. GTDB lineage: Bacteria > Pseudomonadota > Alphaproteobacteria > Parvibaculales > Parvibaculaceae > Parvibaculum. Next base: position 17,494 of record NZ_JAUYUS010000128.1, read on the forward strand.
AGGCCTCTCGCCTACTGACCTAGCCCAGCTTCGAGAAATCCGGCGCCCGCTTCTCGAAGAAGGCGCTGATCGCTTCCTTCACCTCGTCCGAACGCAACTGCGCGCCGAAGACGCGGGCTTCCGCCTCGCGTGCCTCGCCGACGCGCGGACGGTCATTGTCCTTCAGCAGCGCCTTGGTCGCACGCACCGCATTGGGCGCCTTGGCGGCCAGCGCCTTGGCGCGGGCCAGCGCCTCGATGGGCAACTCGTTGTCGGGAAAGACATCCGCGACGAGGCCGATGGCTTCGGCCTTCTCCGCACCGAGCTTCTTGCCGGTGAGGAAAAGATCGGCCGCTTTCTGAATGCCGATCTGGCGCTGCAGGAGGAAGGTCGAGCCTGCTTCCGGCACGAGGCCGAGATTGACGAAGGGCATCTGGAAGGTCGCGCTCGCGCTCGCGTAAACGAGATCGCAGTGAAGCAGCATGGTGACGCCGACGCCGACCGCGAGCCCGTTCACCGCAGCGACGATCGGCTTTTCGGCATTGGCGAGGTTCTCAAGGAAGCGCGTCACATGCGGCTTTTCCTTCGGCTGCTGGTCCACGGGCGTCGTGCCGGCCTTGGCGAAGTCGCCGAGATCGTTGCCGGCCGTGAAGGAGCCGCCGGAGCCGGTATAGAGCGTGACGCGGATCTTCGGATCGGCATCCGCCGTCTCGATCGCGTCGGCCAGTACCTTGTACATCTCCGCCGTCAGCGCGTTCTTCTTGTCCGGGCGGTTCATGGTGACGATCTGGACACCGTCTTCGATGGTCACGAGCACATGGTCGGTC
>NZ_JAUYUS010000130.1 GCF_030694575.1 Parvibaculum sp.
ATTCCGAATGGACATGTAACCGCCGGGTAAAAAAGGCGGCCTGCCGCACGACAACCGGAAGCGTGCGGGGGCGGCCAAAAATGTGCCGCCTTATAGCCCGGAAGTCCCCCCGCCACAAGGATTCCTTCGCACCTGCGGCAACGAGGTCGCGAGCGACGGTTAACGGCTCAGCGGCCGCCTTTCCGCCCCAGCGCCGCCTGCATGATGGCGGCGCCCTCCGTCATCATGCCGCCCACGGGTTCCGCCGCCTCGTGCGGCAGGAAATCCGCGATCCAGAGGAGGCGGCAGCGCTCCGGCCCGTCCGGCACCACCTCGAAGGAGGCGCTGTGGTGGCTCATCATCTCGCTGCCCGAGACGGCATAGGCGAGCCGCCGCCGGTCCTCGTCGAGGTCGAGGATCAGTTCCCGCACGACGAGCCCGTTGGCGAAGGTGACGATGCGGGCGCCGTCCTCCAGCTTCGTATCGGTCACGAAGCCCGGAACGAAGCGGGTGTGGATCTGGCCGACATCGCGCACCGCGTCCCAGACGGCGGCTGCCGGCGCGTCGATCGGTATGTCCTTGCGGATCGAAGCCATGATCGTTTTCTCCTATTTCAGGCACACGGCTTCGACATTGTTGCCGTCCGGGTCGATCAGGAAGGCGGCGTAATAGGTCGGCGCATAATCGGCGCGGATGCCGGGCGCGCCATTGTCCTTGCCGCCGGCCTCGAGCCCCGCCTTGTGGAACCTGTCCACGGCCGCACGGCTCGCCGCGGTGAAGGCGATGTGAACGTCCTTCGCGGGCGTGCCTTCCGAGAGATAGAGCCCGGTCGCCTTCTTCGCGCCGAAGCCGCGCATCGTCTCGTCTTCATAGGTGAGTTTCAGGCCGAGCGCGCCGAGCGCCGCCTCGTAGAAGCGCGATGCGCGCTTCAGGTCTTTCGCTTTCAGTCCGATGTGGTCGTACATGTTACCTCCGTCGCGGGCGCGCCGTTGCGCCACCGGAGGTCACTCTGCGGCGGGCGGGGCCAGTCTCGCTTGGAGTAAATTGCGCTCGCCCCGTGCCGCCTCGCGGAAGCGGCCGGGCGATATGCCCGCCGCGCGGCGGAAGGTCCGCACGAAATTCGAAAGGTCGCCGAAGCCGACATCATAGGCGATGTCGGTAACCGGGCGGTCCCGGTCGGCCAGCAGGCTTGCCGCGCGGCGCAGCCTCGTGCGCACGAGATATTGATGTGGCGTCACGCCCAGCACTTTCGTGAAGGTTCGAAGAAAGTGATAGAGGCTGAGGCCCGCTTCCCGCGCCGCGCCTTCGAGGCCGATCGGCCGATGCGCATATTCGTCCATCCACATGGCGGCGTGGACGGCGCGTTTCCGGTCCCGCGCGCTCGCCGTCACCCGGGCGGCCTTGCGGCCCGACGCCACCTCCGCGAAGCGGCCCGTGAAAAGAAGCCCCGCCTCATCCAGGCCGACATCGCTCCGTCCCTCGGCGGCGGCCTGCGCCAGCTCGCCCAGCACCATCATTTCCGGCAGCGGCGGCAGAGCGGCGAGCCGCCTCAGCTCCGGCCTGCCGCTCACCGCTTCGGCGAGGTCCGCATCCAACCGGAAGGACAGGCATTCGTCGCCGCAGACATGGTGGTCATGCGTGCAGACATAGTCGTCGCCCGCATGGCCGACGAGAACCGAGCCCGCCACCATCTCGAAGGTCTGCCCGCGCGTGGCGTAGCCGAAGCTTCCCTTCCGCACATAGGAGATCGACAGCACCTCGTGCATTTCCGCATAGGGCGTCTCGGCCGGCCCGGCGTCGCAGCGATAGGCCACCGCCGCCACGGGTCCTTCATGCAATGTGGTCGTCGTCACCATGGGGCCAGTCTACGCCTCTCAGTGAAAGCCCGCCACAATGCGGGAAAGGGCAGGCCTGAACTTGGCAAAAATTGCTGTCCCGGCCTTGCGATCCCGTGAACGCACGCACTTCCACCCTCCCCCAAGAGGAGAGTGGGAAGGACGCACTCTCCGCATCCCCCCTTGCGTAAATGGCTCTGGCCTCCGCGCGCCGTTTCTGCCCATATCCCAGCCAAGAAAAGGCCGGAGGAAGACCCGCATCATGCCGCCCCGATCCGCGTCGCGGTTCTACATCGTCGCGCTCGTCGCCATTCTCTGCATCGTCTACACGGTGAGCCAGTTCCTGCGCTCGTCCACGGGCGTCATCGCGCCCAATCTCGCGGCGGATCTCGGCCT
>NZ_JAUYUS010000135.1 GCF_030694575.1 Parvibaculum sp.
CCGCATCTCCCCCTTGCAAAGGGCCGGGCGATGGGTCATAACACGGCCCTCATAAGGACGGGGCTCCGGCTGCCGTCATCGGATGCGGGTGTAGCTCAGGGGTAGAGCACAACCTTGCCAAGGTTGGGGTCGAGGGTTCGAATCCCTTCGCCCGCTCCAATTTTCGAAGCCGCCCAAGAGGCGGCTTTTTCTTTGTGGTCCGCTACAGGAGAGAGGTGTTTCCATGATTTCAGGTACCGCCACCTGTCCCTGCAATTCCGGCCTCGCCTTTGCGAGCTGCTGCGAGCCCTATCTCACGGGTGCGAAACTGCCGCCCCTGCCCGAGGCGCTGATGCGCTCGCGCTATTCGGCCTTCGCCACCGGCAACATCGCCTATCTCGAGGAAACGCTGCTGCCCGGCACGCGGGAAGATTTCGACGCCAAGGGCGCCGCCGAATGGGCGGCCGCCAGCGAATGGACCGGGCTCGAGGTTCGCCACACCGAAGGCGGCGGACCGGGCGAGGACCGGGGCGTCGTCGAGTTCGTCGCCCATTACCGGCAGGACGGCGCCGAGCGCGTCCATCACGAGACGGCGACCTTCAAGCGCCAGGACGGCCGCTGGTGGTATGTCGACGGCATCATGGGCGTGCGCCCCCGCCAGGTGGAAAAGATCGGCCGCAACGATCCCTGCGCCTGCGGTTCGGGAAAGAAATACAAGAAGTGCTGCGGCGCCGCCGCCTGAGGGTTCCGATACTTCCCTGATACGGCGGTTCATGCTCCACTGCGCGCCTTGGCTCCGCCTCAAGAGGGCCGGTATAGGGGGAGGTTCGCGTAGTGGATGCCGTCGATGAAAGGCTCGAGGACGAGCCGGTCCGCGTACAGGTGCCGGGTCAGGCGAGCGCGCAACTCCTCTCCGCCACCGGCGACCACGCCGCCAGCGGGCTCGGCCAGTGGAGCTGGGCGATCTTCGAATGGGCGCGCAACCCATACGTCATCCTCGTCACCATCTATATTTTCGCGCCCTACTTCTCCAACACCGTCGTCGGCGATCCGGTTCGCGGCCAGGCCATCTGGGGCAACATCAACGGCATTGCCGGCTTCTTCATCGCCTGTCTCGGGCCGGTGCTGGGCGCCATCGCCGACACGGGCGGCAAGCGTAAACCCTGGATCGCGTTCTTCATCGCGGTCATGGTGCCGGCGATCTTCCTGCTCTGGTGGGCGATGCCCGGCGGCGAAGGACTTTCCATCCTCACCATCGCGGCACTCATCGTGCTGGTTGCGGTCGCGTTCGAGTTTTCCGCCGTCTTCCACAATTCCATGCTGCCCGCCGTCGCGCCGCATGAGCGGATCGGTTTTCTCTCCGGCCTCGGCCTCGCGCTCGGCAATGCGGGCGCGCTGTTCATTCTCTGTTTCATGCTCTGGGCCTTCGTGCTGCCGGGCGCCGTCGATTGGAGCTTCGTACCCGCCGCGCCGCTTTTCGGCCTCGACGCTGCGGCGCATGAAAACAGCCGCATCACCGGGCCCATCGTCGCCGTCTGGATGCTCGTCTTCTCGCTGCCGCTGATCCTCTGGACGCCGGATGTGACGGGCGCGGGCGTGCCTGTCGCCACCGCCATCCGCCGCGGAGTCGGCTCGGTCGTCGGCACGGTGAAGAAGCTCCGCCACTACCGCAACATCGCGATCTATCTGGCGGCACGCATGTTCTACAATGACGGCAAGACGGCCGTGCTCGTCTTCGGCGGCGTCTATGCGGCGGGAATTTTCGGCTGGGGCGTGCTCACGCTCACCGTCTACGGCATCGTGCTGTCGGTCTTCGCGGTCGGCGGCGGCTTCTTCGGCGGCTGGCTCGACGACAGGTTCGGCTCGAAGCGCGCCATCCTCGTGTCCATCGGCGGCACCTGTATCGGCCTCGTGCTCGCAATCTCGATGACGCCGACGGAAATCTTCTTCTTCATCCCCTATGACGCGGCCACCACGCCGCCCATCTGGGATCTGCCCTTCTTCGCCACGCTGCCGGAACTCATGTATCTGATCGTCGTCATCATCATCGCGATCTGCATCACGGCGGCCTATGCAAACAGCCGCACGATGCTCGCGCGCATAGCGCCTGTCTCCAAGATGTCGGAATTCTTCGGTATCTATGCGCTGTCGGGAACGGCGACGGCTTTCCTCGGGCCGCTGCTCGTCGGCGTCGCGACGCATTACTTCCAGAGCCAGCGGCTCGGCTTCGCGTCGATTCTTGTGCTTCTCGTTCTCGGACTTGCCGGTATGCTGTTCGTGAAGGAAGAGCGCGCGGAGGCGGTCGATTGAGTGCTGCAATTGTCGAGGGGGCGGTGCCGGAGCTCCGGCCGCCGCATGAGGGCGGAGGCGGGGAGCCTGCGTCCAATGTCGCGCAGGGTGCCTGGGTGCTCTACGAATGGGCGAACCAGACCTATTTCTCGCTCATCACCATCTTTCTCTTTCCGCCCTTCTTCACGCAGGTGCTCGCCGCGAACCCCATTCAGGGCCAGGCCTATTGGGGCTATGTGCAGGCGGCGGCCGGCATTTCCATCGCACTCATGAGCCCGCTTCTCGGCGCCATGGCGGATGCGGCGGGCCCGCGCAAGCCGTGGATCGTCTTCTCCACGCTCTTCTGCGCCGCCGGCTGCTTCGGTCTCTGGTTCGCGGTGCCGGGCCAGCCGCTGCTCCCCGTCGCGCTCGCGCTCGTCGTCGCGGCGATCGGCATGGAACTCACCATCATCTTCGCGAACGCCATGCTGCCGACCATCGCGTCCGACCGGCGCATCGGCCTGCTCTCCGGCATCGGCATCGGCGTCGGCCAGCTCGCGGCCATCGTCGCGCTCGTTCTCGTGCTGCTCTTTCTGCAATTGCCGGGCGAAGTCAGCGCGCCCTTCATTCCCGACCAGCCGCTCTTCGGTCTCTCGAAGGAAGCGCATGAGACGGACCGCATCGTCGGGCCGATCTCCGGCCTCTGGTTCGTCGTCTTCATGCTGCCGCTTCTCTTCCTCGTGCCGGATCAGGAAGGGCGCGGTCTCAGCCGCCGCCAGGCCGCGAAGGAAGGTCTCTTCCGCCTCTGGAAGACGCTGAAATCCGTTCGCCACTTCCGCAATGTCGGCATCTACCTCGCCGCCCGCATGCTCTTTTACGACGGCATGACGGCGATCTTCGTCTTCGGCGGCATTCTCGCCGCCTCGCTCTTCGGCTGGGGCGCGATGGAGATGGCGGTCTACGGCATCTGGGTCACGCTCTTCGCGGCTTTCGGTGCCTTTGTCGGCGGCTGGGTGGATTTGAAGATCGGCTCGAAGAAGACGCTGATCCGCTCGCTTGTCGGCGTCATCGTCACCTTCCTCATCCTTCTTTCCTTCGACAGGGACCGGATTTTCTATGTGATCGAAATTCCGGTCGCCGCCGATGCGGGCGCCTTCACCACGCTGCCGCAGCAGCTCTTCCTGCTCACCGTCGGTCTCTTCGGCATGATGGTCGGCCCGGTCATCGCGTCGAGCCGCACCATGATGGCGCGCATCGCGCCGAGGGAAATGATGACGGAGTTCTTCGGCCTCTTCGCGCTGGTCGGAAAGGCGACGGCGTGGATCGCGCCGCTCCTCATCGGCATCGTCACCGAGGCGACGCAGAACCAGCGTTATGGATTGATGGTCGTGGTGCCGCTGATATTGATAGGCCTTGCCGGTCTTTTCATGGTGAAGGAAGAACGTTCGGCCGCCGTGGTTCACTGAGCCCGTTGCCCTTTCGCGGGAGGAAGGCTATCCATCGGCTTCGGCCGCGCATTCAGGAGGGGCAAGCGCTCATGGCGAAGAAATCATTTTCGGAACGGCTCGTCCGCCGCTTCTATTACAAATATTTCGCCCGCAACATTCTCTACGAGTTGCAGATGCGCGCGCGCTCGCAATCGGCGGATTATGCGGAAGCGCATATGGCCGACGCGATCATCTTCGAAGACGCAACGAAGATGCTGAAATATTGCGTGAAGAATGCACCAAAGGGCGCCGTGCTCGAATTCGGCGTCGCCGATGGCGGCTCGATCGCCGAAATTGCCTCGGTCTACAAGGGCACCGTTCACGGCTTCGACAGTTTCGAAGGCCTGCCGGAAGACTGGTCGGGGCATACGGAAGCGGCGGGCACGTTCGACCGTGGCGGCACGCTCCCGAAAGTGCCGAAGAATGTCGAGCTGCACAAAGGCTGGTTCAGCGACACGATCCCGGTCTGGAAAGCCGCACATCCCGATCCGGTCGGCTTCCTTCACATGGATTGCGACATCTATTCATCGACGCGCGACGTGCTCGCGCTGATGAAGGACCGGCTCCGCCCCGGCACGATCATCAAGTTCGACGAGTATTTCAATTATCCGAACTGGCAGAAACACGAGTTTCGGGCCTGGAAGGAATTCGTCGCCGAGCATGGCGTCGAATACCGCTACATCGCCTTCACGGCGCTGCATGGCCGCGTCGCGGTGGAGATCGTGAAGATCTGACGTTGCGTCCTTCCGGCCTCAGTGCCGGAAGTGCCGCATCCCCGTCATCACCATGGCGAGGCCCTTTTCGTCCGCCGCCGCGATCACCTCGTCGTCGCGGACCGAGCCGCCCGGCTGAATGACCGCCGTCGCGCCCGCTTCCGCCGCCGAGAGCAGTCCGTCGGCGAAGGGGAAGAAGGCGTCCGACGCGACGACCGAGCCAATGGTGGCGGGCGTCTTTTCGCCGGCGGCTTCCGCTGCGTCCTGGGCTTTCCGCGCCGCGATGCGCGCTGAGTCGACGCGGCTCATCTGGCCGGCGCCAATGCCGACCGTGGCGCCGTTCTTCACATAGATGATCGCGTTCGACTTCACATGCTTGCAGACGCGGAAGGCGAATTTGAGGTCTTCCATTTCCTGCGCCGTTGGCGCGCGCTTCGTCACCACTTTCAGGTCGAGCGTATCGACGCGGCCATTGTCGCGCGATTGAACCAGCAGCCCGCCCGCGACCGATTTGTAGAAGAGGCCGGGTGTGGCGGGGTTCGGCAGACCGTGGGTAATCAGCAGGCGGAGGTTCTTCTTCGCGCCGATGATGCGGCGCGCGTCCTCATCCGCTTCCGGCGCGATGATGACTTCGGTGAAGATGCGCGCGATTTCTTCCGCCGTCTCGCCGTCGAGCGGGCGGTTCGCGGCGATGATGCCGCCGAAGGCCGAGACGGGATCGCAGGCGAGCGCCTTGCGATAGGCATCGGCCAGCGTCGCGCCCGTCGCGACGCCGCAGGGGTTCGCGTGCTTGATGATCGCGATGGCGGGCGCGAGCTTCGGGTCGAACTCGCCGACCAGCTCGAAGGCGGCGTCGGTATCGTTGATGTTGTTGTAGGAAAGCTCCTTGCCCTGCAACTGTTCGGCGTTCGACACGCCGGGGCGGTTCTCGCCCGTCACGTAGAAGCTCGCCACCTGGTGCGGGTTCTCGCCGTAGCGGAGCGTCTGTTTCAGCGAGCCGCCGAAAGCGCGGTAGTCGGGCGCCGTCTCGCCGATCGCGTCCGCGAACCAGTTGGAGATTGCGGCATCGTAAGCCGCCGTCCGCGCATAGGCCTTCTGCGCGAGGCGCTTCCTGAGCGCGAGCGAGGTGCCGCCCTTGCCGGTGATTTCCTCGATGACGGTCGCATAATCCGCACCGTCCACGATCACGCCCACATAGGCATGGTTCTTGGCCGCCGCGCGGATCATCGCCGGCCCGCCGATGTCGATGTTCTCGACGCATTCGTCGTAGGCGGCACCCTTCGCCACCGTCGCCTCGAAGGGATAGAGATTGACGCAGAGGAGGTCGATGCCCGCGATCCCGTGTTCCTTCATGGCGGCGGCGTGCTCCGCATCGTCGCGCACCGCCAGCAGCCCGCCATGCACCTTCGGATGCAGCGTCTTCACGCGCCCGTCCATCATTTCCGGAAAGCCCGTCAGGTCCGCCACGTCCTTCACCGGCAGCGCCGCGTCCTTGATGGCCTTCGCCGTGCCGCCGGTCGAGATCAGCTCCACCCCCGCCCCGTGCAGCGCGCGGGCAAAGTCGATCAGCCCGGTCTTGTCCGAGACGGACAAGAGTGCGCGGCGGACGCGCTGGATATCAGCGGCTTCGGGGTGGGATTTGGAGGAGGTCATGGGGCGCGGGTTCCGGTCTGGCGGGCAGGGGAGGGATGGGCCGGGCGATAGCACGAAATGGCGGTTGGCGCCAAGCTGGCGCCGGCAAATTGGCTCCCCGTCCATTACCTCAGAGGTCATCGAAATACCGGCGGCGGGCGGTTAGGCTCGGCCATCGCCATCAATCCGACGGAAAGAGCCCTTTATGGACATCTCCTATCTCCCCTTCGCCAACCTGCTTGGAATCGAAATTGTCGAGGCAAAACCGGACCTTGTGGTGGCGAGGCTCGCCGTCCGCAAGGAGCTTTGCACCATCCCGGACATCCTTCACGGCGGCGCCATCATGTCCTTCGCCGACACGGTGGGGGCGGTCGCGACGGTCCTCAATCTCCCCGAAGGCGCCTCCACCACGACCGTCGAGAGCAAGACCAACTTCCTCGCCCCCGTGCCCCTGGGCGACACCGCCACCGCCACCTGCGAAGCTTTCCACAAGGGCGGCCGGCTGATGGTCTGGCAGACGAAAATCACAAGGAACGACGGCCGCCTCTGCGCCGTCGTCACGCAAAGCCAGATGGTGCTGAAAAAATAAATGGCGGCATTTTTCCACCCTCCCCCTGTGGGAGGGTCAAACGGCTGCAAGCCGTTTGGGGAGGGGTCAGGAAGGTCGCCGAAAATTCAGGGCTGCATATTTGTCCGCTACTGCATCCCCTCCCCGAAATTCGCTGCGCAAATTTCGACCCTCCCACAGGGGGAGGGTGGCAGAAGAGGATTAGGCGTCACTCCCCCGAAGGAAGCTTCAGCTCCGGCAGTTCCGGCACTTCCGCGTCCTCGCGCTTCGGGTGCCCCGCATTGCGGGTCGAAAGCCGCCGCCAGGCCCAGTTGACGCGCGCCTCGCCCCGGAAGACGCGCCCCGCCACCACGATCTGCTCGGCGCGGCGCGTCGTGTCGCCGGAGCCGAGATAGACGCTTTCCTCGATGTCGATCTCGCATTCGCCGCCGCCGGAGCGGGCGCGGAACTGCCAGCCGTCACCGTTCGGCAGCAGCACCAGCACATTGGTCCGGTCATGGGCGAGCGAGACGCGCGCATCCGGGTGGATGTGGAAGCGGATGGCGAAGTCCGGGTCTTCCGGCACCTTGTGCCAGTAGAGCGGGTTCCAGGGTTTCGGGCGGCGGCGCGCCTGGGCCGTTTCCAGCATGTCCTCGCCGCGCAGATCCTCGCCCGTCGCCGACAGGAACAACCGGCGGCGATGGATGAGGCCGAAGAGCCCCGCATAGCCGTCATGGCCGGTATCGAGCCAGACGCCCGCCTCGTTCTCGTTGCGGCGGCTCTCGACCTCGACGGGCCCCTCCATCACGCGGGGGCCGAGCAGGGTGCGCGAGATTTTCCCCTTCAGCATCCGCGCCGACGAGGTGTCGTTCAGCACCAGCGTCGAATGCGCGGCGGTGGCGCGGCTCGCCGCTTCCCAGTCGGGCCCGAGCACCTTGGTCGCGCCGCAATTCACGATCATGCGGTTGCGGCCGACGCTCATTTCGAAGGAGAGACAGCCCGCATGGGCCTCGTGGCTATAGGCGCCGGGCGGCGCGGTGCCGGTATCGGCGATCAGGCTGACGGGCCCCGCCGCCAGCCGCTGGTAGCCCGAATGCGGCGCGAAGCCGAAGGGCTTGCCCTTGGTGTCGTCGCGCTCGAGCGCGGCATCGACCGCGCCTTCCGGCCCCTCGGTCGAGCCATTGAAGAGCGCCAGCTTGCCGTCGCCATGCCGGAAGAAGCGCAGCATCGGCGTCATCCGGTCGATCGCGTCGCGGATCGGCTTCGGCACTTCGATATGGCGCGCGGTCAGCGCGTCGCGCAGCGACAGCAGATCGAGCAGGATCGAGAGCTGCGCGGAAGGGTTGCGGCTCACATGGCCGCCATCGGCGAGGATCTGCCGGTCGAGTTCGCGGCAGAGAAGCTTCACGCCTTTCGCGAGACGCTTGTGGCCTTCCGACAGGCAGAGGCCGGAAAAGGCGAGCCCCATCGCCGCCGTGATGCGCGGTTCGCCCGCCGGCGCGATCGCCGCCACGCGGGCAAGGTGGCGCGCCTGCCGCGCCATGTTGCGCAACAGCGTCGAGCGGTAGACGAGTTCGGAACCGTCGATGATGAGCGCGCCGTTCGCGACCCATGAGGTGAGCCGCCGCCCGATCACCTGCGGCCGCCACGCGACGGGATGCCAGTTGCCTTCCGTCGCGATCCAGTCGGCGACGAGCTTCTGCGCATACTGGCGCGCGGCGTCGCCATTGTTCGCTTCGTGCGCGGTGGTGAAATGGCGCAGCCACGAGAAGCCGTGCAGTTCCTCCGCCCAGGTTTCGCTCGGCGCGTCGGCGGCGAAGGGCGAGGAGCCGCCCGGCGCGCGCACCTGTCCGCCCGGCAGGAACCAGCGGCCCTGGAACAGGGCGTCCGCGGACGAAGCGCGGCCCGGCCGCAGTTCCGGCGGATAAAGCACCATGTGGTCGGGCATCGGCCCGCGGAGCGTCTGGCCGTAGGCCCATGTGTTGAAGGCGCGGGCGAGCGCGGCGTCGCGGGCGCGGATGAGGGCGGCGCCGGCAAGATCGATCGCGCGATTGCCCGACGCCAGGCGCCTTCCCGCTCCCTGTATGTCCTGTCCGCTTCTCGCCCGCGTCTCGATCATGGAAGACGGCCCTTCCGTCAGGTGGCTCGCCGCCCGGTATCAGGCGCCGCCGCGCAGCGCCGCAATGTTCTTTGCATAGGCGGAAGGTCCGCCCTTGAATGTCGCCGTACCGGCAACGAGCACGTCGGCACCGGCCGCGATGGCGCGCGGCGCCGTTTCGAAATTGATGCCGCCATCGACTTCGAGTTCGACGGCGCGGCCACTCGCATCGATCCGCTTGCGGATGATTTCGATACGCGCAAGCTGGCTCTCGATGAAGCTCTGCCCGCCGAAGCCGGGGTTCACCGACATGACGAGCACGAGGTCGAGATCGTCGATGAGCGGCCAGAGCAGTTCGAGCGGCGTGCCCGGATTGAGCGACAGCCCCGCCTTGCAGCCCGCCGCCTTGATCGCCTGGATGGTGCGGTGGGGGTGGGGGCCGGCTTCCGGATGAAAGGTGATGATGTCCGCGCCCGCTTTTGCGAAGGCGTCGATATAGAGGTCCACCGGCGAGATCATCAGGTGGACGTCGAAGACCTTGTCGGAATGCGGACGGATCGCCTTCACCACGTCGGGACCGATAGTGATGTTCGGCACGAAATGCCCGTCCATCACATCGACATGGATATAGTCGGCGCCCGCTTCCGTGATGGCGCGCACCTCCTCGCCCAGACGGGCGAAGTCGGAGGCCAGAATCGACGGGGCGATCTTGATGCCGCTCATGGCTGGAAGCTCTTGCGATATGTGTCCACCGGCTGCTTTTGCCGTCCGGATTCCCGGAATCAGTGCTTAACAGCTAGATTCCCGGGGTGCAAGAACGAGCGGGGCCGGGAGCCGGCTTCCCTCAGCGTTTCCTCGCAAGCAGCTTCAGGCCCGGCTTCAGGTTCCACTCGAACTTCAGGATGTCGAAGCCGTGCGGGTCGAGAAACCGGCGCATGGCGTCCTTGTTGAAGAACAGAAGATGCTGCGGCGGGCAGACGTGATTCCATGTCTTGAAGTCTTTCGGCACGCGCCAGTGGCCCGCGTCGGGTGTCGTCAGATAGAGCAGCGCGCCGCTCCGCGCGCGCGGTGCCAGCGCTTCGAAATAGGCGTGGGGATCGGGCAAATGCTCGATGACCTCCACCGAAAACAGGAAGTCGAACTGGCCCCATTCCGGCGGCAGGCTGGCGATGGGCCCTGCATGGTATCGTCCGCCGGGGAATAATTTGCGCGCCGTCCCGACACTGTTTTCGTCGATGTCGATGCCATGCGCGTCGAAGCCGAGCCGCCGTGCCGCTTCCACGCCGGTGCCGATGCTGCATCCCATGTCGAGGAAACGTTTGCCGGGAGACATATGCATGTAGCGGCGCAGCCGTCGCGTCGAACGGATGATCTTGCTGCGGGCGCGCCGCTCGTAGCTGTCGTTCAGCACATATTTTTCGTAGATCGCGGCAATTTCATCGGCGCAGGGCATCGGATGAACGAAGGCCAGCTTGCAGCCGCCGCAACGGAACAGGTCGTAGCTGTCCTTTGTCCCGAGCGACGTAAAATCGTGAGTCCCGCAAACGATGCAGGTTGCAGGCGCGGTCATGATGACGCTCTGTGCCGGCCGTCCCCCCTCACGCACAGACAATCCGGCGGCAAGAGCGACTGTCTGGCAGGCGGAGAATGCAACACCCGCCGCCGCCTCGTCAAATTGCCCTGCTTTTCTCTGCGGTGACCGCTAACCGGCAGCCGGAAGGCGGTGCAGCCGCGCGGCATAAAACCCGTCGATCCCGCCGAGTTCCGCGAGATGGCAGGGCAGCGACCGCAGATCGCCTTCATTTGTGACGATTTCGCCGATGCCGCCGAGTTCCGCCGCCGCGATCGGTTCGCGGCGAAAATCCTTGTGCGCCGCGAGAAAGTCTTCAACCTGGCGCGCACCTTCTTCGGGCTCCAGCGAGCAGGTGCAATAGACGAGCGTGCCGCCGGGCGCGAGCAGCGTTGCGGCATGGGCGAGGAGTTTCGTTTGAAGCGCCGCCAGCTTGTCGCGGTCGCCGGGCGATTTCAGATGCAATACGTCTGGGTGGCGCCGCGCCGTTCCGGTCGACGAGCAGGGCGCATCGAGCAGGATCAACTCCCATTGCCGTCCCGGCGCGTAGGCGGTTGCGTCGGCTACAACGGTTTCCGCGTCGAGGCCGAGCCGCGAGAGGTTCTGCTTCAGCCGTTCGAGGCGCGGGGCGGAGCGGTCGAGCGCGGTCACATGCGCCCCCGCCGCTGCAAGCTCCGCCGTCTTGCCGCCCGGTGCCGCACAAAGATCGAGCACGTCGCGGCCCGTCACATCGCCGAGCAGTTTCGCCGGCAGCGCGGCGGCGGCGTCCTGCACCCACCATGCGCCTTCCCCGAAGCCCGGCAGCTCCTCGATGCGTCCCGCATCCTCGAGCCGCAGCGTCCCCGTCGGCAATATCATCGCGCCGAGTGCGTCGGCCCGTTCGTTCCGCTCCTCCGCCCGCTTGACGCTGATGTCGAGCGGCGGGTCGGCGTAATGCGCCCGCGCGATCCGTCTCGCGGTCTCCTCGCCGTAAGCCGCGCTCCAGCTCTTCCACAGCCAGTCGGGCGTGTCGAGACGCTCCGTATCGAGACTATCGAGGATTGCGTCGCCCTCGCGCGCGAGACGGCGCAGCACGGCGTTCACCAGTGCCTTGAAGTGGCGTGCGTTCTCGTCGCGCGAGGCGGCTTCGACATTCATGCCGACGGCGGCATGGGCGGCGACGCGCAGGAAAAGGATTTCGGCCGCGCCCGCGCGGAGAATGTTCTGTGTCGCGCCGGCGCGTTTCGGCAGTTCCCGGTCCATCAGTTGCGCCAGCACATGGTCGATGGTGCCGAGCCGCCGCAAGGCCGTTGCCGCGATGGCGCGCGCGAAAGCGCGGTCGCGCGGGGTCGCGTCGCGCAAATGCCCGCTCCCCGTCTCGGCGGTGAAGGCATCGTCGAAGGGACGGCGCTCTTTCAGCACCGCGTCGAGAAGGGCGGCGGCGCCCGCGCGCGCGGCAAGGCCGGGCTCGTCGCGCGCCGGTTCTTTTCCGGGTTTCTTCGGCTGTGGCTTCTTCATGGGGCCGGGTTAAAGCACATCCGCGCCCGCGTTCAAAGCGGGGCGCCAAAGGCTCTTCGGGCTCAGCCCCAGGGCCGCCCCTGCGCCGCGCCCATCGCCTGGGCAATCCGGCGGAGTTCGGCGACGCGGTTCGCGGTCGCCGGATGGGTCGAGAAGAGGTTGTCGCGGCCGCGCCCGTTCAGCGGATTGATGATGAACATATGTGCCGTCGCCGGGTTCGCCTCCGCCGCCTCGTTCGGCGCGCGCCGGGCCGCCTCCTCGATCCGCTGCAGCGCGGACGCAAGCCAGAGCGGGTTGCCGGAGATTTCCGCGCCGCCCGCATCGGCCGAATATTCGCGCGTGCGGCTGATCGCCATCTGCACCAGCGCCGCCGCCATCGGCGCGAGGATCGCCAGCGCCAGCGTGCCGATGAAGCCGCCCGTGTTGTTTCGGTTGCCGCCGAAGAAGAGCGCGAAATTCGCCAGCATCGAAATCGCGCCGGCAATCGTCGCCGTCACGGTCATGATGAGCGTGTCGCGGTTCTTGATATGGGTGAGTTCATGCGCCATCACGCCTGCGAGTTCCTCCGGCGTCAGCGTGGCGATGAGGCCGGTCGTCGCGGCGACGGCGGCATGTTCGGGGTTGCGTCCCGTCGCGAAGGCGTTCGGCTGCGGGTTGTCGATGATATAGGTGGCGGGCATCGGAATGCCGGCGTTCTGCGCGAGCTTCCGCACGATGCCGACATAATTCGGCGCCGTCGTCTCGTCCACGCGCCGCGCCTTGTACATGCGCAGCACCATCTTGTCGGAATTCCAGTAGGCGAAGAGGTTCATCGCCGCGGCGACGAAAAAGGCGATCGTCGCGCCGCCCGCACCGCCGAGCAGATAGCCAAACCCCATGAAGAGAGCGGTCATGGCGGCGAGCAGCATCCCGGTTTTGACGGTGTTCATGATCTTCCTGAAAAACCTCTTGTTCGTTTCCGGCGCCCGAAGTGGAACATGATTTGCGCCTGCCTTATATGTATTCTCAGGGAGTGCCGTTCAATAAGTCGGGAAGCGTGATGACAAAGGGCGAAGACAAGTCCGGTCCGGAGCCGCGAAAGCCGCTGACGCCCGCGGCGCAGCGCGCGCTCGCCGAGGCGGAGGAGCGCCGGGCTGCACAGGCCGACCGGAAGCGCCCGCGCGAAATCAACGGCCGGGGCGGCCATGAGCCGACGCGCTACGGCGACTGGGAAGTGAAGGGCATCGTCAGCGATTTTTGATCGCCCGCGCGATTTAGATCTTCGCCGGGGCTTGGGGGCATCGGCCGAGGACAGAGTTTGAACGACAGGTTTTCGCCCCGTACCCGCCGCCTTCTGGCCGTCGCAGGCCTGTTTCTCCGTTTCTTCCTTTTTCTCGGCGGCCTCGGCCTCGCGGGCTGGTTTGCCTTCATCTATTTCCCGGATGCGTGGAACCCTTTCGTCCCGCCCGACATCCGCGAGGAGCCGAACCTCGTCACCCGGCTGAAGCTGAAGGGGCTCGAGGGCGAATACGACATCTGCATGTCCGTCATCCGCGCATCCGGCGCCAAGGCGCGGCGCGACAGCATCTCCTCGCCGTCCGAAGGCTGCGGCATGGACCGGGGCCTCTATCTCCAGCAGTCGCAGATCTCTTATGGCGGCGGTATCCGCCTCACTTGCCCCGCCACGGCGGCGCTCCTGATGTGGGAGCGTCATGTCGTGGCGAAGGCGGCGGAGACGCATTTCGGCTCGGAAGTGACGCGCGTCCGTCATTTCGGCACCTATGCCTGCCGCAATGTGAACCACGCCGCGAGCGGCCGCCGCAGCGGCCATGCGGTGGCCAACGCCATCGACATAGCGGGCTTCGATCTCGAAAACGGGAAAAGCGTCTCGGTCGAGCGCGATTGGGGCAAGGAGAGCCCCGAAGGCCGCTTCCTCGCGGAAGTTCATGACGGCGCCTGCGGCCTCTTCTCCACCGTATTGGGCCCTGACTACAACGCCCTCCACGGCAACCACTTCCACTTCGAAATGGCGCGCTGGGGGATGTGCAGGTGAGGTCCGGCCGGGTTTGGATCAATCGCCGCCGCCGGCATATTGCCGAATCGGCGTTATAGGAATAAAGTCCACAAACGGATTAAATACCTCCACTTCGGTTCCATCATGCGTGCGTATCTCGCTTTTGCCGTGCTTTTCGCGGCTTTGTTCCCTCCCTTCGCCCAGGCGGCCGAGCGGCTGGCCGGTCCGGTCGAGGCGGAGGTGGTGCGCGTGATCGACGGCGATTCGCTGGTCGTGCGCGCCCGCATCTGGCTCGGCCAGACGGTCGAGACGCATGTGCGGCTCGCGGGCGTCGATGCGCCGGAGCTTCGCGGGAAGTGCGAGGAGGAGAAGCGGCAAGCGGAAGCCGCGCGCGCGGCGCTCGCCTCGCTGACGCAGGGCCCGGTCCGTCTCAGCGACATCGAAACCGACAAATCCGGAGGCCGCGTGCTGGCGCGGATCGAAAGCGCCGCTCATGGCGATGTCGCCACGGCGCTTGTCGCCCG
>NZ_JAUYUS010000073.1 GCF_030694575.1 Parvibaculum sp.
TTTTTGCTGGTCAGTCAGCGCAGGTGGGATGCCAGCATGCTCGTTACGGTCTCGTACCGGGTTGGGGCGGCACGCAGCGTCTCGCGCGCATCGTCGGCTCGCGGCGTGCCCTTGATCTGATGTTCAGCGGCCGATGGCTCAAGGCGGATGAGGCGCTGGCTTGGGGGCTTGTGAACAATGTCGTTGACGACGGTGCGCTTGTCAGAGAGGCGGAAGCCTATTGCGCCGATCTCGCCAAAAAAAATCCGGACGGCCTTGCCGCCATGAAGCAGCTTTGCAGGAACGGGCTCGATGGATCACTCCAGGAGGGTCTGGATATGGAACGGAGCGTGGTCGTAGACGCGCTGATGAGCGAAAATGTTTCGGAAGGTCTGGCGGCGTTCCGAGGGCGTCGGAAACCATTATTCCGTTAACGGACAATCAAGTGGACATCGTCGGGAGATGCGTGATTATGAAACACGAAGCCCAGGTCGAACAGTTGCGGAAGATTTTCGGCTATCTTGACGCGGGTGAGACCGCGATGGGCGATGCTGTGTATCATCATCATGTCAGCGACTACACCAGTCCGGACCAGGCTGGCCGAGAACAGGAGGTGCTGTTCCGGAATGAGCCACTCCTGATCGGGTTGAGCTGCGAATTGCCCAATCCCGGCGACTATGTAACCGACGATTTTTCAGGCGTGCCGATCCTGGCGGTGCGGGATGAAGCGGGGCAGGTCAATGCTTTCATCAATGTCTGCCGTCACCGCGGCGCGCGCGTCGCGTCGGGCTGCGGCAGCGGCAAGGCCGTGTTCAGGTGTCCCTATCATGCATGGACCTACGACCGGAGCGGCAGGCTGAGGTCGATACCGTTCGAGCGGGGCTTCGAGAGCGTCGACAAAACGAGCAACGGCTTGAGGTCTCTGCCGGTGGTGGAGAAATACGGCATGATCTGGGTCATGCCGGCGCCCGGCGGGTCGATCGACATCGACAGCCACCTAGCGGGCATGGCGGACGATCTCGCCGCGTTTGGTCTTGTGTGCTACAGCCACTACGAGACGCGCGTTCTCCGGGCCCGCCTTAACTGGAAGCTCGTGATCGACACGTTTCTCGAAACCTACCATCTGAGTACGCTGCACAAGAACACGATCGCGCCGATCCTGCACTCGAACCTCGGCACGTTCGACGGCATGGCGCGAAATCTGCGCATGATTGGCGCCCGCAAGACGATCGATGCGTTGCGCCAGAGACCGGAAAGCGAGTGGGATCTGATTCGCCACTCCGCCCTCGTATACGTGCTCTTTCCGAATACGGTCTTCATCATGCAGGGCGATCATCTGGAGACGT
>NZ_JAUYUS010000003.1 GCF_030694575.1 Parvibaculum sp.
CCGTCGTCTTCAAGGGCGGTCCCGCCTTCGAAGCGGCGGATGGAAGTTGGTCTTTCAAGGTGCGCGGTCGCGTCGAGGCGGACGCCGCCTTCTACAACAAGAGCGGCGGCAACAGCCCCGTCGACTTCAATAACGGTACCGAGCTTCGCCGCGCCCGCATCGGCGTCGACGGCAAGGTGCTGAACGACTGGCTCTATCGCCTCGAAGCGGATTTCGCCAAGGCGAGCCGCAACGACAGCGACAGCAGCGAAATCGACGTGAAGGACGCCTATATCGCCTTCACGGGCATCGAGAGCACCCGCATCACCGTCGGCCAGCACAAGACGCCGAACTCGCTGGAACAGCTCGTCAGTTCGACCGATCTCGTCTTCACCGAGCGTCCGCTTGCCGTCGAGGCCTTCAATCATCGGCTGACCGCCGGCGGCGACTTCAAGGCCGGCGTATCGGTGGGCTACACCGGCGAAAACTACACGCTGACGACGGGTCTCTTCGGCGCCAACTTTGCCGCCAGCAGCGACAGCTCGGCACTTGGTGTCGCCAACGACGAAGGCTGGGGCGTGCATGGCCGCGGCACCTTCGCGCCCATCCAGGAGAAGGGCAAGGTGCTGCATCTCGGCGCCTCGGGCTACTGGCGCGACGCCGGCGGCCAGAACGGCTTCGGCGGCACGAGCGTCCGTTTCCGTTCGGGCCCGGAAGTCTCCGCCGTGGACAACACGCGCCTCGTCGATACCGGCAATCTCGCCGCCGATACCTACACCTCGGCCGGCGCGGAACTTGGCGGCATCTACGGCCCCTTCCATGCCCAGGCCGAATATCTCGTCGCCTCCGTCGACCAGACGGCGGGACTGCCGAGCCTCGATTTCGACGGCGGCTATGTGCAGCTCGGCTATGTGCTGACCGGCGAAAGCCGCAACTACAAGAACGGCCTGTTCTCCCGCGTGAAGCCCGCCAATCCCTTCTCGCTCAAGGGCGGCGGCGCGGGCGCCTGGGAAATCGCCACCCGCTTCAGCACCATCGATCTCAATGACGATGCGCTGCGCGGCGGCTCGCAGGACAATTACACGGCCGCGCTCAACTGGTATCCCAACGAATATATCCGCGTCGGTGTCGACTATGTCCGCTTCGATGCGGAACGGAACGGCATCACGACCGAAGGCGACGCCGTCGTCAGCCGCATCGGCGTGGCCTGGTAACGGACAGTCGAGGGAGGTCGCATCATGACTGTTCTGTCTCTGCCAAAGCGGTCTCCCTCAGTGCTGCCGGGCTTCGGCCTCACCATGGGGCTGACGCTGACATGGCTTAGCCTCATCATTCTCATTCCGCTTGCCGGCGTCTTCATCAAGTCGGCGGGCCTCGGCTGGGATGCCTTCCTCGCGCTTGCCACCGATGCGCGCACGGTTGCCGCGCTGAAGCTCAGCTTCGGCGCGGCGCTTGCCGCTGCCGCGATCAACGCGGTGTTCGGACTTCTCGTCGCCTGGGTGCTGGTGCGCTACGACTTTCCGGGCCGCCGCATCGTCGATGCCGCGATCGACCTTCCCTTCGCGCTGCCGACCGCCGTTGCCGGCCTCGCGCTCACCGCGCTTTATGCGCCGAACGGCTGGATCGGTTCGCTGATCGAGCCGCTCGGCCTCAAAATCGCCTACACCTCGGCGGGCGTCGTCGTCGCGCTGGTCTTTATCGGTCTCCCTTTCGTGGTCCGCACCGTGCAGCCGGTGCTTGCCGATTTCGACAAGGAACTGGAAGAGGCGGCGGCGACGCTCGGCGCCACGCGGTTCCAGACCATAAGCCGCATCGTCTTTCCCGCGCTCATGCCGCCGCTTCTCACCGGCTTCGCGCTCGCCTTCGCGCGCGGCGTCGGCGAATACGGCTCCATCATCTTCATCGCGGGCAACATTCCCTATCGCTCGGAAATCGCGCCGCTGCTGATCGTGATCCGGCTTGAGGAATTCAACTATGCGGGCGCGACGGCCATCGCCGCCGTCATGCTCGTCATTTCCTTCGCGCTGCTGCTCGTCATCAACCTGCTGCAGGCGTGGAATCGCCGCCGCATCGGCTTCACCGGTTAGGAGAGCATCATGCAGATAGACGAAAGCCGGGCGGTGAAGGCGGCGCTGATTGCGACGAGCTTCCTCTTTCTCGGCCTTGTGCTGATCCTGCCGCTTGCCTCCGTCTTCACGGAAGCCTTCCGGCGCGGCGCGGAACCCTTCTTCGCCGCGCTCATCGAACGGGACGCGCTTTCCGCCATTTACCTGACGCTCTTCGTGGCGGCGATCGCGGTCCCCGCCAATCTCGTCTTCGGTCTCGTCGCCTCATGGGCGATCGCGAAGTTCGAATTTCCGGGCAAGTCGTTTCTCGTCACGCTGATCGACCTGCCGTTCTCGGTCTCGCCGGTCATCTCCGGTCTCGTCTATATCCTGCTGTTCGGCTCCTACGGCCTCTTCGGTCCATGGCTGATCGAAAACGGCATCCAGATCGTCTTCGCTGTGCCGGGCATTGTTCTCGCCACCATCTTCGTCACCTTTCCCTTCGTCGCGCGCCAGCTCATTCCGCTGATGGAGCAACAGGGCACCGGCGACGAGGAAGCCGCGCTGTCGCTCGGCGCGTCCGGTTTCCAGACCTTTCGCAAGGTGACGCTGCCCAACGTCAAATGGGCGCTGCTCTACGGCGTTCTTCTCTGCAACGCGCGCGCGATGGGCGAGTTCGGCGCCGTCTCCGTCATATCGGGTCATATCCGCGGCAAGACCAACACCATGCCGCTTCATGTGGAGATCCTCTACAATGAGTACAATTTCGTTGCCGCCTTCGCGGTTGCCTCTCTCCTGGCTTTCCTCGCCCTCGTCACCCTCGTCCTCAAATCGCTCCTCGAATGGCGGTACGGTGGTGAACTTGCCGCGAGCGGGCGCCACTAATTCGCGGCATGACAGGGACGAAGCGCGCACGCGCCGCGCGCCGGTCCGCATCGATGTCGAGGAACTGGGCAAGAGCTACGGCGACTTTGCGGCGCTGGACAATATTTCGCTCACCGTCCGCCCCGGCGAATTGCTGGCGCTGCTCGGGCCCTCCGGCTCCGGCAAGACGACGTTGCTCCGCGCCATCGCCGGTCTCACCGCGACGGAGGAAGGCACCATTCGCTTCGATGGCGAAGACGCGACCTCGCTCAGCTTGCGCGAGCGACGCGTCGGCTTCGTCTTCCAGCAATATGCGCTTTTCCGCCATATGACCGTCTTCGACAATGTCGCCTTCGGGTTGCGCGTCCGTCCGCGCGACGAGCGCCCCCGCCCGGGCGAGATCGCGCGCCGCGTGCGCCGCCTGCTCGAACTTGTGCAGTTGCAGGGACTTGAGACGCGCTTTCCGAGCCAGATTTCCGGTGGTCAGAGGCAGCGGGTGGCGCTGGCCCGCGCGCTCGCCATCGAACCGACCGTGCTGCTGCTCGACGAACCCTTCGGCGCGCTCGATGCGAAAGTGCGCAAGGAACTTCGCCGCTGGCTGCGCGAACTTCACACCGAAACCGGCCTCACGACCATCTTCGTCACGCATGACCAGGAGGAAGCGCTGGAGCTTGCCGACCGCGTCGTCATCATGCGCGCCGGCAGGATCGAGCAGATTGGCACGCCAGCCGAAATCTACGACGAACCGGCAACGCCCTATGTCTGCGAATTCCTCGGCGGCGTCGCCCGCTTCGACTGCACGGCAAAGGACGGCGAGGCGGAAATTCTCGGCGGGCTCTTTCCCGTGGGCAATGGCGATGGCGATTATTCGGGGCCCGCGCTCGCCTATGTCCGCGCGCACGAGATCGCGGTCGTCTCGCGCGAGCAGGCGGAAGGCGTGCCCGCACTCATCCGCGCCGTCCGCCCGTTCGGCCCGGCCATCACCGTCGAGCTTTCGATCGAGGGGCATCACGACCGCATCGAGGTTTCGGTGCCGCGCGAACTCCATGACGGCGGCGAGATTGCAGTCGGGCAGGGCGTCTTTGTCCGTGCCACCTCCGCGCGGATTTTTCCGAAGGACTAGAGCTTTCGTAGAGGTAAGAAAGCGTTGTTTTCCGCCCTTGCGGCGTGGTTCCGGGCTCGCGATTTACGGCGTCACCCTAGAAAACTCCTGCGTCAATTTGATCGGACGCTGGCCAATTTAGGGTATTGACCCTAGTCTTCCCGATCTCAAAATAGAGTTATCGGGAATCCGGCGCCAAAGAAGCGCCGATGGAAGGAAGACCAGGGACATGCCAGACACAGGAACGCTTACCAGACCGGCTCCGGACGCCTCGCAGCAAGCCGAACATTTCGATGTGCTGATCGTCGGCGCGGGCATCTCGGGCATCGGCTCGGCCTATCATCTCCAGCAGCAGAGCCCGGACAAGAGTTTCGTCATCCTCGAAACGCTCGAGACCTTCGGCGGCACTTGGCACACGCACCGCTATCCGGGCATCCGCTCCGACAGCGATCTCTACACTTTCGGCTACCGCTTCAAGCCGTGGACGGGCGATCCCATCGCATCCGCCGACAAAATCCTGAAATACATGGAAGAGGTGATCGAGGAGAACGATCTCGCCCGCCATATTCGCTACGGCCACAAGATCGTCTCGGCCGACTGGTCGAAGGAAGACGCGCTCTGGACCGTCCGCGCCGTGCGCACGGATACGGGCGAGGAACGCCGCTTCACCACGAACTTCCTCTGGATGTGCCAGGGCTATTACCGCCACGACCAGGGCTATACGCCGGAATGGCCGGGCATGGACAAGTTCAACGGCCGGATCGTCCATCCGCAGACCTGGCCGGAAGACCTCGACCTCAAGGGCAAGAAGGTCATCGTCATCGGCTCGGGCGCCACGGCGGCGACACTCGTTCCCGCCATTGCCGGCGACTGCGAACACGTAACGCTGCTGCAGCGCTCGCCGACCTATTTCATTCCCGGCCGCAACGCGAACGAGCTTGCCGACAGGCTGCGCGAGCTCCAGATCGACGAGGAGTGGATCCACGAGATCACGCGCAAGGAAATCCTGCACAATCAGGATCTATTCACACGGCGTTCCTTCGAGGAGCCGGAAGAGGTTCGCAAGGAACTGCTCGATGCCGTGAAGCTCTTCCTGCCGGAAGACTTCGTGAAGAAGCACTTCACGCCGAAGTACCGCCCCTGGCGCCAGCGTATCGCCTTCGTGCCGGATGGCGACATCTTCCAGGGCATCGCATCGGGCAAGGCCTCCGTCGAGACCGACGAGATCGAGTGCTTCACGGAAAAGGGCATCCTGCTCAAATCCGGCAAGGAGCTTGAAGCCGACATCATCATCACGGCGACGGGTTTCCACCTGTCGGTTCTCGGTGACATCGCGTTCAGCAAGGACGGCACGCCCATCGACTTCGCCGACACCGTCACTTGGCGCGGCATGATGTTCACCGGCGTGCCGAACATGGCCTGGGTCTTCGGCTATTTCCGCGCGAGCTGGACGCTCCGCGTCGACCTGATGGGCGATTTCATCTGCCGCCTCCTCAATCACATGAGCAGCCATCAGGCGAAGTCCGTGACGATCGAAATTCCGGAAGCGGACAAGGACATGAAGCGTCTGCCTTGGATCGATCCGGAAAACTTCAATCCGGGCTATCTCATGCGCAGCATGCATCTCCTGCCGAAACGCGGCGACAAATACGAGTGGCAGCACACGCAGGATTACTGGCGCGAAAAGGACGAGTTGCCGCAGATCGATCTCGACGGACCGGAATTCGTCTACGAGTAAGGCAAGACCTCACGGCAAACAAAAGGCGGCTCCAGCGAGCCGCCTTTTTCTATTCTCCACTATCGTCATTGCCGGGCTTGACCCCGGGGGTGACGATTTTCTTTTCACGCCGCCTTGCGCTTCATCGAATACCTGACCGGCAGCCGCTTCAGCCCGCTCACGAAGCTCGCCTCCACCCAGGCCGGGTCGCCCGCGAGTTCGATATGGTCGAGCCGCGCCAGAAGTTCCTTGTAGAGCGCGCGGATTTCCATTTTGGCCAGATGCTGGCCGAGGCAGAGATGCGCGCCATAGCCGAAGGCGAGGTGCTTGTTGGGCGAGCGTTCGATCCTGAACGCGAAGGGATCGTCGAAGGCGTCCTCGTCGCGATTGGCCGACCAGTAGCACATCAAGAGATTGTCGCCGGCCTTGATCTTCTGCCCGCGCAATTCGTAGTCGACGGCGGCGGTGCGGAAGAAGTGCTTCACAGGCGTCGTCCAACGGATCATCTCGTCGATGGCGCCGCCCAGATATTTTTCCGGATCGGACTTCAGCTTCGCGAATTCCTCCGGGTTCTGCATCAGCGCCAGCAATCCGCCTGCCGCCGTGGAGCTTGTCGTGTCGTGGCCGGCGGTGGCGACGATGATGTAATAGGAGATCGCCTCCAGATGCCCGATGGGCTCGCCGTCGATGGTCGCGTTCGCGATCACGCTCGCCACGTCGTCCTTCGGGTTCTTGCGGCGGTCCTCGGTCATCGCGGTGAAATAGTTGAAGAACTCGGTCACCGTGTTGACGGTCTCGGTCGCGTCCGGCCGTTTCATGTCCGGGTCGGTCGAGCCGAACAGTTCCTGCGTCAGCTTCAGCATGATCGGCTCGTCTTCCGCCGGCACGCCGAGCACCGTCATGATGACGCGCAGCGGATACCAGACCGCGACGTCGGAGACGAAATCGCATTCGCCGCCCTTCGCTTCCAGCCGGTCGATATATTTTTCCGCCAGCGCGTCGACGCGAGCGGAAATCGCCTTCAGGTTCGGCGGCATGAACCAGGCCTGAGTCAGCCCGCGATAATTGCGGTGATCGGGATTGTCCATGTCGACCAGCGAGCGGATCAGCTTCGACTGGCCGCCGGTGAATTTCCGCACTTCCTCCTCAAGCTCGATCGACTGCAGCGTCAGGCGCGGATCGTTGAGGAACTTGTCGTTCTGCCGCTCCACTTCCATGATGTCGGCGTGTTTGGAAACGGTCCAGAACGGGCGGAAGCCGTCCGGCTCCGTCCAGCGCACCGGCTCTTCCTTGCGGAGCTGTGTGAACAGCTTGTGAAATTCGTCCACGTGGGCATAGGTTTTCGGATTGACGATCGCATTGTCGATGCTTCTGTCCGTCATGATCTCTCTCCCTCCGCCCGTTTCCGGGGCTCTGATCGTTTCGCGCACCGTCCGGTCAAAATCCGATCAACCAGGATGCCGGGCAATGCCGCCGTGACGTTGCGTAAACCGCTAAATTGTTGCGGCACAAGGCTTTCTCATAACATTGGGCAGAGTTTGGGCGGCTTGCAAGCGGATGTTTCCGGCTGGACAAGCGGGGCCCCATGTACAAGATGTGCGCCAGACGCATTGCAAAATGACCGTTGAATCATAACGTGTATATACATAAAAACTGTCTATACGCATGACATGTCGCGGCGCCGCTCAAGGGCGGGCGCCGGTCCAGAACAGGAGACAAGACAATGGCTGAAGCCTATATCGTCGCCGCCGCGCGCACCGCGGGCGGCCGCAAAGGCGGCAAACTGAAGGACTGGCACCCGGCCGATCTCGGCGGCAAGGTGATCGACGAGCTGGTGAAGCGCACCGGCGCCGACCCGGAACTCATCGAGGACGTCATCGTCGGCTGCGTCGACCAGGCGGGCGAGCAGGGCATGAACATCGCGCGCAACGCGGTGCTCGCGTCCGGCCTTCCGGAAAGCGTGCCGGCCACCTCCGTCGACCGCCAGTGCGGCTCGTCGCAGCAGGCGCTCCACTTCGCCGCGCAGGCCGTCATGTCGGGCGCGATGGATGTCGTCGTCGCGGCCGGTATCGAAAGCATGACGCGCGTGCCGATGGGCATGCCGATCTCGCTTCCCTTCAAGAACGGCTTCGGCATCTACAAGAGCCCGAACATCGAGCAGCGTTACCCGAACATCCAGTTCAGCCAGTTCGCCGGCGCCGAAATGATGGCCAAGAAGTATGGCCTCACCAAAGCGCAGCTCGACGAGTTCGCCTATAACAGCCACCAGAAGGCGATTGCCGCGACGCAGGCCGGTCTCTTCGACCGGGAAATCGTATCGCTCGAAATCACGCTGGAAGACGGCACCAAGGAAATCCACAAGGTCGACGAAGGCATCCGCTTCGACGCCAATCTCGACGCCATCAAGAGCGTGAAGCTCCTGGTCGAAGGCGGCGCGATCACGGCCGCGTCCTCCTCGCAGATCTGCGACGGCGCGTCCGGCGTCATGATCGTCAACGAGAAGGGCCTGAAGGCGCTCGGCGTCGAGCCGCTCGCCCGCATCCACCACATGACGGTGGTCGGCGGCGATCCGGTCATCATGCTCGAAGCCCCGATCCCCGGCACCGAGAAGGCGCTGAAAAAGGCCGGCATGAAGATCGAGGATATCGATCTCTACGAAGTGAACGAGGCCTTCGCCTCCGTTCCGGTCGCCTGGGCGAAGGTGCTCGGCGCCGATCCGGAAAAGCTCAATGTGAACGGCGGCGCGATCTCGCTCGGCCATCCGCTCGGCGCGTCCGGCACCAAGCTGATGACGACGCTGGTTCACGCGCTGAAGGCGAAGAACAAGCGCTACGGCCTGCAGACCATGTGCGAAGGCGGCGGCCTCGCCAACGTCACGATCGTCGAGCGTCTCTGACGCGCCTCGTCTGAAAAAGCAGAGGCGGCGCAGCGATGCGCCGCCTCTTTTTTATCCGCCGTCCGCCGCCGCTCTTCGCCTATACTGAGCGGGCCAGCGGGGAGCCGGACCGATGTCGAAGACGCATGAACATTCAGGCGGGGAGCGCCGCCATTGCGCCCTTTGCGCGCCGGGCGAGCATCGCGGCGGGCTCGTGCCCTTCGCCGCGATCCGCGAGCCCATTCTCGATCTCATCCGCGCCGGCCATCCGGACCTGCCGGCCGAAGGCTTCCTCTGCCACCGCCATCTCGACCACTATCGCGACCTCTATGTCCGCCGCGCTATCGAGGCGGACAAGGGCCAGCTCGACGAGCTTGAAAGGGAAGTCGTCCGCAGTCTCGAGGATAACGACATCCTCGCCGCCAATGCGGAGGAGATATTCGAGGGCACGCGCACGCTCGGCGAACGCCTCTCTGACGTGATCGCCGAGTTCGGCGGCAGCTGGCGTTTCATCATTTTTTTCGGCGCGGTCCTGTTCGGCTGGATCGCGCTCAATATCGTGGGGCTCTTCGCCGATCCGTTCGATCCCTATCCCTTCATCCTGCTCAATCTGGTGCTCTCCTGCCTCGCCGCCATCCAGGCGCCGATCATCATGATGAGCCAGAAGCGGCAGGAATCGCGCGACCGGGTCCGGGCCAAGAACGATTACAAGATCAACCTGAAGGCCGAGCTCGAGATCCGGAACCTCCACGAAAAGCTCGATCATCTGCTCATCCATCAGTGGCAGCGCCTCATGGAAATCCAGCAGATACAGGTCGAACTGATGAACGAAATCGCACGCCGCGGCGACCGCGGACGGGACCGCTGAGCCGGATCCCTTGAAATCAGCCGATATTCGTCATCCTGCCTTTTGCCGCGACTCTGTTAGACTGGGGGCCGATCAGGGGGACGATGCCAAGCCTATGAAAATGCCAAGCCTATGAAGATGAAAGAACTGGAGGCCGCGACCGGGATCGGCCGCGAAACCATCCGCTACTATATTCGCGAGGGCCTGCTGCCGGAGCCGGTGCGGCCGAAGCGCAATGTGGCGGCCTATGGGCGCGAGCATGTGAAGCGGCTCAATCTCATCCGCCGCCTGCAGCAGGAGCGCCATTTGCCGCTCTCCGTCATCAAATCCATCGTGACGTCCGAGATGGGCGCGCCCGCGGAGGGGTTCGAGGCGCTGATCGGGCTCGAGGTCGCGATGGGGCCGCTCCTGTCCGACGGGCGAAATCTCGCGCCGCAAAGGATTGCCGATGTCGCGAAGACAACGCGGCTCACCGTCGACGAGATTCGCAAGTTCGCCGAAATAGGCCTCATCCATATCGATGCGCGCGACGGCGCGGAATGGCTCAACCAGCGCAATGTCCGTATCATGGAAATCATCGCGCAGACCCGCGCCGACGGTTTCACGCCCGATATCGGCTACACGATCGAGAGCTATGAAATCTATCCGCATATGATCGAGCTTCTGGCGCGCCGTGCCGTCGTCGGCTTCTACTCGCGGCTCGGCGACAAGCTCGACCAGCCCGCCGCCGCCAAGCTCGCCGTCAACGGCATCCGCACCTTGAGCGAAATGGTGCCGCTCATGCTGATCGATCGGATCGTCCGCGACGTCGAAAAGATCAGCGCCAGCGGCGTGCTGCCGACGGCGGAAGAGGACGTGTGAGCGCCTCTTACCCCAGCACCAGCGTGTCGCTCTTGCGCCAGTAGACCCAGTATTCCTCGCCGGCGGTGAAGATGATTTCCTCGATGTCGCTTGAGACGTTGGAGATGTCCGCCTGCAGGGGCGCCGGCAGGCCGATGTCGAAGAAGACGTTGCTGTAGCTGCCGAAATAGGCGACCTCGCCGACCTTGCCCTTCACGGCGATGACGGCCGGGTCCGTGGGCTTCGTTTCCGAGACGAAAATCTTTTCCGGCCGCACCGCGAGCGCGACCTTGCCCGTCGCCGTTCCCGCCAGCGTCACCTCGCCGATCACGGGCGCCGTCACCTTCACCTGGCCGTCGCCCGCCGCCACGGCGTCGCCCTCGATCATGTTGATCTTGCCGATGAAGTCCGCGACGAAGCGGTTGGCCGGCTGTTCGTAAAGCGTCGTCGGCGGCGCCACCTGCTGCACGGTGCCGGCGTTCATCACCGCGATGCGGTTCGCCATGGACAGCGCTTCCGACTGGTCGTGCGTCACGATGACGAAGGTGATGCCGACCGTCTTCTGCAGGCGCACCAGTTCGAGTTGCATCGCCTCGCGCAGCTTCGCGTCGAGCGCCGAGAGGGGTTCGTCGAGCAGCAGCACCGAGGGGCGCTTCACCAGCGCGCGGGCGAGCGCGACGCGCTGGCGCTGGCCGCCCGACATTTCGTCCGGCATGCGCTTGCCGTAGCCGCCGAGCTTCACGAGTTCGAGCGCTTCGGCCACCCGCTCCCTGATCTCCTTCGCGGGCCGCCGGTCCATCTTCAGTCCGTAGGCGACGTTCTGTTCCACCGACATATGCGGGAAGACGGCGTAGGACTGGAACACCATGTTGATGGGCCGCTTGTTCGGCTGCACCTTCGACATGTCCTGCCCGTCGACGATCACCTGGCCATGCGTCGGCACCTCGAAGCCCGCCAGCATGCGGAGAAGCGTGGTCTTGCCGCAGCCGGACGGTCCCAGCAACGCGAAGAATTCGCCACGCTTCACTTCGAGGTTCACCTCGTCCACCGCCTTGACGGTGCCGCCGAAGATCTTGCTGACGTTCTTGATCTGGATGATGGGCTCGTCGGACATCTGGACTTTCCGGTGTTTGGCGACGCGGCCTAGTGGGCGGCGTTGCCGATCATGTTGTTGCGGTTCTGCATGCGGAGCGCGAAGGCGGTGACGACGAGCGTCAGCAGGATCAGCACCGTCGAGGCGGCGTTCACCTCCGGCGTCACCGAGAAGCGCACCATGGAATAGATCTTCACGGGGAAGGTCACCGTGTCGGGACCGGATGTGAAGAAGGTGATGACGAAGTCGTCCAGCGACAGCGTGAAGGCGAGCAGCGCGCCGGCGATGAGGCCGGGCTTCATGTGCGGCACCACGATGTCGCGGAAGACGCGGTATTCGTTCGCGCCGAGGTCGCGGGCGCATTCGGCAAGCTCGCGGTTGAAGCTTTCGAGCCGCGCGCGGATCACGATGGCGGCGAAGGGAAACGAGAAGGCGATATGCGCGATGGTGATGGCGGACAGGTTCAGCGGCCAGGGCATGCCGGAAGGCCAGCCGATCCGCGCGAAGAACACCATCATCGCGACGCCCATGCAGATTTCCGGGATCACGATGGGCAGCGCCATGCCGCCTTCGTAGATGGCCTTGCCGGGAAAGCGGTAGCGCCACAGCACGTAAGCCGTCAGTGCGCCGAGCACGGTCGAGAACAGCGTCGTGAAAAGCGCAATGGTCAGCGAGTTGCCGAAGGCGAGCATCAGCGCCTCGTTGTTGAAGAGCTTCACGTAATAGTCGGTCGTGAAGCCGCGCCAGACGATGTTGCGGCGGCTGTCGTTGAAGCTGAAGACGATGAGCCCGACGATCGGCGCATAGAGGAAAAAGAGGGTGACGGCGACGATGGCGCGCAGCCAGAAGCGCCGCGCATAGTCGAGCGGGCCGATGGGATCGGGGTTGCGGCTGAAGATGCTCATCTTACGTCTCCTCGTCCTTCCTTCCTCATCAGCACCGCGCGGACCGCCAGCGCGAAGAAGGTCGCGTACATCAGCAGGAAGCTCAGCGCCGCGCCGAAGGGCCAGTTGTTCGCCTGCTTGAACTGGCTCGCGATCACGTTCGCGATCATCTTGCTGTCCGTGCCGCCGAGCAGGTCGGGCGTGAGATAGGAGCCCATGGCCGGAATGAAGGTGATGACGATGCCCGACGCGATGCCCGGCAGCGCCAGCGGCACGACGATGGAGAAGAAGGTGCGCGTGTGTCCCGCGCCGAGGTCGAGGCTCGCCTCCAGGTAGGAGCGGTCGAGCCGGTCGAGCGCGGCATAGAGCGGCAGCACCATGAAGGGCAGGCTCACATAGACGAGACCGAAGACGACCGCCGTGTTGTTGTAGAGAAGCTGCAGCGGCGTGAACGGCCCGACGATGGTGTTGTCGCCGAGCCCGATCAGCGACAGCGCCCAGTCGGCGTTGACGACGATCCATTCGAGGCCGTTGTTGATGAAGCCGTTCGTCCTCAGCACCGCGATCAGCGCATAGGTGCGGATCAGCAGGTTGGTCCAGAAGGGCAGGATGACGAGCAGCAGCAGCCACATCCGCATGTTGGGCTTGGAAAAGACGATGGCGATGGCGACAGGGAAGGCGACGACGAGGCAGATCGCCGTCGTCGCCGTCGCCATCACGATCGATTTCCAGAAAATGCCGAGATAGAGCGGCTCCAGCGCGCGGGCATACTGGTTCAGGTTCCAGTCCAGCGTGATGTCGATGACGCCGGTCTTGCTCGAAAAGCTGTACAGCCAGATCAGCGACAGCGGAATGATGAAAAAGGTGACCAGCCAGAAAGTCGGCGGCGCGAATGCCGCCCAGAATGTCTGTGCCGATCTCTTCCAGTTTTCCATGCAGACCAAGCCCCCCCGAAGGGCACGCGGAAAATCAATGCAACATTTTAGTCCAGCAGACCTTTACGGTCAGCATCTCCGTTCCACCCGCGCCCAAGGGGAGGGTGGCTTCATCGTCGACGATGCCCTTTTCATTTTCGCCGTCGCCACGGCGAAAGTGAAAAGGGCGGGCAGTTTTGGCTGCCCGCCCTGTCGTCCGCCTATGCGGCGTTGATCTTCGTGCAGAGCTCCTCGCGCATCTGCACCACGTCCTCGCCCAGATAGGAAGCGACTTCCGACGCCTCGATGGCGGCGTCCGGCGGGAAGATGGCCGGGTTGGTCTGGTACTCTTCCGGCATCAGGTCGAAGCCCGCCTTGTTCGGCGTCGCATACTGGATGTAGTCGGTGATGAGCTGGTTCGCTTCCGGCTCGTAGATGTAGTTGATGAAGGCATGGGCGTTGTCCGGGTGCGGCGCGCCCTTGGGGATGCACAGCGTGTCTTCCCAGATGATGCCGCCTTCCTTGGGCAGCACGAAGCCGACATCGTCGTCCTCGGTCATGAGCTGCGCGATATCGCCATTATATTCCATGGTGATGTCGACTTCGCCGGAGGCGAGCAGGTCCTGGCCGTTGTCGTCGGCGAAGCTCTTGATGTTCTTCTTCTGCTTGATGATGAGCTCGGCGGCAGCCTCGTTCTCGGCCTTGTCGGTCGAGTTGAGCGAATAGCCGAGATATTTCAGCGCGCAGCCGATCATCGTGCCGCAATCGGAGAGGAGGGCGATCTTGCCGGCATATTCGTTGCTGTCGTAAAGCACCTTCCAGCTGTCCGGCGGCGTCGACACGGCCGACTTCCTGTAGCCGATGCCGATGGTGCCCCACATATAGGGCAGCGAATATTTGCGGCCCGGATCGAACGGCTCGTCCATGAAGCGCGGGAACAGGTTCGAAATGTTCGGGATCTTCGAATGGTCGAGTTCCTGCAGCATGTCGGCGGCGATCATGCGCGGGATCCAGTCGTTCGACGGCACGATCACGTCGTAGCCGGGATTGCCGCCGCGCAGCTTCGCGAAGAGTTCCGAATTGTCGGCGAAGAGGTCCATCTTCACTTCGATGCCGGTCGCGGCCTTGAAATCCTCCAGCGTCGTCTCGCCGATATAGGTATCCCAGTTGTAGAAATTCAGCTTCTTCTCTTCGGCGGCGGAAGCGAATTTCGGCATCGCGGTGATGCTCAGGCCTACAGCGGCGGCTCCCGTCATGAACTGCCGGCGCGACAGCGCCCCCAGCAGTCCGGCCATGCCTCTTTTACGGTTCATTGAAAAGTCCTCCGTTTGAGATGTATGTGCCCCGCCCCCTGCCAGAGGTCGTGCGGCCGAGAGATCGTCAGTGTTCATTGGTTTTTACGTCAGCGCAAGCTAAGGGCCCCCTCGCGAAGGCCCCGGCGTCGAAAATTTTAAACGGAACCCGCGAGGCGCGCCACCGGGCTCATGTGCGGTGCAAAAGAAACGGGCATGCTGCTCCTGCCCGGGCCACAACGGGCACCCGACCTGCTTCTCCGGCGGTCTTTCGGGGCCTTCGCGCGCGCTGGATGACGGTTCCGTAATGAACGAGAAAATCGGGAGAGGAACATGCTGGGGATGCTCGTCCTGTCCTTCTCCTCCTGTACACTCCCGCCATGACCACCATCGACGTCACTCCCGCGCGGCCTGACGAAAAGCCCGTGCTCGCCAATCTGATGCAGCTCTATATTCACGACTTCTCCGAACACTGGGCTGGAATGGCGAATGGCGAGCTGCAGAATGACGGGCGCTTTCCGGCCTACCCGCATCTCGATGCCTACTGGTCGGACCCGGCCCGCATTCCGCTCCTGCTCCGGCGCGAGGGCGTGCTGATCGGCTTCGCGCTCCTCAACGATCACGCGCATGGCGGCGTGGCCGTGGACCGCAACATGGCCGAGTTCTTCATCGTGCGGAAGCATCGGCGCGGCGGCATGGGCACCGCCGCCGCGCATGCCGTCTTCAGCCGCTATCCCGGCTCGTGGGAAGCCGCCGTCGCGCGGCGCAACCTGGCCGCGCTCGCCTTCTGGCGGAAGGCGATCGCGAGCCATCCCCATGTCCGCGATATCGAAGAGATCGACATTTCCACGAAAGAGTGGAACGGCCCGGTAATCCGTTTCCGCATTTTGCCGCTGGCGTGAGGGGATTTTCCCTCTCCCCTCGGGGAGAGGGAGGGAGCTCTATGTGAAGATGTTCGTATACGTCGTTGTGACGAGGTCATTTTAATCGTATACTGAACAAATTGTTCAGCGAGCCTCTTGGTCAGATTTGATCCACAGGCAGATTGAGTGTTGACGTACCTTTCCCCGGACTTAGGTCCCGCGATAGGTGGATTCGCCTCTCATTAGCTTGGGGCGGTTCGGCTTATCCGTGCGCCTTGGTTCCTTGAAACGAGGCGAATTGATGGCAAATCTTCTAAAAACAAATGTTGCGCAGAATGGATTGACCAAGTTGATCCAGAGGTTGGGGCGCGACTGCACCCCCACGCAATTTGTCCGCGAATTTACAATGAATAGCATTGAGGCTGTTCAGCGCACGAAAAAGGCCGGCCAAATTTATGTAGACGTGAACTGGGATATTTACGAGCGGGCTCGCGTACATAAAATATGTTTCATCGACAATGGCGATGGAATGACGGCTGATGAAATGCGAGAGCATCTAAACAACCTGTCTTCGAGTGGTGCTGAGCAGAACATTTTTGAGAATTACGGTATGGGAGCGAAGATTGCTGCGCTCACGCGGAATCATGCCGGTGTCATCTATGACTCTTGGAAGGACGGCGTTGGTCACCGTATCATCATTAAGTACGACGAGAACGAACGTGCTTATGGAATAGCGCGCACTACATCAGAGGACGGACAAGCTCACTGGTATTTGCCGCTTAGTGACAGTGAAAAACCAAAGTTGATCGTAGAGCACGGAACGCGCGTCACTTTGATGGGTATGAAGTTCGATGAAGACACTATGCAGCCGCCCGCTGATGCGAAAGGTGGCGCCGAGAACTGGCTCTATCAGTATTTGAATACGCGATTTTTTAGGGTGCCAGAGAAGGTCGAGATGCAAGTCCGCATTGGCTATTACCGGCCAGCCGATAATACGAAGCATAATTATACGCGCAAGGTTAAGGGGCAGAAGGAAACGTTGGACGGATATGCGACTGAAAATGGGGTCGTTCAATTGTCGGACGCAAGAGTCCATTGGTGGATACTTGATAGTAAGCGTGCTGGGCACGGTCGGGAGTATGTCGTTGGGCATACCGGCTGCATCAATCAAAACGAACTTTTTGATTTGGCTGACGGACGCTCTAACCGAGCTGCCGGATTTGGGGTCATTTTTGGCAAAGAAGATGTTGTCCTGTATGTCGAACCTAGGGAGGGATATGTCCAGGATACGACACGTACGCGTCTGGTTCAGAACGATGGGTCGCCTCTGCCGTGGGACCGGTGGCAAGACGAATTTCGCGAGAAGATGCCCGCCGCAATAAAGCAGTTTATGAATGAACGAATTCGGGCTGCAGAGAATCAATCGCACAGCGAAAGTATTCGGGAGCGGCTTCGGTCGATCAGTAAATTTTTCCGTCTTAGCCGATATCGGCGGTCTGCTTCAGGTGTGCACGAAGCGGATCCGCATTCCGAAACTAAAGGACGAGTGGGCACCGGGACCGGAACTAGCGAAGGCGACGGAGGCTACAGGAAGGGACGCGATGGAGATGCTGCGGGTATGCTTGAAGCGATTTTGCTGTCTGGAGTCAAAGAAGGAGGGCTTCGCGCTGACGAGGTGACGCCTGATAGGTTTCCCGAGGTCACATGGATCAGCGCGGCGGATGGAACGCGGTCACCTGATGAACTTGATGATCGGGCTGCTGAATATCTTGAGAAAGATAATTTGATCCGCGCTAACGCAGACTTTCAGGGGTTTACCGACATTATTGAGTATTTCTCGGAGCAATACGGGGATGTTCCTGGAAGCGAAAGTATCATCAAAAATGATGTTCAGGAGGTGTTTGAGCAACAGCTTATCGAAGTTGTTGCGGGCGCTCTCTCCTTTAGGAACCGGCCTAAATGGACCCCTGACCAATTTAAGCAAGCCGTTTCTGAAGAGGCGCTTACGGCGGCAGTTATGTGTCGATATCATCTCGTGAATCATGTCCGGAGATCGATAGGCGGTAAATTGGGCAAAGCTGGTTCTAAGCTTGCTGAGGCTTAAGCGCACCTTTGTAACTTGCGTGGGTGAGGGAGGCGCTTCTTTCACCACCTCCCATCCCCCAGCGCCTCGAGCCGGTCGAGCAGCGCCTCGAACAACACGGGCGGCACCGCGTAGAACTCGACGCGGTTGCGCGACAGGATCGCCAGCGTGTCGCCCTTCGCGGCGGCGAGATGGCGGACGGGGTTCTTGCGGAAGTCGGTCACGGAGATGGTGCGCCGAGCGCGCATTTCAGAGAGCATGGGCGGTCTCCTCCAGAGATAAGGCGAAAGCAGACGGCGGCTTACCGCTTCGGCGGTTTCGTACCTCCGCGCGCATTGCGGCCGTCACCTCGCCCGTCTTCTAGACCCGCCCCGGAGGCCGGGGATAAACCCGCCCGGCGAGCTCCAAATCCCTCCATGACAGATTTATGACAGTTCGATGACAGCCGGCCCTTTTTCCGTCCGGCCTTGACATTCCCATCCCTCTCTTTTAAATAAGAATAAGTCGCAAGAGCGGCTTTGAACAGGTGATCATGATGCGCGACATATTGAAGACCATCAGCTACGGCTCGCTCCACTTCTCGGTGGGGTTCGGCGTCGTCTATCTGCTGACCGGCGAAGTCACGATCGCGGCGGGCGTCGCGCTGATCGAGCCCGCGGTCAACACGGTGGTCTTCTATTTTCACGAAAAGGCGTGGGCGCGATTTCCGGCCAAGGCCTTGAAGGGGTTCGGTTTTCCGGGGCGCGGGCAGGGGCCCTTGCAGGCCGCCTGAGGCTCAGCGCCAGGCCCAGACGGGCTGCTCCATATGGGCGACGCGTGTCGCGCGTCCGGCCAGTCCCACCTCGCCGAACTGATGCAGTACCGCCGCCGTCGGCGCGTGGACATGGCTGTCGCCGAGCAGCAGGCGGATCACGGGCCGGTCGCTTTCGGGGATGGTGAGGAAGACGGGCGAATCCGGCCTTGTCAGTTCCGCGAGCGGGAAGGGGTGGATCGAGGCGACTTCGTCCGCGCCCGGCGCCATGCCCTCCGTCTCCGCCGCCCAGACCACGACCGGGGTGATGAGATAGCCGGACCGCGTCGGATAATCGTCAAGCATTCCAAGCACTTGCGCCTCGCCCGGGTCGAGCGCCACTTCCTCGCGCAGCTCGCGAAGGGCAGCCTCCACCGGGCCCTCGCCCGCGTCCAGGCGGCCGCCGGGCAGCGCCCATTGGCCGGCATGGGCCCGCATTTTCGCGACCCGCCGCGTCAGCAGAAAGCCGGCGCCGCCGTCATGCGGCACCAGGGTAATCGCCACCGCCGCGCGTTTCAGCGCGCCCTCATGCAGGCTCTCGCGCGCGAAGCCGTCGAGCCGCGTCTTGATCGTCATCCGCAGGGCGTCGTCGAAAAAATAGCT
The DNA here is from genome assembly GCF_030694575.1 of Parvibaculum sp. Lineage (GTDB taxonomy): Bacteria > Pseudomonadota > Alphaproteobacteria > Parvibaculales > Parvibaculaceae > Parvibaculum. The sequence goes on from NZ_JAUYUS010000003.1 coordinate 18,792, forward strand.
CATGCCGGTTTCCTAGCACGGCCCGCGCGGCGCCGCGCCCTTGTCCTCGCGGTGTTTAAGATAACGGGCCGGCGCTGGACAGACGTTCAAGAGCGGGCGGCGCGAAGTTCCAATGTTTCAAGCTATTCATGAGGATAGCGGCGATGACGCCTGCGCGCCGCGCGGCCTCCGGCGCTTAGGATAATAGACGCCGGTCCCCGATTGGCCATGCCGCTCGTCTTGGAGGCGCCTGCCGCGCGCGTTACACTTTTCGCAGTTTCCCTCCCCCTCACGAGGCCCCCATGCGCATCGGCGTTCCCAAGGAAATCAAGGTTCACGAATACCGCGTCGGCATGACGCCATCCGCCGTCCGCGAGGCAGTCCATCACGGTCACGAGGTCGTGGTGCAGAAGGGCGCGGGCTTTGCCATCGGTCTTTTCGACGAGCAGTACGAGGCCGCCGGGGCGAAGATCGCGGATTCGGCGGAAGAGATTTTTGCCTCCGCCGACATGATCGTAAAGGTGAAGGAGCCGCAGCCGTCCGAATGGAAGCAGCTTCGCGAGGGACAAATCCTCTTTACCTACCTGCACTTGGCGCCCGATCCCGAGCAGGTGAACGGGCTCATGAAGTCGGGCTGCATCGCCATCGCCTACGAGACCGTCACCGATGCGCGGGGCGGGTTGCCGCTGCTCGCACCGATGTCCGAAGTCGCGGGCCGCATGTCGATCCAGGCCGGCGCCCATTGCCTCGAGATCGCTCAAGGCGGCCGCGGCATGCTGTTGGGCGGCGTTCCGGGCGTGCCGGCCGCCAAGGTCGTCATTCTCGGCGGCGGCGTTTCCGGCACCAATGCGGCGCGCATGGCGATGGGCCTCGAAGCCCATGTCACGGTCATCGACCTCAATCTCCACCGCCTCTACGAGCTCGACATGCAGTTCGGTCCGAGCCTCAACACCATCTATTCGACGGTCGATGCGATTGAGGAAAGCGTGCTGGGCGCGGATCTCGTCATCGGTGCCGTGCTTGTTCCCGGTGCTGCCGCGCCGAAGCTCGTCAGCGAGGACATGGTCAGGCGGATGAAGAAGGGTTCGGTGCTGGTCGATATCGCGATCGATCAGGGCGGCTGCTTCGCGACCTCGCACGCGACCACCCATGCCGAGCCGACCTATGTGATGCATGACGTCGTTCACTATTGCGTCGCCAACATGCCGGGCGCCGTCGCGCGCACCTCCACCTTCGCCCTCAACAACGCGACGCTCCCCTTCACGCTGGCGCTCGCCGACAAGGGCTACCGTCAGGCCCTCAGCGACAATCCGCACCTCCTCGCGGGCCTCAACATCCATAAGGGATTGCTCACCTACCGCGCCGTTTCCGATGCCCTGGGTATCGCCTATCACGACGCGAAGGCGGTTCTGGCTTCCTGACAAGTGATTGATCTGGCACGTGTTTTCAAAAACATGTGCCAGATCGAGGCGCCTTTAAGTGTGAGTTAACCATAGCCGGGTCACCCTGTTCCGAGCCGCAATTTCGCGCGGCGAGGGAATGGGGGTTCTCATGTTCGACAAGGTTCAGAGGGATCGGTTCTGGCTGGTGCTGGGTGCCATTCTGATCGGCCTCTTCGTCATGCAGAAGGAACGCGGTCTGGTGGAGCCCCGTCAGGCATCCGGCTATGACCGTGGCGGGATGACCTATCTGGTCGAGCAGACAAGGGCGATCCCCACCGTTTCGCGGACTGCAGCGCGTCCCGTTGCACGACCGCAGGTGCAGATGGCGTCCTGGAGCGACGATCCCTATGCCGGCCTCGTCACCGGCTCGATCTCGCCGGCGGCGCCCAAGCCGCTCGCCCGTCCGGCCCCCGATGCGTCCATTCGCGTCGCCTCGCTCGCGCCCGTGGCCTCCACCAGCTATTACGTGCAGCTCGGCGCCTATAGCGGCATCGACCACGCCAGCCGCCGCTATTTCGACATTCTGGGCCGCGAGCCCGATCTCCGGGGCAATGAGCGCGTCTCCATCGATACCGCGCGGGTTTCGGGCGAAGAAGTCCACCGCGTCCGCATGGGCCCCTTCGCCAGCGAGGCCAGCGCCCGCGCCGCTTGTGCCCGGGCGGCCGTACCGGCCGATGAATGTGCGGTGGTCGTGCTCAACTGACGGATTTCCGTGGCACTTGTGGACTTCCGGGCTGTTTTCACTGTATAAGGCCCGCCAAAGGCCGTCCGGTCGGCGTTTCCGCCTGACCGTTCGCGGCCAATATTCTGTTTTCAAAGCCTTTTTCGTGAGGGCAGGGCCCCGGACCATCCGGCGGACCGTTCCCGCGATACAATCGGAGCCTGAAGCCCATGGCCGTCCCCAAGAGGAAAACCACCCCGTCGAAGCGCGGCATGCGCCGTTCGGCCGATGCGCTGAAGCAGCCGGCCTATGTCGAGAACCCGGATTCGGGCGAACTGCACCGTCCGCATCATGTCGACCTGAAGTCCGGCATGTATCGCGGCAAGCAGATCCTGAAGCCGAAGGGCGAGTAAGCCTCCAGCTTCCGACGCGTTTTGAACGCCGCCTTCCGGGGCGGCGTTTTTATTTGTGCAGGGCCTTCAGCGCCGCCGCGCAGACGTCGCGCGTCTGCGCCGTCACCGTTTCCTTCCAGTCGTCCGCGTCGACGTAAAACGCATCGCGGATCATCTTCGCGACATCCTGCGCCTTCGGATTTTTATGGCCGCCGTTCTGGTGCAGCCAGTTGTCGGCCTGCAGCGCCACCGTCACCTCGCGGATCGGCACCGTTCCGAATTCGAGCCCGCCCGAGGTCACCTCGCGTCCCGCCAGTTCCTCGGCAAAACAGACGGGGATCGAGCCCGGCACGTCGGACGAGATCGAGCCGCCGCCGACCGTCGAGCGCACGATCGGTCCCCACCAGGCTTTCATCCGTTTGAACGTGTCGGCCGTTTCGGGGTCCGTGCAGATCATCTCTCCGGCACCCCGCGCCCCGAGGCCGGTGTGGATATCCACGAATATCACGCGCTCCGCCGTGCCCATTTCCTCGCGGATGATGGCGCGCAGCGTGCGGTTCGACCAGACCGGCTCGCAGCCGCCATACTGCACGCCATTCGGATGCGTGTACTGGCCGGCGCTGAGCGCATGCTGCATCGCCGGGTGCCCGTGCTTCTCCGCATAGGCTTTCATTTTCTCGCGGCTTTCCGCCATGGTTTCCGGCGAGATGTCGCGCGGGTTGATGACGTCGGCCAGTTCCTCGTAGCCCGGGTTTTCCGGATGCGGTTTCGAGTGGTCGAGGAAGTTGCGGTTGAGGTCGACATTGTCCTCGTTCACGCGCCGGTTCCAGGCGAAGCCATAGGGGTTGATCGCGTGGATGAAGAGGATGGCCGTGCCGGGCGGCAGGTCGCGTCCGAAGCCCTCGCTCAGGAGCGCCGTCTGGATGCCGGAGCCGCAATAGCCTTCCACGCCATGCGTGCCGGAGCCGATGCCGAGGATAAATAGCGCATCCTTCGGCCCGAGCCGCGCGACATCGGTCGCCAGCTGTCCGCCGTCCGGTCCCTTCAGCGGGTGCTCGCGATGGTTAACGGCCGCCCCCGCCGCGCGGGCGGCATCGAGGAACCTCGCCCTCGCCTCGGC
>NZ_JAUYUS010000006.1 GCF_030694575.1 Parvibaculum sp.
GGGGCCGGATCATACATGGCGCGCCGAAGCCGCCTTGCGCGAAGGTGGCCAGCGCTACGACATCATGGGTTATACGAGGGAGCAGGTGATCGCCGACCTTCTCGGCCAGTATGAGCGCCATATGCACTACCTGAACCTGCATATGACGGGGTAATCTTGCGCCTCGGCAGGTGCGGGTTTGTCCGCGCTCGGCTATAAAGCCGGAACCAGTCCGAAGCCGGAAGCGCCATGAGCCTCTCCCTCTATACCCTGATCGAAGCCTCTTTCCCCGACGACCGATCCCGCATGGCGCTTGAAGCGCCGGATCGGGCGCACGGCCCGCGCGAATGGTCGTTCGACCGTCTCGCCTCCATGGCCGCGCGCTATGCGGCCTTCTTCGCGGGTCTCGGGCTCAAGCCGGGCGACCGGGTCGCGCTGCAGGCGGAGAAATCGCCGGAGGCGCTTGGCGTCTACCTCGCCTGCCTGCGTGGCGGTTTTGTCTTCCTGCCCATGAATACGGCCTACCGCACGGACGAAATCGACTATCTCGTCGGCGACGCGGAACCCGCGCTCGTCATCTGCGACCCGTCGGCGGAAACCGCCCTGCGCGAGATCGCCGCGCGGCGCGGTACGCCACACGTACTGACGCTCGACGCGGACGCGCATGGAAGCTTTATCGACGTTGTCCTGAAGGTCAGGGATGCATTGCCGCCGGCCGTCTGCGCCGCGAACGATCTCGCCGCGATCCTCTACACCTCGGGCACGACGGGAAAGCCGAAAGGGGCCATGCTGAGCCACGGCAATCTCGCCGCGAACGGCATTGCGCTTCGCGATGCGTGGCGCTTCACCGAAGATGACGTGCTGCTCCACGCCTTGCCGATCTTCCACGCCCACGGCCTCTTCGTCGCCTGTCACTGTGCGCTGCTGTCGGGTGCGAAAATGATCTGGCAGCAAAAATTCGACCGTGCGGATGTGATCCGCGAATTGCCGCGCGCCACCGCCTTCATGGGCGTGCCGACCTTCTACACGCGCCTTCTGGCCGGCGATGATTTCAACCGCGATCTCGTCCGGCACATGCGGCTCTTCACCTCCGGCTCCGCGCCTCTCCTCGCCGAAACCTTCGATGAGTTCCGCGCCCGCACGGGCCACGCGATACTCGAGCGCTACGGCATGACCGAGACGGGAATGAACACCTCCAACCCCTATGACGGCGAACGCCGCGCGGGCACCGTCGGCTTTCCGCTCCCGGGCGTCGAGGTCCGCGTCGTGAGCGGCGAGGGCGAGCTTCTCGGCAACGGCGAGATCGGCGGCCTGCAAGTGCGCGGCCCCAATGTCTTCGCCGGCTACTGGCGGATGCCGGAAAAGTCGGCGGAAGAATTCACGCAGGATGGCTGGTTCAGGACGGGCGACGTCGCCATGATCGACGCCGACGGTTACGTCCATCTCGTGGGCCGTGCCAAGGACCTCATTATCTCCGGCGGTTTCAACGTCTACCCGAAGGAAATCGAGGAACTGGTCGACGAGATGCCGGAGGTGCTCGAATCCGCTATCGTCGGCGTCCCCCATGCCGATTTCGGCGAGGCGGGTGTCGCCGTCGTCGTGCTTCGTCCGGGTCAGGCGCTTGACGAGGCGACGCTCGTCGGACGCTTGAAGGAACGCATCGCGAATTTCAAGGTGCCGAAGCGCGCCTTCTTCGTCGAAAGCCTGCCCCGCAATACGATGGGCAAGGTGCAGAAGAATCTGTTGCGCAACGACTACAAGGACGCCTGCCGCTAACGGGTGTTACGCCTTGCGGTCGCTTTCGCGGCGCTTGACGATCGCCTTGCCGTCGCGGCGCCGGCGATCGGGACCGTTGAACCCTTCGGAGCGGACGATGGCGCGGGGCCGCGTCAGTATGGCTTCGATCCGCTCGATCATCTGCTGTGCGGAAAAGGGTTTGGAGAGAATTTCCGTCACGCCCGCGTCTCTCGCTTCGATGATCGCGCTGCGTTCGCGCTTCGTCGTCAGGTAGATCACGGGAATCTGGTTCAGCTTGTCTTCCTCGGCGAGCCGGATTGCGCGCACGACGGAAAGCCCGTCCAGCGGCGGTTCCAGATCGTCCATGATCGCGAGATCGACCTTGCCGCGCATCAGTGCGGCCAGCGCGTCCTCGCCCGAGCGGGCACTCACGATATTGCGGATGCCGATCCCGCCCAGAACACCGCGCAGCAGGGTCGCCATGTGAAGCGTGTCCTCGACGAGAAGCACACCAAGCTGCGAATAGGTTTCGGGGCTGATTGTGGGTCTGCGGGTTTCGGCTCGCTGCGACATCTGGATTCTCTCACGCTTGTCCGGGGTGACGCCGCCAATATGAGGGAAAGTCTTTAGCGATTGGTTAGTGCCGGACGGAAAAATGGCCGGAAACCGCGCCTACCGGTCGCCCGCCCCCAGCCGGCTTTCCATCATGCGGCTGATGCCGTGATTGGTCTTCTCCCAGTGGAAGGGTCGGGTAAGGAGCTGCCAGAGCGCCTTGTACGCCGCTGCCGAGATCAGCAGCCAATAGGCGGGCATCATCCATGTATGCGCGAAAAGCTGGGGCAGGCCGCGCGCCGAAACGGCCGCAAGCCCGGCGCAGATCGCCAGCGAATAGCCCGAAACCAAAACCAGCAGATGAAAGAATGTGAGACCCGAGATGCCTCCGAAATCGGCGGTCAGGCCGTTACGGGCGAGCGATACGGCGATGGCGATATAGAGAAAGGGATGTATGAGGCTTGAAAGCGTCGAGCCGCCGACCAGAACCTGAAATCCGACAAAACCGCGCAGTCCGAGCGCCCGGTACAGCCGGATCGGATGGCGCATGCGCACGAGATAGGTCTGCATCCAGCCCTTGATCCAGCGTGAGCGTTGCCGGATCCAGTTCGGCAGGCTGCAATTGGCCTCCTCCTCGGTGGTCGAACGGATGATCCCGCAGCGATAGCCATGCAGCGCGAAACGCATCCCGAGGTCGGCGTCCTCGGTCACATTGTTCGGATCCCACGCACCGGCCTTCCGCAACAGCTCGGTGCGGAAATGGGTCGATGTTCCCCCGAGCGGTATCGGCAGCTGCAACCGCGCCATTGTCGGCAGCAGCAGGTCGAAGAAGGCCGCATATTCGATCGCGAATTGCCGCGTGAGCCAGTTCTCGTTCCAGTTGTAATAGTTGAGTTGGGCCTGCACACAGGCAAGGTTGTCGTCGCCGAGCCTGAACGCGGCGACCGCCTTTTTCAGTTGTCCGGGGTCCGGCGTGTCCTCCGCGTCGTAGATCACGAGGAATTCACCGCGCGCGAAAGGCAGCGCGAAATTGCAGGCCTTTGGCTTTGTGCGCGGGAAGCTCGTCGGCACCACGATGAATTCGAAATGATCCGGCAGCTTCAGCGCCTTCGCCGCTTCATAGGTCTCCCGGTCGCTCTCCTCGAAAATCAGCTTGATGTCGAGCTTCGACGCGGGATAGTCCAGCGCGCGCAACGCCGCCGCGAGAACGGGCAGCACGCGCGCCTCGCGAAAGAGAGGCACCATTACCGTATAGACGGGAAGGTCCTTGTCCGCCGGCACGCCGTAATTCGCATGAGCGAGTTCCTCGGCAGTCGGCGGCGCCATGAGCCCGATGAAAATCGACAGGTAGCGCAAGCCGGCAATTGCGAGAAAGACGATGCCGAGCATCACATTCGCCACGGTCAGGAGCTGCCCCGGCACCGTGAGAAAACCTGCAAGCAGGAAAAGGGCGAGGCCGGCGAGGAAAATTCCCTGCGGCCGCGACAAACGGTGCGCGGCGGAACTCTCCGGCATTTGCCGGCGGAGGTCGAAAATCGCCCGGTCCGTCAGCGCCTCGCCGAATTCGCGCGTAACGGTGCGGCTGATGTCGCGCGGCGACGTCACGAATACCGGCAGTCGCCGCCCTTCATGGCCGGCGATAGCCTCGCGCGATGCGTCCGGATTTGCGGCCACATAGATCGTCTCGCCGGCACGCCGTCGCCACGGCATGCACAATTCTCGAAGATAGAAATCGAGCCTCTCGGATTTCACCAGCGCCGTGTCGTGCGGCTCCGCCAGCATGTCGACATAGGGCAGGCCGCGCTGCCGTCCGTAGAGCCGCGCCACGTCCGCCACGCGCATCGCGCCGATGCTCACCAGTACCGCGCCGAGTGGCCCGCCCCAGCGTCCTTGCTGCTCCAGGGCCGGCGCCAGCGCGTCCGGCGCCATCAGACCCTCCGCAACGGCCATTTCGCCGATCAGCGGACGCGAGCCAGGCTGCGCTCGCCCGCGCGGACGCCGACGGCCAAAAGCCTCTTTCGCGGGCGATGACGATGCATCGCCCCTGTTGCTCCACGTTTCTCGCAATTCCGGCCTCGGCCCCGCACCCAAGCAGTGTCGTTTGATAAAATCGAAAGCGCAGGGACGAGCCTAACAAGGCCCTTTATTAACCATATAGTCCGAAGGGTCAGACGGGGCATAAACCTTGCTTTTCGGGGAGGGAGCGCCCTCCGTTTCCCGTGCTGACGCGAGACGGGGAGAGCGGGCGTGTCATAATGAAACAAGGATGATGCACCATTTGGGGGCGGCATCGATCGGGCGGGCGCAATGCGGTTTCTTCTCTACCTGAACCTGATAGCGATCGTCATCGTGGCCGGTGCGCTTGCCCGGCTGTACGAGGGCGCGCCGCTGCCCTGGGCCGAGGCGAGGCTCGAACGGCCCGCGCCGGCCGCGACGATGCCCTCGGCGGTGGAGGCGCCGCAGCCTTCCGCACCCATCTCGATCGATCTGGTCGTGGCCCTGCAGCTGCCGCTGCCGAACCCGGAGAGGACGCCCGCCGATGCGGCTCCCCGTCGCTTCCGCCTGCTCACCGAGGGCGACTACCCGCCATTCAACTATCGCGACGAAACGGGAGCCTTGGCCGGCTTCGATGTCGAGCTTGCGGGTGCGATCTGCGAACGTCTGAAGGCCGTCTGCAGCTTTGAGGCGAGGTCATGGGGACAATTGCTGCCGGCGCTGAAAAGCGGCGAGGGGGATGCTGTCATCGCCTCATTGCTGATCCCCGTGCCGGGCCGTGAAAGTCCCGCCGCCGATGGAGAGATCGTCTTCACCGACAGTTATTACTCAACGCCGGGCCGGTTCGCCGCGCGGAAAAGCGGCACGGTGTCATCCACGGCGCTTGCCGGGCGCCGCATCGCGGTTCAGGCCGGCTCGGTGCATCAGGCTTTCGCGCTGTCCCGCTTCCCCAATGCGCGCCTTCTCGCGTTTCCCACGCCCGAGCACGCCGCGGCCGCGCTGTCGGACGGCGAGGCCGATCTTCTGTTCGGGGACCGCAACGCGCTCCTGCGCTGGACGTCGGGCGCGGCCGGTGCGTGCTGCCGGCTTGTCGGCCCGGATTACGCAGACCCGGCCTATTTCGGGCAGGGCGCGGGCATTGCATTTCGTGCCGGGGATGCCGCCTTGCGCGACGAATTTGATACGGCTCTTTCGGCGCTCGTCGCCGACGGCACCTATGCGCGCATCAGCGCGCGTTACTTCACCGCCAGCATTTACTGAGGCGGCTCTCAGCTCCTCTCTTCGGCGCCTTCCGTCATCAGATCGCGTGGACGGACGAAGAAGACAGTGCGTGCGGTCCCTTCCTTGATTTTCGTCCAGTCGTCGACGTCGAACTCGAACACGATGAACCCGCCGGTCGGCACGCCATGCGCGATGCGCAGCGCCGTCTCCTCGTCAGGGTCGTCGGCCAGCGCCATCGCCAGCAGCACTAGCCCCGGATTATGCGCAACGACGAGGAGCGTCTCCGCCTCCGGCGGCGCGCCGTGAACTTCCTCCAGCATCTTGTCCGGCATCGCGTGATAAAGCTCGTCGCGATAGATGATCGGCACCCGGCGCCCCAGCGCCTCGCGAAGCGGCGCACAGGTCGCGGTCGCGCGCGCGGCGGTCGAACACAGCACGGTGTCGGGCCGGTAGGGCGATTTTGCGATGTACTGGGCCATGAAGTTGGCCGCCCTCGTGCCGCGCGCGTTGAGCGGCCTGTTGAAATCGTCGCTGGACGGATCGCTCCAGTCCGATTTCGCGTGGCGCAGCAGGCAAAGTCGTTTCATGTCGTAGGCTCCCGGCTTCCCTCGTCCGGCAAGGGCCCGCCCGATAGAGTGTCGTTTGAAAATGGATTCCAGAGGCTCCAGCCCAGCCCCGACGGCAATGGCGCCGGAAAGGCCGAAAGCCCCAGCCGCATCTCCTTGTGCCCGTCGCGGGGCTGCGGCCTGTAGGTTCCGAACAGCCTGTCCCACAAGGAAAGGCTGAAACCGAAATTGGTGTCGTGCTCGTCGCGGTGAACCGAATGATGCACCCTGTGCATGTCCGGTGTCACGATCAGCCACCGCAGCACGCGGTCCGCCGTCGCGCCGAGATCGACATTGGAATGGTTGAACATCGCCGTCGCATTCAGCACCACCTCGAACAGGATGACGGCGGCGGCGGGCGCTCCGATAAGCGCGACCGCCGCCATCTTTATCCCCATGCTGAGCAGGATTTCGATGGGGTGAAACCGCACACCCGTCGTCACGTCGACATCGGTGTCGGCATGATGCACACGGTGCAGCCGCCACAGCAGCCCGACACGGTGGAAGACCACATGCTGCGCATAGACGAGCGCATCGAGCGCCAGCAGCGATACGCAGAAGGCGAGAGCATAAGGCACGTCCAGCCAGTGGAAGAGCCCGAAGCCGCGCCTCTCCGCTTCCAGGGCCACACCGGCCGCGAGCAGCGGCACGGCGATGCGGAGCAGGATCGTGCCGGCACCGGCAAGCGCAAGGTTGGTCAGCCAGCGCCGCCCGCGCGGGCTTCCCGGTGCCCGCCTCGGCGACAGCGTCTCCCACAGCGCCATCAGCGCCAGCACCCCGGCAAAGGCACCGAACCGAAGGACCGGTTCGTGAAGGGTGAGAAAATCATGCATCGAAAATCGGCACGCCCTTGACTGACCCGCCCGGTTGCGCGGGCGGTCGAAAATGTACCCGGACTATAGAGCGGCCCGGGCCACAAGAAAAAGGCCGCTTCGGGCCGCCTTGAGCTAGAATGGCCCGCCGCGACTCAATGGCGCGGCTCTTCGAGGGCTGCTGCAATGCCGTGGCGCGTTGTTTCCTGCTGCTTCCTGTTTCTGTTTCTCGCCTGTCCGGACCGAGCGTCCGCGCAGGAGGACGCCGATATGGGCGCCGAGATAGGCGCCGTCGCGGCGGAGGCGGCGGCCGAAGCCGACGGCCGCCGTGAGCGCGTAACGGGCGATGAAACCTTCCAGGGCGGCTTCGTCTGCCTGTCTCCCGCGGGAGCGGGCGATATGGGCCCCATCGTCTGCGAAAGCCAGATCAACCCCGTGCTGCCCGCTTTCCATTTCTCCCTTGCCTGGCACCTCGATCCGCAGAACCGCGACCGCGTGATCGACAGCATTTCCATCCGCCAGAAGGGCAAGGCGGCCCCCTTCCAGGTCATCTCGGATACCGGCTCCTCCGCCATCCAGGAGATCGACAATAACGGCTTCGAGATGATCGACGTCGATTTCGACGGCTATCTCGACATGCGGCTGATCGCGCAGATCGCCGCCGGACCCAACGTGCTCTACCGCAACTGGCTCTGGTCGAAAGATGAAATGCGCTTCGTGGAAAACGCCGCGCTCGACGAAATCGTGTCGCCTGATTTCGATCCCGAAACACAGGAAATTCTCAGCCGCTGGCGCTCGAGCGCGGCGGAAGGCGGCGTCGACGTCTATACATGGGACGGCGCGACCCCGGTCCTGATCCACCGCGAAGCCGACAGGTATGACGGCCCCGCGCGCTGCACCCGCACTTTCTTCGACCGCATCGGTGGCGAACTGAGGAAAACCGGCGAAGGCACCTGTACCTGAAATCTAGAGCGGCATGTGCCGTGCGCGCGCGCCCCGTTCGATGGCGGCGGCGGTGAGCTTGTCCACGTCGAGCGTCTCGCGCAGCAATTGCATCAGGCGGATTTCCTCCGCGCCGACCGACAGGTCCGCCGCCGCGATTTCCACGGCAAGCGCATAGCCCGTCTCGCGCATATGCGGCGGCAGCGCGTCCCGCACCAGGCCGAACACGGCATCGAGCCCGCCATCCTCCTGCAGGATCGCGGCGCATTCCTTGGCCACCGGGATCAGCCGCTCCTCGTTGAACTCGCGAAAGGCCGGCAGCGTCCGCACGATCGTGCCGATGTCGCGCAGTTCATTGTCGCTCATCGCGCGGTCCACCGCGCTCATCGTGACCATGATGTAGATCAGGGCATTCTCGGGAGAAATCGTCGACATTTGGCTTCCTTGCTCGATTTGCGGGGAGCTTAGGGGGTGGCTTTCGCCGGGGCAAGCATGGGCTCGCCGCCGGACAGGAAGCGCCGGCTCTCGGCGATCGCCTCCGCGAGCCCCACCCGGTGCACCGTCACGCCCGGCGGAAAGGCGGAGGTCAGCCGCGTCGGCAGCCGGCTGTCGAGCATCACGAAAACGCCCCTGTCCGTCGCCCGCCGGATCAGCCGCCCGAATGCCTGCTTCAGCCGCAGTCGCGTCAGCATGTCGTCGTAGCGCGCCTTGCCGAATTGCTCGCGCCGCGCCTTGTGCAGAATGTCGGGACGGGGCCATGGCACCCGGTCGAACACGATCATGCGCAGCGAATCTCCCGGCACGTCCACGCCGTCGCGCACGGCGTCGGTGCCGAGCAGGCAGGCATGGCGTTCGGCGCGGAAAATATCGACCAGCGTGCCCGTATCCAGCGCATCCACATGCTGCGCGTAAAGCGTCAGCCCCGCTTCTTCCAGCGGCGAGACGATGCGCTCATGCACGGCCCTCAGCCGGTGGATCGCCGTGAAGAGACCGAGCGCGCCGCCATCCGCCGCGCGAAAGAGTTCCCGGTAGGCCGAAGCCACCTGGTTGAGGTCCGTCCGGCTGACGTCGCGCACGACGAAAATCCTCACCTGCTTTTCATAGTCGAACGGCGACGCCATGAAGGCGCGCCGCGCCGGCACGGCAAGATGCGAAGCTCCCGTTCTGATCTCCGCCGTCTCCCAGCCCTCGTCGTCTTCCGTTTCTTCCACCAGCCGGTCGCGCAGCGTCGCCGACGTGATGAGCACGCCATGCGCCGGCTCCAATACGGCGTCCGCAAAGGGTATCGTCGGGTCGCGCCAGTGCCGGTGCATCCCGATGTCGATCTCGCGCCCATGGAGCCGCTCCACCGAGAACCAGTCGACGAAAGCTTCGGGCGTTGCCGCGTTCAGGCTTGCCAGCATGCTCCGCCACGACGGAATGAGAATCCGCACGCGCCGGTCGAGCCCGCGCGCGGCGGCGTCCATGCGTATGCGCGTCGCCGTGTCGAGGTCTTCCGCCTCGTCGTCGAGCCGCGCCCGCAGCCGGTCGGCGATCAGTTGCAGCGGTGCCGCCAGCCGCTTCAGCGCGTCGTCCAGCGCGGCGGCCGCTTCCGTCAGCCCCGTCACCGGCGGCATCGTCTCGGCTTCGAGCGAAAAGGGACTGTCGTTGTCTTCCGCCCGCGCGTGAACCTGCTGCCGTACCAGCGCCAGGAATTTTTCGCCTGCGCCGCGCGGCGCGCCGTCGTGAATGCGCCCCGCCCATCCGGGCGCGGGCAGGGCGGCCGCGGCGGAAAGCGCCGCAACCAGCGCTTCCTCCGCCAGCTTGTCCTCCGCGATGAGGTCGCCCACGCGTTCCTCGATGCCGCGTCCGCGCCGTCCGCGTTGTCCTTCCGCGCCGCGCACCCAGCGCCTGAGCTCCGCCGTTTCAAGCCCCGACAACGACGCCGAGAACGCGCCGTCCGCCGCGTCGAAAATATGATGTCCCTCGTCGAACACGAACCGCGCCAGCGCCTCCCGTCCGCTCGGGGCTTCGTCTTCCGCGTTGCCGGCCGCCTCCGCTGCCTTCACCGGACGATGCGCCACCGGCCCCATCGCCTGGTCGAGCGCCGCCTGCCGCATCACGAGCGCATGGTTCGCCACCACGATCTCCGCGCGCCGCGCCTTGCGGATCGCGCGTTCGATGAAGCACTTCTTGTAATAGGGACAGGCCGTATAGACGCACTCGCCGCGCCGGTCGGTCAGCCCCGTGCGTCCGGTCACGCCGCCGAGCCGCGCCGCCAGCCATGCCGGAAAATCGCCGCCCACCATGTCGCCGTCGCGGCTTGCCTTCGCCCATCGCGCCACGAGGCCGATGGCGACCGCGCCGCCGCCCATCGCCGCCCGGTCCGCCATCTCCGCGAAATTGAGCAGGCAGAGATAATTCTCGCGCCCTTTCCGGATCACCGCCTTCTCCGCCTTCTCGGCGGGATCGGGATAAAGCCGCGAGAGCTCCTGGTCGAGCTGGCGTTGCAGGTTCTTCGTATAGGTGGAAAGCCAGACCGTGCCTTTGTTCCGCGTCGCCCAGAGGCTGGCCGGCGCGATATAGCCGATCGTCTTGCCGATGCCCGTTCCCGCTTCCGCGATCACCACATTGGGCGCGCCCGCCGCATCGCGCGGCGCGAAGGCGAGCGAGGCGGCGCCCGCGAAATCCGCCTGCCCCGTCCGCCGTTCCGCGCCGTCCCCCGCCAGCAGCGCAAGCTGCGCCCGGGCTTCCGCGTCGCTCACCGGCATCGAGCCCGCAGGCGGGCGCGGGCCCCGCTCTTCCCATTCCGGCAGTTCGTTCCATATGTCGAAGCCACGCAGCGCCGGCGGCTTGCCCTCCCGGCCCAGCGCGTCGCGCAGCGCCGCCACCACGCCCGGGCCCCACGCCCAGCCGCCTTCCGCCATCCGGTAGGCCGTGCGTGCGGCCGACGGGCGGTCGGGCAGGGCGGGGTTCTGCAGCGTCGCCAGCATTTGCGCCGCCGCCTCGCGCAGCATCAGCGCCTGGTCTTCGGGCGCCTCGCCCGCATCGAGGCCGAGCGCGCGGGCCAGCCCCTCGGCCGTCGGCAGGCAGGCTTGGGCCGGATGCACGAAGGCGAAAAGTTCCATCAGGTCCAGCACATGCGGCCCCGGCTCCCGGAACGGCCGTCCCCGCGCGATCCGCCGCGCCGTGAAGCCCGCATGGACCAGCATCACCGGCTCGCGCTCGATCCGCCGCAGCGCCTCGTCGGGGCCCAGTTCCTCGATCTCGCCATCGGCGCTCACGGCAATGGCCCCGCCACCCTTCGCGCGCGAAGGCACCATGGCGGCGGCATCGGGCAGAAACGGCCCGCCCGCATGTATCGAATCGAATGGAGGATTTTCCGGCATCGGCGGCGAGTATAGCGATGCGCCGCCGCAAAGATATTGTCAGGCGGCGAGGCTCGGATAGGCCTTTGCGAGTTCCCGCCATGTCGCGGTGATCTTCTGTTGCAGGCGCGGTACTTCGCGCATCGCAGCCTCCGCCTCGCCTTGATCGACGGCGGTGTCGATATTGCCGGCGACGGTCGAAATCGCCGTCAGGCCGAGGTCGGCCGCGGCAAGCTTCAGCGCCCGCGCGCCCTCTGCCAGCGCCGCGCCGTCCCGGCCGCTCGTCGCGCTCTCCATCTCGCGCTGCAGTTCGAGCACGCGGTGAAGGCCGGTCACGAGGTAGTCCGTGATGTGGTGGCCGCCGAGGCGCCGCTCCAGTTCATAGAGATGGTCGTGGTCGATAAGCCGCTCGGGCTTGGCCGGGCGGTGCGGCTGCTTTTCGTCGCGCAGCGTCGCGAAATAGTCCTCCGCGCCACCGGGCTCCGACGGCAGCAGAAACCAGAACGTGCTGCCTTGTCCGGCCGTGCTGTCGACATCGATATGCCCGCCCATCAGCCGCACCAGCCGCTCGCTGATCGGCAATCCGAGGCCCACGCCCGCCGTCTGCCCGGTAAAGCGGAAATCGCGTGCATCGGCGCCCTGCGCGAAGGCTTCGAAGAGCGTCGCCCGCGCCTCGTCCGAAAGTCCCGGCCCGGTATCCGTCACGGAGAAACGGAAGATCGTCTCCCCGCTCGGTACTTTGAGCGACGCCACGCGCACCACGATGCCGCCTTGATAGGTGAACTTGATCGCATTGCCGATGATGTTCGAAAGCACCTGCCGCAGCCTGTCCGGATCCGCGTTCATATACGCGTCGATGCCGGGCGCCACGTCGAGTTCGAGCGACAATCCGCGCGCGACCGCCTGATGCCGCATCATCCGCACGATGCTCGCGACAAGCTCCACCGGGTCGAAGCTGCGCGGCTTCAGTTCGAGCGACAGGGATTCGATCTCCGAAAAGTCGATCATGTCGTCGATCAGCCGCCGCAGAAGCTGGCTCGTCTCCTCGATGGAAGCGGCGATCTTGATCTGCGTTTCGTTCACCGCCTCGTCGCCGAGGTAAAGCGCCATGTTGCGAAGGCCGTCCAGCGGCGCCCGCACTTCATGGCTGATGATGTCGAGAAATTCCTGTTTCGCCCGCATCGCCGCCACGGCGCGCGCTTCCGCGTCCTCCGCGTCGCGCCGCCGCTGCTCGGTTGCCGCATGGGCGCGCGCCATCCGCTCCACCAGGTCGGAATTCTCGAAGCGCAGCCGGAAGGCCTCGCGGTAGCCCACGTTGATCCGCCGCGTCCACCCGGCGATCGTGGCGAAGAACATCAGCGCCAGAAGCACCGTCGCAACCGCGAGCGGGTCGCCCCGCATGAGCAGCAACCCGATTGCGGGCAGGCACGAGGCCACCGTGTAGTAAATGACGGCAGGCGGATAATTGGCACGGCTGACCGCCGTCGCCATGACCAGCGAGGCAAGCACCAGCAGGTAGAAGATTTCATGCGCGAAGGAGGAGCCCGGCAGCCAGAGCAGGGCGCCGACGCCCCATGTCGAGCCGCTGATGAGCGTCACGAGCGCATAGCGATGCGCCCACTTCGGCGCGTTTTCCACGGCATCGGGATCGGCATTGAAGCCTGCCCGCACCCGGTCGAAGGCGAATTGCGCGATGAGCTGGATCGCGGCCACCACCGCCGTCGCCCAGATCGGCGCCGTCTGGTAAAAGGCAAGGCCGACCACGAGAATGCCGCCGAACACGGTCCAGCGGCTCGCCTCGCCGAGTGAAAGCAGCAGTTTAATCTGTTCGGCCGCGATGCGGGTCTCGATGGGATGGTTACGCCGAACGGAACCGGGGAAAGGCGCCTCCCCCTCTGGGGGCACCTGGGCCGCCGCGGGCCTGTCCGTTTCGCTCGTCGTCAACTTCTCGGTCTCCGGGCGCGTCGCTGCGCTACACTCCAACAGGGCACCCCCGAACACCGCGCGGGAGCCGGCATTATGCCCGGTTCGCCGGCGCGTTGACTGGAGAATGTCCAAAGCATAGGGTCCGCCCGCTTGACAAAGCCTTAAGTCATTCTTCCGGGTACATTAAATGTCTGCCGACGTTGCCGCCATAACTCCTTCCGACCTCCTCGAAGCCGCCCGCGTAAGCAAGGCCTGGCCGTTCGAGGACGCGCGCAAAATCGTCGACAGGCTCGAAAGGGAAGGTCGCCCGGAGCGCACGGTCCTTTTCGAGACCGGCTACGGTCCGTCGGGCCTCCCGCATATCGGCACCTTCGGAGAAGTCGCGCGTACCACCATGGTGCGCCGCGCCTTCGAAATCCTGATGCCGGGCGTGAAGACGCGGCTTCTCTGCTTCTCCGACGACATGGACGGCCTCCGCAAGGTGCCGACCAATGTCCCAAATCAGGAGATGCTGGCAAATTACATCAATATGCCGCTGACCCAGGTGCCGGATCCTTTCGAAAAGTTTCCGAGCTTCGGAGAACACAACAACGCCCGCCTGCGTTCGTTCCTCGACTCTTATGGTTTCGAATACGAATTTGCGAGCTCCACCGATTATTACAAGTCCGGCCGATTCGACGAGACGCTCCTCAAGGTGCTCGCGAAGTTCGACGAAATCATGGAGATCATGCTGCCCTCCCTCCGTGAGGAGCGCCAGCAGAGCTACAGCCCCATCCTCCCCGTCAGCCCCCGCACCGGCCATGTCCTCCTCGTGCCGCTCGTCGCGCGCGATGCGGCGAAGGGCACCGTGAGCTATGTCGAGCCGGGCACGAACGAAACGGTCGAAGTGCCGGTCACCGGCGGTCACTGCAAGCTGCAGTGGAAGGCCGACTGGGCGATGCGCTGGGCGGCCCTCGGCGTCGACTACGAAATGGCGGGCAAGGACCTCATCGATTCGGTGAAGCTCGCCTCGCGCATCTGCCGCGTCCTCGGCGCGCCGCCGCCGGAAGGCTTCAACTACGAGCTCTTCCTCGACGAGGAGGGCAAGAAGATTTCCAAGTCGAAGGGCAACGGCCTTTCGATCGAGGATTGGCTGCGCTATGCGAGCCCGGAAAGCCTGCAATATTTCATGTTCCAGAGCCCGCGCGCCGGCAAGCGTCTCTATTTCGACGTGATCCCGCGCAACGTCGACGAGTATCTCGGCGCGCTGACCGCGTTCCCGAAGCAGGATGCGCGCGAGCGGCTGAACAACGCCGCCTTCCACATCCACCACGGAAATCCGCCCACGGAAGACCTGCCGATCAGCTTCTCGCTGCTGCTCAATCTCGCCAGCGCCAGCCACTCGGAAGACCGCAACGTCCTCTGGGGCTTCATCCGCAACTATGCGCCGGATGCGACGCCGGAAAATCATCCGCGCCTCGATCATCTCGTCGGCTACGCCATCAACTATTTCCACGATTTCGTGCGCCCCGCGAAGAAGTACCGTGCGCCGACGGATCTGGAGCGTGCCGCGCTTGAGGAGCTTGCCGCCCGCCTCGAAGCGGCGGAACCGGGCGCGACGGCCGAGGAACTGCAGAACATCGTCTACGACATCGGCAAGAACCATCCCTTCGAGAAGCTGCGCGACTGGTTCAAGGCGCTCTACGAGGTTCTGCTCGGCGAGGAACAGGGCCCGCGCTTCGGCACCTTCGTCAAGCTCTACGGCGTCAAGGAAACCGTGGCACTCATCCGCCGCGCGCTTGCGGGCGAAGACCTTTCCAAAGGCTAGGTCACGGAAATTTGTCGCGGCCTCGGGGCAATCTTGTGCCCGGCCATTGCGGGCCCGCGCCGCATGGCCGAACATGCGCTCCCTGTTCTTGTCCCTCGGGAGCATCCGGTGAACCGGACGGCGAACTCAACTGCGCGATGGCCACTCGCGCTCGGCATGGTGCTCGTGCTGGGCGGATGCGTCGCCGTGCCGGACTGGCGTTCGGAGCCGGCCGGCGGTTCTCCGCAAGCGCGCTGCCTCTCGTTGATCGGCGGCATGGATGAAGCCGTCGCCGCGCAGGGTGTCGGCGATGCCGGTGCCGCCCGCCTGAAGACCTTCCCTTATCTCCGCATCGACCGTTTCCTGGCGAGCTTCCGCCATGAGCTCTCCGCCCCCGGCGCCTTCGAGGATTGGGCGGACCATCTGCGCTGGCTCGACGCGCGGGCACGCGAGATCGAAGCATCGAACCTGTCGGCCGATGAGCGCGCCGCGCTCGCCGCGCGTCACGGCGTCGCCGATCCCGAAGGCCTCGCCGCCGCCGCCAATAGCTGCGGCGATCTGTTGCTGCAAGCCGAAGTCCTGGCCGGACCGGCCAAAGCGCGGGACGCACTCATCCGCGCCGCCGTCCCGCCGAGCAATTACAACAACTGGGTTCGCGCCGCCGGTCTCTACCCCATTACGAATCTCGGTGCCGCCATCGGCTATGCGCGCTGGAAGGATGAGAATATCGGATCCTTCGCGCACCCCTACGCGCCGCCCGCGCCGTCTGAAAGCGTCGTTGCCTATGTGCCTGCCGCGGTTGCCGATGCGGAAGAAGCGTCGCGCATCGTCCGCGCCGCGCCCCGCACCCCCCTCGGCCTCCCGAAATTCTCCGCAAGCGACGTGGCGCAACTCGCCGCCGCCTTCGCTCCCGTCTTCGAAATCGAAACTGAAAGCGGCGACGACCGTCTCGGCGCGCCTGTCTGGCATCGCGAGAACGGCGAGCTGCTTCCCGCCGTCGATGTCTCGCGCCCCACGGCCACCACCCGCCTCGTCTACACGCGCTTCGAGGGCAGGGTGCTGCCGCAACTCGTCTACACCGTCTGGTTTCCCGCGCGGCCCCTTCAGGGCAGGTTCGATCTTCTCGGCGGCCGCATCGACGGTTTCATCTGGCGCGTGACGCTCGATGAAAACGGCGCGCCGCTCATCTACGACGCGATCCATGCCTGCGGCTGCTACCACATGTTCTTCCCCGTCGCGCCACTCGTCCGCGTGCCCGTGCCGGAAGACCGCGACACGCGCGAGGCCCCGCTCGTGCCGAAAGCCGCGCCGCACCTCGCCTCAGGCGAGCGCATCCACCTCCGCCTCGCGAGCGTCAGCCACTACCTGCGCAATCTCGGCGCCGGAAAACCGGCCTCGACCCCCTCCACCTATGAACTCGAATCCGCCTGGGCGCCCCCCGCCTTCGGCGAGCGTTCCCTGCCTTTGCCGGAAGGCGGCCGCCAGAGCTTCTACGGCCCCACGGGCATCGTGCCGCATACGGAGCGTCTGGAACGCTTCACGCTCTGGCCGCTCGGCATCGAAAGCCCCGGTGCCATGCGCCAATGGGGAACGCACGCCACCGCCTTTGTCGGCGAAGCGCATTTCGACGAGCCCTTCCTGATCGAAAAGGCCTTCGCGCGATGAAGGGCGTGCGCATGGCGATTCTCCTCTTCGCGGTCCTGCTCGCCGCCGCGCCCGCCGCCGCGCTCGATCGCGGCCTCGCCGAGGCGCAGGCGGCCTTCGACGACGGTGCCTTCGGCCGTGCGGCCTTGCTCGCCCGCAAGCTCCAGACGGGTGCGGGCGACGCGCTCGCCTCGCGCGCGGAAATGGTACGCGGCGATTTCGGGTCTACCGGGCCCGCGCGTCTCGCTCATTTCGAGGCGGCGCTCCGCGATGGCCGCCACGCCGTCGCGCGCGAGCCGGACAGGCCCGAGGCACATCTCGCCATCGCCGTCGCGCTCGGCCTCATCGCCCGCCGCGAAGGCAGCATGGCGGCGCATTTCAAGGGCATGGCGACGGAAGCCCGCGACCATATCGACCGTGCGCTCGCCCTCAACCCGGACAATGCCTGGGCCCACGCCGCGCTCGGCGGCTGGCATCTCGAAATCGCTTATGAGGGCGGGCCGCTCGCCAAGGTCGTCTATGGCGCCTCGGCGGAAGCCGGCATCGCCGCCTATGAGCGCGCCCTCGCGCTCGACCCCGCCAACATGTCGATCGCCTGGCAATATGCGTTCCAGCTCGCCGGCTTCGGCAGCCGGGAGCGTGTCGCGCGCGCCTCCGAACTCATCGGCGGCATCGTCGCCCGCCGGCCGCGCACCGCGCTCGAAACCCTGCTCCGCGATGCCGCCCTCGAATTGAAACAGGCGCTCGACCGCCACGACATGGCGGCCGCCTCCCGCATCGTCGCCCTTCGCCTCGGCCGCGCGGAGAGCCGGGACCCGCCTTCCGCCGCCACCCGCAAGAGATAGAAGCTATTGGCTCGCCCAGATGATGCGCGCCATCCAGACGATCTCCTCCGGCTTCAGCACCCGGTCGTCATAGGCCGGGTTCAGCGATTGCAGGTCGATCCGCGTCGCCGTCTTCCGCGCCATCACCTTCGCCATCACCTCGTCCGCCGTCGTCTTCACCACCACGCGGTCGCCGCGCCTTATTTCTGCGCCCGGCGACACGATGATGATATCGCCCGCCCGGTAGAACGGCTCCATGCTGTCGCCGCTCACTTCCAGCGCATAGGCGTGCTCGTCCTTGAAGTCGGGAAACGCCACTTCTTCCCAGCCGCCGCCCACCGGAAATCCGGCATCGTCGAAAAAGCCGCCGCGTCCCGCCTGCGCCAGCCCGATCAGCGGCACATGGCGCGGCGGCGGCACGAAGGGCGCCTCGCCGTCCCCGACCAGCGAGAGAAATTCCTCCAGCGACGAGCCCGTGGCGTCGAGTATCCGCGCCAGGCTCTCGGTGTTCGGCCAGCGCGGCCGCCCCGCCGCCGTCACGCGCTTCGATTTGTTGAAGGTCGTGGGGTCGAGCCCCGCCGCCTTGGCAAGCCCCGAAGCCGTCAGCCCGTGCCGCGCCGCCAGCGCGTCGATCGCCGTCCAGAGGCGGCTGTGGGAAAGCATGCGGGGCATCGGCCTGAATGAATTCCTGTCTGCGGGCGGTCTTGGGAATCATGCCACAGGCAGCCGCCCCCCGCACCCCGGAAATGCGGATTCAATTCCCATCCGCCGCCTTGTCGGCCTCCGCCCGCGCGGCTAGAGTGCGCCTCATGCCGCCCGATTCCAGCCTCATCTACAAGATCGTGAGCCAGCACGAATGGCTCGCCGCCGAGGCCGAGGGCCGTTTCATCGGCTCTGCCGTCGATATCGACGACGGCTATATCCATTTCTCCACCGCCGCCCAGGCGCGCGAAACCGCCTCGCGCCATTTCGCCGGCCGCCGCGGCCTCCTTCTCGTCGCGGTCGAGGCCGCCGCACTTGGCGAGGCGCTGAAATGGGAGCCGTCGCGCGGCGGCGCGCTCTTTCCGCATCTCTACGACGTCCTGCCGCTCCACGCCGTCCGCCGCGTCGACGCGCTCCCCGTGGATGAGGAGGGCACACATCTCTTTCCCTCGATGGAAGACTGAATGGACCTCTTTCCGCTCGCCCGTCCGCTGATAAGCCTGATGGACCCCGAAACCGCGCATGGCCTCACGCTCCGTGCGCTGCGCCTCGGTCTCGGCCCCTCGCAGCGCGAGCCGGACTCGGCCTCCCTCGCGATAGACCTTTTCGGCCTCCACTTCGAAAACCCGCTCGGCATCGCCGCCGGCTTCGACAAGAACGGCGAGGTGCCGGATGCCATGCTCGCCATGGGCATGGGCTTCGCCGAGGTCGGCACGGTTACGCCCCTGCCGCAGCCCGGCAATCCGCGCCCCCGCGTCTTCCGCCTGCCGGTCCACCGCGCCGTCATCAATCGTTTGGGCTTCAACAATCAGGGCCATGCCGCCCTGAAAAAGCGCCTCCTCGCGCGCCGCAAGCGCCCCGGCATCGTCGGCGTCAACATCGGCGCCAACAAGGACGCGGCCGACCGCATCGCCGATTACGAGGCGGGCATCCGCGCCTTCGAGGGGCTGGCGAGTTATTTCACCGTCAACATTTCCTCGCCCAACACGCCCGGCCTCCGCGCCCTGCAGAACAAGGCGGAGCTGCAAAACCTCGTCGCCCGCGTCCTCGCCGCGCGCAAGGGCAAGACACCCGTC
Organism: Parvibaculum sp.; assembly: GCF_030694575.1. Lineage (GTDB taxonomy): Bacteria > Pseudomonadota > Alphaproteobacteria > Parvibaculales > Parvibaculaceae > Parvibaculum. The sequence continues at coordinate 19,149 of NZ_JAUYUS010000006.1, forward strand.
CTCCTGAAAATCGCGCCGGACCTCAACGCGGAAGAACTCGGGGACATCGCCGAGGTGGCGCTCGAGCAGGGCCTCGACGGCCTCATCGTCTCCAACACCACCATCGCGCGCGAAGGCCTCGTCTCCGGCATCAATGCGAATGAAACCGGCGGCCTCTCCGGCGCGCCGCTCTTCGCCATGTCCACCGCCGTGCTGCGCGACATGTACCGCCTCACCAAAGGCCGCCTGCCGCTTGTCGGTGTCGGCGGCATTTCGTCCGCCGCCGATGCCTATGCGAAAATCCGCGCCGGCGCCTCGCTGGTGCAACTTTATTCCGCGCTCACCTATGACGGCCCGCCGCTCGTCGGCAGCATCAAGCGGGGCCTCGCCGCGCACCTTGCCGCCGATGGCTTCGCGCATCTGAAGGATGCCGTCGGCGCGGATGTAAATGTGTAGGAGCGAAAATGCCGAAACCCACCATCTATCACAATCCGCGCTGCTCCAAGTCGCGCCAGGCCCTCGCGCTGCTGGAGGAAAACGGCCACGCGCCCCTCATCGTGGATTACCTGAAGGCGCCGCCATCCGCTGCCGAACTTCAGTCGATCCTGAAAAAACTGAAGATGAAACCGCGCGACCTGCTGCGCAAGGGAGAGGCCGCCTACAAGGACCTCGGCCTCGACAATGAGACGCTCACGGACGAAAAACTCATCCGCGCCATGGTCGAAAACCCGATCCTGATCGAGCGCCCCATCGTCGTCATGGGCACGAAGGCGAAAATCGGCCGCCCGCCCGAAAGCGTGCTGGAGATTTTCTGACCGTTACGCCAGCGCCCGCCCCAGTCGCGGATAGTAAAATCCGAGCGACGCGGCCCGCATCAGGTTGAAGCCCGCGAGCGCCGCCCACAGCCCGTGATTGCCGTAAGGCAGCAACAGCCACCACAGCGTCAGGAACAATGCGCTCGATGCCAGCGCCGCGTTCCGCATCTCGGGCCCGCGCGTCGCGCCGATGAAAATGCCGTCGAGCTGGTAGCACCAGACCGACAGCACCGGCAGCATCGCCGCCCAGAAGAGATAAACCCGCGCCGCCGCGCGCACCTCCGCATCGATGGTGAGGAAGTCGATGACGAACCCGCCGAACGCGAAAATCCCGAGCGACAGCGCACACGCGATCCCCGCCGCCCACAGCGTCGAAAGCCGTGCCGAAAGATCGAAATCCTCGCGGCTCCGCGCGCCGAAGGCCTTGCCCACCAGCGCCTCGGCGGCCAGCGCGAAACCGTCGAGGAAGAAGGCGCTCACCGTCACGAATTGCAGCAGGATCGAATTGGCGGCGAGCGTCACCGCGCCTGCCTCCGCGCTCTTCGCCGTGAACCACGCAAAGGAAAACATCAGCACGATGGTGCGGATCATGATGTCGCGATTGACGGCGACCGTCCGCGCGAGCCGCGCCGCATCCATCAGCCGCGCCCGCGTCCATTGCCCGGGATAGAATCGCAAATGCCGCGCCGCGACCGCGAGCCCGGCAAGCGCCGCCGCCACTTCCGCGATCAGCGTCCCCGCCGCGATCCCCGCCACGCCCCAGCCGAGCCCCAGCGCCAGCGCGATGTTGAAGAAGATGTTCACCAGGTTGAGAAAGACTTGCAGCGCCAGCGCGATGTTTGCGCGCCCAAGCCCGATGAACCATCCGACCAGCGCATAATTCGCGAGCGCAAAAGGCGCGCTCCATATCCTGATGTCGAAATAGTTTCGCGCCAGCCGCTCCACTTCCTCGCCGCCGTCGAGCAGCGCGAAGGCTGCAAGTCCGATCGGAAATTGAAGCGCGATCAGCGCCGCGCCCACCGCCCCTGCGATCAGCAGCGCCCGCCCGAGCGACGCGCGGATTTCCTCGCCGTCCATCGCGCCGAGCGCCTGCGCGGTGAGCCCCGTCGTCCCCATGCGCAGAAAGCCGAAGGTCCAGTAGACCATGGTGAAGATGAGCGCGCCGATGGCCACCGCGCCGATATATTTCGGATCGCCCATCCGCCCCATCACCGCCGTATCGGCAATGCCGAGCAGCGGCGTCGAGAGGTTGGAGATGACGATGGGAATGGCGATGGCGAGAACCTTGCGATGGTTCACCCGCGCCTCCGCCGCCGTCTCGCTCATGATGTGGTCGTGTCGTCCGCCGCCTGCAGCAGGAAGTGGCCATGCGCCGCCGCGATGGGCCGCGAGCGGTCGTCCTGCCAGGCTTCCGCGCGCACCGTTGCCACGCGCCGCCCCTGCTTCGTTATTTCCGCGCGGCCGTAAGTATCCACCGGCTTGCCGGAGCGCAGATAGTCGATGGTGAGGCCGATAGGCTTCGGCAGCGGCCCCGCGCCGCCTTCGAAGGCAAGCTGCGCGATCGCCGTCGTTTCGAGAAACGCGCCGATCACGCCGCCATGCAGCGCCGGCAGCACCGGATTGCCGATAAGCTGCTGCGAAAAATGCAGCACCGTCGTCACCTCGTTGCCGCGCTGGTCGACGGTAATGCCGAGATAGCGCGCATAGGGGATCGCCTGCATCAGCGCGTTGATGTCGACCGGCTTCTTCGTCTCGCTCATGCCGCGCCGTCCTTGTTCTTCGCCAGCAGTTTCATCGCTTCGTCCACGGTCTCCGGCGATATCGGCATCGGCACCGCGCGGTTCGCCGCCAGCATGAAAGTGCCGACACAGGTGGCGATGGGGTCTTCCTCGTCCGTGTGATAGGCCGTGCCGCGCACGAAGGCGATGTTCTTCGTCACCTTGTAGCAATGCGTATGCGCCATCAGGTCGAGCTTCGGCGTCGCCGGTTTCATGTAGTCGAGCCGGAGGTCGAGCGTCGCGATGGACATGCGCTCCGGCAGCGCAAGCTGCACCGCGATGCCGCAGGCATTGTCGAGCAGCGACGTGATGACGCCGCCATGGATCACGCCCGTTTCGGGATTGCCGATCAGGTTTTCCGCGTAAGGCACCGAGAGCCATGCCTGGCCCCGCTTCGCATCGACGACGGTGAGCCCGATCGCCTTCGCATGCGGCACATGTTCGATCAGCACGCTCTTCATCAGTTCGATATGTTCGGGCTTGAAGTCGTCGTCGGCCGCCATGTTTCCTCGCTCGCTACGCCGTCCTAATAGCGCCACGCCCCCGCGCCAAGTCAACCCGCATTTCCATAAGAGCAACCCTGATCACCCTCCTCTGGGGGGAGGGTCAAAATTCGCTTGCGAATTTTGGGGCGGGGGCGCGGCGCAAACGCTTCCCCCGGTCTCGCTGTATTTTCCTTCTTGCCGCTCCGCTTGCATCGCGCCGCTCCGGCGCGCAACAATGAAGGCGGGAGGACCGGAAGCTCATGCTGACGATCGAGGGAGGTCTCGCCGTCCTGACGGACCTGGACGGACTGGCGTCGCCATTACCCGTGCTGATCTCATATTGGGACCGCAAGCGCGGCGCGAGGGAAATGCCGGCGCCCGCCGACATCGACCCGGTCGAGATCCCGCGCCTCCTTCCCTGGCTGGTCCTCGCCGACGTCACCTACGACCCGCTCGACATGCGTTACCGCCTCATGGGCACGCATGTCGTCGAGATGGGCGGCGTCAACCGCACCGGCCAGTCGCTCCGCGAAAACCACGAGGGTGAGGCGCTGGCGGAGCGGCTCGCCGCGCTGGAGCGCCTGCTGGCGACGCGCGGGCCCGTTGCGCTCGGCGGCCGTCTCGACTGGCTGGGCCGCGGCTACCGCCGCTTCCAGTGTGTGCATCTGCCGCTCTCGGAGGATGGCGAAAGGGTAACGCGCCTCATCGCCGCCTACGCCTTCCCTGAACTTCGGGAATAGCCGGACCGGGGCCGCCGCCTAACCGATTGATATTTCGTCATTTTTTCCGCCCCTCTCCCGCATTGAAAAGTTGACGATTATCGTCATTAAGATAGAGTGAGCCGGATATCCGGACGCGCGGGATTTCGGGGGGCCGAGGTTTCCCGTGGCGTTCATGGGGAGGAATGATTGAGTACCGATCTGAAGGAAGCGCCCGCGAAATCGAAGGCGCCGGGCAAGCGCGAACAGACCAAACAGAACAACCGTGAAGCCATTCTCGATGCCGCGCGCATCGTCTTTTCCGATCTCGGTTACGGCGCGACCTCGGTGCGCGACATCATCCGCAAGACCGGCCTCGCATCGGGCACCTTCTACAATTACTTCAAGAGCAAGGAAGAAGTCTTCGAGGCGCTGATGGACGAGGGCATGCGCCGCATCCGGCCGCGCCTGCGCGCCGAGCGCATCCGTTCGCGCACCTTCGAGGATTTCATCCGCAACGCCTTCCGCACCTATTTCGATTATCTCGCCACCGACCGCGACACCTTCCAGGTCATGCGCCGTAATCCGAACACGGTGCGCGTCCGCATGGATTCGCCCGAAATCATCGCCGGCTTCGAGGAAATCCGCGAATATATCGAAGAAGACATCCGCAACGGCACCCTGCCGGCGGTGGACGCGGAATATCTGATGGCCTCCGTCGTTGGCCTCGCCATGGAAATGGGCGACCGCATGCTGCGCCGCCCCGAAATGGATCCCGAACAGGCCTCCGCCTTCGCCACCGCCCTCGTCCTCGGCGGCTTCCGCGCCCTCCCTCATGCAGGAAACACAGACAAGCCGTAGCGACAGCGCAGCCTATCAAGTACTTCCTTCCCACCCTCCCCGTGAGGGAGGAGCCTGCCCCCGGGCTTGACCCGGGGGTCGAAAAATCCAAAGGATTTTCGGGGAGGGATAAAGCCGAAGAATACAGCGGGCAAGGAAAAGACATGAACATCCAGAAAGCGATAATCCGCCTGCTGATGAAACTGCCGGACGGCGCTCTCGTCCGCCTCTCCGGCGGCAAACCCCTCGCCATAGACGGCCGCATCATGGATGCCCGCATGCAGTTCCTCGCCGCGCAGGGTGCGCGCGGTCCCTCCATCGTGACGCTCGATCCCGTCGCCGCCCGCGCCGCCACGTCCCAGGGCCTCGCCCTTCTCGACGGCGAGCCGCGCGCGAATGTCGAAATCGCGGATCTGAAAATTCCCGGTCCCGCCGGTCCGCTCGACGCGCGCCTCTGCCGTCCGCACGGCGTATCGGGTCCGCTGCCCGGCCTCGTCTTCTTCCATTTCGGCGGCTGCGTCATCGGCGATCTCGACACCTGCCACACCTTCTGCACCATGATCGCGGATATCGCGGGCGTCGCCGTCCTCAACGTCGCCTACCGTCTCGCACCGGAGCACAAATTTCCCGCTGCGGGCGAAGATGCCGTCGCCGCCTATAAATGGGCCGAGGCAAACGCCGCCTCGCTCGGCATGGTCCCCGGCCGCATCGGCGTCGGCGGCGACAGCGCGGGCGGCTATCTCTCCGCCCATGTCGCGCAGGAAACGAAGCGCGAGGGCTTCGCGGCCCCCGCCGTCCAGCTTCTCATCTATCCGGTGACCGACTGGGCCTGGAAGGGCGGCTCGATGGAAAGCTGCGCCAATGTCTACCCGCTCCCCCGCGACGTGATGGACTGGTTCGGCGCGCTCTACATGAACAGCCCCGCCGATGCGAACGATCCCCGCCTCTCGCCGATGAAATCGCCGGACCTCTCCGGTCTCGCCCCCGCCATTATCGTCACCGCCGGCTTCGACGTGCTGCGCGATCAGGGCGCGGCCTATGCCGAAAAGCTCAAAGCCGCCGGCGTCCCCGTCACCTATCGCTGCGAGGACAACCTCGCCCACGCCTTCACCGCCATGACCGGAATCCTCCCCGCCGCCAACGCCGCCTGCGAACGCATCGCCCGCGACGTCGGCGCCACCCTTCGCAAGACGGGCTGATCCATGCTCTACGCGATCGTCAAGGCGGCGCTGTCCGGCATTCTTGTGATGATCGTTTCCGAGACGGCGAAGCGCAGCCCCGCCTTCGGTGCGCTCGTCGCGTCGCTCCCGCTCGTCTCCATTCTCGCCATCATCTGGCTCTGGCGCGAAACGGGCGACACCGCGCGCATCGCCGCCCATGCCGAAGCAACCTTCTGGTACGTCCTGCCGTCGCTGCCGATGTTTCTGATCTTCCCCGCCATGCTGCGAAACGGTGTCGCCTTCTGGCCTGCGCTCGCCGCCGGCTGCGCCGTCACCGTCCTCCTCTATCTCCTCACCGTCTGGCTCGTGGCCCGCCTCGGCATCGCCCTCTGAGACGCGCCTCTGCGAGTCGTTCTCACCCCTGGCTCTCTTGCCCGCCGCAACTCTCCATGCTAATTCCACCCCGTCCTTAGGGGAGTAGCCGCCCTCCGCCGTCATGGCAGAGAGGGGCGGGCGTCAACAAACTCGGGTTCCAAGCGATCCCAGACGAAGTGGACCCCGGTTCGTCGTCCGGGATCGCGACAAACAAAAACCCGTGGCGTCCGTGCTCAGCGCAAGCTGATTTGGCGAGACCTTTGGCTCATGCGTGCCCCTCTGCCGGGCGGGCGCAATGGGTCATTGTCTCGTCCGGCGCGGAGTTATTTCCTTGGAAGCTTTCCTCGTCTCCCTCGGTACCGTCGCCGTCGCTGAAATCGGCGACAAGACGCAGCTTCTCGCGCTCATCCTCGCCGTGCGCTTCCGTGCGCCGCTCGCGGTCGTCGCCGGCATCTTCGTCGCCACCGTCGCCAATCACGCGCTCGCCGCCCTGGTCGGCACGCTGATCGCCGAATGGCTGACGGATCTGGTTCTCGCCTGGGTGCTCGGCCTCTCCTTCCTCGCCATGGGCGTCTGGGCCTTGATCCCCGATGCGCCGCCCTCCGAAGACGAGATGAAAGCCCCCACCCGCTTCGGCCCCTTCCTCGCCACCACCGTCGCCTTTTTCTTCGTGGAGATGGGCGACAAGACGCAGATCGCGACGGCCGCGCTCGCCGCGCATTACCAGTCGCTCGTCCTCGTCGCGCTCGGCACCACGCTCGGCATGATGGTGGCGAATGTCCCCGCCGTTTATCTGGGCGAGGCGGCGGCGAAGCGCGTGCCGCTCCGCGTCGTCCGCGCCGTCACTGCCGCCATTTTCATCGTGCTCGGCCTCGCGGCCATTGGCGGCGCGCTCGCCTATTCCTGATCGGAGCGCAGAAAGGTAATCAGCATGTCGTTGATCGCCTGCGGCTCCTCCCGGTGCACCCAGTGCGTGCCCTCCGCGAAGAACAGCGTGCCGCCGCGCTCGCACAGCGCGATGCTGCGTTTGGCGAGCGCGACATCGGCGAATTCGTCCTTCTCGCCCCAGATCAGCAGCACCGGCGTCTCGATCCGCGCCGGTTCCGCCGGCAGCTTCTTCTTCAGCAGCGCCCGGTACCAATGCACCATGGAGGTGATCGCCTTCGGCTCGCGCCACGCCTTGCGATAGGCGTCGAACTCCGCGTCGTCGAACGCGCCTGGCCTTGCCGATCCTTTCAATGCCTCCACCAGCGCGTCGAAATTCTTCCGCCTTATCATCATCTCCGGCAGCACGCGCAGGCGGAACGCCTTCACATAGCGGCTCTTCTTCCGCTGCACCTTGTCCGTGTACATCGCATTTTTCCAGATGGCCGGATGCGGCGCGTTGATCGTCGCCGCCTTCTCCATGTGCTCCGGCTTGGTCGAGCAGAGCCACCAGGCGACGCTCGCGCCCCAGTCGTGGCCGACGACGCGCAGCTTCTCCTCGCCAAAATGCTTCCCCAGCGCCACCACGTCTTCCGCCAGCTCGTCGAGATCGTAGGCCTTCACGCCGCGCGGCTTCCCGCTCACGCCATAGCCGCGCTGGTCGGGCGCGATCACGCGAAACCCCGCCTTCGCCAGCGCCGGCATCTGGTTCTTCCAGCCGAGGCAATTATCCGGAAACCCGTGCAGCAGAATGACGAGCGGCCCGTCCTCCGGCCCCATCTCGGCATAATGCAATGCCACCCTGTCGAGATGCGCCACGCCGAAGCGCGCCTCCTCCATGCCCGCAATCATGTCGTCCCTCTTGCTTCCCCCGGGCCATATTCTCCGCACCCACCGTGGCGAAGTTGGGGCCGCCGCTCTATGCTCGGTCCACAAAGCAATTTGCCATAAGAGAAAATTTCGGGAGTGAAAAAATGCGGTCCATGCGTGTGCATGAACTATCGGAGGACATCTCCGTCCTCCGGATGGACGAGGTCGAACTGCCACCGCCGGGCAAGGGCGAGATCCGTCTCCGCCTCAAGGCCTGCTCGATCAATTTCCCCGACATCCTGATGGTGCAGGGCAAATACCAGTTCAAGCCCGAGCTTCCCTTCGCGCCCGGCATGGAGGGGGCGGGCGTCGTCGCGTCGGTGGGCGAGGGCGTGACGAAATTCAAGCCGGGAGACCGCGTCGTCGCGGGCCTGCGCACCGGCGGTTTCGCCGAAGAGGCGAACGTCTCGGCGGAAGCCTGCCGCCCGATCCCCGGCAGCATGGATTTCGCGAAAGCCGCCGCCTATCCCGCCGCCTACCTCACGGCCTATGTCGCGCTTGTCTGCCGCGGCCATTTGCAGCCGGGCGAAACATTGCTGGTCCACGGCTCCACCGGCGGCGTCGGCCTCGCCGCCGTCGAAATGGGCAAGCTCCTCGGCGCCACCGTCATCGCGACGTCCGCCTCGGACGAAAAACTGAAAGTCGTGAAATCGCGCGGCGCCGATCACGTGCTGAACGTGACGAAAGGCTTCCGCGAACAGGTGAAGGAACTGACAGGCGGGCGCGGCGCGGATGTGATCTACGATCCCGTTGGCGGCGACGTCTTCGACGAGAGCGTGCGCTGCATCGCCTGGAACGGCCGCCTCCTCGTCATCGGCTTCACCAGCGGCCGCATCCCAACCATCCCGGTCAACATGCCGCTGATAAAAGGCTTCTCCGTCATCGGCGTCCGCGCCGGCGAATACGGCCGCCGCGACCCCGAAGCGGGCAGGGCAAACATCGAAGCGGTGGACCGCCTCGCGGCCGAAGGAAAGATCGACCCCCACATCTGCGCCCGCTTCCCCCTTGAGTGCGCGGTAGACGCCATGCGCCTGCTGCAAAACCGCGAAGCCGTCGGCAAGGTCGTGCTGGAGATGTGAGTGTGCTGTGAAATAAATATAGAAGCGAAAATAAATATAGAGGTGTCATCCCGGCGAAAGCCGGGACCCATTGGTTCCCCCAGCAAGCGCGACTACGTTCGGCCAAAAACAAAAACACGTGTCATCCGGGCGAAAGCCGGGATCCATGTGCCTCACCTCTTGTGGAAACGTGAATTGGGTCCCGGCTTTCGCCGGGATGACACTTCCATTTGGTATGCCCGCCTCACCTCGTCATTGCGAGCGAAGCGAAGCAATCCAGTCCTCTTCTGCGTGCAAACCCCTTCCTTCCCTCAAACGCTCCGTTGCGCCTTGTCCTTGTCGTTCGCGCTGCGGATCATCTCGCGCATCTTGTCCCACTCCTCGTCGGACAGCTTCGACAGCCGCGCGAAATTCCCGCCGCCGCCCGAAAAGCCAGCGCCGTCGATCGCGATGCACTGGCCCGTCAGATACTCGCAGCCATCCGCCATCAGAAACGTCGCGAGGTTCTTCAGCTCGTCCATCTCGCCCACGCGCCCCATCGGAATGCCTTCGCGCGAGCCGCCGCCATCGACCGACTGTCCCGGCGAAAGCCGCGCCCACGCCCCTTCGGTCGGAAACGGCCCCGGCGCAATCGCATTGAGACGGATGCCGTAAGGTCCCCATTCGGCGGCGAGCGATTTCGTCATGATGTTGACGCCCGCCTTCGACATGGCGGAAGGCACCGTGAAGGGTCCGCCGTTCCAGACCCAGGTGGTGAGAATGGAAATCACGCTCCCCTTCACCTTGTCCTCGATCCAGCGCCGGCCGATCGCATGCGTCACATAGAACGAGCCGTGGAAAACGATATTGGCAATCGCGTCGAAGCCGCGCGGCGAAAGGTCTTTTGTCGGCGAGATGAAATTCCCCGCCGCATTGTTCACAAGCCCCGTCAGCGGCCCGCCATCCGCCCAGATTTCCGCCACCATGTCGTCGACCGCCTGCGCCACGCGAATGTCGACGCTGTGCGTCTTCACCGAGCCGCCATGCTTCGCCATCAGCTCCTTCGCGGTGTCGTCGAGCACGTTTTTCCGCCGCCCGCAGATGTAAACCTCCGCGCCGAGCCGCAAATAGTCCTCGGCCATCTCCCGCCCAAGCCCCGTGCCGCCTCCCGTCACCAGAATGCGCTTGCCCTTCAAAAGCCCGTCGCGAAACATCGTCGCCATCTCGTCCTCCCGTGTTTTGTTGCGGAAAGACTAGCGTGGCAGCCGCCGCCCGTCTCGCCTTTCGGGTTGACGTCGCGGAATGCGATGGGGAAGGGAGGTGGATTGAGCCGCAGCAAGAAATAAAAACAAAAATGTCATCCCGGCTTTCGCCGGAATGACACTTTATCTCTTTGGCTAACGCATGAAGTTACTCTTCGCCCGCAACGCTCCCGCCGTCGAACGCGCTACTCCTTCTTCCCCCGCGCCATCAGCACGCTCCACAGCCGCACCGCGACGAAAATCGGAATGACGACCACGGCGCCGAGCAGCAGATACTGCACCGACCAGTCGAGCGCATCGAAACCCATCGCCCATATGTTCGCGATCGTGTCGAGGAAGTCGCGCCACAGGTCGATCGGCTTGATGCCGAACACCGCCAGCACGACGCCCACCGCGATGGAAGCGATGGCGAGCTTCAGAAGTGTGGGCACCACGGGCCCGCCGAAAAACCGATCCATATTCCGTCCTTCCAGATTGTCTTCCGGCGATGGCCTCGTCGTCCGGCCTTACTCCGCCACTTTCCTGGCGGCATTCACAGTGTAGACCGTCCGCGCGGGGAAGGGGATGGTGATGCCTTCCGCGTCGAAGCGTTCCTTGATCTTCCGCATCAGGTCGAACCGCACGTTCCAGAACTCGCTGTTCGCCACCCACACGCGCATCACGATGTCGACGGAGCTCTCTCCGAGATTGAGCACGCCGGTGAAAGGCTCGGGCTCGGCGAGGCAGCGCGCATCCGCCGCGATCTCCGCCTTGATGATGCCCATCGCCTTGCCGATATTGTCGCCGTATGAAATCCCGAAGGTAATATCCAGCCGCCGCGTCGGGTGATAGGTGTAGTTCTTGATCGGCTGTCCCCAGATATCGCTGTTCGGCACGATGATCTGGATATTGTCCGGCGTCGAAAGTTCGGTCGTGAAAAGCGACAGCGATTTCACCGTCCCGGCGATCCCGCCCACCTCCACATAGTGGCCCGCGCGAAACGGCCGGATGATGAGCAGCATCACGCCCGCCGCCACATTCGCCAGCGTCCCCTGCAGCGCAAGGCCCACCGCAAGGCCGGCCGCGCCGAGAACGGCGATGAGGCTCGCTGTCTGCACGCCGAATTTCGCCAGCACCGCCAGCACGGTGAAGATGATCGCGAGATACCAGACGATGGTGCCGAAGAAATTCTGCAGCATCGTGTCCATCTGCGGCATCCGCCCGAAGGCCCGCACGGTCCACAGCCGCAGCCTCCCGGCGAACCAGATGCCGAGAATGAGAATGAGGATTGCCGACAGGAGGCTGAGCCCGCCATCGACGATCTGCGGCAGCAAAACCGCGATCTGGTCCCTCAACTCCGGCGGCAACTGATCGAGCATGCGAAAACTCCTTGAACCCGTGCCCTGCAGTCTCCCACGACTGCCGCGTGATTTGAACCCTCCCCCTTCCTGCCACCCTCCCCCTTCTGCCACCCTCCCCCTGTGGGAGGGTCAAACGGCTGCAAGCCGTTTGGGGAGGGGTAGGGGAAGGTGCCAGGAAATTCAGGACTGCATGTTTGTCCGCTGCTGCAACCCCTCCCCGAAATTCGCTGCGCAAATTTCGACCCTCCCACAGGGGGAGGGTGGAAGTTACACTGACGTCATGGTTGATCCGGCGCTCAGGAATCTGCGGAAAAACATGACAGAGGCCGAACGCCGCCTCTGGAGCCGGTTGCGCAAGGAGGCGCTTGGATACGAGTTCCGGCGCCAGCATCGGTTGGGCAGCTGGATCGTCGATTTCGTCTGCCTCGAAAGACGCTTGGTCGTGGAAGTCGACGGCGGTCAACACAACATGTCGGCCGGCGTTGCCCGCGATACCCGCAGAACCGAATGGCTGGAAGCCGATGGCTTCGAGGTTCTCCGTTTCTGGAACAACGACGTCCTCGCGAAAACCGACAAGGTGGTCGAAACCATCTGGCACGCGCTGAGAAAACCTCGCCCCGGCCTGCCCCCCATCCGCGCCTGAAGTCGATCCTTCTCTATCACCCTCCCCCTGTGGGAGGGTCAAACGGCTGCAAGCCGTTTGGGGAGGGGTAGGGGAATCTGCCAGGAAATTCAGGACTGCATGTTTGTCCGCTGCTGCATCCCCTCCCTGAAATTCGCTGCGCAAATTTCGACCCTCCCCCAAGGGGAGTGTGGCCTGATACGCTCTCCCCCATGACCAAGCCGCTCCCCGCCCCGAAGGAAGCCGAACCGCAAGGCGCCATCCTCCCGCCCGCCTTCACCCGTTGGTTCGAGGCGCGCGGCTGGCGCCCCCGCGCGCATCAGCTCGCCCTTGTCGGTCTCGCGCGCGAGAAGAAATCCGCGCTCCTCGTCGCGCCCACAGGCGCCGGCAAGACGCTCGCCGGCTTCCTCCCCACGCTGGTCGATCTCGCCACCAATCCGCGTAAAACCCGCAAGCTCCACACGCTCTATATCTCGCCGCTCAAGGCGCTCGCCGTCGACGTGAAGCGCAATCTCGAAATGCCCGTCGCCGAAATGGGCCTCGAAATCTCCATCGAAACCCGCACCGGCGACACGCCGCAGAACCGCCGCCTCCGCCAGCGCCGCGAGCCGCCCGACATATTGATGACGACGCCCGAGCAACTGGCGCTTCTCTTGTCCTATCCCGACGCGAAGGATTTCTTCGGCGCGCTCGACTGCGTCGTGCTCGACGAACTGCACGCGCTGGCGAATTCCAAGCGCGGCGATCTTCTCGCGCTCGGCATCGCGCGTCTCTCCCGTCTCGCGCCGGGCCTCCGTCGCGTCGGCCTCTCCGCCACCGTCGCCGAGCCGGACGAGCTGCGCCGTTACCTCATGCCGCAACCGGCGGAAGGCGAGAGCTTCAGCGAAATCGTCGTCGCCCCGCCCGGCGCCGTACCGGAAATCGCCGTGCTGACGCCGATGGAGCCCGGCGCGGAGGAGGGCGGCGAGGCGCGCATTCCCTGGTCCGGCCATTCCGCGCGCCACGCGCTCCCCGCCGTCTACGAAGCGATCCGCGCCAACAGGATCGTCCTCGTCTTCGTCAACACGCGCAGTCAGGCCGAATTCGTCTTCCAGGAACTATGGCGCCTGAACGAAGACGCGCTCCCCATTGCGCTCCATCACGGCTCGCTCGCCGCCGAAGCGCGCCGCAAGGTCGAGGCCGCCATGTCGGCGGGCTCGCTCCGCGCCGTCGTCTGTACCTCCACCCTCGATCTCGGCATCGACTGGGGCGAGGTCGATCTCGTGGTGAACATGGGCGCACCGAAAGGAGCAAGCCGCCTCCTCCAGCGCATCGGCCGCGCCAATCACCGCCTCGACGAGCCGTCCCGCGCGCTGCTCGTCCCCGCAAACCGCTTCGAGGTGCTCGAATGCGAGGCCGCCCGCGCCGCCGCGCTGGAAGGCGCACAGGATGGCATGGTCGCGCGGTTGGGCGCGCTCGACGTTCTGGCGCAACACATCCTCGGCTGCGCCTGCTCCGAACCCTTCGACCCGGATGCGCTCTACGCGGAAGTAAAATCCGCCGCACCCTACCGCGCTCTCCCGCGTGAGGATTTCGGCAAGGTGGTCGATTTCGTCGCCACCGGCGGCTACGCGCTGAAAAACTACGACCGCTTCGCGCGCCTCCGCCCCAACGCGAAGCACGAAGGCGACATGCGGCTCCGCGCCGCCTCGCCCTCCGTCATCCAGCAATACCGCATGAATGTCGGCACCATCGTCGAAGCGCCGATGCTGAAAGTCCGCATGATCAAGAGCCGCGGCCGCCGCCCGGTGGGCAGCATGGGCGGGCGCTATTTGGGCGAGATCGAGGAATATTTCATCGATCAGTTGTCCCCCGGCGACACCTTCCTCTTCGCCGGCCATGTCCTCCGCTTCGAAGGCCTCGCCGAAACCGAAGCCCTCGTCACGAAGTCGAACGCCGCCGAGCCGATGATCCCGTCCTATTACGGCGGCAAGTTTCCGCTCTCGACCTATCTCGCCGCCCGCGTCCGTTCCATGCTCGCGCATCGCGAACAATGGTCGGCGCTGCCGCCGCAGGTCCGCGAATGGCTGGAAATTCAGGCCTGGCGTTCCGTCCTTCCCGGCGAACACAATTTGCTGGTCGAGTGCTTCCCGCGCGGCGACCGCTATTATCTCGTCTGCTATCCCTTCGAGGGCCGCCTCGCGCATCAGACGCTCGGCATGCTGCTCACCCGCCGCCTCGACCGCGCCGGCGCGCGGCCCCTGGGTTTCGTCGCCTCCGAATATTCGCTCGCCATCTGGTGCCTGCGCGATTCCGGCCTCATGCATGAGCGCCACGAATTGCCGCTCGGCGAACTCTTCGCCGAGGACATGCTGGGCGACGACCTCGACGCATGGCTCGCCGAATCGAGCCTGCTGAAGCGCACCTTCCGCGATTGCGCCATAATATCGGGCCTCATCGAGCGCCGTTATCCCGGCATGGAAAAAACCGGCCGCCAGGTCACCTTCTCCTCCGACCTCATCTACAACGTGCTCCGCGAGCACGAACCCGACCACATCCTGCTCCGCGCCACCTATAACGACGCGGCGACCGGCCTCCTCGATGTCGGCCGCGTCGCCGAAATGCTGAAGCGCGTAAGGGGCCGCATCACATTGAAGCGCCTCGACCGCGTCTCGCCCTTGGCCGTCCCCGTCCTCCTCGACATCGGCAAGGTCCAGATCGACGGCGAAGCCAACGAAGCCTTGCTCGCGGAAGCGAGAGACAGTCTGATAGAAGAAGCGACAAGGCTGGTTTGACCCGCTGCCTCTCGATAAATAGAAGTGTCACCCCGGCGGAAGCCGGGGCCCATGGGCCTCTCGACGGGCACCGCTGAATGTATGACCTGCAAGAAAAAGAACCCCGCATAGAAACGCAGCCCTCGCTCCGCGTCTGCGGCGTCACGCTCGGTCTCATGCCCGAAGGCGCGGGCTGGTGGTCGGACGAGCGCCTCCTCGTCGTCGCCGATCTCCATCTCGAAAAAGGCTCCGCCTTCGCCGCGCGGGGCATCGCGCTCCCGCCCTACGACACGCGCGCCACGCTCGCGCGCCTCGAAGCCCTCATTGAAAAATTGAAGCCGCGCACAATCGTCGCCCTCGGCGACAGCTTCCACGATCGCGCCGCCGCTTCGCGCATGGACGCATCCGACGCCGCGCATCTAACGCGCCTCGCCAAAAATCTCGACTGGGTCTGGATCGCCGGCAATCACGATCCCGTGCCGCCTCGCGAATTCGGCGGCACCGTCATGGAGGAACTTCGCCTCGGCCCGCTCACCTTCCGTCACGAGCCGCAGGCCGCGCCCTCGACGGGCGAGGTCGCCGGCCATCTCCACCCCTGCGCCGCCGTCCGCGTCCGTGGCCGCCGCCTCCGCCGCCGCTGCTTCGCCTCCGACGGCACGAGACTTATCCTCCCCGCCTTCGGCGCCTATGCCGGCGGCCTCAACGTCCTCGACGTCGCTTACGAAAATCTTCTCCCCGGCTTCGACTTCCACGCCTGGATGATGGGCGCAAGAACGGTTATCCCCGTCTCCGCCCGCCGCCTCGAAGCAGATTGATCCGTAGACGGACAAAAATACTTGTCCCCACCCCCGGCGCGCTCACTCCCTACCCTCCCCCTGAGGGAGGGCCTGCCCCGGACCCGATCCGGGGTCAAAATTTGCACAGCAAATTTTGGGGAGGGGTAAGCCGCAGGGCAGGGCGCCAAAACCGGGGATTACTTATTTCCCGCCACCCTGAAAATCCGTTGATGACATTTTCATGACAGTTCGATGACGGTCGCCCGAAAACCGGGGATAACCACACCTCAGCCGAGCGTTGCCAGCACCGGAAATGTCTCCAGAATGAAGATCGCGATCCGCTCGAAATTGCCGGTCAGCATCATCGCTCCCGTCCCCGCCAGCAGCACGCCCGCGGCGATCTCCACCTTCCGCATATGCCGCCGGAACCGCGCCGCGAAACTGAGAAACCCGCGCACCGCAAATGCGGCAAGCAGAAAAGGAATACCGAGCCCCAGGGAATAGACCGTGAGCAGAGTAACGCCGGCGCTGAGACTCTCCTGCGCCGCCGCGATCGTCAGGATCGTCGCGAGAATGGGACCGATGCAAGGCGTCCATCCGAACGCGAAGGCAAGCCCCAGCAGATAGGGGCTCGCGAACTGCATCAACGGGCTCCGCGCTTCCTCGCCCGTACCCGCAATATGAAACCGCGCCTCGCGATTGAGAAAGGCGATCCGGAACAATCCCATGTAATGCAAGCCGAACACGATGATGACCGCGCCCGCAATGCGCGACAGCACATCCTTGTGTTCGAGAATGAAAGGATTGATCGCGCTGGCGCTCGCCCCGAGCGCCACGAAGATCGTTGTGAAACCGAGAACGAAGCCCACGGCGCCGAGCGCCACGCGCCGCGTCAGCCCTTCCGACGCCAGCGGCTTTCCCTGTTCGTCCTCGCGCGTCAGTTCCTCGAGCGACGTCCCCGCGATGAAACAAAGATAGGCCGGCACCAGCGGCAACACGCAAGGCGACAGAAAACTGATAAGGCCGCCAAGCGCCGCGGCGGCATATGAAAGTTCGAGCGTCGCCATTTGTCCTTCGTCTTTCGAGCGCGCAGTCTACCTTGGATAGAGGATCATCTGGGTGCAGCGAAAGAGGGCGATGGTGCGGTCTTTCGTCTCGTTTCGCACTTCGACATCCCAGACATGCGTGCTTTTCCCGCGATGCGCCGGCACCGCGCGCCCCGTCACGACTTCGCCTTCCTTCGCGGAGCCGAGAAAATTCGTCTTCAGTTCGACCGTCGTGAAGCTCGCGCCCTCCGGCAGGTTCGGCGACATGCCTGCCGCGCAGAGCCAGTCCGCCAGCGTGATGACGACCGGCGCCCACAGAAAACCCGTCCCCGCGACGACCGGTTCCGTTACCGTCATCCTGCCGGTAACGAGTTCCGGCTCGCAGATTTCAAGCTCGACGCCGACAAGTCCCGGATGCTTGTGCCGCGCGAATTCGTTGAGCCGTGCCACTCTCTCTTGCGACATGTTTTTACATCCCCCTTATCGCCGGTTCATCACGGCGGAAGCGAGCCACCCTGCAAATGCCGCGACGAGCACCGCGATCAATCCGTAGAGAAGCGGGTCGCTATGCGCCATGCGGAAAATGAAACGCTCCACGCCGCGCTTGTCGATATAGAGCGGCGACGAAATCGTATCGACGATTTCGCCGTCCTGCAGCAGGTAGACCTTCGCCGTGTAAAGCCCCACCGGCACATTCGCGGGAATGTTCACCGTCGCGCGGAAAAGCGTTTGCCCGAGAAAGGTCACGCCGCCCGGCACGTTGATATAGAGCCCGTCGCGGCGCTTGTTGCGGATAAGCGCTTTCCAGAAGGCAGTCTCTTCGTCCGGCGGCAGGATCTGCACGGTACCGTCGATGGAGCGCGCCGTCGGCGCCCCCGGTCCGATATTCTCGATGCCGATGCGCAGCGCTTTCAGCGTGTCCGCCGCCGCCGTCACTTCGAGCGGCCGCGTGCTCGCGATGGCGTAATAGCCGGGCACATTCGGATAGGTCACGGAATCGTGGTTCACCCAGACGCCCGCCACTCTCTCCTTCCGCCGCACCATCACCGGCCGCACCGGTCCCTGCACCACGACGACGACGTCGCGGTTGAGTGCCCGCGTGCCGGGCGTCCGCGCCTCCACCGCGCCGAACAGAAGTATCTGCGTGCCGGTGAAGTTCGAGCGGATGGCGATCTGGTGTTCGGACAGGTCCGTGACAAGCTGGTCCGCGCGCGCCGCGCCCGTGAATGCGACAAGCATGAGAAGAAACGCCGCCGCCCGCCGCATCATGGAAGCGGCTCCACTTCGATGATGGAATAGAGATCCGGCGGCGTCGAAATGAGGTCGTAGCCGAGCCGAAGCCCGATCAGCATCAGGATCGCCGCCAGCAGCGCGCGCAATTGTTCCGCCGGCATCTTCTCCGCCGCGCGCACGCCGTATTGCGCGCCGATGACGCCGCCGACGACAAGCAGGAATCCGAGCACGATGTCGACGGCCTGGTTCTCGGTGGCATGCATCACGCCCGTCAGCGCCGCCACGAAGACGATCTGGAAAAACGACGTTCCGATGACGACATTGGTCGGCATCCGCAACAGATAGATCATCGCCGGGATCATGATGAAGCCGCCGCCGACGCCCATGATGGCCGACAGCACGCCGACGAAAAATCCGACGAGAACGGGCGGGATCACGCTGATATAGAGTTTCGAGCGGCGGAACCGCGCCTTGAAGGGCAGGCCGTGGATCCAGCTGTGATGTCCGCCGCGCCGCGCCGGTTGCGCGCCGCCCCGCGCCGCGCGGATCGCGCGCACGCTTTCCACCATCATCATCACGCCGATGACGCTCAGCAAAAGCACATACGCGATGGAGATGGTGAGGTCGATCTGGCCGATGGCCGTCAGCACCTTGAAGAGATAGATGCCGCTCAACGATCCGACGATGCCGCCGGCCAGCAACACACCGCCCATCTTGAAGTCGATGGATTTGCGCGTGAAATGCGCGAGTGCCCCGGTGACGGACGAGGCGACGACCTGCGTCGTCTGCGTGCCCACGGCGACGGCGGGCGGAATGCCGAGGAAAATCAGAAGCGGTGTCATGAGAAAGCCGCCGCCGATGCCGAACATGCCGGAGAGAAAGCCGACAGTCGCGCCCATGGCGAGAATGGTCAGGATGTTGACCGGCAACTCGGCGATCGGAAGGTAGATCTGCATGTCGCGCGCGGCTCCGGCTGCCGGAGACCCTCAGGACCGGAAAGTCGCCCTGAAAAGGAATGAACGGGAATTGGGGTAGCACGTCCCCCCGCCAATTCCTAGCATGCCGGCGCCGGATCGGGCGCCGAAGGCTAGCTGAGCGTCGCTTCCAGCGACGCCAGCGTCTCGCGCGTCACCGTTCCTGTTGTCTCCAGCCCTTCGGTGAGCTGATATTCCAGTATGGCGTCCCGCGTGCGCGGGCCCATCAATCCGTCCGGCGATCCGGCGTCGTAGCCGAGCCGGTTGAGAAGCTCCTGCGCCCGCGCGATGTCGGCCCGCGAGGCGGGTCCGTTCGCCGTCGTCGCGCCTTCAAGCGAGGAGACCTCCCAGCTCTTCAGCGAGCTCACATCGCCATTCGCCATCGGGTCGGGCGTCTTCGCGCGCCACGTGCCGGAGGCGATTTTCGCGCGCGCCAGATCGTCGGCGCTCATCTCCGTGGCAATGGCGTCGCGCTTCGCGGCCGCGCCCTTGTCGCCGCCCTTCGCGGCGATGTCGAGCCACTTGTAGGCCTCCACCGGGTTCTTCTCGATGCCGAGCCCGCGTTCGTTCAGGATCGCGAGATTGTACTGGCTGTCACCAAGCCCGAAATCCGCCGCTTGCGTAAACCAGCGCGACGCGGTTTCGAAATCCTGCGCCGTGCCGCGTCCCTCGGCATGGATGACGGCGAGGTTGTGCATCGCCTTCACATTGCCGCCCGAAGCTGCCTTCTCGTACCAGTCGCGCGCCTTCGCGTCGTCCTGCGGCACGCCGCGGCCTTTTTCATACTGGGTGGCAAGCCGGTATTGCGCGATGGTGAGGCCTTGGCCGGCGGCGCGCTCGAACCATCGCGCCGCTTCGGACATGTCCTGTGTCACGCCTTCGCCATTGGCATAGCGCTGGCCGACTTCGTATTGCGCAGCCGCGTCGCCGCCCCGCGCCGCATCCATCAGCGTCACCTTGGCAGGCTCCATCGGCGCCGCGTCCACGGGCGTCGAAGGGGCTGGCGTCAGCGAGGGTGCCGGCGTCAGCGAGGCCTGTCCCGCCGGTGTGCCGGCGGAAGGCTGCGCCGCTGCCGGAACATTCGCCGCAGGTGTCTTGGGTGCCGGCACCAATGCGTCGTCGGGCATGACGGGCACATCCGTCGACGCGTCGGTTGAAGGCGTCGACGCCGGAGCCGTGGCGGCGCTTGCAGCCGCGTCGCTGGTTCCGGCGTCTTCCGGATTGGCCTCCGGGATGTTCGGCTTCACCGGCTGGCTGTCGAGAACGGTCGGCCGGGTGCTGCCTGGATTGTCGATGCCGCTCACAGGGGAAAGGGGTGCGGCACTCTCTTTCAGCATCGCATAGGCGCCCGCGAGAACGGCAAGCACCACGAAGCTCGCGGCTACGGCGAGAACGAGTTTCCGGCGGCGGCCTTCACTGCCGTCCTGCGCGGAGAACCGTGCTGAAGATTCCGCGAAGCCCGTTGCCGGCGCCGCGCCATAGTAAGGCTCCTGCCGCCCGGTGCTGCCGCCTTCCGCGGCTGCCTGGGCTGCGCGTCGTGCCGCGGCAAGAAAGTCGCTTGCCGCCCGCTGGCCGGCATTCTGCATCGGCTCCACCGGGTCGGGCGGAATGATGCCGTCGTCCACTTGGCCGCGCATCTGCGCGTCGCCGTTGAAATCGTCATCGTAAGGATCGGGCCTTGTCTCCGTCGCGAAGGGCGGCGGGCTGGCTTCCTCGAAGGAGTGGTCTTCCCGTGCCGTCCGCTCGTAAGGCGGGGGCGGCGCTTCGTAGGGCGGCGGCGCGGCAACGCTCGGTGCCGAGCGCTCCGCCTCGTACTGGCGGCCCCAGTCGCTCGGACCGAAAGACGGCCCGAGATTGCCGCCCATGCTCGGGTTCATCATCTGCGGCGCATCGAAGTTCATGCCGTATCCCGGCCCGGCGGGCGGAAAGCCGGCGGCGAGGGCGCCCACATTGAGCTGCGGCGACAGGGCGGCCTGCGCCTTCACCGCTTTCGTTTCCTTTTCGAGCTGGCCGAGCCGGTTCGTCATGCGCTCGATCATCGCCTGCAGCGATGAAAGCGCCTCGCGGTCGCGGCTCTCGGTCGCCGTCAGGTTCTCGCCGATACCGGCAATGGCGCGCTCGACCGTCTGCGCGGCTTCCACCGTCAACTGCTCATTGTGCTGCAGCCGCTGCGCCATCTGTTCGAGCCGCTGCGCGAGTGCGTCGGGAATATGCGTGCGATGGGAAACGTCGATCTCTTCGATCTTGCGGACGATGCTCGAAACCGTCGTCTCCAGCGCCTTTGCCGTTTCGTCGCCGCGCCGTTCCGTTTGCTCGATGCGTGCCGAAATCTGTTCGATGCTCTTCTGCAGCCGGTCGATGGTGGCGCGCTGGTTTTCCGCGTTCGATTTCTCCTCGATCGCCTTCAGCGCCGCCTCCACGGCCTGCGAGCCGATCCCGCCGACGCCCGTCTCCATCTTCTCCATGCGGGTCGCGAGCTGCATCAGCGTGTCTTCGAGCGCGCGGGCGCGCTTCTTCGCCTCCTCGCGTTCGGATTCCTGTTCCGCGTTTTCGATGCGGTGCGAGAGCGATGCGAGCGACTGGCGTATTTCGATCAGCGTCTCGTCCGTCCGGCGCTCGGTCGCGTCGAGATGGTCGACGACGGCGTTCATGGCTTTCTCGAGCGTCTGGATCGCGCGCGCGTCTTCCGGGCGAAGCCCGCCGCGGCTGCGCTCCGCGCGCTCCATGCGTTCGCCGAGCTGCTGCAGCTTGCGCTCCAGCGGATCGGGCGATCTCGCTTCGGAATACCTGTCGTCCATGTCGTGCTCCGACCCGTCGATGCGCGCGGCGAGATGTCCCACCGTCGCTTCCAGCTTGCGCGTCATCTCCGCAGTCCGCCGTTCGCTGCTGTCCACCCGCTGCACGAGTTCCCGCACGGCTTCGGCCACGGGGCCGAGATCGATCTTGGGTTCGGGTATCGCGATGCCGGGCGCCGACTGGTGCGGCGGGGTGTAGTGGGCATGAGATGCCATGATGGACTCCTCCTGCTGCCCCACTTCGTCGGTCCCCGTATCCATGATGACCTGGTTCAGCCACGCCCCAAGCGTCACGCCGGCGCGCCGCGCCGCCTGCTTGGCCGCCTCCCGCGCCTCGGGCTCAATACCCTTGACGCTCCATGGAACACCCGATCGCATCCGAATCACTATGCCCGTTAACCCTTCGAGCCAGTATAAACCGCGCTATCTGGTATTTCTCAACGCAGACTAACCCAAAATCTTGTTGCGGTTCTCAAGTCTCCGCCGGCGCGCAAACAATCGGCGGGACGTGCTGCTTCCAGCACCGCCAATAAAGCGGCAATGTCGGTAAATACGGCGTTAATAACCGGACCTAAGTGCGCGCCATGGCGCAATTATTTCAAAAGCTGGCTCAGCCCGCCGGATGCCGGTTCCGGAGCGAGAGCATCGCCGCCTCGCTCCATTCCGACCAGGCCCGAGCCTTGGCGAGATAATCGCCATAGGAGGCCGCCACGCGTCCCGCCAGGTCGCTTGTCGCCGCCAGCTCCGCGAGAACCTCGCCCGACACCTTCGCCATCGCCGCCGCCACGGGCTCCGGCCACTGGCGAAGTTCCGTGTCCCCTGCCTCCATCAGCCCGGCAAAGGCCTCGATATTGTGGAAGGTGAA
>NZ_JAUYUS010000009.1 GCF_030694575.1 Parvibaculum sp.
ACGAACCTGATCGGCGACGAGGTGGCGGACTGGGCGCGGCTCGCCGCCGAACCGCAGACCGCGATCCATCTCTACGGCAAGCGGGAAGCCCGGCCCGGCCGCAAGATGGGCCATGCGACAAGGCTTTACCCGCTGGGCAAGAGGCCGCCGGTTACACCTTCTTAACTCTCGAGGTTCCAAGCTGGCAGGGGGACAAAACGCCCCCGACCGAAAGCGCATCGAATGAAGCGCGGCGGAACCGCAAGAAGGGCATCGACATGGCCGCAGAGCAGGCCGTAGCCGAGCGTGACGAAGGCGCCGCAACGAAACTGCGGCGCTTCATGGACGAAACAGCGCCAAGCGCGGGACGTGCCAGCGCCTCGCCGCGTTTTGGCCCGCCCGCACTCACCGATCTCTTTGCCTATTGGAACGACCTGCCGCGCCGCGACGGCATGCCCGATGCCGCGGACTTCGACCCGCTGACGCTGATGCAGTGGCTTCCCGACATGACAATGGCAAGCCTGAACTCCCCGGACGAGATGATCTTTCGTCTCGTCGGTACGCGCGTCGCCGAACGCATGACGCACGACCCGACAGGCACGAATATGCTCGACCTCCTCTCGGCGGAGACGCGCCGGCAGGTTGCCCGCGACATGCACGAGATCGGCATGCGTCCCTGCGGCTATCACGCACGCTACATGAATGTTTACGGCTCGGGCCGCGTGTCGCATGTGCAGAGCATCTATCTGCCGCTGCGCGCACCCGTGGGACAGCCCTGCCGGCTCATCGCCGTGCACGCGCCGGAAGAAGCGCTGGAATATCAGCGCCCCGCCGACCTCACGATCTGCGCCACATCCATCGACGAAATCGTCTGGATCGATGTGGGCTATGGCACGCCGGAAACGGCCTAGCCGCGATACCGCAATCTGCCGAGCAGCGCGAAGGGATCGGGGAGTTTCGCGGCGACATTCTTTGCCGCCGCCTTCGCCTTCTCGATCCGCATGATGTCGTCGATACGGCGGTCAAGAAACTCCCAGGTCCGCGCGAAGCCTTCGGAATCGTCCGAGAACCAGTAGAGCGTGACCGACGAGAAGACGCCGGCGAGCGTCGCCCGCTTGGTGTAGAAATTGAAATCGGTGGAGGTGTCGCCGACGGCGCGCCAGATCGCATCCACCGTGCGGTAGAGCGCGCGGGGCCCGCGCGCGCCGGATGTCGGCAGCGCCAGCAGCGTGATGGCCCGGCGCATGGCCTCGCGATGCGCGAGATCGGCCTCGATGCGCGTGACGACCGCGAGCTTGATCCGCTCCCGGATTTTCATCGTGGCCAGGTCTTCCTTCGCCAGCGCCTCTTCCATGCGGCGGTCGCCATCGGCGAGGAAATAATCGACGAGATCGACGACGCCGTCCGGGAAGGCGAGACGCATTTCGCCATGCGCGACGCCCGCCGCGTCCGCCGCCTCGCGCAGGAGCCGCGGCGTCCAGCCGTCGAAGGCGACATTGGGCAGCGCACGGCCGAGGATTTTCGCCCGCACGGCTTCGAGACGATCCGTCTTCGGCTTGCCCGTACCGGGACGCTTCGCCCCGGGGCTTCGTGTCTCAGGCATCGGCTTTCTCCTTTTCGCTCTCTCTGGCCTCCGCGCGCGCGGCGAGCCATGCGCGGGCTTCCGTCTCGAAGATCAGTTCGGTGAGATCGTCCATCCGCTGCGGATAGAGGATGCCGTCGAGATGGTCGCATTCATGCTGGACGACCCGGGCATGGAAGCCCTTCGCCCGGCGCTCGATCAGCGCACCGTCGGGCCCGTAACCCCGGTAGAGAAGCTCGGTATACCGCGGCACGGCGCCCCGGAGGCCGGGAACGGAGAGACAGCCCTCCCAGCCCTTCTCCATCTCCGCCGTCAGGATCTCGATTTCGGGGTTGATGAGGATGGTGAGGGGGGCGGTACGGTCGAAAGCCTCCGCTTCGTCGA
This sequence comes from Parvibaculum sp., assembly GCF_030694575.1. Lineage (GTDB taxonomy): Bacteria > Pseudomonadota > Alphaproteobacteria > Parvibaculales > Parvibaculaceae > Parvibaculum. The sequence goes on from NZ_JAUYUS010000009.1 coordinate 1,946, forward strand.
TCCCTTCCGGCAGGCGGCTCTCCGGCGCCTGGAAGACCACGATCCGCCACGGCTCATGGACCTGCGGCGCCGCGAGCCCGGCGCCATTGGCGTCGATCATGGTTTCGATCATGTCGCGGACAAGCGCCTTCACCTCCGGGGCGGTCGGGTCCGGAACGGGCTTGGCGACACCCCGGAGGACGGGGTGGCCCATGCGGGCAATCTTGCGTATGGCCATGCGAGGAATATGAGGCCGGGGGCCGGTTCCGGCAACGGCCACCAAGCCGCAGGGGCCGGATTCAGGCGCTTTTCAGGGCTCGACAGTGGACAATCCCCCCAAGCTTTGCTAGAAAGCGGCTCGTTTGCGGGGCCGGACCCGGTCATCGCTGCTAACCTATTGAATCGAAAACAGGATCAGCTCGTGCAGGTACTCGTTCGCGACAACAACGTCGATCAGGCCATGAAGGCGCTGAAGAAGAAGCTTCAGCGCGAAGGCGTGTTCCGCGAAATGAAGCTCCGGAACTTCTATGAGAAGCCCTCCGAGAAGCGTGCCCGCGAGAAGGCCGAAGCGATCCGCCGCGCCCGCAAGCTCGCGCGCAAGCGCGCCCAGCGCGAAGCCGGCATCGTGACCGCCCCCGTCAAGAAGTAATCCGGCCCTTCGGAGCCGAACGGAACGCCTCCGGTTTTCGGGGGCGTTTTTGTTTTTGGGATCAGAGCCGCTTCGACATCAGCCGCTCATAGTTGCGGTAGCCGGCTTCCCGATAGATGCGCTGCGCGCGCGCATTGCCTTCCAGCACATAGAGCCTGATTTCGCCGATGCCCGAGGCCTTGGCATGGGCCTCCGCCGCGTCCAGCAGCAGGCGGCCTATGCCCTGCCCGCGCGCCGCCTCGTCGACGCTGATGTCCCAGATCATCGCGTGGCGGCGGTGCTCGGGCCGCACGAAGGCGCCGGGGTCTTCCTCGAAGGTGTAGCAGATGAACCCGGCGACGCGGCCCTGCGCCTCGGCGACCAGCATGACGCCGCCCTGGGCCTCGATCTGGCCCTCGACCCAGGCGAAATGCTCGGCGGCCGCGGAGGCATCCGCGCGGTTATCCTCGATCTCCGTCTCGAAATCGTTGAGCACGCCCATAAGGCGGACAAGCATGGGCCTGTCTTCGGCCCGTGCGGGACGCACAACGGCATCGGCCATGTCAGAAGCGTTCCTCTCCGCGCTCGCGCACCGGATCCGGGAAGTCGCGGTAGAGGCCGAACTGGATGTTGCGGACCAGCGAGTTGACGCCGTGATGCTCGACCTCGACCGGCTCGGCGCGCGTCGCGACCCAGTTGAAGGCGCTGTCGAGCTGCGTCATGTCGGTCACTTCGATCATGAAGTGAAACTCGCCGAGATGCGATGGCGCGAGGCCGAGCTTCTTGCGGGTGAGCCGCCAGCCCTCGATGACGCCTTCGGCTTCCAGAAGCTCCATGTAGCGCGTGAAGGCCTCCGCGAAGTCGATGTCGCGGACGCCGGGCTTCAGGTCGCACCAGCCGTGATAGATGTCCATGGATTCAGCTCCGGCTGAGGGTCCTGGCGGCGAAGACGGCAAGCACCACCATCGTGAATTCGACGACGAGCGGCGTTGCGATGCCTTCCGGCGCACCATCGACGGCAATGCCGACAAGACGGCCGAGAAAGGCGAGACCGTAGAGCGCCGCCGCCCCGAGCAGCCAGTGCGGACGGCCGCCGAAAAGTGCCAATCCGCTCGCGAGCGCGCTGGCAAGAAAGAAAGCACCGATATCGGCGCGAAGCGCATTGAGCCCGATGGGCGAAAGCGCCCCGAGGCCAAGCCCCTCACCCGTCTCAGCGGGCGACAGAATCATCATTACGCCCATCGCGAGCGAAAAGAGCCCCACCAGCACGGCAGCGATACGAGCTATCCAGATCATTTTTGTTTCTCCCCTCTTGATACCCACCCCGGACGAAAACGGGCGGTGCCCATCTTGAGCACCGCCCGCCTGTTTCGTCCAGCCGGAACCTTGCGCGGTTCGGCTCAGAGGTTCTTGACGATTTCCTCGACCATCTTCTTCGCGTCGCCGAACAACATCATCGTGTTGTCGCGGAAGAAGAGCTCGTTCTCGACGCCCGCGTAACCCGAACCCATGCCGCGCTTCACGAAGAGAACCGTCTTCGCCTTTTCGACATCGAGCACCGGCATGCCGTAGATCGGGCTTTGCGGGTCGGTCTTGGCCGAGGGATTGGTGACGTCGTTCGCGCCGATGACGAAGGCGACGTCGGCCTGGCTGAACTGATTGTTGATGTCTTCCAGTTCGAACACTTCGTCGTAAGGCACGCTCGCTTCGGCAAGAAGCACGTTCATGTGCCCGGGCATGCGGCCCGCGACCGGGTGAATGGCGTAGGAAACCTTCACCCCTTCGGCCTTCAGGACATCCGCCATTTCACGCAGCGTGTGCTGCGCCTGCGCGACCGCCATACCGTAGCCCGGCACGATGATGACGGAGCCGGCATTCTTCATGATGAAGGCCGCGTCGTCCGCCGAGCCCTGCTTCACGGGGCGCGTCTCGACCGCACCGCCACCCGCCGCCGACGTATCGGCGCCGAAACCGCCGAGGATGACTCTGATGAAGGAGCGGTTCATGCCCTTGCACATGATGTAGCTGAGGATCGCGCCCGACGAACCGACCAGCGCGCCGGTGACGATGAGCGCGAGATTGCCGAGCGTGAAACCGATGCCCGCCGCCGCCCAGCCCGAATAGGAGTTCAGCATCGACACCACCACCGGCATGTCGGCGCCGCCGATCGGGATGATGATCAGAAAACCGATGACGAAGGAGAGGATGGTGATGGCGAGGAAAAGCTCGGTCGTCTGGTTGGCCGGATCGGCGACGATGTAGCCGATGCCGCCGACGATGGCGAGCGCGAGCGCCGCATTGATGACATGACGGCCGGGCAGCATGATCGGCGCGCCCGACATGTTGCCGTTGAGCTTCGCGAAGGCGATGAGCGAACCGGAGAAGGTGATCGCGCCGATGGCGACGCCGAGACCCATTTCAATGAGGTTCGCGCCGTGGATGGCGTGATAGGCGCCGATGCCATAGGCCTCGGGCGCGAGGAACGCCGACCAGGCGACGAAGACCGCCGCGAGACCAACCAGCGAATGGAAGGCCGCGACGAGCTGCGGCATCTGCGTCATGGCGATGCGGCGCGCAATGACGGCACCGATACCACCGCCGATGGCGAGACCGACGACGATCAGCGTCCATGTCAGCGTGTTCTGCGCCTGCAGCACGGTGAGCGTGGTGACGATCGCGATCGTCATGCCGATCATGCCGTAGGTGTTGCCCTGACGGGAGGTCTCGGGCGAGGACAGGCCACGCAGCGCGAGAATGAAAAGAACCGCTGAAACGACGTACAGCAGGGCCGCTATGTTGGCTGACATGTTCGTGGCCCTCTCAGCGCTGCTTTTTCTTGTACATGGCCAGCATCCGCTGCGTGACCAGGAAGCCGCCGAAGATATTGACGGCGGCAAGGACCACGGCGACGAAGCCGAAAATCTTGGAGAGCCAGCCGCCCTCACCCGCCAGCGCGACATCGAGGCCGACGGCGGTGAGCGCGCCGACGATGATGACCGACGAAATGGCATTGGTGACGGACATGAGCGGCGTGTGGAGCGCGGGTGTCACGCTCCAGACCACGTAGTAGCCGACGAAGATCGCGAGCACGAAGATCGCGAGCCGGAAGATGAAGGGATCGATTGCGGCCGCTTCCATCAGTTGCCTCCCTCGCGAAGTGACGGATGCACGACCTGACCGTCCCGGGTCAGGCAGGTGCCCGTGATGATTTCGTCTTCCCAGTTGATCGCGAGCGCTTTCGTCTCCTTGTCGATCAGGGGCGTGATGAAGTTGAGCAGGTTCTTGGCGTAGAGCGCGGAGGAATCGACCGTGAGCTGGCCGGCGACATTGGTGTCGCCGATGATCGTGATGCCGTGCTTCACGACGCGCTTGCCGGCTTCGGAGAGCGGGCAGTTGCCGCCCCGCTCGACCGCGAGATCGACAAGGATCGAACCCGGCTTCATGGTCTTCACCATCTCTTCGCTTACGAGCTCAGGCGCCGGACGGCCCGGGATGAGCGCGGTGGTGATGACGATGTCCTGCTTCTTGATGTGTTCGGCGACGAGAGCGGCCTGGGCGCGCTTGTACTCGTCGCTCATTTCCTTGGCATAGCCGCCGGCGGCGTCGCCGCTCTCTTCCGATTCGACCATGATGAAAGTGCCGCCGAGGCTCTGCACCTGCTCCTTGGTGGCGGAGCGCACGTCCGTCGCCGAGACGATGGCGCCGAGACGCTTCGCCGTCGCGATCGCCTGCAGGCCCGCGACGCCGACGCCCATGATGAAGACGCGCGCGGGCGCGATGGTGCCCGCCGCCGTCATCATCATCGGCATGGCGCGGGTGAAGGCCGCGGCCGCGTTAATGACCGCCTTGTAGCCGGCGAGGTTCGACTGCGAGGAGAGCACGTCCATGGACTGCGCGCGCGTGATGCGCGGCATGAATTCCATCGCAAAGGCATTGATGCCCGCGTCGGCATATTTCTTCAGGCGGGGCTTGTCGTCCCACGGGCTGAGGATCGCGGCGAGCATCGTGCCGCGCTTCATCATGCCGATCTCTTCATCCGACGGGGCGCGCACCTTGAAGACGATGTCCGCATCCTTGAGCGCCTCGGCTTCGCTCGACGCGATGGCGGCACCGGCTTCCCGGTAGACGTCATCGGCGATGGAGGCATGCTCGCCGGCGCCCGATTCCACGATGATCTCGAGGCCGAGCGCGGTCAGCTTCTTCACCGTCTCGGGCGATGCCGCCACACGCGTTTCGCCGTCGAGCCGTTCCTTGGGGATCGCAAGTTTCATGGACCGTCGCCTGTTTTCCGGGCGGCTGCGAAAACCGCAGCCGCCAAGTGCGAATAAGAATTATTCTTATATGAAGCGTTAGAGACTGAAAGCAAGCATTGATTCCAGCCTGCCCTGCCCCAACTCGCCTTAAAGGAGGAAAATCGCCATCAGCACCAGCGTGAGCGCGATCAGGGCCGAGCCCCATTTGCTCGCCGTGATGAAACTGTCATAGGTGCCGAGGTGCAACTTAACGTCCATCTCTTCGCCCCAGCCGTCTTGCTTCTCTGCCATGGTACCTCGCCCGCTTGATGCCGCTCGTTAACGTCGATTTGAGCGAGGCGGACTATAGCAAACGAACCGTCCGCGGCAAGCACCGCGACCGGCGGCATTGCGCTAAATCCATGCAGCTCATGTGCAATTTCGTACAAGGCGACGCGAAGGCTCAGCCTCCGAAAGGCGACGGGATCGGCCCCGTTGCCGCCTTGCGCGACGGCGCGGAATGGTCCCAGTCGGCCAGCAGCGCCCGGAGCGCCGCCACGAAGGCCAGCGGCTGGTCGAGCATGACGTGGTGGCGTGACTGCGGGATCTCGATGACGGGCGCGGAACTGCCGAGCAGGCTGAACATGTAGTCGCCGATCTCCGCCGGCAGCAGCACGGAGAACTCGCCCCGCATGATGGCGATACGGCACCGCGTGGCGGCAAGCCGCGCGCTCATGTCGCCGATATCGAAACGCTGCCAGATGGCCGGATCGAACTTCCAGGTCCAGCCGCCCTCGACTTCCTTCAGCGAGTGGCGCGCGATGTAGTCGACGATATAGCGGTTTTCGCAGGGCTGCGGCGGCGCCAGACGGAAGCGCCCCATCGCCTCTTCAAGCGTCGGATAGATGCGGTGCGGCCGGAACTCGCGATTGGGCGGCCCGCCCGGCCGGTCCGGCGGATTGACCGGACTGTCGACGATGACGGTTCCGGCGAGGCGGTCGCCATAAAGCGCACCCGTCAGGATGGTGATGAAGCCGCCGAAGGAATGGCCGACGATGATCGGCGGCTCTTCGCCGTCGAAAAATCCCGCATCCTCGCAAACCGCGATCTGTTCCTCGGCGAAGGTCTCGATCGTGTATTTGTCGCGCCAGCCGCTGTCGCCCATGCCCGTGACGTCGATGGCGGCCACGGAATATTCGCGTGCGAGAAAAGGCGCGACGAACGACCACCAGCGCGCATGCGCGCCATTGCCGTGAACCAGCAGCAGGCCCGGCCGGGTGCGATCGCCCCAGCGGAGATAATGGACCTTCGTGCCCGCTACCTCGACATGACGGCTCTCGGGCTCGACGGCGATGGCGCGCGAGAACCAGCCGGGCGGAACCGCGATGGACGGGCCTTCCTCGTCGCCCGGCGCAAGTGCGAAATCGCTCATTTGGGCGGCCTCTCGCCAAGCGCCTTGAAGACGCCCGTGCCCGACATGATGGTGCGCTCGCCGCACCAGATCCGGCCCTGCACGGTGAAGAAATCATCCTCCGCGCCGACGACCTCGCCGGTGCCCTCGACCCATTCGCCGATCTTCGCGCCCGACAGAAAATCCGTCAGCAGGCGCACCGTCACCCAATAGCGGTGGGTGCTCATGGTAATCGCGTGGCCGAAGGCCATGTCCGCGAAGGCCATCAGCATGCCGCCATGGCAGTTGCCCATGCCGTTGGTGTGATACTCCTGCACGAGAAAGGCGCGCGTATAGCGGCCATCGGCCTCGATCTTTTCATAGAGCGGACCGATCTGGCGCCCGAAGCCGTGGAACCAGTTGAGGTTCACATAGCCTTCGGGCAGCGCGATGGTGTTTTCCTCGAGGAGATCGTCCGTCATCGCCGGAAGCCTTCGTTAAACGCGGAAAGGAAGGGAACCGCTCAGGCGGCGAGCGGTACGCCCGCCTTCTTTAGCGCGGCGCTCTGGCGCTTGTCGAGCTTCGCAACGTCGAAGTTCTCGATGGTCTCGTTGAAGAGCCTGTGGAAATTAAGCTCTGCGCCGAGATGGAGAAAGACCGAGCCGAGACCGACGGCCGCGCGATCCATGAAGACGAATTCCCGTGGCGGCGTCACGGGCCCGAGCTCGCGCAGACGCTTGTGGACACCGAAGGCTTCCTTGCGGCCATATTCGCCCGGGCGAATACCGTCGGCGACGGAACGCACGCGGTTATCGAGCAGCGGCGCATAGATGAAACCGGCCCAGACATTCAGGACGTCGATGAGTTCATTCGAGAGATTGCGAAAGCCCCAATTCTCATAGGCCGCCGCGGCGCGGTCGCGATCGTCCGTTTCGAGCGCGCGGTAAAGCTCGACCACGCCCGCGACGAAGGCCGGCGGGAAGATTCGGATGCAGCCATAATCGAGGAGATTGATGCCGAGATCCTGTCGCACCGTGTAATTGCCGAGATGCGGATCGCCGTGAATGACGCCGTAATGGCTGAACGGCATCCACCACGCGGCGAACATGGTCTCCGCGATGCGGTTTCTGTCTTCGAGCGGATGGTCGCGGAAGGAGAGCAGCGGCTTGCCCTCGAGCCAGCTCATGGTGAGGAGACGTTTCGTCGAAAGCCGGCTGTAGACGTCCGGCACGTCGATGCGCGGATCGCCGGCGAAGATATTGGCGTAGAGACGCATATGCGCGGCCTCGCGCTCGTAATCGAGTTCCTCGCGCAACCGGTCGCCGATTTCCTTGTACATTTCGCGCGTGTCGATGGCGCTGTCCATCCGGCGATGGATGGAGAAGATGAGACCGAGCTGTTTCAGATCCGCATCGACGGCCGACTGCATGTCGGGATACTGAAGCTTGACGGCAAGTTTCTCGCCATCGTCCGTCGTCGCTCGATGTACCTGTCCGAGAGAGGCCGCGGCGGCGGCTTCCTTCTCGAAGGTGCCGAACCGTTGCTCCCAGCCGGGCCCGAGTTCGGCGCGCATCCGGCGTTTGACAAAGGGCCAGCCCATGGGCGGCGCGGCGGACTGAAGCTCTGCAAGTTCGGCGGCAAACTCGGCGGGCACGGCCTCCGGGATGGTCGCGATCATCTGCGCGACCTTCATGATCGGCCCCTTGAGGCCGCCCAGCGCCGATTTGAGCTCCCGCGCGGTGCGGCCATCCGCCTGATCGAGACCGAGAAGCCGCGCGCCCGCCATGCGGGCCGCGATGCCGCCGACGCCCGCGCCGACCTGCGCATAGCGCTGCACCCGGCGGCCAAGACGGTTCGCCTCGCTGTCGCGGGTCTTCGGCGGATCGCCGCGCGGCGGCTCTTCGCTCATTCCATCGCCTCAAGCTCGTCGATGAAGCCGCGGATCATGGAGAGGCCCTTGTCCCAGAAGGCGGGATCGCTCGCATCGAGCCCGAACGGCGCGAGCAGTTCCTTGTGGCGCAGCGTACCGCCGGCGGAAAGCATCTCGAAATAACGCTCCGCGAAACCTTCCTGCGCATGTTCGTAGACCGCATAGAGCGAGTTCACGAGGCAATCGCCGAAGGCATACGCATAGACATAGAAGGGCGCATGTATGAAGTGCGAGATGTAGCACCAGTATGTTTCATAGCCCTCGCCGAGGTGAATGGCGGGGCCGAGGCTCTCGCCCTGCACGTCGAGCCAGATGCGGCCGATATCCTCCGCCGTCAGCTCGCCTTCCCGGCGCGCTGTGTGGACGCGGCGCTCGAACGTGTAGAACGCCGTCTGGCGCACGACCGTATTCAGCATGTCCTCGACTTTGGAGGCGAGCATCGCCTTGCGGCGCTCCTTCGTCTCCGCGCCGGCGAGGAGCCTGCGGAAGGTGAGCATCTCGCCGAAGACGCTCGCCGTTTCGGCAAGCGTCAGCGGCGTATCGGCCATGAGCGGACCTTGCTTCGCCGCGAGCACCTGGTGAACGCCGTGACCGAGCTCATGTGCAAGCGTCATCACGTCGCGCGTCTTGCCCTGGTAATTGACCAGCACATAGGGATGTGCGCTCGGCACGGTCGGATGGGCGAAGGCGCCGGTCGCCTTGCCCGCGCGCATCGGCGCGTCGATCCACCCCTTGTCGAAGAAGCGGCCGGCAATCTCCGCCATTGCCGGCGTGAAGCCGCGATAGGCGTCGAGCACCGTATCGCGCGCTTCGTTCCACGAAATCACGGCGTCGTCGGAATGAGGCAGCGGTGCATTGCGGTCCCAATATTCGAGGCGGTCGAGACCGAGCCATTTCGCCTTCATCGCATAGTAGCGATGCGAAAGATCGGGATAGGCCCGCCGCACGGCATCCACCAGCGCCTCCACGACTTCAGGCTCCACGCGATTGGCGATGTGCCGCGATTGCGCGATGTCTTCGAAGCCGCGCAGGCGATCCTCGATCTCCTTGTCCTTCGCCAGCGTATTGGTGATGAGCGTGAACAGTGGCGTGTTTGCCTTGAAGGTCTTAGCCAGCGCATGCGCGGCCGTCTCGCGCTTCCCTGCATCCTTGTCCGAGAGGAGATGCAGCGCGCCCTCGACCGTCAGCGTCTCGCCGTCCACTTCGAAGGAAAGCCGCGCCATCGTCTCGTCGAAGAGGCGGTTCCACGCCGCATGACCGGTGAGGCTTTTTTCATGGAGCAGCGTTTCGAGCTCGTCGGAGAGCTGGTAGGGCCGCATTGCGCGCAGATCGCGCAACCAGGGTGCGTAATGCGCGAGCGCCGGATCCTCCAGTGCCTTTGCCAGCACATCGTCCTCGATCCGGTTCAGCTCGAGCGCGAGGAAAAGGAGATCGGTGGAGATCGTGGTGATCCGCCCCTGCATGTCGCCGTAAAATTTGGCGTTGGCGGGATTGACGTTGTCCTGCGCATAGAGAAGCCCGGCATAGGACATGAGGCGGCCGAGCCTGTCCTCGATCTCCTCGAAGCTCCTGAGAGCGCCGGCTATCTCCGCGCCTCCGCCCGGCGCGGCGGCCAGCTTGCCGATACGGCCCTTGTATCGCTTGTTGAAGTCGGCGGCCGCCTCCGCCGCCCAGGTGAGATCGGCCTTCACCTCCGGCGCTTCGGGCGCTGCGTAGAGATCGGCGAGATTCCAGACCGGAAGCTTCCCAAGCGCCTTTTCCTCCGCCTTCGCGCCTGAAGCGGACGAATCTGGAGCGAAAGGGGGGATTGGACGCAACATCGGGATACTCCATCGGAAGAGGCGGGCCTCGAACCTATATTGCGCGCGGACCCCTGTCATTCAACGGAAGGGCGGAGTTGGCCTTAACAATTGCGGCAATCTCCACAAAAGAAAAAGGCCCCAGCCTTGCGGCTGGAGCCTTGATCTTAGGTTCGTCGGTGCTTCAGCAGCCCGCGACAACCGCACGGCGGTTGAGCGGCTCACGCACGCCGTCACCCGTCTGAACGGCAAGCTCGGTCTCGCCACGCGATACCGCGCTGCAGAGTTCCTTGCCCTGAGCCGTCAGCGCGTTGGACACGGAGTCCGCACGGCGCTGGCCGAGTGCCTGGTTGTAGGCATTGCTGCCCGACGTATCGGTGTGACCGACAACCGACAGGGCACCGGTCGTTTCAGCGACGATCTGATCGATCACCGACTGCGCTTCCGGCGTCAGGTTGTACTTGTCGAAACCGAAGTAGATGGTCCACGGACCCGACGGCGCCTGAAGGGCGCAAGCCGTGAGAGCCTCGTAGAACGCGGCCTTCTCGGCTTCCACGCGATCCGGCTGTACCGGGCCGCCTTCACCGCCGAAATAGGAGCCGTTCACGCCGAGCTTGTTGTCGCTCGCCTGTTCGACCCAGCCGTCGTAGTAACGCTGCGCCTTGGCGCATTCGCAGCCGCGATCGGTGCGGCCGCCATTGTCCAGTGCAGCCATGAGCTTGGACCGGGCGTCCTGCAATTCAGGCAGATCGCTCGAGAGAACCCCTTTTGTGGCGGGGTCGAAAGGAAGAACGGTTTCGCCAGCAGCCGCGGCGCGGCCCTTGGCGACGATCGTGGCCGTATCGACCCAGTTGCAATCGACATAGGCTTCCGAAGTCGCCCTGTCCTGATATTCGCGAGCCAGGCAAGCATTGAAGGTATCGCCCTGAATGTCTTCATGCAGGTACGATTCCGCCGTCCACGTGCCGCAACCAGCCAGCACAAGGAAAGAACCCAACGCTATAAGCCGGGATATCATTTTCATCCCAATCTCCGTCGTTATTTCGCTCTGCCCCCCGACGATACGACGGGTGGCCCGGACCCCACCGGTAAGCCCTCATAAGCCTAATTTCATCGCACGGAACCGCAGAAACCATCAACCCGTATTGGAGGAGAGACACAAGTTCTGCGCCATGCGTCACATGTCGGCAACACTGTTGCCCCGCGGAATCGGCGCCCCGGAAGCCGGAAAGAGCGCCGATCGCGGCTCCTGAGCGACTGTCCCAGCTTGTGCCACTAACCGGCGATTATCGGCCTAAGGATTAAGGGCCCCTTTACCAATACGGCCCAATATGAGGCAAAGGCGGGGTTTATCCCCGGTCCGCAGCCATTATGCTACCGAGGAACAGAATGACCCAGGCCATTCTCATTGTGGATGACGATCCGGCCCAGCGGCGGATTCTGGAGGAGGTCGTTAACCGTGACGGCTACCGGGCTGTCCCCGTGGATGGCGGCGAGGCGGCGCTGGCCTATCTCGAAGGACCGGGCGGCGCGGAAATCTCGCTGGTGATTCTCGACCTCGTGATGCCCGGCGTCGACGGCATGGAGGTCCTGAAGCGCGTCCACCCCAACAAGCCGAATCTCCCCGTGATCGTCCTCACCGCGCATGGCGGCATCGAAACCGTCGTCAACGTGATGCGCGAGGGCGCGTCGGACTTCGTCGTGAAGCCGGTAAGCCCCGAACGCCTCCACGTCTCGATGCGCAACGCCCTGAAGGTGAACGCCCTGACAGGCGAACTCTCCCGCCTCCAGAAACGCAAGACCGGCCAGCTCACTTTCTCGGACATCATCGCGCCGAGCGCCGCCATGGGCCCCGTCATCCGGCTCGGCAAGCGCGCCGCGCAATCCAACATCCCGATCCTGATCGAAGGCGAGTCGGGCGTCGGCAAGGAACTGATCGCCGCCGCCATCCAGGGCGAGGGCGACCGCGCCGGCAAGCCCTTCGTCACCGTGAACTGCGGCGCCATCCCGGAAAACCTCGTCGAGAGTATCCTGTTCGGCCACGAGAAGGGCGCCTTCACCGGCGCCTCGGACAAACATGCCGGCAAGTTCCAGGAAGCCTCCGGCGGCACGCTCTTCCTCGACGAGATCGGCGAACTGCCGCTCGACATCCAGGTGAAGCTGCTCCGCGCGCTGCAGCAGGGCGAGGTCGACCCCGTCGGCTCCAAGAAACCCGTCAAGGTCGATATCCGCCTCATCTCGGCGACCAACCGCGACATGCTGCAGATGGTGAAGGAGGGCCGCTTCCGCGAAGACCTCTATTACCGCCTCAACGTCTTCCCGATCCATGTGCCGCCGCTGCGCGAGCGCAAGGACGACATCCCCGAACTCGTCGCGCATTTCATCCGCCGTCTCGCGGCGGAAGAAGGAAAGCCCGTCGTCGGCATCTCGTCCGACGCGCTGTCGATGCTCAGGGCCTATGACTGGCCGGGCAATGTGCGCCAGGTCGAGAACACCGTCTTCCGCGCCATCGTGCTGTGCGACGACGAGATGCTGCAGGTCTCCGACTTCCCGCAGATCGCGAGCATGGTGGACGGCTACCAGGAAGCGGCGATGCCGCGCGCGGCAACCGCCTATGCTCCGCACACGTCCCATCCGGCGGCCGGCGGCGCGGCCGAACCCGGCTCCGTCTACCTGCCGCAACAGGCGCAGCCGCAACCCCAGAACCACACGCTGGCGGATTTCGCCCGCTCGAACTTCTCCGACGGCATCGCCATCACGGACGAGGCCGGCAATGTCAGGAAGCTGGAAGAGATCGAAGCGGAAATGATCCGCCTCGCGATCGACAAGTACAAGGGCCACATGACGGAAGTCGCCCGCCGCCTCGGCATCGGCCGCTCGACGCTCTACCGCAAGGTGCGCGAAATGGGCCTCGAGGTGCGGGAGAACTGAGACGACCCACCCTTCTTCGTTGGACAGGAACGGCGCGGAACCCACTCCGCGCCGTTTCTCTTTTGGGTGGCCCGAACCGGGGATAAAGCCCCGCCGGAACGGTCCCGGGAGGGCGATTGTCATCGAATTGTCACGGGATTGTCATAATCATCCGTAGACGGACTTATCCCCGCCCCGCACCCCGTCCGCCGGACGTTCCCGTCGCCAGCGCGACCCCCGCCTGCAACACTTGTCCCCGCCCTGCCCCGGCTCACCGCGCCACACTTGTCCCCGCTGTGGCGCGAACACCATGTGGCAGGAATGTATGTGGCGAGGAGGATACAGGGGGATAAGGCAGGCCCGATCTTAACTTCGGCTTCGGGATCATCCCACCGATCCTCCGGCCCTTCGTTTTTCGACCGCTTCTGACCCGAAGTGGTCATTCGGGAGCTTTATGCCAGTTCGTCACGCCAAAGGTTTTAACCAGTAGCATGGGACGTCACGAGCCGCTCCGCTCTATCACTTCAATTGAGCTACTGAAACAGCTCGCGCAACCACCTGCCAAGCCGAACCCACCATTTGCGATCGTGCGCACGGGCAGTGTAGTAGACCTCCCGCCGCTTCTGCTCCGCATTGCGACCAGCCTCGATACGCGCTTCGCTCCATTGGCCTGCCCAAAGCGTCTTGCCGCCTGTAATCAAGTAGTGAGAACGACATGTCAGCTGCCAGTTTCCGACAGATGGATCGAGGGTCGGCCCGCCGGCGGTATCGCTCACCTGCCATTCCGTGGGACCGAGCGGTGTCGTCACCTTCGTTCCGCATCCGCACGCGCAAAGGTGGGCGGCGATATCGAACTCGGCGGCCACATAAAGCACTCCGGGCTTAAGGGTTTTGGGAACGTACTCCACACGTTCGAGGCGGAAAGACTCGATCATCTGGGCTCACCGTGAATCTTGAGGTCGTTGACCTTGAAGAGGAAGTGATCGAAGCCATTCTCGTCGAGATAGAACCCTTTGAGCTGCTTGTATCGAATGACGGCAAGACAGGCATTGAGAGCGTTCAGCTCGGCAGTCTGCACCGTGACTCGATACTCGTCATCGGGATGGTCGGAAAGTTCGGCCAGGTTACGATCCCGCATCGTCTGTGCATTGGCTGGCTCATAGTAGGTGGCGCGCAGCGTGCCGTTGATCGCATACTGCTTGCGATTGAGACCCATGCCAACATCGATGAACGGGATTTGCAACTTCATCAGCAGATCGAAAATCCCCCGCCGCGAGCTGCCCTTATCGACGCAGACAAAGGCAAATGTCACGTCCTTCAGCTCCTCGATACAGGATTCATCGATGAATTTCGACAGGAGCGTGATGCCGTGCCGGAAGTTCTCGTACCGCCCCTGATATACCTCAGCCTTCGAATGATCGAGTTCGCCATCATCCGCCAGTCTGCCCGGCGAACGAAAAGCGTTGTGAACATGATAGAGATCGCGGTCGAAGCCGAGGATGCGCGCGACCGGCGTCTTGGCCATGTAATCAAGCACGTACGAGCCGGTGCCGCCGAGGCCGATGATGGCGACAACCTCATTTTTGAAGAACTGTGCCAAGTCGCCGATCTCGGCGCTGCTGGTCAGCGTATCGGCGAATTTGAAGACCGATTCTTCACCTTCCGATTTCACCTGTCGGAAAGTGAGGGGAGTTACCCCATAGCGTTCCATCGCGGGGCCGCTAAGAATGGCCACGTAGCGATCGATCTTAGCGACATGATCAGGATAACCGCCAGTCGGCTTGTTCGACATCGACCGCTGCACGACCACGTCGGTGCTGATCAAGGAAAGGCTGTGTGACCCACCGGCAAGGTTGGGGATGGGCTTACCATCAAGACCGTACGGGTGCGAGCCCGCGAAGTAGATCTGATGGTTCTTCATGACAAAGCGCTTCTTGTCCGTGGACTTCAACGTGCACACGATCGCGCCCCAGCAGAGCTCGCCTTTGTCGTCGAGATAAGGAATGTCCCGGACAACCAGGTGGCCGCTGTCGAGCGCGAGCGCGTAGCCCTTCACAAGCAGCTGTTCGATGTCCTTGTTATGCTTGACCAGTTCTTGAAACATTGAACACCATGCCATTCTTGATCTTCACAGTGCCGCCCGGCGACAGCGTGCCCTCGGGCTTGTTGCCCTGACCGCGCTTGTAGGTGACCGAATAGGTCGTCTCCGGATGCTGGGGATACTCGGGGTCCGCCAGCGTTACGAGTTCCACGTACGTCATGTCATCTTTCTCGACCTCGTACGGGGTTCCATCGATGACGATGGTGACCGTCTTTTTCTTATCCTTCTCTTCGTTGGTCATTTGCCTGTTCCTTTCGCGTCGAAGATGGGTGGCAGGTTCTGCTTAACCTGCCACCCGCTGGATTTTCTACTTCTTGTCCGGACGCTGGGTGAGCGCCGAACCCGCTGCCGTCTTTGCCGCCTTACTCGCCTTCGGGTCCCGCAGGACCTTCGACGCCGCCGAGGCAGCCTTCTTGCTGGTCACTTCCGACTTCGCCAAACCACTCACCCCCTTTCCGGGAACATTGACCTAAACGTCAAACTGGTAGTATCGTATCCTACGAATACGTAGGATATCCGGGTCTGAAAAAGCCACCTAGCGGTGGCGGCCAGCATCCTACGTATTCGTAGGAATAACATAGTCAGGAACGTCGTGTCAAACAAGCCGGAGAATGGACTCGAATTTGGGGATCGGTTGCTGGCCGCCCGTGAAGCAAGGGGGCTGAACCAGACTGAGCTCGCGAAGGCATCGGGGCTGCAACCCGCCGCTATAGGGCATTTTGAAAAGAACAGGCGCAAACCGTCGTTCGCAAATGTCCGGGCGCTGGCCAAGGCCCTAGAAGTGTCGGCAGACTACCTTCTGGGACGTTCGCCCACCATGAAGGGCGCGACGACCGCATTTCGCGGTGAGGAAAATCTGTCGGCGGGCGACCGCGAACATATCCAGATGATGATCGACCTCATCAACAAGAAGAAGGGCGGCGATGGCTAAGTTCCAGCTCACAAAGGCGCGACAGCACGGCGAGCGCGTCGCCGCCGAGAAAGGTTATACGGCTTTCCCGGTTAATCCGTTCGCCATCGCTGAGTCCGAGGGCATCCTGATCGTTCCGAAGCCCGCCGAGATCAAGGGTGTCAGCGGTGGAATCATCTTCGATGAGGACGTGCCATCGATCTTCTATGCCACCCACATCGAGAGCGAAGGGTTCCAGCGCTTCACCGTGGCGCATGAGCTGGGACATTACTTCTTGGACGGTCATCCCGAGGAAATCCTGAAATCAGCCAAGATGCATGTCTCGCGGGCAGGCTTCCGTCAGGGCGATAATTCCATCGAACTCGAGGCCGATCATTTTGCCTCGGGCCTCTTGATGCCCACCCAACTCGTGAAGAAGGAGCTGACATGCGGAGTCATTGGACTTGCCGGTGTCGAGCAGCTCGCCAATCGATCGCAATGCTCATTCACCGCTGCGGCGATCCGCGCCGCCGAGTGTAGCCCTTACCCAATGGCCATCGTCGTGAGCCAGGGATCGGACGTTTGTTATTGCTTCATGTCCGAAGGCTTCAAAGGGCTCGGCAAACCGCTCACGTTTCTGCGCAAGGGCTCGCCCCTACCTCTCAGTGCGACGCGGGACTTCAACAGCGATTCAAACAACGTTCGCTACGGCAAGCGGCAGACCACCGAGACCACACTTGCCGACTGGTTCGACGGCTCCAAGCAAATTCGCCTCGATGAGGAGATCGTCGGACTTGGCTCGTTCGGCTGTACGCTGACGGTGTTTTCGAGCGACGCCTTAGCCGAAGATCATGCTGACGAGGACGCGGATGAAGAGGCAAATCTGATCGAGAGCTACACCCCGAAGTTCGCTTACGGTCGCTAGTATCCTCAGGTCCCGGGCTACGACGTAGTCGAACAGCTCGACACGGACGAACGTCGACCTACCATTATCGCAATGTGCCACTGTTCCGGTCGAGCTCGCGGAACGTCCGCTCTTGGCGCAAAGCAGCTCTTTAGACGGCCAGGTAAGGGGCGACGCGCGTTTGAGGCAGAAAATATCCGTCGGACTTTTTCCATGAGGCCCTCACCCCTCCCGCCTGCACGGGCTCACGCCGCTCCGGCATCGGGACAGTGTGCATAACTACGTTCCGTTTCGCGGCGCCCCCTCACCCTTCCACGGCCGCCTTGCGGCCGTTCCCTCCCTCTCCCCGAGGGGAGAGGGAAATGAAATTTGCGGCGCCCCCTCGCCTTCCCGCAGGCTGAAGCGGGCGGTCGAACTCGAAAAGGCC
The DNA here is from genome assembly GCF_030694575.1 of Parvibaculum sp. GTDB lineage: Bacteria > Pseudomonadota > Alphaproteobacteria > Parvibaculales > Parvibaculaceae > Parvibaculum. The sequence continues at coordinate 19,135 of NZ_JAUYUS010000009.1, forward strand.
CACCGGGCCTTTTCGCTTGCGTGCCGCAAGACGCCTCTCACCCCTCTCCCCGGGGGGAGAGGGAGATGATTTTGGCGCGCGGGCGCCGGAGGCGCGGGCCCTAGCCCACCGCCATGAAGCCCAGCCCGAGCAGGAAGGCGCCGGCAAGCGCCGTGCCGATGTAGAGCGCGAAGACGGGGAGGCGGACGAGCGCGAAGACGGCCATGGCGGCCGGCACGCTGGTGACGCCGCCCGCGAGCAGGAAGGCCATGCCGGCGCCGGGCGCCATGCCCTGGTCGATGAAGCCCGAGACGAGCGGCAGCGCCGCATAGCCGTTGAGATAGGCCGGCACGCCGACCAGCACCGCCGCGCCGACGGAGAGGATGCCGTCGGTGCCGACGAAGCGGATCACCGTTTCGGCGGGAAGCCAGGCGACCAGCAGGCTTTCGAGCAGGAAGGCGAGCGCCAGCCACTTGGCCAAAAAGAGAGCGATGTCGAGCGAGGCGGTGCGGAAGGTTTCGAGCCGCGCCGGCTCCTGCCAGAAGCGCCAGGCGACGGGCTTCGGATCGCGCACCACGCCGCCGCCGCAGCCGCCATTGGAGACGCTGTCGCGCAGCACATCGGTGAAGCCGCCCGCCGCCTGCACGCCCCAGGCGAGGAAGCCGCCGAGGAGGCCGATGGCGACGGCGGCGAAGGTCTTGTAGAGCGCGAATTCCGGCCCGAGGATGCCCGAGGTCAGCACGAACATGGACGGGTCCATGATCGGCGAGGCAAGCCAGAAAGCCATGACGGCCGGCAGCGACACGCCCATGGCGAGAAGCGCCGCGATGATCGGGATGACGCCGCAGGAGCAGAAGGGCGAGAGCGCGCCGAAGAGCGCCGCGACGAGGATCATCTGCGGCGTGGCGCCGGTGAAGACGCGCGCGATCAGATTGTCCATGCCGCTCGCCTTGGCGAAGCCCGCCAGCAGCACGGAGAAGGCGAGGAAGGGCGCGATCTTGAGGAGGCTTTGCGCGGTGAAGCCGAGGCTCGGCGCGAGTTGCGAAGGCGCGGCAAGCGCGACAAGGGCGAGAACCGCCAGAAAGGCGATCACCACGCGGTCGAAACCGATTGCCGCATCGGCCATGCGGCGGACGAGAACAGTCATCTTGCTATCTCCATATTTCCAGTTTTACCGTTATTTGAGGGTGCGAAAAATCCGGTTTCGCAGGCCGGTTTCAAACCTCTTGAATGATTAGCCGGGACGGCGGCGGTCGGCGCAGCATTCGCGCATGAGGAAGCCGAGCGTCGCGTCCATGACCCTCATGTCGGCATGGCAGATGAGGGTGGTGCCGTGGCGCTCCTGCACGACGAGGCCGACCTCGATCAGGCGCCTGAGATGGAAGGAGAGCGTCGAGCGCGGGATCTCGAGCATTTCCTGCAGCTCGCCGACCGAGCGGCCCTCCGGCCCGGCGCGCACCAGCGAGCGGTAGACGGCGAGGCGGACCGGCTGTCCCAGCGCCTCGAGGCATTGGGCCGTGCGGTCGAGATCGGCGGATTTCTTCGGGGCGGCTTTCAGGGCCGTGTTTCTCGCGCTCATGCCGTTGCTCCGCAGGCGGTGTCCGTACATTGGGCCTCGGCGCAGCCGGCTTCGGCGCAGCCTGCATCCGCCGTGGCGCTTTCGAGCCAGAGGATCGGCGCGAAGCCGGCACCCTCGCCCCGGAAGCCCGTGACCTGGCCGCCATAGAGCCGCGCGGCGGCGAAGAGGGGCTCGGCGCCATGCGCCCAGACGCGGATATCGGCCTTGTGCGCGGCGGGGCCGCCCGCGAGAAGCAGGGCGCGCTGCGAGGGCTCGGCGAAACGCTGCGCGAGATAGGCCTCGCCTGCGATCTCGCACCACTTCTTGCGGCTGATCTTGTCGCCGCGATAGACGCCGCGCGAGGCATAGCCTTCCGCCGGCTTGAAGACATAGTCGCGGCGCGCTTCCCACAGGCGCTCCGCGCTGGCGGGGCCGACAAGCTCCGTATGCGGAACGGTGTCGAGGACGAGGGCGGCGTCGGCATGCGCCTCGGCGGCGAGCGCGGCGGCGGCTTCCGGGTCGCTCAAGGCGATCAGGAGGTGCTTGTCGGCAAAGGCGCGGTAGACATCGGGGTTCGGCGCGACGACGGCCTCGCCTGCTTCCCAGGCACCCTTGAGCGCGGCGCTTTCGGGCTCGCGCAGATGGAAATCGACGAGCCGGTTATAGACCATGTCGATGGGACCGCGCGGCCCGAGAAGCGCGCCGCCCTCGCGGCGAAGCGCGGCCCGGTCGAGAATGTCGACGGCGATCCCGCGCGCTTCGAGGGCGGCGGCGCAAAGGCGCATGTCGAGATAGAGGGCCTGGGTTTCGGGCGCGTCGTCCACGATGGCGACGCGGCGAAGCGGGCGGCCGGGGCGAAGCCGCGCCCAGGCATCGAGCAGCATCTCTTCCGGCGCGAAGCCTCCGCTCGTGCGCGCGGGGGAAACGGCATCGAGGAAGAGCGGCTGCAGGAAGGCGCCGCCCGCATTGGTGTTGACCTCGATGAGCTTCGGGCCGCTGGCGGCGAGGTGGAAATCGAAACTGTTATAGGTGCCGGCGGCGGCGAGCGCCTCGGGGTCGAAGGGGCGCCGCGCCGCGCGGGCCCGCGTGGCGGCAAGCGCCAGCAGCAGCGCACCGACGGCACGGGCGCGATGGAAGAGATCGTCGCGCAGGGAGGTGGGCAGAAAGAGCGGCTGCCCGGCCGACAGCGCCTCGAGCTCGCCCGCCGCGGAAGCCCCCGCCTCCGCCCCGAGCCGCGCGGCAGCGGCGGCCTGAAGTGCGGCACGCTCCAGCGGCAGGCAGAAACATTCCTCGTTGAGGCGGGCGATGGTGGCGACGTCGATGGGCTGCATGGGGCACTCTGACGATATAACCAGAATTATCGTTATATGGGTGGAAGGAGGCCGACGGCAAGGTTTTTTTTGCGGGGCGGCCTTGTACCGGCCGGCAGGCACCCCATTTTCCAGTTGCGAATTGTTCGCAACTAGGCATAATGCCGGAAATCGCGCGAGGTGGATCATGTCGCTCAGGGAAAGCATCGTCAGGGAATTGTCGCTCGAGGAATTGCTGGTGGACCCGGTGGTGCGCCTCGTGATGCGCCGCGACGGCGTCCATGAACGCGACATCCGCGCGCTGGCGGAGCGGGCGGCGGAGAAGCGGGCCTGAGCCCGGCATTCGGCCGCTACCGCCCGAGCCGGTCCTCGATCATCCGCTTGAGGTCCGAGAGTTCGGCGCGCATGGCGCGGACATCCGCCGCGGTGGCTTCGCGTTCGGCATGCGCCCGGCGTTCGATTTCCGTGCGCTCGGCGCGTGCGCGTTCGTCGCGCGCATCCTGCGCCGCGTTCTGCTCCTCGTCATGCAGCGACTGCATGGAATTCACGATGATGGCGATAAAGAGGTTCAGCACCATGAAGCTCGTCATCACGATGAAGGGCACGAAGAAGACCCAGGCATAGGGATAGACCTCCATCACCGGCCGCACGATGCCCATGGACCAGCTTTCCAGCGTCATGATCTGGAAGAGCGAATACATCGAGCCGCCGATGGTGCCGAACCAGTCGGGGAAGGTATCGCCGAAGAGCTTGGTGGAGAGGACGGCGCCGACATAGAAGACGAGGGAGAGCACGGCGATGATCGAGCCCATGCCGGGCAGCGCGCCGAAAAGCGCGGCGACCACTTTCCGCAGCGACGGCACGACCGAGAGAAGCCGGAGCACGCGCAGGATGCGCAGCGCGCGGAGCACCGAGAGCGGCCCGGCGGCCGGCACCAGCGCAATGCCGACAATGATGAAGTCGAAGACATTCCAGCCGTCGCGGAAGAAGCGCAGCCGCGCGGCGAAGAGCTTCAGCGCGATCTCGGCGACGAAGATCGCGAGCGCGATGCGGTCTGTCAGGATGAGGACGGGGCCGGCCGCTTCCATCGCCGCCGCCGAGGTTTCGAGGCCGAGCGTGACAGCGTTGACGAGAATGACCGCAGTAATGGCGTTCTGGAACCAGGATGTTCCGACCAGCGAAGCGGCGCGCGCGCGCTGGCTGCCCGGTTCGGTTTCGGTGACGGTCATGAATGCCTGGCCTTCGATGCGGTGGAACCCTTCGCCGAGATAGGCGAGGGAAGGCCGCGATGCAAGCGCCCCCCGTCACACCAGATGCTTCACCATGCGGATATGCGAGGGCACGCCGTGGGAGGCCGCGATTTTCGGCACGGCGGTTTCCGCGATCCGCTCGAGCCCCATGCGCTCGTAGAAACGCACCGCCGGATTGACCGACGCGACGTCGAGATGGAGCGAGGCACAGCCCGCCTTCCGTGCGCGCTCGAAGCAGTCGAGCAGCAGCTTCTCGCCGATGCCCCGTCCACGCGCCTCCGGGTGGGCCGAGAGGAAGAGGAGATACCAGGCATCGTCCGGCACTTCCGGGAAGAGCCAGGGAACATGGCTCGCGACGCTGGGCAGATGCGCGAGCAGTTCGGGGCTCGCCATCTCCGCCATCGCCATCATGGCCGTGCCGAATTCCTGTTCGTAGAGCGATTGCGGAAAGCCGAGCGCAATGCCGGCGAGGCGGCCGTCATGCAGCGCGGCCTTCGCATGGACATGCGAGAAGGCGCCCGTATCGCGCTGCCAGAGGGCGCCGGTGATCTTCAGGAAAGCGGCAAAGTCGCGGTTATAGAGACAATCGAAGACATAGGAGCCGGTGTCGTAGATGAGACGGGCGGCGACATCCGGCTCGCCGGGGCCTGCTTCCGCCAGCGCGATGGTATCCGCGTTCATGACCGTCATCGTTTCTCTCCCTTTTTTATTCGGGCGAAACTAGCACGGCGCGGCGAAAGGAAAACGGGGACGGTGCGAGACGGATCGCCGCGCCTTTCCCGGAGATGAGAGATCAGGCCATGCCCAGGGCGCTGAGGTAAAGCTCCAGGATCGCTTCCTGCTCCTGACGCTCGGCCTTGTCCTGCTTGCGGATGCGCACGACCTGACGCAGCGTCTTGGTGTCGAAGCCGTTGCCCTTCGCCTCGGCATAGACTTCCTTGATGTCGTTCGCGAGCGCCGCTTTCTCTTCCTCGAGACGCTCGATACGCTCGACGATGGAACGAAGCTGGTCATGCGCGACGCCTGTATTGGGGGTATTGCCGTCCGCCATGATGCGTCGCTCCAATTATGCAGGTACATGAGTGAGGGTCGCGACGATAGTGCCGCCCGCGCGCGGCGGCAATATGCGGCAGCGAGAAAGCTGTGGATAGTCGGGAAGAACCGCGCTCAGCCGTGAGATTTTTTCTGCGCTTCGGCGAAGGCCGCGAGTTGTTCGGGCGTCGCTTCCGGCTGGTGCTTCGCTTTCCACTGGGCGAAGGGTTCGCCATAAATCTCTTCCCGCGCCGCGTCTTTCGAGATGCCGATGCCTTTTTCTTCCGCCGCCTCGCGATACCAGTCGGCAAGACAGTTGCGGCAGAAGCCGGCAAGGATCATCAGGTCGATGTTCTGAACGTCCGTACGCTCGCGCAGATGACCGACGAGACGGCGGAAGGCGGCGGCTTCGAGTTCGGTTTGCGTCGGCTGGTCCATGGGCTCGTCCTCTCTTTACGGCGATACGGGAAGGGCGGGATCGGCATGCGAGCCGAAATGACGAATGTCGCGCAGGCCCGGCATGGCGGCGATCCCGGCGAGATGGCGCGCATAGCGCGCGGCCCATGCTGCCTGCCCTTCTTCCGTCTCAATCAGGTCCTGCCGGATTTCGATGAGCGCGTGCGGCAGCCCGTGCATCGTGGCGTGGCGGTAGAGGCAATCGTTTTTCAGCCGGCCGGTATAGGGCTCGTTGTCGCCGACGACGATATCGCCTTCCGCCCGCAACGCCGCGATGAGCGGCACGGGCAGACGGCCGTCCTTGTCCCACAGGATGCCGGTGTGCCAGGGGCGGACATTCCCGCGCCAGCGCGGCGTGAAGCTGTGGACGGAGATGAGGATCGGAACGGCGCCCTTGCCGCGAGCGCGCGCGATCATGCTCTCCACCGCATCGTGATAGGGCGCGTGGAAGGCGGCGATGCGATGCGCGAACTCGGCCGCATCGCGATGCGCGTCGACATCGCGATTGCCGGGCACGATGGCGCCGTCGGACAATTTCATCACGATGGTCGGATCGTCCTCGCCGCGATTGAGATCGACGAGAAGACGCGAAAAGCGCGCAAGCACCGCCGGACAATCGAGCAGCGCCGACAGGTGCCGCGCGACGCCGGCCGCGCCGATGTCCCAGGCGATATGGCGCCCGAACTCCGCCGGCGGCAGTCCGAGCGTGCCATAACCGTCCGGCAAGGCATTCGAGGCGTGGTCGCACAGCACCAGAAAGCCCGGCAACCCGTCGGGGTTCACCAGTTGGAAAGGTTGTTGCGGAGAAGTTTCGGCCTGAAGTGACAGATCGTGCATTCACGCATTATATCTGAAGTATGAAAGCGCGGGATGCGGAAACGAGGGCGCGGCTGAAACGCCTCTACGACGCGGCGGTGCGGGACGCGTTGCCCGAGACGTGCCTGCCGCCGCATCTGCCCGAACCGCCCAAACCGGGCGAAGGCCGCCTCGTGATCTTCGCGATCGGCAAGGCCGCGGCGGCGATGGCGGCGGCGGCGGAAAATTACTACGACAGGGAATTCCCCGGCACGCAGATCGAAGGCCTGGCGCTGACGCGCTACGGCCATGCGCGCCCCACACGGCATGTCGAGGTGCTGGAAGGCGGGCATCCGGTGCCCGACGCGGCGGGCGAAGCGGCGTCGAAGCGGCTCCTGCGCATGGCGGAGTGGCTGGGGCCGGAAGATTTCGCGCTGGTGCTGTTGTCAGGCGGCGCCTCCGCGCTGACCGTGCAGCCTGTGCAGGGCATCTCGCTCGAAGACGAGATATTGCTGACGCGGGCGCTGCTCGCGTCCGGCCGGCCCATCGGCGACATCAATTGCGTGAGGAAACACATCTCGCGGATCAAGGGCGGCAGGCTCGTCGAGACGATCCACCCCGCCCGCTCGCTCACGCTGGCGATCTCGGATGTGGCGGGCGACGACCCGAGTACCATCGCCTCGGGACCGACCGTGCCCGACACGACGAGCAAGGCGCGCGTGATGGCCGTTGTCGATGCGTTGAGGCCGCCAGTGCCCGACGCGCTGCGCGAGGCAATCGCCGCCGCGCCCGAAACGCCGAAACCGGGGGCTGAAATTTTCACCCATGCAAGCTACAAGCTGGTGGCGAGCGGCACGGGCTCGCTCGGCGCGGCCGCCGCGCTGGCGCGGGCCGAAGGCTACGAGCCGGTGGCGCTCGGCGACGCCCTCGAAGGCGAGGCGCGCGAGCTGGCGCAAGAACATGCCCTGAGGGCCCTTCAGGCACGGGCCGAAGGACGCCGCGTCGCCATCATTTCGGGGGGCGAGGCGGCGGTGACATTCGAGGATGGTGGGAAGGCGGGCAAGGGCGGGCCGAACCAGGAGTATGCGCTGGCGCTCGCCATTGCGCTCGACGGAACGCCCGGCATCTCCGCGCTGGCGGGCGACACGGACGGGATCGACGGCGGCTCCGGCGCGGCCGACGATCCGGCAGGGGCGATCGTCATGCCCGATACGCTCGACCGCGCCCGTGCCCTCGGGCTCGATCCGGCGAAGATGCTGGACGGTCACGATTCCGGCACGTTTTTCGGCCAGCTTGGCGACCTCGTGAAGACCGGGCCGAGTTACACGAATGTGAACGATTTTCGGGTCATACTGGTCGAGAATACCGAGACAGACAGGAGCGACCAGGTTGATTCGCCGCCGTAACGTCAAGATCGTCGCAACGCTTGGCCCCGCTTCCGACACGCCGGAGATGATCCGGAAGCTGTTCGACGCGGGAGCCGACGTCTTCCGCCTCAACATGAGCCATCTCGACCACAAGAACCTGAAGCGGGTGCATGCCGCCGTACGCCAGGTGGAGGAGGAATGCGGACGGCCCATCGGCATTCTCGCCGACCTGCAAGGGCCGAAGCTCCGCATCGGCGAAATGAAGGACGGCGCCGCGACCCTGGAGACGGGCAAGCGCTTCCGCCTCGACATGGGCAAGAAGGCCGGCGACCAGACGCGCGCACCCCTGCCCCACCCCGCGATCTTCGACGCGGTGACAGCGGGCCAGATGCTCCTGCTCGACGATGGCAAGATCCGCCTGCTCGTGAAGGGCAAGGGACACGATTATATCGACACCGAGATCGTGACCGGCGGGCGCCTGTCGAACCGCAAGGGCGTGAGCCTGCCCGATACCGTGCTGCCGCTCGCGGCGCTGACCGAGAAGGACCGCAGCGACCTCGACATGGCGCTCGAACTCGGTGTGGACTGGGTGGCGCTTTCCTTCGTGCAGCGCCCCGAGGACGTGGCGGAAGCCCGCAAGATCGCGCGCGGACGCGCGGCCGTGATGGCGAAGATCGAAAAGCCGCAGGCGCTGAAACATCTGGAAGAGATCATCGAAATCTCGGACGCGATCATGGTGGCGCGCGGCGACCTCGGCGTCGAACTGCCGCTCGAACAGGTGCCCGGCTGGCAGAAGCGCCTGACGCGCGCGGCGCGGCGCTCCGGCAAGCCGGTGGTCGTGGCGACGCAGATGCTGGAATCGATGATCTCCGCGCCGACGCCGACACGCGCCGAAGTCTCCGACGTGGCGACCGCCGTGTTCGAGGGCGCGGACGCGATCATGCTGTCGGCGGAATCGGCGGCGGGACAGTTTCCGGTCGAGGCCGTGGCGATGATGGACAGGGTGGCGCAGTCGGTCGAGGGCGATCCGACCTATCCCGGCATCATCTATGCGCAGCGCGCGGAACCCGAAGCGACCGGCGCCGACGCGATCAGCGCCGCCGCGCATTCCGTCGCCGACACGCTTAAAGCGGCGGCAATCGTCTGCTGGACGAATTCCGGCTCGACGGGCCTTCGCGCCGCGCGCGAGCGGCCGCATGTGCCGATCATCGTGCTGACGCCTGTGCCGGCGACGGCGCGGCGGCTGGCGCTGGTCTGGGGCCTCCATTGCGTGCTGACGGAAGACGCGAAGGACCTCGACGACCTGTCGGATCGCGCCGGGCGCATCGCCTTCTCGGAAGGCTTCGCACAGCCTGGCCAGCGGATCGTGGTGACGGCCGGCGTGCCGCTCGGCACGCCGGGCGCGACGAACATGCTGCGGGTGTCGTTCGTGGGACGGCGCGAACAGGGCGAGTGAGGTATCCCTACTCCGCCGCCATTGCTTCTTCCACCGTTCCATCGGCGTAAATCGTCGTCATGCCGGCGCGGGGGCGCTCGCCTCGCGCAAGGCGGAGCGCCGCATCGACGACGATGTCGCGCCGCGCGTGGTGCGGCATGTGGCCGGTGCCCTTGAGCTTGATGAGCTCGGAGCCCGCCACCGCGTTGTGAAACGTGTAGGAATGGATTTTCGGCGAGACGGTGTAGTCGGCATTGCCGGTGACGACGATGGTCGGCACGGCGATCTCGCCATAGCGTGCGCTCTGGCGCGCGAGATGCGCCTTGAGGCCGACCGTATCCTCGCTGTTGGCGCGGAATTCGGAGGGCCGGAAGAGCAGCGGCAAGGCCGTCTTCAGGGCGTATCCTTCGGGCGCCTCGTCGGGATGGAAATTGCCGCGCACGCCCGGCCCCATCAGGAACTTGCCGCCGGGAACGATCAGGGTACGGACGAAGAGCGGGCCGACGACCGGCGCGGCGACGACCGGGTGGTACCAGGCGACGCCACCCGGCCAGGGATACAGCGCACCCGACAGCGGCAGCAGGCCGGTGAGTTCGTCCGGGAAGGCGAGCGCATAGGCAGCGGCAACGGAAGCGCCCCAGCTATGGCCGAGAACGACCGGCCGCTCGAGACCGAGCGCATGCACCGCCTCGCGGACGGCACGCGCCTGCACGGCGGGATCGGCAATGTCGAGATGGGGCCCGCGCTCGCTCCAGCCGTGACCCGGACGGTCGATGGCGACGACCCGGGTTTCGCGCGACAGCGGCCCCACAAGGCTTTCCGTCATGTCGCGCAGATTGCCGCTGGCGCCGTGAATGAGGACGATGGGAGCGACGCCCGGCCGCGCCTCGCCGCGATCGACATAATGGAGCCGCGTGCCCTCGAATTCGCCGCCGAGCGCAACGAACTCGCCTTGCGGCGGCCATGCCGTCGCCGCGCGCGCAAGCGCCCATGCCGAATAGAGCGCGAGCGCGCCGCCGAGACCGAGCAAAATCATCAGAAATGTCATGTCAGATGCCCCGGCCCTCGACCTCCAGCTCGAGCGGCTCGATGCGCGACTTGCCGTCCCGCAGCCAGGGATCGAGCGCAAGCGCGCGGCGATAGGCGTCGAGCGCACCCTTCTTGTCGCCAAGCTCTTCCAGAATGATGCCGAGCCCGGCGAGCGCCTCGTAGTGGCGCGGCTCGAGCCGCAACGTCTGCTCGATGTCGCGCAACGCGGACGCATAATCGTCGCGGATGTAATGGATGGTGGCGCGCTTGTTCCAGCCTTCGGCGAAACCGGGCGAGAGCGTCACCACTTCATCGAAATAGAAATAGGCGCGGTCGTAGTCTTCCTCGTGCAGCGCATCCAGGCCGCGCCCCATCAGGAGATCGACGCTCGGGCTGCCGGACTGGAGCCAGAGGGCCTGGATGGCGCTTTCCACCGCACGGCCTTCTTCCGCGCTTTCGGCGGCGGCGAGCTGACCGAACAACAGATCGAGCGCGCGCTGCCGCGCATCGGCCTCCTCCTCGCCTTGCGCAGGCGGCGGCGCTTCCTCCGCGCGAACGGCGGAAGCCGCCGAAGCGAAGCCCGGCAGCACCAGCAGGAGGTACAGGAAAAAGCGCATGGTCATGGACAGCGATGATAGGGCCAAGACCGGGCCGGACCAAATCAGCCGTTCAGGTCCTGCCGCGTGCAGCCCTCGAATCCGGTGATGAAATCGGCGCCGAAGACGGAGGACGGCGTCTGGAACCCGGGCTGCGCATCGCCCGCGAGAACGCGGCGAACGATTTCGAGCCCGGTCATGGCAGTGAGCGTGTAGCCCTCCGGCGTCCGCAGGCGCGACTGGACGCGCTCGCCCTCCGCATTGACCGCCTCGCCGAACAGGACGGCAAAGCCTTCGCGGCGCTGCTCGTCGGTCGGCCCTTCGGGCTGCTTTTCGATACGCTTTTTCAGGGCACGCTGCATCGGCCCGAGGCTCATGAGCCAGCGCGCCACGGCCCCCATCTTCGCCATCTGCTCGAACTGCGGATTGCTCTCGAAATAGACGGTGATGTCGCGGATCTTGGTCGAATGCCAGGCGGTCGAAACGTCGCCCCAGCCGACCGCGATGGAGGGTTTCGCGCCCTGCCCGTAATCGATGTCGCGGCGGAGCGGCTTTTTGGCGGCGACGATGCGGCCGTCGCGGCGGATGCGCGTTCCCTTGCCGATGCTCTCGATGCCGGTCTTCGCCGTGCCGTGCGACATGTGGCCAAGGCCGGAAATGCCGAGGGTCAGTTCCGTCGCGTCCGGCATCCGCGCTTTCATGTGAGCGGCAAGGCAATCGCTCGGCACGACGTCGAAGCCGACGCCCGGCATCAGCATGACGCCCGCCTTCTGTGCCGCCTCGTCGCGCGCGGCGCAATCCTCGAAGACGTCGATCTCGCCGGTGATGTCGAGGTAATGCGTACCGGTACGGAGGCAGGCCTCCACCATCGGCTTCGACGTCCGCGAGAAGGGACCGGCGATATGGAGGACGACATCCACCTGGCTGAGGCCGGCGTCCAGCGCTTCGGTCTCGTCGAGCGCGATCGCCTGGTATTCGAAGCCGTGCTGGGCGGCGATGGCCTTGAGCCGGGCCTCGTTGCGCCCCGCCAGAAGCGGCTTCATGCCGAGCGCCTTCGCGGTGCGCGCCACGAGCTTGCCGGTATAGCCGGTGGCGCCGTAGATCATGAACCGGTCGCTCATCGAGATATCCCTTTTTGCGTCATGTAACCCGCCCCCGAACGCAGGTGGCCCCGCCTATTAGGCCGCGACAGGGCGCGCGAGGCAAACGCGGAAGTCCCAAAAGCAGAAAGGCCGCTTGCCTGGCGGCAGCGGCCTTCAACTCAAGACGGCGCCCCCGAAGGGCCGCCATACGCGCGTCAGCCCTGGCGGGCCTTGAAGCGGCGGTTGGTCTTGTTGATGATGTAAACGCGTCCCTTGCGGCGCACGAGACGGTTGTCCCTGTGCCGATTCCGGAGCGATCTCAATGAGTTACGGATCTTCATGGCTCAACCTCGGATCGGGCCGCGCGGAAAGATGCAAACACCGCACCCCGCCTCCGGCCCGATGCCGGAACGCCCTTAAGTTGGCGCGGAACCTAAGCGGGCGGTCCCTCACTGTCAACCGCCAAAACCCTATAATCCGGGCCTTTCAGCTCATCGCGGAGGCCCGCCCCGCGAAGTTTGGTATCTTTCCAAAAAGGGCGGAATATCCTATGTCAAAATCTGCATTTCCTTGTCGCAGTGGCGGGGGCTAATCGGAGATGACCGGGCTGGGTCTGACGACGCGTATTTTCGGCATCGACCGCGCCGGCACCGAAGACATGCGCCGGACGAACGCCGCGCTGATGGCGGTCTCGTTCCTGCTGCTGTTCGGCGCCGCCGTGGCGGCCCTGATGCTGGCCGACCGGGCGCGGACAAATACCGACGCCGTTGCCCGCACGATCGAGGTGCGCTCTGAGCTTCTCTCCGTCCTCAATCTGCTGCAAGGCACCGAAACCGGCCAGCGCGGCTATCTGCTGACGCGCGAGACGAAGTATCTGGAGCCCTACAACCAGGCCCGATTCGAAATCGAGCAAACGCTGACATCGCTTGAGGGGCGCGTCGCCGACAATCCCCGCCAGCACAAGCGCGTCGAGGCGCTCCACGACACGGTAAGGCAGCGCATCGCCATTCTCGACGGCACGATCGCGATGGCCCGCGAAGGGGACTTCGAGGGCGCGATCCGCATCGTCGGCAACGACCGCGGCAAGGCGCTGATGGACGAGGCCCGCCGGCTGGCGAGCGAGGCCATCTCCGAGGAGAACGCGCTTCTCGCCGCGCGTGCGGAAAAAGCGAAACGCTCGCATACCTGGCTCTTCGTCTCGCTTATCGGCGCACTCAGCGCCTCGTTCATCCTCGCCATGCTGTCGATACAGCTTGCGCGGCGCCAGTTCCTGACCATGAAGGAACGGCGCGACCAGCTCGCCCGTCTCAACGAGGAACTGGAAAAACGCGTGGCGGAGCGGACCCGCGAAGCCGAAAAGGCACGTGCCCTCGCGGAAGCGGAAGCCGAGCGCGCGGAATACGAGCGCGGCCGTGTGGAACTGCTGCTGCGCGACGTGACGCACCGCGTCGGCAACAATCTCGCCATGGTGTCGTCGCTGCTGCGGATGCAGCAGACGAAGGTCGAGGACGGAGAAGCGCGCTCGGCGCTCGAAACAGCGCGCGGCCGCATCCAGACGATCAGCACGGCACAGCGGAGGCTCCGCCTCGGCGCCGATCTTCAATCGACGCGCGCCGACGAATTGCTGGAAGCCGTGGTTTCCGATCTCGCCGATTCGACGCTGGAAAACGGGACGATCACCATAAGAAGCACTTTCGATCCGCTGATTGTGGCCTCGCGCGACGCCACAACACTTGCGGTGGTGCTGGGTGAGCTAGTATCAAACGCCATCAAGCACGCCTTCCATGGCCGGAGCAGCGGTGAAATCACCGCTTCATTCACGCTGGGACCGGACGGTGTGCCGGTACTCGCCGTCGTCGATGACGGCATCGGGATGGGGGAAGCGTCCGAAGGACGGCCGGGCCAGGGCGGCCTCGGCACGATGATTATCGAGAATCTCTCGCGGCAGTATGCCGGCGAGATCAAAAAGCACAGGAACGAGGCGGGCGGAACATCCGTGTTCATCACCCTGCCAAAACTGCAAGTCAGGCAACCGGAGACGGTTTCCGAGGAAGGCGCCGAGCTATGATCGTCGAGAAAACAAGCCATCGCACATTCACCATGAAGGTCCTCTGGTGGCTGAGCGGCATCGATGGCAGTTCCGGCGACACGACCGGCGGCGGCGAGAGCCCGCGCGGCGGACTGCCGCTTGCCGGCAAGACGGTGCTGGTGGTGGAGGACGAGTTCTTCGTCGGCCTCGAAATCGCCCAGACGCTGGAATCGGCGGGCGCGGAAATCGTCGGACCGGCCCGCACGCTCGAGGAAGCCGCCGAACTGATGAGCGACGGCACGCCCGACATGGCGGTGCTCGATGTCGATCTCGACGGGCTATATTCTTTCGATCTCGCGCTCGACCTTCAGCGGCGCGGCATCCGCGTCGTCTTCGCAACTGCCCATGCGGACGACGGCAACCTCTTCCGCGGCCAGGTCGCGGCGATCCCGCGCATCGGCAAGCCCACTACCCCCCGCGCTCTACTGCGCGCCCTTTTGCCGCTCTCCTGAGCGAAACGATTTTCTGTAAAGCGAACCGCATGAGTATTACGACAGAGACAGGCGACTGGATGACGGAGCCTGCCGTCGCCACGCTGCCCGAAGAAGACATTATCCTGCACCGGCCGCAATGGTTCCGGAACGCCTTGGCTGCGCCATGCGAGAGCCGGCGCCTGACGGTCGACGGCACCGGCATTCATTACCTGCGCTGGGGCAATGGCGATCCCAGCCGCCCGGGCATCCTGTTCGTGCACGGGAACGGCGCGCATGCGCACTGGTTTCACTTCATCGCGCCGCTGCTCGGCGAACATTACAACGTCGCCTCGATGGACCTCGGCGGCATGGGCGACAGCGACTGGCGGATCGACTACACGCGCGAAACATTCGCGCGCGAGATCGGCGAAGTGGCGCTGTCGGCGGGCCTCGGTCCGAAGCCGGTCGTCGTCGGTCATTCGTTCGGCGGCTTCGTGTCGCTGATCGCCGCGCACCGCTACGGCGAAAAGCTGGGCGGCCTCATTCTCTGCGACTTCACCGTGCGCCCGGCAAACGACGCTCATGAGTGGTTCCTGAACGGTCCGGAGCGGCGGCCGACGAAAATCTACAAGAGTTTCGAGGAGGCGAAGTCGCGCTTCCGCCTTGCGCCGCTGCAGCCCTGCGCCAACGGCTTCATTCTCGATTACATCGGCCCTTTGAGCCTGCGGCAAGTGACGGCGGGCGAAACGCGCGGCAAGCGGACCTTCGAGGAAAGCGGCTGGACCTGGAAGTTCGACCACTCGATCTTCAACGGCCTGCGCATGGGCGACGATCATGCCGACATCTATACGAACCTCGCCTGCCGGGGCGCGACCATGTTCGGCCTCGACAGCAAGGACTATGAACCGGAGAAGCTCGACTTCCTGCGCCGCATCGCGCCCGAGAAACCGGCCTTCACCGTGCCGGGCGCGCAGCACCACATCATGCTCGATCAGCCGCAGGCTTTCGCCACCGCCGTGGGCGCGACAATGGCGCAATGGCAGGCGGAAGGCGCTTTGGAGTGACACTCCCGCTCACGCTGGCCGTTCTGGCGATGAGCGCCGCGGCGGCGGGCGTGCTGGTCTGGCTTGAGAAACGGCCGACGGAATTCGGCCGTGTGCGACTGTTGCCCACGACGACGCTGATCTTCCTCTGTATCATCGTCGCCGTCGTGATGCTGGTGCATCTGGTGACGCTGATGGGCGGCCATACGGGAAACCGCTTCTATTGAACGGAAGAGGCGCCGCCCTCCGGCTGCCTTAAAGGAACAAGCCGATGGACAGATCGCGCGCCCGTTCTCTTCTCGTTTTCTTCGCGCTGGTCTTCGCCCTGTCGGTCCCGTTCTGGGTGGCAGGCCATTTTGCCGGCTATCTTTCCGACCTGATCCCGATCGCGCTGCCGGCAAGCTCGCTGATGGCCTTCACGCCGGCCGCCGCCGCTCTCTATCTGATCTGGCGGCAAGACGGCGCCGGCGCCGCGCGGGAATTCCTCCGAAGGTCCTTCGATTTTCGTCGCATTCCACACCCGGGCTGGATTGCCGCCGCAGCGCTTTTCATGCCTGCCACGCTTTTCCTCACCTGGCTCGCGATGAATGTCGGGGGCGCACCGCTTCCCGAGCCGCATTTGCCGCTCGTCGTCCTCCCCGTCTTTCTGGTGATGTTCTTCGCCGCCGCGCTCGGCGAGGAGCTCGGCTGGCAGGGCTTCGCCTTCGACCGCATGCGCGAACGCTGGAACGCATTGACGATCGCGCTCATTGTCGGCGCCATCTGGACGATCTGGCACCTCATTCCCTATTTCCAGACCGGGCACGGCGCGGCATGGATTGCATGGCATTGCGGGGTCACGATGCTGCTGCGGGTCGTCACCGTATGGTTTTATGTCAACGGCCGAAGGAGCGTCTTCATCGCGGCACTCTTTCACACGATGAGCAATGTCGCCTTCTTCCTGTTCCCGAATTACGGCTCGCACTACGACCCGGCCTGGTTCATCTGGATCATCGGGGCCGCGGTTGCCGCCATCGTCGTCTTCTACGGGCCCTCGCTGACGCGAACCCGTCATCCCGCCGCCTAGTGGAGCCCGATCTCTTCCTCTTCCTCGTCGATCAGACCCATATCGTTGCTGCGAAGGTTCTTCAGCACCGGATGGAAGATCGCGAAGGCGAGAATCATCACCATCAGCGCGATACCGAGAATGAAGGGCGCCGAATGCAGGACGTAGAAGAGCGGAATGCCGATCGCCGGATTGAGGATGTGACCGGTCGCCGCCGTGGAGCCGATGAGCCCGGCGACCGCACCCTGATCCTTCAGTGAAACGGAGAGCGACGCACCGGCGGAAAGGCCCGAGCGCAGGAAGCCGAAACCGAGACCGGCCAGCGCCAGCGCCGAGACGAGTACGCCGTAGGAACCGCCAAACACCAGCATCGCGAACGAGACGATCATGGTGGCGGCACCCCAGCGCAGCAGGAACGGCACCGACAGATCGAACCGCTGGATGAGGCCGAGTTGCGCCACGAGCGTCGCCATCGCCATCGCCATCATGCCGACGCTGACGAGCTGCGTTGCCTCCGAGCCTTTCATGGAAAGCTCCGCCATCAGGTAGAAGGCGAAGAGCTGCATCATGATCGACTGGCTGAGGCTGAGAATGACACCGATGACGAGCCAGGGCATGACGTTGGGCGCGGTCCATTTGAGCGCCGCCTGCTTTTCCTGCTTCTCGGAAAGCATCTTTTTCGGCCGCGTGCGCTCCGGCAGCAAAATCCAGATGGCGATGCCGCTGACGAAGGCGAGCGCGCCGACCGCAAAGAACGGCGCGAGAATGTGGATTTCCGCGAAGGCGGCGGCGACGCCGGGCCCGACGACCGTGCCGAGGCCGAAAGCGGCGCCGATCTGCGCGATGCTGCCGGCCCGCTCTGCGCGCGTGGTGCGGTCGGCGACATAGGCCTGCGAGGCCGGCATGGAGCCCGAACCGAAAATGCCGAAGATCGCGCGCGCCCCCATGACCAGCGGAAACATCAGCACCATCGAAATCCAGTGCTGATAACCCGCCAGCAGCACGAAGCCGACAAGCGACGTCGAGAAGGCGAAGCCGAAGACGCCGATCAGGATGACGGGCTTGCGGCCCATGACGTCGCTGCGACGGCCCCAGAACGTGCTGGTGAGCACCCAGAGCGCGGCCGAGAGCGAAAAGATCATCGTCGTTTCGAACTCGGACATGCCGAGATCGGCGGCGATGGGCGGCAGGACGGCGAAGACGAGGGTTTGGCCCATGCCGACCGAGAGCAGGCAGACGAAGAGAATGAAGAAGGCGCGCTTGCGCTCCTGCGGCGTGGTCTGCCGATGAGGATCGTGCAGAGGCGGCGTTGTCCCGGCCGGCGCGGCGGCTGCGGCCGTTGTGGTTTCTTCCTCTGCCGACATCTGGTGGAGCGCCTCCCCGACAAACGTCCCTCTTGCGGGGACCGCCCTTCCTTTACGTCAAACGAGAGAACCTTTCCAGCCCGGCAGCAAAATCCGCCGCCTCGGTGACCTAGCGAAAAGCCCGGGAAATCCCGCAGATTTGACAGGGCTTGCCGGGGCGACGCCTACTCTCCCGCAAAAGCATTCGAGAAATACCGGGAGGAAGCCATGGAACTGGGGTTCAGCGCGGCCGATGGGGCCTTTCGCGACGAGGTACGAAGCTTTCTCGATGAGAAACTGACGCCGGAGCTGCGCGCGACGGGAAAGCGCATGACCAGCGTCTATGCCGACTACGACACGACCATGGCCTGGCACAAGGCGCTTTACGAGCAAGGCTGGGTCGCGCCCGCCTGGCCCGTTGAATATGGCGGCTGCGACTGGTCGGTGATCCAGCATTACATTTTCTCGAGCGAACTTGCCGCCGCCGGGGCGCCCTCGCTCTCGCCCATGGGTCTCGGCATGTGCGGGCCGGTGCTGATCGGCTATGGCACGCCGGAGCAGAAAGCCTTTTACCTGCCGCGCATTCTTTCCGGCGAAGACTTCTGGTGCCAGGGCTATTCCGAACCGGGCTCCGGCTCCGATCTCGCCAGCCTGCAGATGAGCGCCGTACCGGACGGCGACGACTTCGTCTGCAACGGCCAGAAAATCTGGACGACGCATGCGAATTACGCGAACCGGATTTTCAATCTGGTGCGCACCTCGAAAGAGGATATTCCCCAGCGCGGCATCACCTTCATCCTGATCGACATGGCGACGCCGGGCGTGAAGGTCGAACCGCTGGTGATGCTGTCGGGCGAGCACATCCAGAACCAGATATTCTTCACCGATGTGCGCGTGCCGAAACGGAATGTCGTGGGCAAGGTGGGCGACGGCTGGACGGTGGCGAAATACCTGATGCAGTTCGAACGCGGCGGCCATGCCTATGCGCCGGGACTGCACACGCGGCTCGACCGCATCGCCCGGATGGCCCGGCAGGAAGGCGGCAATGGCGGCGGGCGCCTGATCGACGATGCGAACTTCGCCGCCAAGCTCGCCGAAACCTCGGTCGAGATCACGAGCCTCGAATATACCGAACACCGCATCATGTCGGCGCTCAGCCATGGCGAGGCTCCGGGCGCCGAAAGCTCGCTGCTGAAAACGCGCGGCACGGAGATCAGCCAGCGCGTGACGGAACTGGCGTTGGAAGCCGTGGCCTACTACGCCCTACCCTTCCAGCCGCATGCGACGGCACCCGGAGGCCCCGTGCCCGGCGCGCCGGCCGTCACGCCGAACGAAACGCCTGTCGGTCCCGATTATTCCTGGCCGGTAACGGCGAAGTATCTCAACGACCGCGCAGGCTCGATCTATGCGGGCACCAACGAAATCCAGCGCAACATCATGGCGAAGGCCGTGCTGGGGCTCTAGGAACGGAGGCGGCGCCAGAGGCGCGGGCCGAACGCGAAGCCCGCCCAGACGAGACCGCCGAGCACAAGAACGAGAGCCACGAGAGCCGGCCACTTCTCCCTCAACTGATCGTGGATGCGATTGGTGGTGAGCTGCGCCATCTGGTCGTAGCCTTCCGGCACTTCCAGTACGCCGACGCGGGCGGCATAAGCTTCATATTCCGCCATCATCGTGGCGAAGAGCTCGGGCTGCGCGGCGGACAGGTCGTTCGTCTCGCCGGGATCGCGCGCGAGATCGTAGAGATACCATTTGGCGTCGCCGAGCGGCGGCATGTTGCGGACGAGCTTGTAGTCGCCGCGGAAGAGCGCCGCATTTCCCGCCGCCTCGATGCCGACGGAATCCGTCTCGGCATAGACCCTGTCCGCCTCGCCGCGAATGAGCGGCAGAAGGGAGCGGCCCGTCATCGGCTGCGCGGAACCGCCCGCCTGGGCGGCGCCCGCCATATCGAGAATGGTAGGTGCGATGTCCTTGATGAAGCTGAAAGCACCTGTCGTGCCCTCGCGCGTGACATGGGCGCCCGACAGGATGAGCGGCACGCGAAGACCGCCCTCGCCCGCATGAAGCTTGAAGAAGGCACCGGGCGAGGCGGCCGCGCTCGCGAATTCCGGGCCGATGAAGGCGTAGGAACCTTTCTCGCCCAAGGTTTCGATGTCGCGGCTGTAGCCGACCGACCAGAGCCACTGATTGAAACCGAAAGTGGCGGTGGGATCGCCCGGCTCCGGACCGTTATCCGACATCACGATGAAGACGGTGTTTTCGAACTGGCCCGTTTCCTTCAGATAGGCGACAAGGCGACCTATATGGAAATCCATCGCTTCGAGCATGGCGGCATTGACGGCCATGCTCTTGGCACGGAACTGCTTTTCCTTCTCGGTAAGGCCTTCCCATTCGACGAGGCCGCGCGGCATGGGCCCGAGCTCGGCATCGGCGGCGATCAGCCCGCGCTCGATTGCGGCGCGGAAGCGCGACTCTCGAAGCGCGTCCCAGCCATCGGCATAGACGCCGTCATACTTCTCGATGAACTCGCGAGGCGCCTGCACCGGAATATGAACCGCCTGAAAGGCGATATAGGAGAAGAAGGGATTGCCGTCCTTCTTGCCGCTCTCGATATAGTCGATGGTCTTGTCGACGAAGAATTTCGAGGAATAGAAATCGTCCGGCAGGCCCGTGGGCTTGCCGTCCTCGAACCAGTCGGCATCGTCGTAGATCGGCAGATAGGTCTTCTTTTCCCAATTGTCGGCACCGGATGCATCGAGCACGAAGGAGCGGTCGAAGCCGCGCGCGGAAGGCAGCGACTTCTCGTCATGGCCGAGATGCCACTTGCCGGTCATGTAGGTGTCGTATCCCGCTTGCTGGAGCAGGCTCGCAACCGTGACGACGTCGTCCGAGAGGCGGCCGAGATAGCCGGGCTTTCCGCGATGCTCGAGCGGCGCGGATTCGGGCAGGTTGCCGATCCCCGCGAGATGACTGTCGACGCCGGTCATCAGCATGGCGCGCGACGGCGCACAGATGGGCGAGGCGTGAAAGTTCGAGAACAACGTGCCGGATGCCGCCAGCGCATCGATATTCGGCGTCGCGATCTCGCTGCCGTAAGCGCCAAAATCGCTGAAGCCGACATCGTCCGCAAGGATCAGCACAATGTTGGGCCGCACTTCCTGCGCCTGGGCGGAGAGAACGATGAACGGCAGCAGGACCGCCGCCAGCTTCGAGCTATTAAAGATGTTCATCCCCATGCTTCTCATCCTCTTGCGGCCCGCCATTGCCGGTCGACCGGTTTCGCCGGCGCCGCCGGCATCGACGCCGTATATACGGCCGGCGCATTCAGAATCTCCTGTGGTCCCCCCAGCGCCGCGTCAACCCGCGAACGGGCTTCGGGGCCGAGTGCGGCATATGCATCGCGTAGTGCTGCGAGACAATGGGCACGGTAGGGACTGACCGGCACTCGCCAACCCACCCCCTCAACCGCATAGGAGACATGACGGTCGCCGCGCTTCAATGCTTCATCGTTCGCCGCCAGATAAGGAAGGTAGGCGGCGCATGCTTCCCTGAGGATGGGCGCCAGATCGGCGGGAACGGCAGCGGGCAAAGGCGCGCCCGCGAAATCCACCGGCGTCAGCGCCCACATCCGCGCCACCCAGGCAAGCACATGCGGCGCGCGGGTGCGCATGATGGCGGCGGGCGTCGGATCGCTTGCAAAGTGGCGGAACATGGATCCGAAGAAACCGAAATCCGCTTCCACCGGACGCTGGCCCATGAGAAAGGGGCGCAGCACGAAAACAGCCTCAAGCGCATCGAGCGTTTCGAGATAAAGCGCTTCGATCTGCGGTGCCGTTTCCTTGGTCACGCCATCCTGCGAGAGATAGACGCGACGCTGGCGCCGCAGGATCAATCTCCGCCTGAGCCAGAACGGCAGCTTCAGGTCGCGCATCATGGTGCGGGCAATGGCGGCGCTCATCAGCGTCATGTCGTCGGGAAAATGCCAGCGGTAGTAGAGCGCCGGCCGCCACAGCCA
The DNA here is from genome assembly GCF_030694575.1 of Parvibaculum sp. Lineage (GTDB taxonomy): Bacteria > Pseudomonadota > Alphaproteobacteria > Parvibaculales > Parvibaculaceae > Parvibaculum. The sequence continues at coordinate 40,972 of NZ_JAUYUS010000009.1, forward strand.
CTCATCGCCATAGTCCTCGAGCAGAAGACTGATGAAATGCGTGGCGGGGTCGCGCGGCGACAAGGCGGGCTCCGCTCCCATGCTTTCGAAATGCCGGATGATCCGCGTCGTATCGGTGAGCCAGGTGCCATCGGGCATTTCAAGTTGCGGCATCTGGGCGATGCCGGTCGCCCGCGCCGTGCGGCGGAAAGACGCCATGTCCATTTCCGCGAAACGATAGGGAATGCCCTTGGCGCGCAGATAGGCTTCCATCTTGCCCGTGAAATAGGAAAGGCTGAGGCCATGCACGATGATCGGCTGTTCGGGCATAAGGGCTTTCTGCGGCCGGATTATTATGACATTTATAATGTCAATATAACAGTCCCGTCGCAACCGGCAAGCCCGTGTGCTACCACTCCCGGCAAAGAAATCATCTTGCCGGAGACCTTTCCATGGACCTCGACGAAGCGCTCAAGGCGCGGAAATCCGTTCGCGCGTTCAAACCCGATCCCGTACCGCTCTCGTTGGTGAACGAAATTCTCGAACTTGCACGGCACTCGCCGTCGGGCACGAATATCCAGCCATGGAAGGTGCATGTCGTGACGGGCGAGGTCCGCAGGCGGCTGGAAGCCGAAGTTCTCGCGCATCGCGACACGAAGCCCGCCGATGCCGCCGCCGAATTTCCACGCACCTCGAAGCGCAAGGAACCCTACACCACGCGCATGCGCACGCTCGGCAAGGAGATGTACGGGCTGCTAGGCATCCCCAAGGGCGATCAGGCCGCGAACTGGCGCCAATGGGGCCGCAACTATCAGTTCTTCGACGCGCCTGTCGGCCTGATCTTCACGATCGACAAGGACCTCGATGCGATGAGCTTCCTCGATATCGGGATTTTCATGCAGTCGATCATGCTGGCGGCGAAATCGCGCGGGCTGGACACCTGCTCGCAAGGCGCGTGGAACAATTTCTGGACGGTGACGCGGCGCGTGCTGAATGTGCCGGACGACGAATACATCGTCTGCGGTATGTCGCTCGGCTATGCGGACGAGACCTCACCGGTGAATACACTCGTCGCCGAACGCGAGCCCGTGGCCAGCTTCGCGACATTTCATGGCTTCGAATGAGGCTCAGAAGCGCGGGCGGCCGAGAGGATGCACGGGCCGCGCGCGGTCGCCCGTCATGGCGGCCTGACCGGCGGGGAGCGACGGATTGAAATAGAAGCCGTTGGACACGAAGACCACCGTCCTCGTCGCACCGACGCCGCCCGTGAAGCCCGCCGTATCGATAGAGCCGGTCAAATCGGCGGCATCTCTCGGTGCCTCATCGCCCGCCCAAGGGTCGATCCAGCGGATATTGTCCGCATGGGGCTCGGCGCCTGCCAGCTCATCCGGCGCCCAGGGATCGACCGAGCGCAACTCGCCGGCGAGCGCCGGAACTGAAAAACCCGCCGCCACAAGGCCCGCCAGAATGAAAAGACGCAGGGTCATAAACGCTTCCCGCACGATGTTTCATTTTGAAACATAAGGGCGCGGAGGCCTGAAATCAACGAGGCAGAATCGCGGAATTCCGCCAACTTGCCAAAGCCCGCCGCCCGGCTATCCTCCCCGCCAACAGAACAAAGGCAATGAGAAACAGGGAGACACCGATGGCGGAATATAATCGCCCGCTGCCCTTGCCCACGCCCGAAACCAGACATTTCTGGGAAGGCTGCAGGCAAGGCGAACTGAAACTGCAGCGCTGCACGGCCTGCAAGCAGAGCTATTTTCCGCCACGTCCCTTCTGCCCCGCCTGCGGCTCGCGCGATGTGGAAATCTACAAGGCGAGCGGCAAGGCGACACTTTACAGCTACGTCATCAACCATCGCCCGAGACCCGATTTCGGCACGGAGCCGCATTCGATCGCGGTGGTCGAACTCGCCGAAGGCCCGCGCATGATGACCAACATCGTGGACTGCCCGCAAACGCCGGAAGCGCTGCAACTCGACATGGCGCTCGAAGTCACCTTCGAGAAGGCAAGCGAGGAAATCAGCCTGCCGAAATTCAAACCGGCGAAGGGTTGAGGCCATGAAGCAGAAATCAGTAGCCGTCGTCGGCGCCGCCGAAACGACGGAGATGGGCAAGATTCCGGACATGTCGCAATTGATGTTGCATGCAGATGCGGCATTGAACGCGATGCGGGATGCAGGGCTGACCGCAAAGGATATCGACGGCGTGGCGACGGCGGGCGACAGCCCGGTCGAAATCGCGCATTACCTCGGCATCACGCCGACATGGGTGGACGGCACCAGCGTGGGCGGCTGTTCCTTCATGCTGCATGTCCGCCATGCGGCGGCCGCGATCAACGAAGGCCTGTGCAACACGGTGCTCATCACGCATGCGGAGAGCGGCCGCTCGCGCGTGGGCGCGCGCCGCTTCAGCCGCGACCCGGCGAGCCAGCAGGGTCAGTTCGAAGTGCCCTACGGCATCACCAATCCGCCGACCATGTTCACTATTCCGGCCCTTCGTTACATGAAGCAATATGGCGTGACGGAAGAAGACGTGGCTCATGTTGCCGTGGTGCAACGCGAATGGGCGGCCATGAACCCGCGCGCTTCCTTCCGCGACCCGATCACGGTCGAGGATGTGCTGAACTCGAAGATGATCGCCTGGCCGTTCCGGCTGCTGATGTGCTGCCTGGTAACGGATGGCGGCGGCGCGCTGATTCTGACAAGCGCCGATCGCGCGAAGGATTTTCCGCAAAAGCCCGTCTACATTCTCGGTACGGGCGAAAGCTGCGAAACACCGATGATCAGCCAGATGGAAGACTTCACGACATCGAAGGCCTTCCGCGTTTCCGGCAAGAAGGCATTCGATGAAGCGGGCATCAAACACAGCGATGTCGATCATCTGATGATCTACGATGCCTTCGCCCATCTGCCGATCTACGGGCTCGAAGACCTGGGCTTCTGCGAGCGAGGCGAAGGTGCGGCCTTCATCCGCGAAGGCAATACGAGGCCCGGCGGCAAGCTGCCGCTCAACACCAATGGCGGCGGTCTCTCCTACATGCATTCAGGCATGTACGGCATGTATGCCTTGCAGGAGAGCGTGCGCCAGATGCGGGGCATCGCGCCGGCACAAGTGCCGGGTGCGAAGATCTCCATCGCGCATGGCGTCGGCGGCATGTTCGCGGCATCGGGCACCATCGTCTTCTCGAACGAAGCACCCTGAACAAAGGAGAGGCCGGCATGGACCTCGCGAAACCGCGCATCGATGTCGGCCTCTTCACCACCAATCTCGAGCCGATGCTCGACTTCTGGCAGAACGAAGTCGGTCTGCCCTTCGACCATCTTCTGCCGCTTGGCGGCGGCCTGCAGCAGCATCGCCACGACCTTCTGGGGTCAGTGCTGAAAATCAACCACGCGCGCAACGCGCTGCCCGACGCATCGCCTTCCGGCTACCGGGAATTGCTGATCGCGCGCGAAGGATTGCTCGGGCCCAAACGGCTGACCGACCCCGACGGCAATCTCGTGACACTGGTGCCACCCGGCGCCCACGGCATCGAACGGATCGGCATTCGCCTCGGCGTCCGCGATGCCGTCGCGCATCGCCGCTTCTACGCGGTGGCGCTCGGTTTGCCCGACGTGCCGGAACGGGGTGGCGACAGCTTCATATGCGGCGACAGCGTGATCCTGTTCGACGAGACGCCGGACGCAAGCGGCGATGCGGTCTTCGAAGGCCCCGGCTTTCGCTATATCACCATTCAGATAAGAAACGTGGACGAGGAACATGCCGCCATCCTCGCACGCGGCGGCACGGAAGGCCGCGCGCCGCGAACGCTGGGCAAGGTGGCGCGCATCTCCTTCGTCCGCGACCCCGACGGCAACTGGATCGAGATGTCCCAGCGCGCCTCCCTGGTCGGCGCACTGGAATGATTTCTCGGGTACGGCTCTTCACGGGCGGGCGGACGTTCCGCTAGACTGGCCGCAGCGAAGACAAAGGCGTCCGAAGAGACGCCGCCAGGGAGATATCATGCTCAAGATTTACCACGCGAAAAACACGCGCTCCGTCCGCATCGTCTGGCTTTGCGAGGAATTGGGCATTCCCTATGAACTGCAGACGCTCAACTTCGCGCCGGCGGATCTGCAATCGGAGGCCTATCTCGCGATCCATCCGCTCGGCAAGGTACCCGCCGTGGACGAAGACGGACTGATCCTGAACGAGTCCGGCGCGATCACGCAATACCTCCTCGCCAAATACGGCAAGGGCCGGCTGGAACCGAAGCACGGCACACCCGAACACGCGAAGTTCCTGCACTGGTTCCATTTCGCCGAAGCCACCTTCATGGGTCCGCTCGGCAACATCGCGCAACACGCATTTATCCGCCCCGAAGCCGACCGCATTCCGCAGGTCGCGCAGGAGGGACAGCAGAATGCAAAGAAGATGCTGGACGTGCTGGAGAAGGAACTGACCGGCAAGAACTATGTATGCGGGTCCGAGTTTTCCGCCGCCGACATCATGCTCGGCTACGCGCTGCTTCTCTGCAAGCTGTTCGGGCTGCTGACTCCGGCTCACCCGAATGTCAGCGCCTATTTCGGGCGCCTGAGCGAACGCCCGGCCTTTCAGAAGGCGACCGCCTGACCGAAGGAAGGAACGTCTTATGGGATACAAGACAATCCAGGTGAAACCGATTTCCGGCGCGCTCGGCGCCGAAATCGAGGGCGTGGATCTGTCGAAGGATCTTTCCAACGAGACTTTCGACGATATCCATCAGGCTTTTCTCGATCATGTCGTGATCTTCTTTCGCGACCAGCACCTCAGCCATGAACAGCACAAGGCTTTCGGCCGGCGCTTCGGCACGCTCAACATCCATCCCTATGTGAAGGGAATGGAGGGCCACCCGGAAATCATGCGGATCGTGAAAGAGCCGGAGGATCGTATTAATTTCGGTGGCGGTTGGCATTCCGACATGTCGTTTCTGGAAGAGCCCGCGCTCGGCTCGATCCTCTATGCGAAGGAAGTGCCGCCCTATGGCGGAGACACATTGTGGGCGAACCAGTATCTCGCCTATGAGACATTGTCGGACGGCATGAAGGCGACGCTCGAAGGCCTGAAGGCCGTGCATACGGCGAAGGGAGAATACAGCGAGCGCGGCGCCTCCGCGCAGGCGCGGAAATCCATGGACGTGACAAGGGCAGGCGACGACACGCCGTCCTATGAGCATCCCGTGGTGCGCACGCATCCCGAAACCGGCCGAAAGGCGCTCTACGTGAACCCGGCCTTTACCGAGAAATTCGCCGGCTGGACGAAGCGCGAGAGCCGGCCGCTTCTGAACTTCCTGTTCGAGCATTGCACACAGGAGCCCTTCACCTGCCGCTTCCGCTGGACGGCGAACGCCCTCGCCTTCTGGGACAACCGGGCCGCGCAGCACTTCGCCCTGAACGACTATCACGGTCATCGCCGACACATGGAACGCGTAACCGTAAACGGCGACCGGCCTTTCTAGCCCCGGGCGTCCTTGCAGAAGCCGGGTTGAAAGCAAGATTTTCCCTTGGAACCGCCGACCCGTGCGGGCATCATCCCCATGAATCGGAACGGACGGGGGGGAAAACGTGACCGGATCGTCGAAACTCATACAAAAGTTCATGCTTGTTTTGGCCGCGCTGGTGCTGATGCGAAGCCCATCAGCGATGGCCGAGGCAACCCTGCCGCCGGAGAGCGACGCGGCCGCGCGCGGGCTCGCCATCGCCGAGGAAATGGATGCCCGCGACAAGGGCTGGGGCGACGCGAAAGCGAAGCTGAAGATGGTCCTCACCAATGCGGCGGGCGACACGAGCGAGCGCGAGCTGCGCCTGATGATGCTGGAGGTGACGACGGCAAACGAAGGCGACTGGAGCCTGATGATCTTCGACAAGCCGCGCGACATCGAGGGCACGGCGCTGCTGACCTATGCCCATGTGACGGCGCCCGACGACCAGTGGCTCTACCTGCCCGCCGTGAAGCGCGTGAAGCGCATTTCGTCGGCCAACAAGTCCGGACCTTTCGTCGGCAGCGAGTTCGCCTTCGAGGATCTTGCGGCGCAGGAGGTCGGCAAGTTCACTTACCGGTGGCTGCGCGATGAACCCTGCGGAACGCTGACCTGTCATGTCGTCGATCGCGTGCCGACCTATGAAGGCTCGGGCTACACGCGCCAGACCGTGTGGATCGACACCACCGACTACCTTTTGCGCAAGACGGACTACTACGACCGGAAGGGAAGCCTGCTCAAGACGCTCGATTTCGGCGAATACAAAAGCTATCTCCACGGTATCTGGCGTCCGCTCGACCTCGAAATGGCAAACCACGAAACGGGCAAGAAGACGAAACTCGTCTGGGAGAGCTACGAATTCAAAACAGGGTTAACGGAGAGTGACTTCTCGACGGCGAGCCTCGAAAGAGCGCGCTGAGGGCGGCCGCGCGTTCGCGGAAGGTTAAGACAGGTTACGTAGAATAGTTGCTTCGGTTGCGTTGCAGGGTTTGGTGCGGTGGCGGGCGCGAGTTCAATAGCGGGGCGCAGAGCTCTGTTTCTTTTCATTTCGTCGGTCCTGACCGTGCCCGGCGCGGTCCGCGCCGGCGATTTCGAGTTGCGCGGTTCGATCGAACCGGAACTGCGCGTCTTTTCGGAAAGCCCCTCGAGCCGGGATCAGCGCGATACGACGCTCTCCATTTCAGGTGAGGCCACCGCCAAATATCTCTGGGACAATGACGACCAGTCCTTCGTCTTCACACCCTTCGCGCGTCTCGATCAGCGCGATAGCCGCCGCAGCCATTGGGACATTCGCGAGGCGCGCTACGCGCTCTATGCCGGCAAGTGGGAATTCCGCCTCGGCATCGACAAGGTCTTCTGGGGCGTCACCGAAGCGGTGCATCTCGTCGATGTGGTGAACCAGACGGACCTTCTTGAAGATCCCATCAAACAGGAAGTGAAGCTCGGACAGCCGATGCTGCGCATCCGGACCGTGCAGGACTTCGGCACGTTCGATGCGTTCCTGCTTCCCTATTTCCGCGAACGAACCTTCCCGGGAAGGAGCGGCCGGCCGGCGACGGATATCCCCGTCGACACCCACCTCGCAACATACGAAAGCAGCGCCGGGGACCGGCACACGGATTTTGCCGGCCGCTACAGCAATACGCTCGGTGCAATCGACCTGGGGCTCGGTTACTTCCAGGGAACGGCGCGCGATCCGATTTTGCAGCCCGCGCTAAACGGCGGCGGCAATCTCGTGCTGGCGCCGTTCTACCCGCAAATGAAACAGGCCTCGCTCGACCTTCAGGCGACGGTCGGCGCATGGCTCTACAAGCTCGAAGGCTTCGGGCGTCGCGAACTTGGCGACAACTATGCTGCCGCGACCGGTGGCATCGAATACACGTTCTACGGCGCCTTCGGCAGCGAAGGAGACCTGGGTACCGTAGTCGAGTACAGCTACGACAGCCGCGGCATGAACCAGCGAAATCCCTATCAGAACGATGCATTCTTCGCCCTGCGCTGGGGTGCGAATGACACCGCCTCGACAAGCATGCTTGGCGGCATCGCCGTCGATACGGAAACGGGAGCCCTCGGATTCCGCTTTCGCGGCGAACGCCGCATCGCGGAGGATTATCGCCTCTCCATCGAAGCCTATGCTTTCAGTCACGTGCCGCCACGCGATCCGGTCTACAGCGTAGCCGACGACGACTACGTGCAGATCGGCATCGCCCGCTTCTTCTGATCCAGGCCTCCGACGTCACTCGGCCGGCGCATGCGACACGCGGGCAGCCTTGGCCGCGACCCGCCGCTCCCGCGCGCCGGCGATCAGAAGATAGACCGTCGGCACCACGAAGAGCGTCAGCAAGGTGCCGAAGCTGATGCCGCCAACAATCACGAGACCGATGGAACGGCGGCTTTCCGCGCCGGCCCCGCTCGCTAGAGCCAGCGGGAGAGCGCCCAGCACCATCGCGCCCGTCGTCATCAGAATGGGCCGAAGCCGAAGCCCCGCCGCTTCCACGACAGCCTCGTAAACCGAATGACCTTTCGCCCGCAGCTGGTTCGAGAATTCCACGATGAGAATGCCGTGCTTGCTGATGAGCCCGACCAGCGTGATGAGACCGACCTGACTGTAGATATTGAGCGTGGTGTTGGTGAGGAACAGCAGCAGCAGGGCGCCGGCAAGCGACAGCGGCACGCTGACCAGAATGATCAACGGATCGACAAAGCTTTCGAACTGCGCCGCCAGCACCAGATAGATGAAGAGCAGCGCCAGAACGAACGTAACGGCGATGGCGCCGGAGGATTTCACGAATTCGCGAAGCTGGCCGTCCACATCGGTCTGCGCATTGGACGGGAGAAGCCGCGCCGCGGCATCGTCGAGAAAATTCAGCGCCTGCCCCATGGAATAGCCCGGCGCCAGATTGGCCGAAATCGTGGCGGCACGAAGCTGGTTGAAACGGTTGAGCGAATTGGGTGCAACGCTTTCGTTCACGGTCAGAAGATTGGAAAGCTGCACCATCTCGCCGCCCCCGCCACGCACATAAATATTGCTGATATCGCCGGGCGTGCGCCGCTCCTCATCTCCCACCTGCACGATCACATCGTACTGCTGGCCGCCTTGTTCGTAGCGGGTGATCTGACGGCCGCCGAGCAGCGTTTCGAGCGTCCGGCCGACGGTCGAAACGTCGATGCCCGCATCGACCACCTTGCTCCTGTTGACCTGAATATCGAGCTGGGGCTTTTGCAGCTTCAGGTTCGAATCCGGATTGACGAAGCCCGGATTATTCCGGACCTCGTTCATCATCAGTTCGACATAGTGATCGAGTTCTTCATAAGTACCCGACGCCTGAATCACATATTCGACAGGCTGCGAACGGCCGCTCTGGCCGAGTGACGGCGGGTTGACCCCGAAGGCGAGAATGCCGGGGATGCGCGCAAGCTTCGGCTGGATCTCGTTGACGATTTCCTGTTGCGTGCGCGAGCGTTCGCTCCAATGCACCAGACGCGAGAACGACACGAGGTCGGTGATTTGCGGAAAGCCAGAGACGACGAGATAGCCCGCGACTTCCGGAATATCGATATAGATACTTTCGATCTGCTTCGCATAGCGCGCGGAGAATTCGAGCGTCGCTCCCTGCGGTGCCTGCCCGACGACGAGCAGCGTACCGCGATCCTCGACAGGCGCCAGCTCCTGCTGCAGCAGAAAGAAGAGCCCGACACAGGAAAGGGCAACGGCGGCAGCAATGCCGACAATGACGCGGTTCATGGCGAGCGCACGCCCGAGCATCCGCTTGTAGCCTGCATCGATCTTGTCGAGCTGAGTGCTCAGCCAGCGCTGAATTCTGCCCTCGTTCACCTCATGCCGGAGCAGCTTGGAACAGAGCATCGGCGTCAGCGTCAGAGCGACGAAACCGGAAACGACGACGGTGCCTGCAAGGGTAAGCGCGAATTCGAGGAAGAGCTTGCCCGTCCTGCCTTCGGCGAAACCGACAGGCGCGTAGACCGCCGCAAGTGTCAGCGTCATCGCGATGACCGCGAAAGTGATTTCCTTCGAGCCCGCGATGGCGGCATCGAACGGCGTCATCCCCTCTTCGATATGCCGGTATATGTTTTCCAGCATCACGATGGCGTCGTCGACCACGAGGCCGATGGCAAGCACCATCGCCAGCAGCGTCAGCGTGTTGATGCTGAAACCAAGCATCAGCATGATCGCGAAGCTGGTAATCAGCGAAATCGGGATCGTGACGACCGGAATGAAGGAGGCCCGCAGCGTCCGCAGGAACACGAAGATAACGAGCACGACCAGTACGATCGCCTCGCCGATCGTCTCGTAAACCGATGAAATGGATTCCGCGATGAAGATCGACGTGTCGTAGCCGACCGCGGAGGACATGCCGACCGGCAGCGTCGGCGCCAGATCTTCAAGCGCCCGGCGCACGCCTGCCGCCACTTCCAGCGGGTTCGCCGTTGCCTGCTTCACGACACCGAGCGAAATCGAGGTCTCTCCGTTGTAGGTCGCGGATCGCCTTATGTTGGCAGCGGCCACCTCGACGCGCGCAACCTGCGCCAGCCGAACCTGAAACCCGCCAGCCTGCTTGACGATGATGTTCTCGAACTCTTCCGGCGTCTGCAGGGCCGTTTTCGCCAGCACCGTGAACTCGCGGTCGAGGCTTTCGATGCGTCCCGATGGAATTTCCGCATTCTGGGCGCGGATCGCATTCTCGACGTCCTGCACCGTAAGGTTGTAGGCGGCAAGACGCAGGCGGTCGATCCATATCCGCATGGAATATTCGCGGCCGCCGAAAATGCTCACCTGTGCAACACCGGGCTGGTTCTGCAGCCGGTCCGTCACGATACGATCGAGATAATCGGTGATTTCCAGCGCCGACATGCGGTCGCTCTTGAAAGCGATATACATGATCGGCTGCGCGTCGGCTTCCACCTTCGCGATGATCGGCTCATCGACATCGTCCGGCAGCAGTCCGCGCGCGCGTCCCACGCGGTCACGCACGTCGCTCGCCGCCACGTCGGGGTCCGTCTCGAGCGTGAACCGTGCCGTCACCTGGCTCTCTTCCGGGCGGCTCGCGGAAGAGAGAACCTCGATACCCTCGATACCGGCCATCGAATCTTCAAGCGGCTGCGTCACCTCCCGTTCGACGACGGAGGCGCTCGCCCCGCGATAGACAGTCGTAACCGTAACGACGGGTTCGTCGATCGCCGGATACTCGCGCACCGAGAGCCGGTCGTAAGAGACCAGCCCGAGAAGCATCAGGATCAGACTGACCACGGTCGCGAAGACCGGGCGGCGAATGAAAAGCTCTGAAATATTCATGGCGCCCGCTTTCCCCTTCGCTCTCTATTCGCCCCCGGCAGCGGCTTCAGCAGCACCGGCGTCCCCCGCCTGCGGCGACGGCACCGGCTCGACGGGTGCGCCGTCCCGCACCTTGAGCTGACCGGCAACGATGACCGTCTCGCCCGCTTCCAGGCCGGATACGATCTCGACCTTGCCCGGCAGGCGCTCGCCGGTTCCGATTTCCTTCATTTTGGCGTGGCCTTCCACGACGACGAACACCGCTTTCGCGCCCGTCGGCGACGTCACGATGGCCGCCTCCGGCAGGACGATCGATGTTCGCGTCTCGGTCACGATCTCCACCCGGCCGAAAAGACCGGGGCGCAGCGTTCCGTCCTCGTTCGCCAACAATGCGCGCGCGCTGAGGGCGCGGCCCTCGGTACTCACGACCGGATCGACAGCGCTGATGACCCCTTTGTAGGCCTTGCCCGGATTCGCATCGAACACCACATGCACCTCCTGACCCTTGCGGATCTGGGTGAGGAATACCTCCGACACGCTGAAGTCGATCCGAAGATTGTCCACATCCGCGAGCGTCGCGATGGGCTGCCCTGCCGTCAGATACTGTCCGAGGCTGACCTGCCGCAATCCAATGATCCCGGGAAAGGGCGCCGTGATCGTTGCCTTGTCGAGTGCAGACTTCGCGGCCGCAACCTCGGCTTCCGCCGATTTGAAATCGTTCAGCGCCTCGTCGCGCGCGCGCGCGGTGCCCGAGCCCTGCTTCACCAGTTGTTCGGCGCGCTGATAATTGGCGCGGGTAAGCGTGAGACGTGCCTCCGCCTGCATCAGGCGCGCCGTCAGGTCCTTGTCGTCGATCGTGATGACCAGGTCGCCCGCTTCCATCCGCTGACCGTCGGTGAAATCGATGCTCGTGACTATGCCTGTGATTTCCGGCGTGATCGTGATCGCCTGATCCGCCTGCAGCGTGCCGAGAGCCGCCACTTTTACAGTAACGGGCTCCATCGTCGCATCGACAACCTCGACCACGGGCGGCGGGAAGCTGCCGTGCCCCTGCTGCCCGGCGAGTCGCGCATAGACGAGATAGACAAAGCCAAGCACGGCAACGCCAGCTATCGCGCCAATTATCAGTGTACGCGGAGGAAGCTCTCTCAAGGACTGCATGGATGTCGCTCTCTGGGCTTTAACTCACCTCACGGCGGCAGCCCATTGTATCTATCTGCGGCTGGGGCGGCGCCGCTTCGAGGCGATACCGCAAGCTACCTGAAATAGGTCATTTACACCGGCAGGAAAATGGCAATTTGCCAGCATATCCGCACAATTTGGCCGACGCCGCGGGGGCTGTCGGAATGGCAATGGTGGGCGTGACAGGGATTGAACCTGTGACCCCTTCGATGTCAACGAAGTGCTCTCCCGCTGAGCTACACGCCCATTGCCATTCGGAAGGCGGGGCGCGGTCGTGCCCCGCCGGCACGGATGAAGTGCCGAAGGCCGTTCGTATATCTAGGATAAACCGCAAAGACAAGCCGGAAACGGCGCCGCAAAACGCCCCTCAGGCGGCCGCCATCAGCCGGTCCACCTCGGCCACCAGATCGCGCAGGTGGAAAGGCTTGGAAAGAACCTTTGCATCCCGCGGCGCCGCCACCTCCGGATTGAGCGCAACGGCGGCAAAACCGGTGATGAACATGATCTTGAGGGTTGGATCGAGCTCTGCCGCCAGACGCGCCAGTTCGATGCCGTCCATTTCGGGCATAACGATATCGGTCAGCAGGATGTCGAAGATGTCCTGTTTCAGGCAGCCATGCGCTTCGTCGCCCTTGCCGAAAGAGACGACCTCATGGCCGGCATTTTCAAGCGCCTTGGACAGAAAACGGCGCATGGATTCATCATCTTCGGCAAGGAGAATTCGTGCCATTGGCCCAGCCCAGTCGATCTTTAGTGTGCCCCACCAGTCCGAACGGCGCTCCCCTGAGGGAAGGCTCGATTCGTAACGCCAGCTTAGGGCGCGACGGGTAAACAGGATATGAACCAGGGGCCGCGCCGGCCGCTGTTTCTCTTTAAATTGCAGGGGGAGGTCCGTAGGGAAGGCATATAGCGGGAACCTGCCCTTTTTCAGCCCTCGGTCGCCCCCGGGGAAGAAGCCATGCTATGCTTCCCCAAAGCGCACTTCGAGCGCCGTCATCTCGACACAGGCAGTTCGGCGACCCTCCCAGATGGACCTTGCCTCCGAAACAGCAGCGGACGATTCGAATGCCGGGGCGGCGTCCTTCGAGGCGGACGAAGCCGATCTGTTCGAACGGCCGATACTGGTAGAGCGGCCGCAGCGGCAACTCATCCCCTTCGTCTTCAGTTCGCCCCATAGCGGCCGGAACTACCCCGACGCTTTCGTGGCGGGTTCCAATCTCGATCCGGTGACGCTGCGCCGCTCGGAAGACTGCTTTGTCGAGGAGATTTTCGGTGGCGTCGTGCCGCTCGGAGCACCGCTCCTGCAGGCCCGGTTCCCCCGCGCCTATCTGGACGCCAACCGGGAGCCCTACGAACTCGATCCCACCATGTTTGCCGAACCCCTGCCGCCGCACGTCAATACACGCTCGCTCCGCGTCGCAGGAGGCCTCGGCACGATCGCACGGGTGGTGGCCGACTCGGCTGAAATCTACCGCGCCCCCCTCGCCTATGCCGAAGCGGAGCAGCGCATCCGGCATCTCTACATGCCGTTCCACGAGACACTGCGGGAACTCCTTGAGGAAACGCTGGCGGCCTTCGGCCATGCGGTGCTGATCGATTGCCATTCCATGCCTTCTGTGGGGGGCCCCGCCGACGACGATAACGGCTTCGACCGGCCCGACATCGTGCTGGGCGACCGCTACGGCACGTCCTGCGGCGGTTCCCTGACGGCGGAGGCCGAACGCGCGCTGAAACGCCTTGGCTACAGCGTCGCCCGCAACAACCCCTATGCCGGCGGCTTCAATACCGAACATTACGGCCGGCCGGCACGCGGGCTCCACGCGCTGCAGATCGAGATCAACCGCGCGCTCTACATGGATGAGGCGCGGCTGGAGCGAACAGACCGTTTTGTGCAGGTGCGGGATGATATGACCGCCTTCGCGGCCGAGCTCGCTGGCTATGACTGGTCCGCCCTTGGCGGCGGCGTGCGCGGCGCCGCCTTCTGAGCGGACCGACAAGACCCTGGACTTTCAGCCAGATTTTGGGCTTGAGACAAAAAAAGGGGCCCTGGCGAACCAGGGCCCAAGTTTAGGGAGGAAACGCCCAGGAAGGGCTACGGCATCAGGAGAAAGTCTCAACCAATGCCGCGATGCACAAGATGACATTGCGCTGCACACAAATCAAGAGAGAAATGAGGGCAGTGCAGCAAAAACAATCACTGCCCAACTAATTGGCATCACGCGACTTTTTTGGTCTCGCGTCCCCCCGATTTGCCAAAATGTGCAGCGCAACAAACCGTGATCAGCGCCTTCCCCGCGACCGCCGTTTCCGCCAAAAAGGTTTCTTAACGCCTACCGGCCATGATGAAGCCCGAAACAAGCCGCGCAGGGGTCTCCGGACGCGCGGGAAGCGGGATGGGATCAATGGCCGCCGGTATACGCCCTCCGAAATCGCAAGCGCGAAATTTCGCTCTGCGCGCCGCATTCTGCGGGTCGTTGGCTTTGCTGATCGCGGCAGCGGCAACCCCGCGAGATGCCATGAGCCGCGAGAGCGACGGCATGGCGTTGAACGACCCATCCATTGCCTGCGAGGATGCCGCAATCCATCACGAACAGGCGAACGGCCTGCCCCGCGCCTTGCTGGCGGCGGTGGCGCTGGCCGAGTCGGGCCGCTACAGCCCGAAGACGCGGAAGGCGCGCGCCTGGCCCTGGACCATCAACGCCGAAGGCCGCCCCTACTACTTCAAGACCAAGCAGGAAGCGATCGCGACGACGCAGCGGCTGCTCGACAGCGGCATGCGCTCCATCGACGTCGGCTGCATGCAGGTCAACCTGCGCTACCACCCCGAAGCATTTCTCAGCCTGGAGGAAGCGTTCGACCCGATGGCGAACGTCGCCTATGGCGCGAACTTCCTGATGCGCCTGCGCGACCAGACGGGCTCATGGCCGAGCGCCGTCGCCGGCTATCATTCACAGACCGCCGCGCGCGGCGGCCGCTATTTCGCACGCGTCATCCGCATCTGGGAGAACGAGCGCGAGCATGTCGCGAAGCGCAGCTACGCCGCCCTGACCGCGAAGATCGACGTGTCGGGCCTGTTGAAGCCCGCCATCGGACACAGCGTGAATATTCTGCGGGAGCCCGCGACCGAAACCGTCGTCGCCTATCGCCCGGCACCGAAGGTTCTCGACCCGATACCCGGACAGAACGTGCGCGAGACGGCGAGCGCCGCCGTCGGCCTGCGCCTCTCGATCGCGGACGAGGACGTTGCGGAAGCGACGGCCACGGCAACCGCCATGGCAAGACACGAGCCGCGTGTGCTCGATCCGTTGCCGGCGGCAGCCGGACCGACGCGTGTCGCGGAAGCGTCACTGCCCGGGGCTTAAATAACGGAAAAGCGGGGGCGCGCGCATGATCGACAGCTTCGGTACGGCAATAAGCAATCTCGCCGACGCCCTCAACCGCTCCGCCATCTGGCAGGTTGTCGACATCCTGTCGGCGCTCTTCATCATGAGCATCGGCTGCCTGATCCTCGCCGTCGCCGTCATCTTCATCATCGACCGCACGCAGACACAGCACGCGGTGCGCCGCAACTATCCGGTCATCGGCCGCTTCCGCTATCTGTTCGAAACGCTGGGCGAATATTTCCGTCAGTACTTCTTCGCGATGGACCGCGAAGAGCTTCCCTTCAACCGCGCGCAACGCGCATGGGTCTATCGCGCGGCAAAAGGCGTCGACACGACGGTCGCCTTCGGCTCCACGCGCGACCTCAGGCCGGCCGGCACGGTGACTTTCGCGAACTGCCCGTTCCCGACGCTCGACCAGAACGCGGCCGACACCGCCATCGTCGAAATCGGGCCCTACGCGCGCATGCCTTACCGTACCGCCTCCGTCTACAACATTTCGGGCATGAGCTACGGCGCCATTTCCAAGCCGGCGGTGCTTGCGCTTTCCAACGGCGCGCGCATGGCGGGCGTCTGGATGAACACCGGCGAAGGCGGACTGTCGCCGTTTCATCTCGAAGGCGGTGCCGACATCGTCTTCCAGATCGGCACGGCAAAATATGGCTGCCGCGACGACGAGGGATTGCTGTCGGACGAGAAGCTTGCGGCACTTGCCGCGCACGAGCAAATCCGCATGTTCGAAATCAAACTCAGCCAGGGCGCCAAGCCCGGCAAGGGCGGCATTCTGCCCGGCGCGAAAGTCACGCCGGAAATCGCGTCAATTCGCGGCATCCCCGTCGGTCACGACTCGATCAGCCCGAACCGTCACCCCGAAGTGAACAGCATCTCGGAGCTGCTCGACTTCGTCTCCCATGTGCGCGACGTGACGGGAAAGCCGACAGGTTTCAAACTCGTGCTCGGCGCCTATGAATGGCTCGACGATCTTTGCGAGGAGATCAACAGCCGGGGCATCGAGAACGCGCCGGACTTCATCACGCTCGACAGCGCCGATGGCGGCACGGGCGCGGCGCCGATGGCGCTGATCGATTATGTCGGCCTGCCGATCTGGGAAAGCCTGCCGATGCTCTGCGATGCGCTGGAGCGCCACAAGCTGAAGACGCGCATCCGCGTCAACGCGAGCGGCAAGCTCATCACGCCCGCCGAAGTCGCATGGGCACTTTGCGTCGGCGCGGACTTCGTCAGCTCCGCGCGCGGCTACATGTTTTCACTCGGCTGCATCCAGGCGCTTCAGTGCAACAAGAATACCTGCCCGACCGGCATCACCACGCATAACAAGAACCTGCAGCGCGGCCTCGACGTGACCGACAAGGCGGAGCGCGTGCGCCGCTATGCCGAACGCGTGACGCATGAAGTCTGCGTGATCGCACATTCCTGCGGCGTCAACGAACCGCGCAAGCTCGACCGCGAACATGCGCGCATCATGGGACCGGACGGCGTGTCCGTGTCGCTGAAGGATTACTATCGGCGCTGGGTCCACCCCGAACGCCGGCCTTCACTGAGCGGGCTCGGCCGCCCGCAATTCGGTGCCGACGCCGCCTAGCCGGGAATGACGAGGCGCAGAAACTGCGTGCCCTGCTCGATCCGCTGCGGCAGGAAACCACGCTCGTCGCCGTCGACTTCCACCGCCAGTCCCTCCGGCCCCGTCACGTCGATGTAACGCGCGGGCAGCACTTCGACATTGCGGAGACGCGGCACGAGGCCGAGACCAAGAGCGACGAGATAGAGCGCGAAGGCAAAACGGGATTTGCCCTTGAAAAGGAAGAGCGTGAGCCCTGGCTGCGCAATGTTCGCATCGGGCGCGAGAATGAACGGGCCCGCATAGTTGCGGCCATTGGTGACGACGGCCCATGCGGCGCGCTTCTCACGGCCGTCCACGACGAGGCGGATGTCGCGGCCGGGACCGCGCGCCCATGTCTTCAGGCCCGCCCAGATGAAGGCACCCTTGCCCCACAGGCGTTTGAGGCGCGGATCGATCGAATGAACGATCTCGCCGTCGAAGCCGATGCCGACCATCATCAGAAATATCTGGCCCTGTATCACGCCCGTGCCGATGAGTTCTGCGGGGCCGCCGAGCAGCATGGATGCGACTTCCTCCGCATGCGGACGGAGGCCGATCTCGATGGCAAGCACATTGGCGGTGCCGAGCGGAACGATGCCGAGCGGTACGCCCTGACCGAGAAGACCGCGCGCGACTTCGTTGATCGTGCCGTCGCCGCCCGCCGCGACAATGACATCGGCCTTGCCAGAGCGCGCGGCCGCACGCGCCAGTTCCGTCGCGTGGCCGGGCGCTGTCGTCAGCTCGACGGTGACGTCCGCGCCGGCCGCGCGCAGGCGTCCCACGACAGCATCGAGCAGGTGTCTCCGTCGCGCGCCGGCGGTCGGATTGAGGATGATATGGATGAAGCGGCGCAGCGCCAAAACGGGCCTTTCGGGGCTCATTGTCACGCGACTGTCACAAATCTGTCATGACGTCCGAAATCGCGTCGCATCTGTCGATCGGACGACCCGGAAATCCGGTCGGAAGGATTAGCCAGAAAAACTTGTCCCCGGTCAACCGCGCTGCTCGAGACGATCGCGAATCGCCAGCGCGAGACTCGAGAGAAGAATCGCGAGGGCCATGGTGACGACCGTGTGGGACAGGTAGTGCTGACCCCGCGCCATCTGAAATATCCCCAGCCCCCACCCCGCAACGAGACCCGGCCACCAGTACCGGAATGGCGGGGATAACTCCGCAGGCGCCAGCAAACGATAGCCGATAAGACCGAAACCCGCCGAAGCGTGGCCCGCGGGCCAGCATTGGAGATGGTCCTCGAACGGGACGAGACCGAAAAGACGGTCCGTTATCCCGATATGCGGATAGGGACCGGCGAACGGTATCTCCTGCGCCGGACAGGAGACGCCGGTAACATTCTTCAGCATACCGACGATAAGCGCCGTCAGGCCGAGGACGCAGACGGCGAGAAGAAGGCGTGTGTCACGCGCGCTCCAGCGTCCACGAACTGCATCCCAGAGAAGCAGGAGACAAATTGCGCCGGCGGCAACCGAGAGCAGAATCTTCGGGAGACGATAGAGAAGCCAGTATACGGCGTCGTGGCTTTCCGGCGGAAAAATCCATCGGGCCGACGCCGCATCGAAGAAGTGTATCTGCACCTGGAAATCGAAAACCTGGGCCGGCGGCCAGAGCATGACGAACGCAATCGCCGCCAGCGACAACACAACCTCCGGGGACCGGGGAGAGGAGGGCTTCCGGAGCGTGCTGGAGGATATATCGCTCACGGACGACCTATATCGATGACAGGCTCCGTCGCATGCGCGACCGCCACGCCGGAACGGCAGGGCGCGAGGAAATCCAGCTCCGGTTTGTAGACGTCGGTGCGGACATCGAAGCCGCCGAGCACCGAGTGGAAGAGATTGTCGTGGCTGAACGCATTGCCGCTTTCCGCCGCGAGGCAGGCCGTATCGAGCGAAATCTTTTCCCGGTAGCCTTCCGACGTCCAGACCAGCATGGGCACATGCTTCTGCGCGTCCGGCGCGAACATGTAGGGCATGCCGTGGAGATAGATGCCGTTTTCGCCGAGCGACTCGCCATGATCGGATGCATAGATCATGGCTGTGTCGAACCTGTCCGACACACCATCGAGAATTCCGACGGTCCGAGCGAGGATGCGATCGGTGTAGAGAATGCTGTCGTCGTAGCTGTTGACGATCTCGGACGGCGTGCAGGACTGGAGCTCGTTCGTATCGCAGGTAGGCGCGAAGACCCGGTAAGGCTCGGTGAAGCGCTTGTAATAGGAGGGCCCGTGACTGCCGATCTGGTGCAACACCACAATCGTGTCGTTATCGGCTTTGGCGAGCGCTTCCCTCAGCCGCTGCAGGAGAATGTCGTCCCGGCACTCCCCGCCATTGCAGAACTCCGTGTCGCCAGGTTCCCACATGGTTTCGCTCGGCACACGCGCGCATACGCCCTTGCAGCTTGAATTGTTCTCGAGCCAGAGAACATCGACACCCGCGCGCGCCAGAATATCCAGCATGTTCTCGCGCGATCCCGCCGCTGCGGCGGAATAATCGGCGCGTGCGAGATCTGAAAACATGCACGGCACCGACTCGGCCGTCGACGTGCCGCAGGAGCGAACCTCGCCGAAGCTCACGACGCCGAGTTTCGACAACTCGGGATTGGTCTCTCTCTCGTAGCCGTTAAGGGAGAAATGGTCGGCCCGCGCCGTTTCACCGACGACGAAAACCATCACCGTCTTCTTTCCGTCCCCATGCGCGGGGGCCCGCGTCACATTGGCCGCCACCCGCTCGAAACGCGACGTCATGGATCCGGGCACCTCCGTCGCATAACGCATGGAGGCATAGATTGCGGCGGAAGGGTTGACCATCAGGCGCACTTCGCGGTGATTGCGCAGAAGCATTGCGTAGTCCTGATAGAAGGTGGCCGCCGTGAGGCCGACGAGAACGAAGCTGCCGACGACGATCCCGGCACGGATTGCCGCTTCCTTCCGCCACGACGGGAGGACGAGCGGCACACGCCAGATGACGATGGCTGGCAGAACGCCAAAGAGAGCGATGTCCGAAAAGAGCCTGATACTCAGAAGGTCGCCGACCTCGCGGGTGTCCGTCTCGATCACGTTCGCGATCATCGTCTTGTCCATCACCGCGCCATAGCTCGACGCAAAATAGGAGACCGACGCGGCGATCAGGACGAGGAGGATCAGAACGGGCTTCAATATGCGGGGCAGCGCGAAAGGCTGGAGGATGAGATTGAAGGCGATGACGAGAAAGAGCCCGACGGAAGCGAGGAACGCCAGGTCGTGGAAGGAGCGGCCGGGCGCCGCCGCCAGAACGGCGGCCCAGAGCTGGCCATTGTAGAAGAGGACGAGCGCCGCGGAGACGGCGAGCGCCAGCACGACCGGATGCTGCGCCGGAAAGCGGAACGACGCACAAAGACGCCGAAATACATGTATCGGGCGGGAAAACTGCATCCACGCATAGGAGTGGAGGCGGCTTACACCAACCTTACAGGGGCTTTGGCTGCGTCAATTTGGGCAGGCGCAACGTGAAGATGGCGCCCCGGCCCGGCTCCCGGCCCACCTCGATGGTGCCGCCATGAACGACGGCGATTCGCCGCGCAATGGAAAGCCCGAGCCCCGCACCGCGGCCATTTTCCGGCTTCAGACGAACGAACCGCTGGAAAATGCGTTCAGCCTCGCCCGCCGGCACGCCGGCGCCGTCATCGATGACGGCGACGCTCCCATCGTCCCCCGGCCTGACCTCGACCGTACCGCCGGGCGGCGTGTGCGTAAGCGCATTCTCCACCAGGTTGCGAAGCGCGAGGGCGAGAAAGTCGCCATTGCCGCGCACCGGCAGCGGGCGGCCGGACCCCGTGAGTTCGATCGATTTTCCTTCGGCGACGGCGCGCGGCGCAAGCTGCTCCGCGACACCGAGCGCGACCGCGCGAAGGTCCGCCGTTTCGTCCGGCCGCAAGGACAGACTGTCGGCCTGCGCAAGACGCAGGAGCTGCGTGACGAGCCGCTCGATGTCGTCCAGCTCCGCAACGAGATCCGGCACTTCGTCGATGCTGGAAAGCGTTTCGATGTTGGCTTTCAGCACCGCGAGCGGGGTGCGCAATTCATGCGCGGCATTGGCGGTGAATTCGCGCTCGCGCCGGTAGCCGGCCTCGATGCTTTGAAGGGCGGTATTGACCGCGCGAACGAGTGGCCGGACTTCGCCCGGCAGGTTTTCCTCCGGCAGCCGCCTGTCGAGGGAAGAGGGGCCGATGCCACGCGCCATGACGGAAAGGCGCGTAAGCGGCGCCAGCGACTGGCGGACCGTCCAGACGATCACCACCGCCATCGCCAGCGCGAGAGCGAGAAGGAAAACCCAGGATTGTTCCAGGAATTCCGCAACGAGCGAATCCGCCAGCACGTCGGGATGGACGGAACCCTGCGCGACCTGCAGGTAGAGCGGCGGCTCGATATTCGCGAGGCGAACGGTGACGCCGTAATAGGTCCCCCGGTCGGCATAATTCGCGCGGCTGAAATAGGGATCGCCGCCCGAGGCGGGAAGAGGCGCGAGCGGCGCCGAGAGGTCATGCGAGGCAGCGACGACGCGGCCTTCGCCGTCCATCAGCACGAATACATATTGCCGGTCGGGACGTTCATAGGCCTCGTCGAGCGTCTCGGGGAGCCTTATCCCGGCCGAGCCGTCCGCCGCGACCGAAACATAGGCGGCGAGGTCGCCCGCCTGCGCGAGAAGCGAACGGTCGCGAAGCGAGTCCCGCTCCGTCACATACTGGATTTGCAGGATGACGAGCAGCAGCACGAAGCTCGCGGCAGCGATGACGAGCATCCGCCGCGTGAGCTGCGCCGTGAGGGAAGAGGAAGTGAAGACGCTGAACAGGCGTTTCATGCGGCGCTCAACAGGTAGCCGATGCCGCGCAATGTGTGGACCTCGACATCGGCATGCGCATCGGCCAGACGCTTGCGCAGGCGGTGGACGGCGACCTCGATGGAATTCGACGACACTTCCTCGCCGAATGCGTAGAGATTTTCCTCGATCGCCCGCTTGGGCACGACGCGGCCCTGACGTCGCAGCAGAATTTCAAGGAGGTCGAGTTCGCGCTTCGGGCAGACAACCGGGGCGCCGCCGATGGAAACCTCGCGCGCCACGGTATCGAGTTCGACATTGCCGGCCGTGAGTTGCCGTCCGAGCGCCTTGCCCGGACGCCGCAGCAGCGCCCTGATCCGCGCGACCAGCTCTTCCATGGCGAAGGGTTTGAGAAGGTAGTCGTCCGCACCCGTATTGAGCCCGGCGACACGGTCTTCCAGACTGTCGCGGGCGGTCAGCACGAGAACGGGAAGCTCGCTGCCCTGACGGCGGAGCGAGGCAAGCAGTTCCAGCCCGTCGCCATCCGGCAGGGAAAGATCGAGGATGCACGCATCGTAGCGGACGGCCTCCAGCGCGGCGCGGGCACTGTCGAGATCGTGGCAGATATCCACCGCGAAGCCCTCCTGCCGGCATCCCTTCGCCACCAGCGTGGCGAGCCGGCGGTTATCCTCTATGACGAGCAGCCGCATGGGCCCTCCCTGGGCGGCGCCGCACATGCTGCGGCGGCAAGCATCCTAGCACACGGAAAGTGAGCGTCATTCCAACGGGTTAACTGACGAAGTGCCGCAGGGGCCGACCTCGCTGTCACATAAACGTCATTGAACCGTCACAAGACCTTGGCCTTCGGACTCCATATTCGCCTCATCGGAACCGGATGATTCGATGCCGAAGGCGGTCCCGATACGGATGACCCGAGACGGATGAATTGACCGGCGCACGAGGCGCAAAGAGATCGACGAGGATATGACCCTGTTCGATACGACTGTGTTCGACAGACCGCGGGAGACGGGCGAGGCGCCCGCCAAATCCGCGAAGAAAGCCCGCAAGGAAGCGGCCCGCGCCAAGGCGCGGCGCGGCGGGCTCGACGAAAGATTGCTGGGGCCCCGCCCCAGGCACCGCAAACAGCACCGAACGCTCTTCCTTTCCGACATCCATCTGGGCACGCCCGGCTGCAAGGCCGAACTGCTGCTCGACTTCCTCCGCCACAACGACGCCGAGACTTTCTACCTGGTCGGCGACATCATCGACGGCTGGCGCATCAAGCGGTCCTGGTACTGGAACGCGGCGCACAATGCCGTGGTGCAGGAACTGCTGCGCAAGTCGCGCAAGGGCTCGAGCATCATCTATGTGCCCGGCAACCACGACGAGGCGCTGCGCGACTACACCGGCCTCAACTTCGGCGGCGTCGACGTGGTGGGCGAAGCGATCCACGAAACGGCGGACGGCCGCCGCTTCCTCGTCATCCATGGCGACCAGTTCGACAGCGTCGTGAAATACGCGAAATGGCTCGCCCATCTCGGCGACCGCGCCTATGGCATCGCGCTGACGCTGAACAACTGGCTGCACGAAGTGCGCCGCTTCTTCGGCCTCTCCTACTGGTCGCTCTCGGCCTACCTGAAAAACCGGGTGAAGAACGCGGTCGAATATATTTCGAGCTACGAACACGCGGTCGCCCGCTCGGCCCGCGAACGCGGCGTCGACGGCGTCATCTGCGGCCACATCCACCACGCGGAAATCCGCGACTTCGACGGCGTGCTCTACTGCAACGACGGCGACTGGGTGGAAAGCTGCACCGCGCTGTCGGAAGACGAAACCGGTGCCCTCTCGCTGATCGTCTGGCAGGCCTTTTCCTGGGACACGCATCTCGCCGGCGGCGAGACGGAAACGGCCGACGAAGACGAAGCCACACTCGTACCGACGGCTGCCTGACATGCATGACACAAATGTAATGCCTCTCTCCCCTGCCCCCGGCAGGCGGCGCCGCGTCGCACGGCTTCTCGGCCGGCTGCGCGGAAAGCCCCTGCCCCGCGATGTCGGCCGCTTCAGCGAGAAGCTCCGTATCGTGATCGTCTCCGACGCCGCGCCGCCGCAGGTGAACGGCGTGGTGCGGACGCTGCAGCAGCTGACGCAGAACCTGACCGCGATGGGGCACGAGGTGACCTTCATCACGCCCGACATGTTCACGACCGTGCCGCTGCCGACCTACAAGGAAATCCGCCTCGCGCTTTTCCCGGGCCGCAAGATCGCGCGGATGATCCGCGAGGCGAACCCGAACGCAATCCACATTGCGACGGAAGGCCCGCTGGGGCTCGCGGCACGGGCCTTCTGCATCCGCAAGAACATTCCCTTCTCGACCTCGTTCCACACGCGCTTCGCCGAATATCTGAACGCGCGCACCGGCATTCCGCTTTCATGGGGCTATGCGTTCCTGCGCCGCTTCCATGCAAAGGCGACGGCCTTGATGGTGGCGACGCCTTCATTGCAGGCGGAACTCAGGGAGCGCGGCTTCGGCGAGCCGGTGATCTGGTCGCGCGGCGTCGACACCGCTCTCTACAGGCCCCGCCCCGAATTCGCCGACGCGCATCCCATGGGGCTCGCGCGGCCCGTCTGGCTCAATGTCGGGCGCATCGCGGTGGAAAAGAACATCGAGGCCTTTCTCGACCTCGACCTGCCCGGCACCAAGATGGTCGTCGGCGAGGGGCCGAGACTCGAATACCTGAAGAAGCGCTACCCGCAGGCGCATTTCACGGGCCCCCTCTTCGGAGAGGAACTGGCGGAAGCCTATGCGGCGGCGGATGTCTTCGTGTTTCCGAGCCGGACCGACACATTCGGCCTCGTGCTGATCGAAGCGATGGCGACGGGAACGCCGGTGGCGGGCTACCCCGTGCAGGGGCCGGGCGACGTGCTCGCCTTCACGCCGGACGGCATGAAGGCCGGCGCGCTGGACGAAGACCTGAAGACCGCCTGCATGAATGCGCTGCGCCTGAACCGCGACGACGCGCGGGCCTATGCGATGACCTTCGCCTGGGAAGCCTGCGCCAAGCAGTTCATCGTCAACCTCGCGCTGGAGGAGATGCCGGTGGAGGAAACGGTGGAAGAGCGGGCGGCGCTGGAAGTGGTGGGGTAGTTTTTTAGTTCATCCCCTCCGCGTCATTGCGAGGAGCGGAGCGACGAAGCAATCCAGGGGCGGCAGGCGCAGTGCTTGCGGCCCCTGGATTGCTTCGCTTCGCTCGCAATGACGGGGTGAGGGAATGCACCTCTCCTGCCACCCTCCCCTTGGGGGGAGGGTGGAGGAGGCAACCGATTTGACGCCTACTTCTTTAGCCAGCCGAACGCGCGGGCGATGACGGCTTTGCCGTTTTCGGTGACGGGCGCGCCATGCGCCATCAGCAGTTTATCGGCGGGCCAGGCGAGGATGCGCGTGATTGCGTCGCGGGCGGCGCGGCGGCCTGTGAAGGCGAGGCGGAATTTGCGTGGCACGGAGGGCTCCGGCGCGGTCATGAGGTCGAGCTTCGCCACGATGGCGCGCCAGCCGGAGAACCAGCCGGCCGGAAAGTGCTGGATGAGATCGGTGAAGAGGACGGTGCCGCTCTTCGCATGGAAGAACACAATCTCGGTGGTGATCGCATTTCCCGGCATGGCAACCTGATCGATCTCGCCCGCCCAATCCGCATCGGGCTTGTCGCCGAGATCGGCATCGAAGGCGATGTCCTTGCGTTTGTCGCGCAGGCCCGGCGGCGCGTGGAGCTTCGCGCCAGGCCAGGCCTGTTGCCACTCGGCAAGCGACAGGTGATGCAGCGAATTCGGCGCGACGATGTGGCGGACCGGACCGAGCGCCTCCACTTCCGCGCGCAGGCCGCCGGCGAGCGCGATCGGTGACCAGATGAAGAGGCCACCATCGGCGAGCTTCACGATCGCCATGCGGGTCGGATAGCGGAAGCCGAACACCTCGACGGTGTCCGCACTATCCGCAATCCAGATGTCGTCGCCGAAGGGCTTCAGCATGGTCACTCCACCCCCGTCGGCAATCCGTCGATGCTGACGCGGTTCTTCTTCTGCCAGTAATCCGCGATGCCCTGCTCGCCTTGAGCATCCGCCCAGTTGGTGAGCGAGGGGCGTTCGGCCTTGTAGTCGTGGAGGGGAACGCCGTAGCCGCAGGAAGTCTGCACGAGGTCGATGTCGAGGATGACGATCTGGCGCGCGCCGGTCGGCTCGTTGCCGGCGAAGGCGGAAGCGAGATGGCGCCGGTATTCATCCGTGCCCTTGCGGGCGATGCGGCCGCGGCCATAGAGGCGCAGGATCATCGGCGGGCCCGCAAAGGCGCAGAGCATGATGGTGAGGCGGCCATCGGCCCTCAGATGCGCCGCCGCCTCGTTGCCGCTGCCGGTGTGGTCGAGATAGACGACCTCGTTGTCGCCCGTCACGCGCAGTGCGTCGAGACCCTTGGGCGAGAGGTTGATGCGGCTGTCCGCCGTGGCCGAGGCCGTGAAGAAGATGTGCTGGCGCCCGATGAAATCCTTGAGTTCGGGCGTGAGGCTCGGAAACTGCTTGGCCATTTGTCCTCCTCTCAATCGCCGTCCATGACGGCGCGGGAATTCGTGTCGGGTATCGTCGCATAATAGGCGAGCGCGGCGACGAGGACGAGGGCGAGGCTGGCGAAGGTCCAGCGATAGGTGAGTTCGAAGCCGAAGCCGGAGCGCAGGAGCTGGCCGATCAGCGCGCCGGTCAATCCCTGCAGCACGAAGACGCCCGCCATGTTGCCGAAATTGAGCACGGTGATGCCGCGCCCGGCGAGCCTGTCCGGGAAGAGCAACCGGCCATGCGCGAGCAGCAGCGGCGTGTAGCCGGCGTTGAGGCCGAAGATCACGAAGAGCAGCGTGACCAGCCAGAGCGGCGGCGCGTCGAGGAGAGCGAGGAGGCCAAGGATCGAGGCGGAGAGGAAGGCGCCCGCGAGAATGGGCTTCTTGATGCTGCCGAAAAGCCGTTCGCCATAGCCCCAGAGGAGAAGCCCGACCACCTGGCCGCCCGTGATGCCGAGCAGGACGGTGCCCCGCCCGGAAAGATCGAGCCCGTGCACATCGGCGAGATAGGGCGAGGCCCAGAGCGTCTGCACCGTGGCGAAGCTCGCATAGCCGGTCGAGATCATCACGAAGAGCGGCGGCACGGCGGGATGGCGGACGACCTCGCCGAGCCCCTTGAGGCTTTGCCAGAACGTCTCCGGCGAACGCTGCAACGAGGCATGGCCGGCGGGCGCGTCGCGGACGATGACGCCCATGACGATCGCGAGGACGGCGGTGAAGACGCCGACCGCGACGAAGCTTGTCCGCCAGCCGATGGTCTCCGTCGCATAGGCGAGCGGCGCGGTGGCCGCGATGGCGCCGATCGTGCCGATGGCGATCTGCAGGCCGGACAGCGAGGCGAAGCGCTCCGCCGGGAACCAGCGGCGATAGATCATGAGCGGACCCATCAGCATGACCGAGCAGCCGATGCCCATGAGGATACGCGCAAGGGTGAGCCCCGTGCGGCCCTCCGCGAGCGCGAAGGCGAAGCAGCCGAGCACGGCGATGCCGACCGAGCCGATCATGGTGAGGCGCGCGCCGTAGCGGTCGAGGAAGATGCCGACCGGCACCTGCATGACGGCGAAGGAGAGGAAGAAGGCGCCGGACAGGATGCCGAGCTCTTCCGGGTGGAGGCCGAGATCCGCCGCGAGATTGGGCGCGATGACGCCCGTGGACGAGCGCAGGAACTGGCTCACCGTGTAGACGATGCAGAGAATGGCGACGAGCGCGACGATGTAGAACCGCGACGCGGATCGGGGCGGCATGATGCGG
>NZ_JAUYUS010000020.1 GCF_030694575.1 Parvibaculum sp.
GGCGCTGCTGGCCAAGGCCGCGGCCACACATGACATCGTCATGATCTTCTGCGGCCTCGATACGGTGGAGCGCCATATCGCGCGCGTTGCCCTCAGGGTGAGGCATGGCGGGCACGACATCCCTGAACAGAGGATCCGGGAACGGTGGATGACCGCGCGGCGGAACCTGATATTCCTGTTACCGCATCTCAAGGCGCTGCAGGTTTTTGACAATAGTCTCGATGCGGCACCCGGCGAGACGATTCCGGAGCCTCTCCTGGTCCTGGAGATGGAGGATGGGCGCGCGCTTTATCCTGTGCAGGATGATCTCGCTGCTCTCAAGACGACGCCAGACTGGGCAAAGCCGATCGTCGAAGCGATGCTGAGCGCTGAAACGTCCTGACGGTCCACAGCCGCCAGCGCCCGTGGATGGGCGCCTGTTCGAGTGCCGGCAGGCACGTACATCATTATCTGAATCACTTTCAACTGGTGCGCATAATTGTGGCGTGGCAGGTGTCGTTCGCGTTGCGGACATCGCAGCGCCATTTTATACTGCTGCTGCTTCATCCGCTAAACGAAGTGAGGATGTCCCGGAGGCCCGTTTAACCTCAGCCTGTTGAATGCTTGGGCACGGCAGACGAACAACACGAACGTGATCCGTGTTTCAGAAACGCCAAAGCCTGAAAGACTTGAAATTCAATGGGTTGTGCCTCGACGTTGATCTGACCGGCTACGAGATCGTTGTAGCCGGACCATTGATTCATTTTCTGCGCAACGGCAGTCCAATGGATTCAACTTTTGTGCGAATAGATTCATCTTTCAGGCGACAGCCCCTCCAGCAATTTCAATAACTTACAGACCGGCCAGATTCGCTTTCCATGCGAAGCGCCAAGGGTCACCCTGCCGCGGCGCGCTCCACCAGACCAAGGCCATGCAGCGCCGCGAGACTGCGGAGATTGTCGGGTGCATTCTTGCCAAAGTTGCAGTCTTCCAGGTGAAGTTCTTCTCCGCGCCGTCCGCAGGCGAAGATCACGCGGCCGACCGGATTTCCGTCTTCGTCTTCCGCCGGTCCGGTAACACCCGTCACGGCCAGCACGATGTCGGCCGGCGACCGCTCAAGCGCGCCTTCGGCCATTCGACGCGCCACCTCCGCGTGAACGCTTCCGACCTCGGCGAGAAGCGCTTCCGGCACGCCAAGGGCCGCCGTTTTGTGCAGCTTCGTGTAGACGACGAAGCTGCCATGCAGGCAGCTTCCCGCCCCCTCCGCCTGGGACAAGATTGCGGAGATCATACCGGCGGTACAGGACTCGGCCGTGACCAGCGACAGCCGCGCTTCCCGGAGGCAGCGCATGACGGCTTCGGCGCGGTCGACAAGGTTCTGCTCGGTGCACTGAACCGGCACTTCTTCTTTGCCTTTCGAGTGGCTTCAGGAAACGAGGATCCCGTCACCAACCCATAGAAGACCGAAGCGTTCCGGCCTCGCCCGCCTGCCCGTTCCGTCAGGCAGTATCAGCGCGGAACCAGCCTGCGGTAGAGATGCCAGGTGGCATGGCCAAGTACCGGCATGACGACCACGAGCCCCAGGAACAAGGGTATCGATCCCAGCACGAGCGCGCCCGCGACGACCAGACCCCACACAGCCATCGGAGCCGGATTGGCGAACACGGCGCGGATGGATGTGCCGATAGCCGTGTCGAGGCCCACGTCCCGGTCGAGCAGCAGCGGAAACGAAACGATGCTGATCGTCATGGCAAGCAGCGCGAAAAGGAAGCCTGCGCCGATGCCAACGCCGATCATGGTCCAGCCGGCGCCGGTGGTGAACACGTCCTGGATGAAAGCAGCGGGAGAGACAGGCAAGGCTGGCCCGAGTGTCACGCTGTAAATGCTCCAGGCTACGAAAAGCCACAGCAGGAAGATCGCCACGAGCATCAGACCCAGCACGGCGATGGCGCCGAATGCGGGCGCCCTGACAACGTCGAACGCGTTCGTCCATGCCACGGGGAGGCCCTGCTCGCGCCGGCGGCTCATTTCGTAGAGGCCGAGCGCCGCGAACGGCCCGACGATGGCGAAGCCGGAGGCAAGCGGAAAGAGCAGCGGCAGCGCATCGTTGCTGAACATCAGCCGAGCGAGAACAAGGCCCATGACGGGATAGAAGACGCAGAGAAAGACGACATCCGTTCTGCAGGCGCCGAAATCGTCGAAGCCTTTGGCGAGAGCATCCTTGATATCGCGCGTGCCAATCCGGCGTACCGCCAGAGCCGGCGAGTGCATGGTTTCCTGGATGTGGTGCAGCGAAGGACCGGCCGAACTCACGGCCGAGGCCGCATGGGTGAGCTGGGCCCAGCCCCATTCGATGGGATTTCTGATCGTCATGTCCGTTCCTCCCGAACAATGTTCGAGGGCCGGGACGTCCCGTGGATCGACGCTCAAGCACCGCCGGTCACGAGAAACCCGCGACCTTCCGCCGTCGAATATATGCCAATCGGCTGCCGGAGTCGCCCGAAAGCGTCGCAAGGCCGCGGTCGACAATCGGGGCGCCGGCCCCTACCCTCCGGTCATCGACATTTCAACATCCGAGAGCGTTTCAAATGGGCCTCAAAGCCGCCATTCTTCCCGTCACGCCGTTTCAGCAGAACTGCACGCTGATGTGGAACGACGAAACCATGCGCGGGGCCGTCAGCGACCCCGGCGGAGATCTCGAGCGCATCAAGGCGGCCGCCGCGGAAGTCGGGGTCACCATCGAAAAAATCCTGCTGACGCACGGCCATCTCGATCATGCGGCGGCCGCCGGCGATCTCGCCCGCGAACTGGGTGTGCCCATCGAGGGGCCGCACGAGGACGATCTGTTCCTGATCGAGGCTCTGCCCGAGCAAGCCGCCAAATACGGCTTTCCGCCTGTCGGTGCCTTCCGGCCCGACCGCTGGCTGAAGGACGGCGACAAGGTGGAGGTTGCCGGTCTTACCTTCGACGTCCGCCATTGCCCCGGCCATACGCCCGGTCATGTCGTTTTCTTCCACGAGCCTTCGCGGCTCGCCATTGTGGGCGACGTGCTCTTCCAGGGCTCCATCGGGCGCACCGATTTCCCGCGCGGCGATCATGGCGCGCTTGTGCAATCGATCCGCGAACGGCTGTGGCCTCTTGGAGACGACGTGACGTTCGTGCCGGGGCACGGGCCGCTTTCAACCTTCGGCGTCGAGCGGCGAACCAATCCCTTCGTCGCGGACGAGAATTTCGCCTGACGAAATAAGGGCCATCCCCGACGAAGACGATGGACAATGGGCGTCCAATCGGCTTCCTTACCGGAACTGACAAATAGTCAAAAAAATCCGGTAAAAGGATGTGCGCCCCAGCGGTTCAAACGCGCGGGCGTTCGGACATGGGGGAATGAGTGGAAAAACGTAAGATCACCCGTTGGCAGATCGGCGCCTTCGGATTGCCCTCCATTCCGATTTCGGCACTCGGCCTGCCGATCGTCGTCTACCTGCCGCCCTTCTATGCGCATGACATGGGGCTCAGTCTCACCGTTGTCGGCACCGTGTTCATGATGGCCCGGTTCTGGGACGTCATCACCGATCCGATCCTCGGCATGGTGTCGGACCGCTTTCCCAGCCGCTGGGGACGCAGGCGGCACTGGATCGTGATCTCCGCGCCGCTTCTGCTCATCTCGTCCTACATGCTTTTCATGCCGACGCCGCCGGTGACCTGGGTCTATCTCGCCGGCTGGATGTTCTTTCTCTATATCGGCTGGACGCTCATCACGATCTCTCACATGTCGTGGGGAGCGGAACTGTCGGCCGACTACGACGAGCGTTCGACAATCCAGGGGATGCGCGAATTCCTGCTGATCTTCGGCATGTTCACCGTGCTCGCGCTTCCGGCCGTGATCGAATACACGAGCAACGGCGCCGGCGGACCCGAAAAGGTCGCGGCGATGGGCTGGTTCATCATCGTGCTGCTGCCGATCACCATCGGGCTCGCGGTGTGGATCGCGCCCGAATTTCCGAGCGCGCCGCACCAGCAGATACCGTGGCGCCGCGCCTGGAGCATCATCGCCCGCAACCGGCTGCTGCAGCGCGTGCTTGTCGCGGACCTGCTCGTCAACATCGCGCCGGCGATCACGGGCTCTCTGTATATTTTCTTCGCTTCGCATGTGATGGGACTGCCGAAATCGGCGAGCCTGCTGCTGCTCGTTTATTTCATCGCTGGTTTTGTCGGCATTCCGATGTGGATCCGCATGAGCCACATGGCGGGCAAGCACAAGACACTTGCGATTGCCATGGTCTATGGCGCGGTCACCCTGCCCCTCGTCATCTTCTTTCCGCGCGGCGAATTCTGGTGGCTTTTCATCGGCAATTCGCTTTACGGCGTCGCTTACGGGGCGGGCTCGTTCCTGCTGCGCTCGATCATGGCGGACGTCATCGACACGGATTATCTCGAGACGGGTCAACGGCGCACCGGGCTTTACTATTCGCTGCTCAGCATGACGGCGAAGGTGGGCGCGGCGCTCGCAGTCGGCATCACCTATCCGCTGCTCGACTTCATCCAGTTCACGCCCGGCGGCCAGAACACGCCCCAAACGCTGAACGAGTTCATGGCGATGTATGTCACCCTGCCCGCCATCGCCATGCTCGCGGCCGCGGCGGTGATGTGGCGTTTCCCGCTCGACCGCGCGGCACAGTCCGACCTGCGGCGGCGCATCGAGGAACGGGACGGCAAACACGCTCCGCATGAGGCAAGCGATGCGGCGGCGGCCATTGCCGGTGTGGGCACGGCGGGCACCATTGTCGACCAGCCCGGCGATTAACGGGGGACCCGTGACGACGCCCGATGCCGGAAAGATCGATGCGCTGCTCGAAATCATGGCTCGCCTGCGCGATCCGGATGGCGGCTGTCCGTGGGATCTCGAGCAGAGCTACGCGACGATTGCGCCCTACACGATCGAGGAGGCGTATGAGGTCGCCGACGCCATCGAACAAGGCGACATGGAAGGGCTGAAGGACGAGCTTGGCGACCTTCTCCTGCAGGTCGTCTTCCATGCGCAGATGGCGAAGGAGGACGGCACGTTCGACTTCGCGGATGTCGTGCGCGCGATCTGCGAGAAGATGATCCGGCGGCATCCGCATGTCTTCGGCAACGAGGAGCAACGGGACGCCGGTGCCGTCAAAGGGCGCTGGGAAGAGATCAAGGCCGAGGAGAAGGCCGCGAAGGGAACGGTTTCCACGAGCATCCTCGACGATGTGCCGCATGCCCTGCCCGCGCTGTCGCGCGCGGTGAAACTTCAGAACCGCGCCGCGCGCGTCGGCTTCGACTGGCCGGATACCTCTCAGGTCATCGACAAGCTCAACGAGGAAATGCTCGAACTCTCGGCCGAAGTCGCCAAGGGCGGCGATGCCGACCGTCTGGAAGACGAGATAGGCGACCTGCTTTTCGTCTATGCCAATCTCGCGCGGCATC
This sequence comes from Parvibaculum sp., assembly GCF_030694575.1. Classification (GTDB taxonomy): domain Bacteria; phylum Pseudomonadota; class Alphaproteobacteria; order Parvibaculales; family Parvibaculaceae; genus Parvibaculum. Next base: position 5,434 of record NZ_JAUYUS010000020.1, read on the forward strand.
TGAAGGTCGATCCGGAAGCAGCATTGCGCCGCGCCAACGCGAAGTTCCGACGGCGCTTCGGGCGGATCGAGGAGAAGCTCGCGGCAGAGGGGCGCAAGCCGGAGCAATCGACGCTGGAAGAAATGGACGCGCTCTGGAACGAGGCGAAGCGCGAAGAGCGCGGCGGCTAGCGCGGGGCGATGTTGGAACGGATGCGTTCGGCCGTCCGCTGCCAGCTTTCCTCGTCGCGGGCGACAAGATGCGGCCCCTTGAGCGTGCGCGGCGAATAATCGAGACCGGTTTCGATGTCGCGGGTCACGCCGCCCGCCTCGCGCAGGATCAATGATCCCGGGGCGTGATCCCATGGCAGCATGCGGTAATAGGTGACGAAGTCGTGGCGGCCGCGCGCGATGCTGGTGTAGTCCCAGGCCGAACAGAGGGTGGCCGTCTTGCCGCCGACGGTGGCCGCATGCGCTTCGATGCCGCCGCGCCAATCATCCGGCATGAAACGAACGTAGAAACTCGCCGTCTGGTCGGAAGGCCCGGGCGCCGGGCTGCCGGCATCGAGCCGCCTGGTTTCGCCGGCGGACTGCCAGAAGGCCCCTGCCCCGCGCTCCGCCAGCGCGAACTCTTCCGTCACCGGCAGGTAGATCCAGGCCTTCTCCACCTCGCCCTTCGTCACCAGTGAAATCATCACGCCGAAGGTCTCGCGCCCGGCGACGAAGTTTCCGGTGCCGTCGACCGGGTCGATGGTCCAGAGCGGTGTGTCGTCGTCGAGGCGCGCGAGAAGCGACGGGTCGGCCGCGACGGCCTCCTCGCCCAGAGCGCGCGAACCCGGCACGAGTGCTTCGAGCTTCGGCGCGAGCCAGATTTCCGAGTTCCGGTCGGCGATGGTGACGAGGTCGCCTTTGGTCTTTTCCTCGACCTCATGTTCGGCAAGCGCACGAAAGCGCGGCATGATCTCGCGCGAGGCAACTTCCCGCATCAGCGCGGCGACTTCGTCGATGATGGGGTCCATGTCTACTCCGCCGCCGCAGCCGCCGCTTCGCCGAGACGGCGCGCCAGGGCAGGGAACCGTTTCTCGAAGCGGCCCGCGACCACCGGCGTCAGGCCGAGGTCGAGGTGCACGACGCCCTCTTCTCCATCCACACGGTTACGGATATGAGCATTTGCGTGTAGCCACGCGATCGCCTCGCCCTCATTGGCCGGCACGTCGAAATGGACGGGACGTTCGTCGTCGACAATCAGGCTGTCGATCAATTGCAGCAACTCGCCGGTGCCGTCGCCGGTGAGTGCCGAGACGGCCACGGTCATCGGTTCGCGCGCGGCGAGATTGACAGCCGCATCACGGAACTCGCCTTCGAGAAGGTCGATCTTGTTCAGCACGTCGACGACATGCTGCCCGTTTGCCTCGGTCGACTCCTTCGTGACGCCGAGAGAGGCCAGGACCTTTTCCACGTCCTTTTTCTGGATCGAGGTTTCTTCATGGGCGGCGTCGCGGACGTGAAGGATCACTTCGGCTTCGAGCACTTCTTCGAGCGTGGCGCGGAAGGCAGCCACGAGATGCGTCGGCAGGTCGGAAATGAAGCCCACCGTGTCGGACAGGATGATCTTGCGGCCGCTCGGCAGGACGAGCGAGCGCATGGTTGGATCGAGCGTGGCGAAGAGAAGATTTTCGGCGAAGACGCCGGCTTCCGTCAGCCGGTTGAAGAGCGTCGATTTGCCTGCGTTCGTATAGCCGACAAGCGCGACGATCGGATAAGGCGCTTCGCGCCGCGTCTTCCGATGCAGCTCGCGTGTGCGCTTCACGGTTTCGAGCTGGTGCTCGATCTTGGCGATACGCTCCTGAATGAGCCGCCTGTCCGCTTCGATCTGGGTTTCGCCCGGACCGCCGAGGAAGCCGAAGCCGCCGCGCTGGCGCTCAAGGTGGGTCCAGCTCCGCACGAGACGGCTCTTCTGGTAGTTGAGATGCGCAAGCTCGACCTGAAGGGAGCCTTCACGCGTTCGCGCGCGCTCGCCGAAGATTTCCAGAATGAGACCGGTGCGGTCGAGCACCTTCACGTTCCAGACCTTTTCGAGATTCCGCTGCTGACCGGGCCCGAGCGCGCCGTCGACGATCACGAGATCGACCCGAAGCTCCGCGATCTGGCCCTTGAGCTCTTCGACCTTGCCTTCACCGAACAGCGTTGCGGGTTTGGGATTGGCCAGCGGGACCACGACGCTTCCGACAACGTTAAGGGAGATAGCGGCCGCAAGTCCTGCCGCTTCGTCCAGTCTCGATTCCGGAGAGCGTCCGCCCCCTCCCCGCTTCGCTTGCTGCGCAGCGGATTTGAGCCAGGGTACGAGCACGAAGGCACGTGTCTGCTCCGCGGGCTTTACCCGAAAGCCGCGCTCACTGCGCTTCTCCGCGCGATCCTCGGTTTCTTCAGTCAATTAAAGTCCTTCAGCCCTCCTCCCCGTTGGT
>NZ_JAUYUS010000022.1 GCF_030694575.1 Parvibaculum sp.
GCGTGTCGCGCAATCGCGAGCCCGCGCCGTCGGCCGCGATGAGATAGTCGCAGGTGAGGGCGTCGCGCGTGCCGTCCTCGGCCTCCAGTTGCGCCGTCACCCCGTCCGGCACTTCCACCAGATCGGCGCAGGTGACGCCGCGCGTGAAGGCTATGAGCGGCTCGGCGGCAATCGCCTTCGCCAGCGCCGCCTCGAATTTCGGCTGCGGAATATTGGTGAGCGGGTAGGGCGTGTCGCTGAGCGCGCTGTCGTCCTGCCGTTCATAGGGGAGCGCGCCGAATTCCGTACCCGTCAGTGTACCAACGAAACGCACCCACCCGGCATCGTTGGCGCTCGCGCCCTCCCGGCGCAGTCCTTCCGCGGATACGCCCACGCTCTCGCAGATTTCGAGCGTCCGCGGGTTCACCGCATGGGCCTTCGGCGCCGTCATTGGCTCCCGCCGCCGGTCGATCAGCCGCGAGCGGATGCCGTGCCGCGCCAGCAGCAGCGCCGAAAGCTGGCCCACGGGGCCTGCGCCGGCGATCAGGACGGGAATGCGGGACATGGCGCGCCTCAAATATGAGAGTACTCTCATATTTGAGATACATCTCATAAATGACTTTTGTCAACCCGCAATCCGCGCTAGTCTCGCCTCATGCGGCACGGACATTTTCAGGATTTGACGGCAGGCCGGGGCAAACGCGAGCGCACCCGCTCCGCGCTTCTGGACGCCGCTGTCGAGGTCGTCGCCGAAAAAGGCGTGGAAGCCGCGAAAATCAGCGACATCACCACCGCCGCGGGCCTCGCCAACGGCACTTTCTACAATCATTTCAACGACAAGGACGAAATCCTCCGCGAAGCCGCCTATGGCATCGCCTTCGAGGTCGTCCGCCGCCTGGACGCGGAAATGGAGGGGATCGACGACGCCGCCATCCGCGTCGTCACCGCCACCACCCGTTTTGTCTCGATCCTCACCGCCGAGCGCGACTGGTCGGCCGTCCTCCTCGGCGGCGCCGACCGCCTCCCCGATTTCCGCGAAGACCTCTATCGCTACCTCCGCTCCGACCTCGAGCGCGGCGTCGCCCAGAAAAAATTCGACGTCGAAGTCACCACCTTCCTCATCGACCAGGTCGTCGCCCTCATCGCCGTCGCCGTCCGGGCACAACTTCACACCGCTCCCGACCCCCGCCTCACGCGCGAGGTCTGCGGCAGCGTCCTCCGCCTCCTCGGCATGACCCCTTCGAAGGCGGCGAGGGCGATCGAGGCAGCCTCCCGGCAGGGATGAAAATCGGTCCGTGACATTTTTATGACAGTATGATGACAGTCGCGGGATAAACCCCGCTTTATCCCCGGTCACACCCGGCTCCGCCGCCTCGTCTTCCTTGTGAACCCCAACCCAAGGAGGCCCGAATGTCGTCCCATCTCACCCCCCGCATGAACCCTTACAAGGCGTCGCCGGCGGCCTACAAGCCGCTCCTGGAACTTCAGGCGTATACGGACAAATGCGGTCTCGAACACTCGCTTCTCGAGCTCGTGAAGACCCGCGCGTCGCAGATAAACGGCTGTGCCTTCTGCCTCGAAATGCACACGCGCGAAGCCCGCGCCGCCGGAGAAAGCGAAACCCGCCTTTATCTTCTCGACGCATGGCGCGAGTCGCCGCTCTACACGAACCGCGAACGCGCCGCGCTCGAATGGACGGAAGCGGTGACGCTGGTCAGCGAGACCGGTATCCCCGACGCGGCCTGGGAGGCCGTCAGGCTTGAGTTTTCCGAAAGCGAGATCGTCGATCTCACTGTCGCCATCGGCATGATCAATGTCTGGAACAGGCTTGCCGTCGGCTTCCGCGCACTTCATCCGGTAACGGAGGAACAGCAGCGCAAGGCGGGCTGAAAACCCCGCTAAACCAGCGTCGAAGCGCTCTTGGCCTGCACGGCCTGGTAGTCGAAGGTGAAGACGGAGAGGATCATGTTGACGGTCTCGCCGTCATCCGACAGCGGCAGATAGAGACTGTCGAAATAGTCGTATCCTTCGGCGAGCCAGGCCGCCTCGCCATGCGCCCGCATCGGCACGCGGTCGCGCGCCGCCTTGCGGTGAATGGCCTGCACGCCTTTCACGGCGCCCGGTCCGAACGAACGGAATGCCTGCTCGATCGTCTGCCCCGTTCCGTCGGCGCCGAAATAGCGCGCGACCTTCGTGCCGACCAGCCGGTAGCGAAAATCCCGGAACTCCGGCAGCACATCGAGAATGATGACCCAGCCGAGATATTCCTTGAGCTCGAGCGGGTTGATGTCCGCGCGCGACGGCATCGTCCGCGTGCCGCGCTTGGCGTTCCAATAGTCGAGCACAGCCGCGAGCACCGGCTGCTCGACATGCGTCGGACAGATTTCGGCCTCTGTCCTCTGCAGCATTTCCGTCATGGAATCGCTCCTCCAACCCCGCCGCGAGTCTCCTCCCTGACCGTTAAGAAGCCGCTAAGGGAAAGACCCCTTCCGCAAAACAGTACCCGCTTGTTGTCGCTCGGCCTCCCGCGCTACAAAGCCATATGGTTGTGAAAAGCGAGGCAATCCTTGAGTTTGAGCTGCCCTCCGCGGCTGCCACCGCTCGCCTCGGCGAGGCGCTGGCGGGGCTTGTGGACGTCGGCGATCTCATCCTCCTGCGCGGCGATCTCGGCGCCGGCAAGACCACGCTCGCCCGCGCGCTGGTGCAGGCGCATCTCGCCCGTCACGGCCTCGCGGAAGACGTTCCCTCTCCGACCTTCACGCTTGTCCAGACCTATGAAAGCCCTTCGCTGCTTCTCACACATGTCGATCTTTACCGTATCGAGGACGCCTCGGAACTCCGCGAACTCGGCCTCGCCGAGGCGCTCGACGAAGGCGTGGTTCTGGTCGAATGGCCGGAGCGCGCGGAAGAGGAAATGCGCCGCCTCTCGCCGTCCCGTCTCGACATCTCCCTCTTTCTCGTGCCAGAAGGCATGCATCGCGCGCGGATCGAGGCTACGGGCAGTTGGACCGCGCGGCTTGAGGGGCTGACGATTTGAGTTCATCACGCGAGGAAACGATCCGCGCCTTTCTGGCGTCGGCTGGCTGGAGCGCCGCCCTGCGGCGCCCGCTCGCGGGCGATGCGTCGACGCGCCGCTATGAACGCCTCGATCTGAACGGTCACCCCGCCGTGCTGATGGATTGGCCTTGCGGGCCGGACGCGCCCGTCGTCCCGGGCCGCGCCGCCTACAGCCGTATCGCCCATCTCGCGGAAGACTGCCGTCCCTTCGTCGCCATCGGCGAGCATCTCCGCCGTCTCGGCCTCGCCGCGCCGGAAATCTACGCCGCCGATCTCGACAACGGTTTGCTGCTGCTCGAAGACCTCGGCGACCACGTCTATGGCGCGCTGATCGAGCGCGGTTCGGGCCCTTCCGGCGAAGAACTGGATGAACTCTATCGCGCAGGTATCGAAACGCTGCTGCGCCTGCAATCCGTGCCGGCGCCTGCCGCGCTTCCCGTCGGCGACGGCAGCGAGCACGCGATGCCGCATTTCGACGACAGCGTCTATCGCGCGGAACTCGATGTGATCCTCGACTGGTATTTTCCGGTCGTTCTCCAGGGCGAAGCATCGCCCGCGATGCGCGAGGATTATCACGCGCTCTGGACCTCGCTGCGTTCGCTGGTGGATGCCGGCGTGCCGACGCTTTTCCTGCGCGACTATCACTCGCCCAATATGCTCTGGCTCGGCGAACGTCAAGGTTCCGCCCGTGTCGGTCTTATCGATTATCAGGACGCGCTCATCGGCAACCGCGCCTACGACGTCGTTTCCTTCCTGCAGGACGCGCGTCGCGACGTACCGCCCGAACGCGAACGGGCAATGCTCGCGCTCTATATCGACCGGGCGAAGAGCGAACTCGCCGGCTTCGACGAGGAGCAGTTCCGCGCTTCCTACGCCACGTTGGGCGCGGAGCGCGCGCTTCGCCTGATCGGCCTTTGGCCGCGCCTGCTGAAGCGCGACGGCAAGCCGCAATACATGGCCCACATGCCACGCACGATGGACTATCTCCGCCGCAACCTCGCGCATCCGGCATTGGGCGACCTGAGTGCATGGCTCGACGCGCATGTACTGAGCCGCACATCATGAAAATTGCAAAAGCGATGGTGATGGCGGCGGGCAAGGGCACGCGCATGCGGCCCCTCACAGACACCATGCCGAAACCGCTCGTGCCCTTCGCCGGCAAGCCGCTTATCGATCACGTTCTCGACCGCCTGGAAGAAGCGGGTATCGAGGAGGCGATCGTTAACGTCCATCACTTCGCCGATATGCTGGAGGCGCATCTTTCAAAAAGGAAGAGCCCGCGTATCGTCATCTCGGATGAACGCGCCGCTTTGCTCGATACGGGCGGCGGCGCGAAGAAGGCGCTGCCCCTGCTGGGCGACGAGCCGATTATCACGTTCAACTCGGATTCGGTCTGGATCGAGGGCCTCGGCTCGAACCTGCGCGATCTGATGGCGGCTTTCGATCCCGGGCGCATGGATGCGCTGCTGATGATCGCCGACGCGGCGCGCACCATCGGCTATGTCGGACGGGGCGACTTCACGATGGATCCTTATGGGCTGCTGGCCCGCCGCGAGCCGTCGACCACCGTGCCTTTCATGTTCGCGGGCGTCCAGATCGTGAAGCCCTCCCTCTTCGCGGACGGCCCCGATGGCCCCTTTTCCACCAATCTGATCTGGGACCGCCTGATCGAAAAAGGCACGCTTTTCGGCCATCGCATGGGCGGCGTCTGGATGCATGTGGGCGCGCCCGACGACCTCGCCGAGGCCGAAGCCTTCCTGCGGGATTTGTGACGCGCGCCGCGCTACCATGGGCGCCATGCGGGCCGATTCCCTGAACCTCTTCACCATGCCGCCCGGCACGCCGTTCCTCGAGCGGCTGGCCGCGACGCTGCTTGAGGACGCCTCGCTTGGCGGGCGCTTCGCGGGCGGACCGGCGCTTGCGGACGTGACGATCCTGCTGCCGACACGGCGTTCCGTGCGCGCGCTCGGCGAAGCCTTCCTGCGTGCCGGCGGCGGTGCCGCGCTCATCCTCCCGTCGATCCGCACGCTCGGCGACGTCGACGAGGAAGAACTGATCCTCGACCCGCGCGGCCTCGGCCGCGAAGCGCTTGAACTGCCGCCCGCCATGCCAGGCCTGGAACGCCAGCTGCGCCTCGCGCGGATGATTATCGAGGAGCAGGGTTACGACGAGACGCGCGCGCTTGCCCTCGCTGCCGATCTCGGCCGCTTTCTGGACATGGTGCTCACCGAAGATGCCGACCTGACGCGCATCTCCGATCTCGTGCCGCAGGACTTCGCGGACCATTGGCAGGTCACCATTGATTTCCTGAAAGTGCTGACGGCGCGCTGGCCGGAGGAGCTGGCAAGGCTCGGTTACATCGAACAGGCGGAGCGCCGCAACCTTCTGTTGCGGGCGCAAGCGGCCGCGTGGGAAGCAGGGCCACCGCACGGGCCCGTCATCGCCGCCGGTTCGACCGGCTCGATCCCCGCCACCGCGGCGCTGCTGCGAACCGTCGCGCATCTGCCTTCCGGCGCCGTGGTGCTTCCCGGCCTCGACCTCGATCTCGATGACGAAAGCTGGGAAATCGTCGGCGAACCCGGCACCGCCTCCCACCCGCAATACGGCATGAAGAAACTCCTCGCGCAGCTCAATGCCACCCGCGCCGATGTCGATATCTGGCCTGGCGCCGAAATATCTCCGCGCGCCGCCGCTCGCGCGAGGTTGCTCTCCGAGGCGTTGCGGCCCGCCGAGACGACCGAACGCTGGCGCAACCGTCTTACGGCTCTTGGCGAGGCCGCAAAAGACGGCCTGAATGGTCTCTCGCTGATCGAGGCCCCGGGCGAACGCGACGAGGCCAGCGCCATCGCGCTTCTGATGCGCGACGTGCTTGAAACGCCCGGCAAGACCGCCGCGCTCGTCACGCCCGATCGAAAGCTCGCCCGCCGCGTCGCCATGGAGCTTCGCCGCTGGAAAATCGACGTGAATGATTCCGGCGGCGAGCCTCTCGCAAAGACGGCGCCCGTCGCTTTCCTTCGTCTCATCGCGAATATGGTCGCAGAAGATTTCGCGCCCGTCGCGCTGCTCGCCTGCCTCAAGCACCCGCTGGCGGCGGCGGGTGAAGACCCTGCAAGATTCAGGGCGCGTGTCAGGCTTCTGGAACTGCACCTTCTTCGCGGGCCTCGCCCCGCACCCGGCATCGAAGGCCTTCGCGCCGCCTGCCGGACGATCGAAGGAAGCGACAAGGAGCTTGCGGAAATTTCCAAACTGATCGACAGGCTGGAGCGCGGCGGCGCGCCCCTGTTCGACGCCATGAAGGAAAGGAATGCCGCAGCCGGCCTGGTTCAGGCGCATATTGAAACCGCCGAACGTCTTGCCGCGGCAGATCGGACAACCGGTGCCGACCGCCTATGGAAGGAAGAGGCAGGTGAGGCGGCGTCGGATTTCATCCGTGAGTTGATCGAAGCAGCACCTTCCTTCGGTGACCTCGACCCTCGCGCCTATCCGCGCTTCTTCGACGAACTGCTGAGCGGTCGTGTCCTTCGCCCGCGCTGGGGCACGCATCCGCGCCTCTTCATCTGGGGCCCGCTCGAAGCGCGACTGCAGCATGCCGATCGCATGATCCTCGGCGGTCTCAATGAAGGCGCCTGGCCCGCGGAAGCGAATATCGATCCCTGGCTCAACCGGCCTATGCGCACGGCCATGGGCATCGAACCGCCGGAACGCCGCATCGGCCTTTCGGCACACGATTTTGCGGAAGGGGCGGCGGCCGGCGAGGCCATCCTGACGCGGGCGCTGAAGGTTGAAGGCGCGCCGACCGTTGCCTCGCGCTGGTGGCTCCGTCTCGCGAGCCTGCTTCAGGGCATGGGACATGAAAAAGCGGTTGCGGCGCCCGAATGGTGGAGGTGGGCGCACAAGCTGGACGAACCGGCGAAGCTGCTCACGCCGGTCCGTCCTCGCCCGATGCCGCCGCTCGATGCGCGGCCGCAAAAATTTTCGGTGACCGAAATCGAAACGCTGATCCGCGATCCCTATGCGATATATGCAAAAAAGATCCTCCGTCTCAAAGTGCTCGACCCGATAGATGCGGACATCGCGGCGGCCGAACGCGGCACGATCATCCATGAAGCGCTCGAAAAGTTCGTCGAAACCTATCCGAAGGAGTTGCCGGAGGACGCACTGGGGAAACTCATTGGGATCGGCGAAAATGTTTTCAGGCATGCGATGGATCGTCCGGGTGTCGCGGCGTTCTGGTGGCCGCGCTTCCAACGGATCGCGAGGTGGATCGTGGAATACGAGCGCGAGGAGCGCGCCGGCCTGCGCCACGTGCATGCAGAAGCGCGCGGCGAGATCGTGATTGGTGAACTGGCGCGGCCCGTCGTCCTGACCGGCAAGGCCGACAGGATCGATGAGCGTGACGACGGCATGGTCAACATCGTCGACTACAAAACCGGCACCGTTCCGAGCGCAAAGCAGGTCGAAATCGGTCTCACGCCCCAATTGCCGCTCGAAGCCGCGATGATGGCGAAAGGCGGTTTTCAAAAACGCGACGGTTCGCCCATCCCGGCGGCCAAAGCCGCACGGCTCGTCTACCTGCGCCTAACGGGCGGCGAAACGGCGGGAGAGGTCCGTGCCATCCCGGACGAAGGTGGCGACCTTGCAGACAACACCTATGCCTGGTTGGTCGACCTGTTGCGCCAGTACGAAGCGGAGGCGACGCCCTATCTGTCGCGTCCGCGCCCGATGTTCTGGGGGCGCTATGGCGACTATGATCATCTCGCGCGCGTGAAGGAGTGGTCGGCGACGGAAGGTGAGGGAGAATGAGCGCCGCTCCAAAAAGGAATTCCGGCACCGACGATGCGCAACGCCGTGCCTCTCATCCGGAAACGTCGGTCTGGGTTTCGGCCAATGCAGGCTCGGGCAAGACCCACGCGCTGACGACACGCGTCGCGCGCTTGCTGCTTGCGAATACCGATCCGCAACGCATCCTCTGCCTGACATTCACGAAGGCGGCCGCCGCCGAAATGTCGGCCCGTCTTTACAAGCGTCTCGGCAGCTGGGCGATGATGCCCGACGATGCGCTCGCGGATGAAATCCGGGAGGTCGAAGGCAACGCACCGGACGCGGCAAAGCTGAATGCCGCCCGCAAGCTTTTCGCCCGCGCCATTGAAACGCCGGGCGGTTTGAAAATCCAGACGATCCACGCCTTCTGCGAAAGATTGCTCGGCCGCTTCCCGCTGGAAGCTGATGTGCCGCCGCAGTTCGAAATTCTCGACGATCGCAGCGCGCAGGAACTGATGGATGAAGTGCGTGACGCTGTCCTGCGCCGCGCCGGTGCAGAGGCGGCCACAGAGCTCGGTCGAGCTCTCTCTCATGTCGTCTCCCGTGTCGATGAACTCGCTTTCGGTAAGCTGCTGAAAGAGGTGACGGATCAGCGCGGAAACTTCGCGAAGATGATGGATCGCTTCGGTGGCCTTGAAGGCATTCATGCCGCCATCCGCATTGCGCTTTCGGTTGGGATGGACGAGACCACCGGTGGTCTGCGCGATGAAATGGCCGCGCTGCCGGAAGCGGCGATGCGCGCCGCTGCGGCCGTCCTCGCGGGCGGCAGCAAGACGGACGTGAAATGCGCGGAAGTCCTGCATGGGTTTCTCGCCGCGCCGGCGGTGCGGATCGAAAATCTCGATACCTATCTCGGCATTTTTCTCACTAGGGAGATGAAACCCCGCGCCCGCCTGATAACGGCGGCTCTCGCGAAATCGCGGCCGGATGTCGAGCAGGCCCTGCTGGCCGAGCAGGAGCGTATCGTCGGCCTTCATGCCCGTCTTCGCGCCATCGGCGTGGCGGAAGCCACCGAAGCCATTGTGACGCTCGCCGTCGAAATTCTGGAGGCGTTCGGTGCCGCGAAACGTGCCCGCGCCCTGCTGGATTATGACGACCTGATTTCCAGGACGCGCGACCTCCTTACCGTCAGCACGATGGCGCCATGGGTGCTTTACAAGCTCGATGGCGGCATCGATCACATATTGGTGGATGAGGCTCAGGACACGAGCCCCGAGCAATGGGACGTGATCGCGCGTCTCGCCGATGAATTTCTCTCCGGCAGCGGTGCGCGAGGTGCCGTGCGGACGATCTTCGCCGTCGGCGACGAAAAGCAATCCATCTTCTCGTTTCAGGGCGCCGATCCGGCCCGCTTCGACGATATGAAGCGCTATTTCGAGAAGCGGGTGAAGGCAGCGGCGCAGAACTGGGATTATGTACCCCTCACGCGCTCCTTCCGCTCCGTGCCCGAGGTTCTCGCCGCCGTCGACAAGGTCTTCGAGCCGCTCGCCGCGCGCAACGGCCTCACCGCATCCGGCGACATCGACATCCATATCGCACACCGCGAGCTCGATGCCGGTCTGGTGGAAATATGGGACCTTGAGGAACCGGACGAGGGAGAGGAGGCGAGCCCCTGGGACGCACCGCTCGACTACATGACGGAAGCCGCGCCGATGGCGAAACTCGCGGCGCGCATCGCATCGACAATTCGCGGTTGGCTCGACAGTAAGGAAGTGCTGGTTTCCAAGGGCCGCCCCATCCGTCCGGGCGACATCCTGATCCTTGTGCGGCGGCGCAACGCATTCGTCGGCGAAATGGTACGGCATCTGAAGGATCTCGGGGTTCCCGTCGCGGGAGCCGACCGCATGGTGCTGACAGAGCAGCTCGCCGTCATGGATTTGCTTGCGCTTGCCCGCTTCGTGCTGCTGCCGGACGACGATCTGACACTGGCGACCGTGCTCAAGAGCCCGTTTGTCGGACTCACCGAAGACGAACTGTTCGATCTTGCGTGGAAACGCAAAGGCACGCTCTGGCGCGCCCTGAAGGAAAAGGCCGGAGAGAGCGAACGCTATACCGGGGCTGTGGCCTTCCTCTCGCGCCTGCTCGAACGCGCCGACTACGAACCGCCTTATGAATTCTTCGCTCACGTATTGGGTGGTGAGGCGGGCCGTACGCGTCTTCTCGCGCGGCTCGGGCCGGATGCGGCCGATCCGATCGACGAGTTTCTCTCGCTCGCGCTGGAATTCGAACGGAGCCACGCACCTTCTCTCGAAGCTTTTGTACATTGGCTTGAGCGCGGCGCCTCTGAAATCAAGCGCGATATGGATCAGGGCCGCGACGAAGTGCGCGTGATGACAGTGCATGGCGCGAAAGGACTGGAGGCTGAGATCGTTTTCATGCCGGATACCTGCGCCGCGCCCGGCGGCGCACACGATCCGGCCCTTCTCTCTCTGCCCGCGCTTGGACAGGATGGACCGAAGCTCCTTCTCTGGCCCGTCCGCAAGAAAGATGAGGATGATGTCAGCGCCGGCGCGCGGGCCTTGCAGAGAGAACTTCAGGCCGCCGAATATCGCCGCCTGCTCTATGTCGCGCTCACCCGGGCGCGCGACCGGCTCTACATATCGGGCTATCGCAATGCCACGCCGCCCTCGGCCGAGTGCTGGTACGAAATGGTCTGCGGAGCGCTGAAGCCTGCGGCGCGGGAAATCACCTTGGCCGATGGCAATCGTATCTGGCGGATCGAAGGCGAGCAGCGGCGGCAGGTGGAGACGGAAGTTCCGCCCGCCGCAGGACAATCGCCGGCATTGCCGGGCTGGGCGCATCGCGATGCGCCGGAGGAACCGACGCCTTCCCGACCGCTCGCGCCCTCGCGCTTGCCGCCGGAGGGGCTGGCGGAACCCGCCGTTCTGTCACCGCTGGCCGGCGACAACGCAAACCGCTTTCGTCGCGGCAGCCTCATTCACCGGTTGCTCGAAACGCTGCCGGAGATCGATCCCGGCGAAAGGCGTGCGGCGACGCAGCGCTTTCTCGCGCTGCCTGCTCACGCGCTGGACGACGCGCAGCGGAACGAAATCGAAAGCGCCGTCTTCCATGTGCTCGATGATCCGCGCGTCGCGCATGTTTTCGCAAAAGGAAGCCGTGCGGAGGTACCGGTCGCGGGGATGATAGATGTCGGCGGCCGTCCGTTGCTCGTCGCCGGCCAGATCGACCGCCTCTGCGTGACGGGAGAAAGTGTCACCGTCATCGACTACAAGACCAACAGGCCGCCGCCGGCAACGCTCGATGCGGTGGCACCCGCCTATGTCGCCCAGATGGCCGCCTACCATGCGTTGCTTGCCGCGATCTACCCCGGCCGTGCGATTCGATGCGCATTACTCTGGACGGACGGGCCGATGTTCATGGAATTACCCGCGGAAATGCTGGAAAAAGCACTGAAGGCGGCAAGGCCTGCGGCAATCCGGTAGCCTTGACCTTGTGGTGGGTCGTTCCTAGATTCAAGCAAACGTGAACTTGTAACCCTCGCATTCGCGCCTTTGAAGCGCGCGCCCCGCCCGGCTCCCGAGCGGTGGCCAGAAAGGAAGAAGATATGGCGACCAACAAAGTGACCGATGCATCGTTTGAAGCCGATGTGCTCGATGCGGCCGGCCCCGTTCTGGTCGATTTCTGGGCGGAGTGGTGCGGCCCCTGCAAGCAGATCGGTCCGGCCCTGGAAGAGATCGCGAAGGATTACGGCGGCAAGCTGACGATCGCCAAGATCAACATCGACGAAAATCCGAACGTCCCGACGAAGTACGGTGTGCGCGGTATTCCGACGCTGATGATCTTCAAGGACGGTCAGGTCGCGGCGACGAAAGTCGGTGCATTGCCCAAGGGCAAGATCGTCGAATGGATCGACAACTCGCTCTGAGAGGAGCGGCACGAATACCAATGGCCGGTCCGGAAGGACCGGCTTTTTTCGTTCAGGAATTCTCTCTCAGCACATATCCGGCAAGATAGAGCGAACCGCAAACAAGAAGGCGTGGCGTCGCCCGTCCCGCGGCGACGATAGCGCGCTCCAGGGCCTGGTTGAGATTTGCGGCGGGCGTTGCATCGAGCCCTGCATCATGCGCGGCCTCGGCAAGCTTGTCGGCGGGGAGACCCGCATCCGCGCCGGGAATGGCGACGGTTTCGACATGCGCGGCGAGACCGCGAAACGGCGCGAAAAAGCCCGTCGCATCCTTCGTATCGAGCATGCCGCAAATCAGTACCAGCGGCCGCACATCGTCATGCAGATCGCGCTGGGCGAGATCGGCCATAGCCTCAGCCACGGCCCGGCCCGCAGCCGGGTTGTGGCCTCCATCGAGCCAGACCTCGGTACCCTCAGGCAGGTGCGAGAATAGGGGGCCATGCGTGAGCCGTTGCAGCCGCGCAGGCCATTCCACTTCCGTCAACCCGCGTGCGATGGCGTCCCGTTCGAGCGGCAGCACGCCGGCCTGCCGCAATGCGCATATCGCTATGCCTGCATTATCGATCTGATGGCGTCCCACAAGGCGTGGCAGCGGCAGGTCGAGGAGCCCGGCTTCATCCTGATAGATCAGCGCGCCGCCTTCTTCATGTGCCGTGAAGTCCTGACCGTGAATGAAAAGCGGTGCGTCCGTTTTCTCCGCTGCCATCTCGATTGCGATGCGGGCTTCGTCGCTTTGCGGTCCAATGACGGCAGGCACGCCCCGCTTCAGAATGCCGGCCTTTTCCGCCGCGATCAGAGCGAGCGTATCCCCGAGAAACGACTGGTGGTCGAGATCGACCGGCGTGATGATGCTGACGGCCGGTTTCGCTACCACATTCGTGGTGTCGAGCCGCCCGCCCATGCCGACTTCAAGGATAAGCGCATCGGCGGGCGCGCGGGAAAAAGCGAGCAGCGCCGCCACCGTCGTGATTTCGAAAAACGTGATCGGCTCGCCGCCGTTTGCGCTTTCGCATTCTGCGAGCAGCTGAGCAAGGTCTTCTTCGTCGATCGGTACGCTCTTCGGGCGTCCGGCAAGCCGGATGCGTTCGTGAAAGCGGACGAGATGCGGTGAGGTATAGCTGTGGACGGCATAGCCGCCGGCCTCGAGAGCGGCCCGAAGATAGGCGGAGACGGATCCCTTGCCGTTTGTGCCCGCCACGTGAAAAACGGGCGGCAGGGATCGTTCGGGATTCCCCAACGCATCGAGAAGCCGCCACGTACGGCCCAGCGAAAGATCGATGAGCTTGGGATGGAGCTTCGTCAGTCGCTCCAGAATGATATCGCTCGATGTGATAGTGCTGTCGTTCACGGTGCCGGCTGCGAGGCCAGCATTGCCGGCACATTGGCGCTCTGCTGCTTTGTACTGCGCGGACGGTGCGTCATCAGGCGCACGAGCCGGGCGAGCGTGTCCTTCAGCTTGTGGCGGTGAACGATCATGTCGATCATGCCATGCTCGAACTGGAACTCGGCCGACTGAAAATCATCGGGAAGCTTCTCGCGGATCGTTTGCTCGATGACGCGGCGGCCGGAAAAACCGATCAGTGCCTTCGGTTCGGCAATATGCACATCGCCAAGCATGGCATAGGAAGCAAGCACGCCACCGGTAGTGGGATCCGTCAGAACGACGATGAAGGGAAGGCCAGCTTCACGCAGAAGCTGCAGAGCTACAGTGGTGCGCGGCATCTGCATCAGCGAAAGAATACCCTCCTGCATGCGCGCCCCGCCTGCTGCGGTCAGGAGAATATAGGGCAGATTCTTTTCCAGCGCCGTTTCCGCGCCGCGGATGATGGCTTCGCCAGCCGCCATGCCGAGCGATCCGCCCATGAAGGAGAAATCCTCGACCGCGATCACCGTTTCAACGCCGTCGAGCGGTCCGTGCGCGACGGTCACGGCATCGTCGCGGCCCGTCTTCGCACGCGCTTCCTTCAAGCGGTCGGGATACTTCTTCTGATCGCGGAATTTCAGGGGATCGAGCGCGACTGAATCGATGGCAATCGTCTGGTACTCGCCATTGTCGAACAGCGAGGCGAAGCGTTCCTTGGTGCCGAGGCGCATGTGATGGTCGCAGTTTGGACAAACGCGCATTGCCGCTTCGAGGTCGCGATGGAAGATCATCTCACCGCAGGAGGAACATTTGTGCCAGAGATTATCGGGTGTCGTCGACTTCTTGGTGAAGACGCGCTGTATCTTCGGACGAACGACGTTGTTGATCCAGTTCATGCTTGATCTCCCTATTCCGCCGCCGCCGCGCGCGCTGTGTGAACACCGTCGGCGAGCGACCGGACAAAACCGAGCACGCGCTCCACGGCGCCAGGCTTCACGTTGCCATTGCCGTCAATCTCATGCGCAATGGCATCCACGATAGCCGAACCGACCACGGCACCGTCGGCCGTCCGTGCGATTTCTGCCGCCTGTTCCGGTGTGCGGATACCGAAGCCGACGGCCACCGGCAAGGAGGTATGCCGCTTGATGCGCGCCACCGCATCCGCGACGTTCCGCGCCTGCGGGCTTGCGGATCCCGTGATGCCGTTGATCGAAACGTAATAGACAAAACCTGAGGTGTTCGCGAGTACGGCGGGCAGGCGTCTGTCGTCCGTCGTCGGCGTTGCAAGGCGGATGAAATTGAGCCCCGCCTTGATCGCGGGCTCGCACAGTTCGTCGTCTTCCTCGGGAGGAAGGTCCACTACGATGAGCCCGTCGACGCCGGCATCGATTGCCTTCGCGAGAAAGATGTCGACACCCATGTGATAGATCGGATTGTAGTAACCCATCAGCACGATGGGCGTTTCGGCATCGCTCTCGCGAAAGAGGCGCACGAGTTCCAGTGTCTTCGTCATGCGCGCACCGTTGCGAAGCGCGCGTTGCGTGGAAGCCTGGATCGCCGGCCCGTCTGCCATCGGATCGGTAAAGGGCATGCCGAGTTCGATGACGTCGGCGCCCGCCGCAGGCAGGCCCTTCAGCACACTGAGGGTTGTATCGAAATCCGGATCGCCGGCCGTGATGAAGGTGATAAAGGCTGCGCGGCCCTCTCCCTTCAATTGAGCGAAGCGTTTCTCAAGCCGCGTCGTCACAGCGTCACCCCCAGATGATCGGCGACGGCGAAGACGTCCTTGTCGCCGCGCCCGCACATATTCATCACCATCAGGTGATCCTTCGGCAGCGTCGGCGCGATCTTCGTCACGAAGGCGAGCGCATGTGCCGGCTCGAGTGCCGGGATGATCCCTTCGAGTTTGGAGCAGAGCTGAAATGCGGCAAGTGCTTCCTGGTCGGTCGCTGAAACATATTCCGCGCGGCCGGTCTCGTGCAGCCACGCATGCTCCGGTCCGATACCCGGATAGTCGAGCCCGGCGGAAATCGAGTGTCCGTCCTTGATCTGCCCGTCGTCGTCCTGGAGCAGGTAAGTGCGGTTGCCATGCAGCACGCCCGGCGCGCCGCCTTTGAGAGAGGCGCAATGCTCGCCGGTTTCGATGCCCCGG
Organism: Parvibaculum sp.; assembly: GCF_030694575.1. Taxonomy (GTDB): domain Bacteria; phylum Pseudomonadota; class Alphaproteobacteria; order Parvibaculales; family Parvibaculaceae; genus Parvibaculum. Next base: position 15,298 of record NZ_JAUYUS010000022.1, read on the forward strand.
CCTGCCGCTTCCACGCCGTAGATTTTCACCGAGGGGTCGTCGAGGAACGGATGGAAGAGACCCATCGCATTCGAGCCGCCGCCGATGCAGGCGACGAGCGAGTCCGGCAAGCGCCCCTCGCGCTCCATCATCTGCGTCTTCGTCTCCTCGCCGATGATCGACTGGAAATCGCGCACCATCGCTGGATAGGGATGCGGGCCTGCAACGGTGCCGATCAGATAGTAGGTGTTCTCCACATTCGTTACCCAGTCCCGCAGCGCCTCGTTCATCGCATCTTTCAACGTGCCGGTGCCGGACGTAACGGGAACGACCTCCGCGCCGAGCAGCTTCATCCGGAACACATTAGGCTTCTGCCGTTCTATGTCCGTGGTGCCCATGTAAATGACGCAAGGCAGCCCGAAGCGCGCGCAGACGGTCGCGGTTGCAACGCCATGTTGTCCCGCCCCCGTCTCCGCGATGATGCGTGTCTTGCCCATGCGCCGTGCCAGCAATATCTGGCCGAGGCAATTGTTGATCTTGTGGCTGCCGGTGTGATTGAGTTCGTCGCGTTTGAGGTAAACCTTCGCACCGCCAAAATATTCGGTCAGCCGTTCTGCGAGATAGAGCGGGCTCGGTCGGCCTACATAATCGCGCTGCATGAAATCGATCTCGGCCTGAAAAGCCGGATCGGCCTTCGCCGCCGTATAGGCCTTGTCGAGATCGAGCACGAGCGGCATCAGCGTCTCGGCCACGAAGCGCCCGCCGAAAATGCCGAAGCGGCCCCGTTCGTCGGGTCCGCTGCGGAAGGAATTGGCTTTGCTTGCACTCACGCTGGCGACTTTCTCTCTCACAAGTTCCATCAGGCGTTCTTCGCTGCCCTGATAAAGGCTTCGATCAATTCTGGCGTCTTCCGGCCGGGCCCGTCTTCGACGCCGGACGATACATCGACGGCTTCCGCGCCTGTGATCCGGATGGCTTCGCCGACGTTCTCGGCGTTGAGGCCGCCAGACAGCATCCACGGCGTCTCCGGCCGGTGTCCGGCTATCAGCGACCAGTCGAAAACCAGGCCATTTCCGCCCGGCAACGCGCCCGCCATAGATTTAGGTGGTTTGGCATCGAACAGCAACAAATCGGCCGAATCTCGGTAAATAGCAGCCTTGAACGGGTCTTCCGGCTCCGCGATGCAGATCGCTTTCATCAGCGTCAGCCCGTAACGCGCCTTGATCTCGACCAGCCGTTCCGGCGGCTCGTCGCCGTGAAGCTGCAGAATGTCGGGCCGCAGCGCCGCCACCACGGCGTCGAGCGTCGCATTGTCGGCATCGACCGTCAGCGCCACCTTGAGAACGGAGGAGGGCGCGCACGACGCCAGCGCCGACGCCTTCTCGTAACTCAGATGCCTTGGGCTTCTGGAAAAGAACACGAAACCCAGATAGTCCGCACCCGCCGCGACGGAAGCTTCGATCGTCTCCCGTGTGGAGAGTCCGCAAATTTTTACGCGCGCGCTCATGTGTTCACGCGGCGAGGGAGCGGCTGATTTCGTCCGCCGCCGCGCGCGGGTCGCCCGCACCCGTGATCGGCCGCCCGATCACCAGCATATCGGCACCGAGCGCGAGCGCTTGCGAGGGCGTCATCACACGCTTCTGGTCGCCGACATCGCTCTTCTCCGGCCTGATGCCGGGGACCACGAGCTTGAAGTTCGGCCCGAGATCGCGCCGTAATGCTTCGATTTCATGTGCGGAGCAGACGACGCCGTCGAGCCCGGCCGATGCCGCCAGCGCCGCCAGGCGGCGCACATGGTCGCTCGGGCTTCCCGTTACGCCCGTGTCAGCGAGGTCCGAGGCATCGAGGCTTGTCAGCATGGTGACGGCGATGACGAAGGGACGCGTATCGCCAGCTTCCCTCGCGGCATCGGCCGCCGCGCGCATCATCGCTGCGCCGCCCGCCGCATGAACGTTGACGATGGCCGGCTTCAGCGGCAGCACGGCGCGAATGCCGCCCGCGACGGTATTGGGGATGTCGTGAAGCTTGAGATCGAGAAAGATCGGCACCCCGGTCTCCGCGACAGCGCGGTAACCCGCAGGCCCATGTGCATTGAAAAATTCCATCCCCAGCTTCGCCCCGCCCACGCTCCCCTTGAGGGCGCGCGCAAGCGCCACCGCACGGCCGATATCGGTCGTGTCCAGCGCGCAGAATATGGGGTTTTCGAGTTTCATCAGGCGCTTGCCCTTCGATTTTCCGGCGCCTTATACCAGATAAAGCGTCTGGACGGGCGAGATTTTGGGCTAATCGCGCAAGGCGGGCAGCCCGCTTGTCTGCGGTGGTGCGGCTTTTGTCCGCGTGGCCTTTCGTTTTGCCTGCGCCCATGCGCCCATGCCGCCGACCAGGATGCCCACCAGTACCGACACGAGCACGATCAGGAATAGCGGCACCTCGAGGCCGATAGCTGGCGAGACCGGGTCAAACGGGTCAAGGCTGAAGGTCACAGGCGCCCGGTTCGCGACCGCGAGCGCCATCGCCAGCAGAACAATCGGCGGCAGCACGATCCAGCGCAAGAGCTTCACGGTCATCATTCCAGTTTAGAAAGGTGAGAGAACGGCGATCCGCTCTCAATCGTCGCCGTCGTCGCTATCGTCGACCATCAGCTTGTCGTCGGCGATATCGGCATTATTGAGGCGTTCACGCAGTTCCTTGCCCGTCTTGAAGAAAGGCACGGACTTCTCGTCGACATGGACCGGCTCGCCCGTTCTCGGGTTTCGGCCCGTTCGCGCCGGCCGGCTCTTCACCGAAAAGGCGCCGAAACCGCGCAATTCCACCCGGTCGCCCCTGGCGAGAGCCGCACTGATCTCGTCGAATATAGTGCTGACGATACGCTCGACATCCCGCTGATAGAGATGCGGATTGGCCTGAGCGAGGCGGGCGACGAGTTCCGATTTGATCATATCTTTTACGTCCCCCGGCTCCGTCCACGCGGTTCCTTCGATCGCCACCGGAAGCGGTCGGGAACCCCTTGATTTAACGGTCAGGTTGCCAAACGCTGGTCAGACCGTCAAGTGTAAGTCTTTTTGCCTGTTGTGTTTTTCCGGTCAGCCCGTCGATAGCCGTCACGGCCGCTTCGCCGAGTGCCCGGCCCGTGAGGCTGGCCATGCCCAGGTCCGGATAGGCAGGGGTCCAGTCCCTCACCGGCAGCTTTGCGTCGATCGCATGTTCGCGGGAAAGCCATGCGATAGCCTCCTCCTCGGCGCCCAGTTCGTCGACAAGACCTTTCCGTACCGCTTGCCAGCCGGTATAGACGCGCCCGTCGCCCAGTGTGCGCGCGGTTGCGTCGTCCAGCTTGCGCCGCTCGGCAACGAGCCGCAGGAACCAGTCGTAGGAACTGTCGATCATCTCCCGGGTGACCTTGAGCGCTTCCGGGTTGGTCGCATGGAAAGGGCTCGGTTCGGCTTTGAGCGGTGAGGACTTTACCTCCTGCACCTCGACACCGATATTGCCCAGCAGCTTCTCAAGCTGCGCCCACTGGAAAACGACGCCGATCGAGCCTGTAATGGTGTTGCCGCGCGATACGATGTGATCGGCGGAAAGCGCGGCGATATAGCCGCCCGAGGCCGCGACCGTGCCGAGCACGGCAACAACGGGTTTTTTCTCCGCCAGTTCGCGCACGGATTCGTAAAGAGATTCGGCCCCGGTCGTGGTGCCGCCCGGGCTATCGATGGAGAGGATGACCGCGCGGACGCTGCGATCCTCACCGAGCTTTTTCAGCATTTCGTTCTGATGACGATCGTCGACGATCACGCCGTCGATGGTGACGCGGGCGATGTGGGCGCGCGGCAGATAGAAGCCACCTTCCGCCAGCAACGTCATGAGAGCGATAGCGGCGGCCAGGATGGCGGCGACACGCCAAAAAAAGAGGCGACGCTTGAGGCGCCGCCTGTCCGTGAGTGTATCCGCGTCGAGTGACACGTGGCTTTCCTCCGGGCAGAACGATTAAGGTCCGGAGCTTAAAGCGCCATCCGCAAAAGTGCACCCGCAAAGTACAAGTGATTTCCGGCTATGTCGTGCGCCGGGTGGCAGAGATTTGGGCGGAGCGGCAATGCCGCTCCGCCCGATCGCCTTACTTGTCGTCCGTGCTGGCCTTGTTGAGCGCCGCGCCCAGAATGTCGCCGAGCGACGCCCCTGAGTCCGACGAGCCATACTGTGCAACGGCTTCCTTTTCTTCCGCGATTTCCAGCGCCTTGATCGAAAGCTGGATCTTGCGGCCGGCGCGGTCGAACTGCGTCACGCGGGCATCGACCTTGTCGCCCACGGCGAACCGCTCGGGGCGCTGGTCGGCGCGATCGCGCGCGAGTTCCGCACGACGGATGAAGGCCGTCATGTTGTCGTCGCCGACCGAGACCTCGAGGCCGTTGTCGGTAACGCCCGTGACCGTGCAGGTCACGACGGCGCCCTTGCGGATGTCGCCGAGGCTTTCCATCGGATCGCCGCCGAGCTGCTTGATACCGAGCGAGATGCGCTCCTTCTCGGTGTCGACGTCGAGAACCTGGGCCTTCACGATCTGGCCCTTCTGGTAATCGGCCATGGCTTCTTCGCCCGGACGGTTCCAGTCGAGATCGGACATGTGCACCATGCCGTCGACATCCGCATCGAGACCGATGAACAGACCGAACTCGGTGATGTTCTTGATCTCACCTTCGACGACGGTGCCGACCGGGAAGCGTTCAGCGAAAGTCGTCCACGGATTGTCCATGCAGTGCTTTAGGCCGAGCGAGATGCGGCGCTTTACCGGATCGACTTCCAGCACCATCACTTCCACTTCCTGCGAGGTGGAAACGATCTTGCCGGGATGCACGTTCTTCTTCGTCCAGCTCATTTCGGAAACATGGACGAGGCCTTCGACGCCGGGTTCGAGCTCCACGAACGCACCGTAATCGGTGATGTTCGTGACGCGGCCCTTGAAGCGTGCCTCGAGCGGATACTTCGCCTCGACGCCTTCCCATGGATCGGCCTCGAGCTGCTTCATGCCGAGCGAGATGCGCTGCGTCTCATGGTTGACCTTGATGACCTGTACCTTGACGGTCTGGCCGATCGACAGCACTTCCGTCGGGTGGTTGACGCGGCGCCATGCGATGTCGGTGACGTGCAGCAGGCCGTCGACGCCGCCGAGATCCACGAATGCGCCGTAATCGGTGATGTTCTTCACCACGCCTTCGAGCACCTGGCCTTCTTTCAGGTTCTCCACGAGTTCCTGGCGCTGTTCTGCGCGGGTCTCTTCAAGCACGGCACGTCGCGAGACGACGATGTTGCCGCGACGCTTGTCCATTTTGAGGATCTGGAACGGCTGCGGGATGTTCATGAGCGGCGTCACGTCGCGCACGGGGCGAATGTCGACCTGGCTGCCGGGCAGGAAAGCAACGGCGCCGTCGAGATCGACGGTGAAGCCACCCTTCACACGGCCGAAGATCTGGCCGTCTACGCGTTCCTGCTTCTCGAATGCGACTTCCAGACGAATCCAGCTCTCTTCGCGCTTTGCTTTCTCGCGGCTGAGAACGGCTTCGCCCATCGCATTCTCGATGCGTTCGAGATAGACCTCCACCGTGTCGCCGACATTGAGAGCGGCGGGCCTGCCGGGGGTGGCGAATTCCTTGAGAGCGATGCGGCCTTCGGTCTTGAGGCCGACGTCGATGATCGCGAGATCGTTTTCAATGCCGACAACCGTCCCCTTGATGACGGAACCTTCCTGCATGTTGCTGTCCATGAAGGACTGCTCGAGAAGGGCGGCGAAATCTTCGCGGCTCGGATTGAGCGCGCTTGCTGTGCTAGCCAATGTGTAAAGTCTCCTGACGATGCTTATTCCGGCCGACGGTTGGGTCCGTGGGTCTTCCCCCGAAATCGTGAGGCGTTCGGGAGCAATTGGATTTGGGCTGTGTCTGTTAGAGGTTGAAACAACGCACGAAGCATCCGCGCGGTCAGTTCCAAACCAATAGGAAAAGGCGCGATCGCCGATAGGCGAAAACGCACTTAACTCATTGCTTTGTCTATGATCGCGACGGCTGCGCCGAACGCCGCTTCTATACTCAAATTGGAGGTGTCGAGCAAGTACGCGTCCGCCGCCGGCTTCATGGGGCTGGCGGCCCGTTCGGCGTCCCGCTGGTCGCGTTCGCGAATATCATCCAGAATTTGTGCCTCGCCGACCGCTGACCCCGATACCTTGAGTTCCAGCCAACGCCGCTGGGCCCTGACCTCCGGGCTCGCCGTCACGAATAGTTTCGCCTTGGCCTCCGGGCAGACGACAGTGCCGATGTCGCGTCCATCGAGGACGGCCCCGTCCTTGCCGCCCGGCGGGTTTGTCGCGAAATTGCGCTGGAAATGGAGGATGGCCGCCCTGACTGCCGGCATGGCGGCGACGATGGAGGCTGCCTCTCCCGCTTCCCTGCTGCGGATCGCCCTCTCGTCGATTCGGTTGACGTCGAGCGCCTTGGCGGCCGCGAGGGCCGCTGCCTCGTCGGCGGGGTTGCCGCCCGCCGCCAATACCGCCTGGCCCACCGCGCGATAAAGAGAACCCGTATCGAGATAGGCAAAGTCATAGTGCCGGGCCAGCTTCCGCGCGAGCGTCCCCTTTCCGGAAGCGGCCGGGCCGTCGATGGCGATCACGGTACTCGTCGCGCGGGTCACTGCGCCCGCCCGGCAAAGCTTGCGCCGAGACCCCGCATAAGCCCGGTAAAATTCGGGAAGCTTGTCGCGATCATGGATGCGTCGTCCACAGTCACCGGCTTTTGCGCTGCAAGCCCCATGACGAGAAAGGACATCGCAATACGGTGGTCCATATGCGTAGTCACATGGCCGCCGCCGCCGACCTCGCCGCCCCGTCCCTCGACCACCATGCCGTCGTCGCTTTCATGCACCTTCACGCCATTGGCGCGAAGGCCCGAAGCCGTTGCCGCGATGCGGTCGCTTTCCTTGACCCGCAATTCGTGAATGCCGAGCATGCGGGTCTCGCCCTCGGCGAAGGCGGCGGCAATTGCGAGTACCGGATATTCGTCGATCATTGAGGCCGCGCGCGCGGGCGGCACTTCGATACCCTTGAGGCGGCTCGCCCGCACCCTGAGATCGGCGACGGGTTCGCCGCCTTCCTCGCGCTGGTTCATGACCTCGATATCGCCGCCCATCTCCATAAGCGTCGTATAGAGCCCCGCCCGGTGCGGATTGAGCGTGATGCCTTTCACGACAATCTCCGAGCCCGGCGTCAGCAGGGCGGCCACGACAGGGAACGCCGCAGACGAAGGGTCGCCCGGCACCGAAATATCGCAAGGTTTGAGCTCCGGCTCGCCCGTAAGCCGGATGACGATGAGGCCATGCGGACCGTCCTCGACCTCGATATGGGCACCGAACGCGCGCAGCATGCGCTCGGTATGGTCGCGTGTCGGGGTCTCTTCGATAACGGTCGTCACCCCCGCCGCATTGAGCCCGGCCAGGAGAACGGCCGATTTGACCTGCGCCGAGGCGACGGGCAGCCGGTAGGTGATGGGGAGTGCCCGGCTCGCGCCGGTCAGCGTCAGCGGCAGGCGACCGCCCTCGCGGGCATGGAAAGTCGCGCCGGTTTCGGTCAGCGGCGCGATGACCCGGCCCATGGGGCGCCGGGAAAGCGATGCGTCGCCGATAAAGGTCGCGGTGATCGGGTGTCCGGCGACGAGTCCCATGACGAGCCGCGCGCCGGTGCCTGAATTGCCGAAATCGAGCGGTTGGTCCGGTTCCTTAAGTCCCCCGACGCCGACGCCATGGACCGACCATGTGCCGTCTGCATGCCTCTCGGCCTCCGCACCGAGCCGACGCATGGCTTCCGCCGTCGCCAGTACGTCCTCACCCTCCAATAGCCCCCGGATTCTCGTTTCGCCAACGGCCAGCGCGCCGAAAATGAGCGCCCTGTGGGAGATCGACTTGTCTCCGGGCACCGCAATGGAACCCGAAAGGGCAGCGGATGGCTCCGCGGTGAGACTTGCGCTCGAATGATTGGAGGGTGAGGCCAATTGAGGTCTGTATCCGGGCTATGTGGGGGTGCGCGGCCGGGCCCATCCCGGCTTGTGGGGCGAACCGCCACTTTCTGTACCGCAGCGCGTCGCGAATAGGTTTTGACAGGAGCAATTTAACGTGGCAATGGGAAAATCCTTCAAGGCCAGATATGCGCTCCTGTGGGGAGCGCTTCGAGACGCGATATTGACGCTGGGAGTGCCAAGCTTGTCGAAACCGGAGTTGGGAACAAAGCGCGATTGCCCGAGCTGCGGCGCGAAGTTTTACGATCTGAACAAGAATCCGGTCGTATGCCCCAAGTGCAAGCACGAGTATGTGCCGGACAGCGGGGCCAAAGCCAGACGCGCAAAGCCTGCGGAAAAGCCGAAAGAGAAGCCCGTCAAGCGCGCCGTGGTCGTGGACGACGATGACGGCAATGTCTCGCTCGATGCGATGCGCGACGATGAGTTGGCGGCAGATACCGATGATATCGATATCGATGTGGACGTCGATGTCGACGTTGAGGACGACGACGCCGACGATGCGTTCCTGCCTGACGACGAGGACGAGGACGACGATGTCTCCGGTATCGTCCGCGGCGGCAAGGGCGGCGACGAGGACTGATATCGGCGTAAAGCGAGAAATGCGGAACCGGCCAACTTTCTCTTGATCGGGAGAAAGAGCGGCCCTAAGTTCCGCCACCGTCGGCGTGAGGGACCCATCCGCGCGCCGGATACAAGGCGGGGCCATAGCTCAGTTGGGAGAGCGCTTGCATGGCATGCAAGAGGTCGTCGGTTCGATTCCGTCTGGCTCCACCAATCCTTTGACGCGCTGATCTGCCGCCATCCTGTCGTGTGACGGGCGGCAAGCCGGGAAGCCGGAAACCCTCGAATTTTTGATCTTTAGGCGGACGATGTGCGCGTCGCGACGTGGTGCCTGGCCCCCGCACATGCAGCCTTTTTGCGGGATCTGTCACCGAACTGTCATCAAACTGTCATCAATCAGTTTGGAGACCCCGGCATCGGCCTAACCGCCGGCGCCGCAGTGAGCCACGTCGGCCGCCGAGGGTGCCTCCCGGCCCATGGGTACAATGCAGGGCAGCGGTTGGCATGGCTAAGACGTTGAAGGGCCAGGCGCCGGTGCTCAGGCGCGCGGGATTTCCGCGATGTCGGAGAGGACCTGCAGGTCGAGAATCTCGAGAACGCCGGCCTGCAGGTGCATCGCGCCGGCCTGACGCAGCGCCGTCATGGTGCGGCTGACATGGACCTGCGTGAGCCCGAGCGCGTCGGC
>NZ_JAUYUS010000037.1 GCF_030694575.1 Parvibaculum sp.
TGCAGGTTCAGGTAGTGCATATGGCGCTCATACTGGCCGAGAAGGTCGGCGATCACCTGCTCCCTCGTATAACCCATGATGTCGTAGCGCTGGCCACCTTCGCGCAAGGCGGCTTCGGCGCGCCATGTATGATCCGGCCCCTCGCGTTCGCCCTCGAGCGCGGTGACGGCGAAGCTCGGAACGGGCACACTGCGCAGCGCGACGCCATAGAGGAAATCGTCGCTGGCGCCATGCCCGACCGTGAGCCGCACTTCGTCCGGGGAAACGCTCACATCCGCATCGAGACCGCGACCGCGAATTTCGGCGGCAACGTCGTTGAGCGCGGGGGTGACGATATCGCGCATGAAGACGAGCGCACGCTCGCGCGTCGGCTGATGCAGGAGCGTGCCGAGCCGCCGCTTCCAGGCGAGAGGCGGGTGGCTTGCCACAACCGGTATGCCAAACTGGAGGCTCTGCTGGCGGCGTGTTTCCTGGCGAAGCGCGGTGAAGAGGCCGTAGCAGACCACGAGCAGAATGGCCGCGAGAGGAAGGGCGCTCGCAATGGCGCCCGTCTGCAACGCGGCGAGACCGCCGGCGAGGAGCAGAACGGCGGCGACCACGCCTTCCATCAGTGCCCAGAAGATGCGCTGCCAGACGGGCGGCTCCGGGTTGCCGCCCGAGGTGATGATGTCGATGACGAGGCTGCCGGAATCCGACGAGGTGACGAAGAAGGTGACGACGAGAAGCGTCGCAACGATCATCGAGATGCCGGCAAAGGGAAGATGGCCGAGAAACTGGAAGAGCGCCACGGCAACATCCGCCTGCACGGCTTCCACCATCTGGGCGGTGCCGTCGAGTTGCATGGCGAGCGCGGTGTTGCCGAATACGGTGAACCAGAGAAAGGTGAAGCCGGACGGCACCAGCAGGACGCCGATCACGAACTGACGGATCGTGCGGCCGCGCGAAATGCGCGCGATGAACATTCCGACGAAAGGCGACCAGGATATCCACCAGCCCCAGTAAAAGAGCGTCCAGCTGCCGATCCAGTCATTCGGCTGGTAGGCATAGAGGGTGAACGTCTTGCCGATGAGTTCGCTGAGGTAACCGCCGGTATTCTGCATGGCGGCCTGGAGCAGGAAGACCGTCGGGCCGACGACCAGAACGAAAAGCATGAGCGACAGTGCGAGCACGAGGTTGAGTTCGGAGAGACGCCTGATACCTGCGTTGATGCCGGAGGCGACGGAGCCCGTCGCCAGTAACGTGATGCCGGCGATCAGCGTCAGTTGCACGCCGACCGACATGTCGATGCCGAAGAGATAGTTGAGGCCGGCATTCACTTGCATCACGCCGAGGCCCAACGACGTCGCGACGCCGAACATCGTGCCGAAGACGGCGAAGATGTCGACGATATGACCCATCCAGCCATGGATGCGGTCGCCGATCAGCGGATAGAGGGCCGAGCGGACCGTGAGCGGCAAGCCGTGACGAAACGAGAAGTAAGCGAGCGCCATGCCCACCACGGCATAGATTGCCCATGCGTGGAGGCCCCAGTGGAAAAAGGCAAGCTGCATCGCGTTGCGCGCGGCTTCGACCGTGCCGCCTTCGCCCCGCGGCGGATGGGCGAAGTGAAGGACCGGCTCGGCGACGCCATAGAACATGATGCCGATGCCCATGCCGGCGCTGAACAGCATGGCGAACCAGGAACCCGTCGAGAAATCCGGCACGGAATCGTCCGGCCCGAGCCTGATCGCGCCCATGGAACTCGCGGCGACCCCAACCGCGAAAACCAGAAAGGTTGCGACGGACGCGACATAGAACCAGCCCATCTCGTGGACGATCCACGATTGAATGGAGGCGAAGATCGTCGCGGCATCGTCCGGATCGCTCGCCGCGAAGACGAGCGCGACGAGGATGAGGGCCGCGGAACCGAAGAAGACCGGAGCGTTTGCCTGAAAAAGGCGCGACTTTTTGCGGCTCGTTTCTTCCGCAGCCATGACGGTCTCCTTTCGGACAATATTTCAGGGCAAAAAAGCGCGATGACGGCGAAGGAGATCGCCGCGCGGTCAATTGAGGTTATGTGATTTCATGCGCAGCATTACACACACAGTCCGCGAGGCCAACCCGCAAGATACGCAGCGACGGCGACCGTGTTCCGCCACCACGCGCATTGCGAAGCGTTTGCCCGATCAACCACACACACGACAGAAGGAGGGCCTATCCATGCGCGTCCTTATCCTCTCCGCACTCTTTGCAGCCATCGCCACTGCTCAGCCGGCATCGGCCGTAACGTTGACGCCGCCCGACACCGGGTACAGTGCGACCAGAATCGTGAATGCCTCCGGGCGCGAGATTTCCGGCAAGCTCTATTCCGAAGACGGCAATGAGCGCTGGGAAATGACGATGCAGGGCATGCGGCAGATTTCCATCCTGCGGCACGGCGAGGGACGCATGTTCATGTACATGCCGGACATGAACATGGCGATGGAGATGGGACGCGCCGAAGCGGCGAATTACGGCGTCGACAAATTGCTCGACGGCGTGGAGGCGGAAAAGATCGGCACCGAGACGATCGATGGAGAGCCTACGACGAAGTACCGCGTGCTGCCGGGACAGACGGCCCAGAAAGGCGATGCAACCATCTGGGTGACGGAGGACGGCATCCCGGTGAAGGCAGAAGGATCGAGCGCACAGGGGACATTTTCGATGCGGCTGACCGATCTCGAACGCGGCGCGCAGGACCCGTCGCTCTTCCAGCTTCCTCCCGGCGTGGCGCCGGTGAAGATGCCCGCCGGTATGCCGGCGACGGGCGGGGCCTTTCCCGGCCTGCCTGCGCGCTAGCCGGATCGGCCGCCGGCCGAGCCGGTCCGCGTTGTGCGTTCCTCGGCACGGCGTTCTTCCTCCACCGGTTCGACGCGCGTTCTCGGTTGTGCCGGCTCGGTGATGAGGCGCGCACCGCGCTGTAGCGTCACGTAGTCCCACAGCCATTTATAGGCGATGGCAATGCGATTGCGCGCGCCGATCAGGAAGAAGATGTGGACGGCGCCCCAGAAAAGCCAGGCGACGACACCCGTAAGGCGCACCCGGCGCAATTGCACGATCGCGGATTTCCTGCCGATGGTCGCGAGATCGCCGCGATGGCGATAGACGAAGGGCCCGGGTGCCGGACGCGCGCCCACGCGCGCCGAAATGACTTGTGCAACATAGCTTCCCATCTGCTTCGCGGCCGGTGCGATACCCGGAACCGGCTTTCCGTCGGACTGGAGTACGGTGGCCGTATCGCCGATAGCGTAGACATCCGTCATGCCCGGCACCGACAAATCGCCTGCGACGCGAAGCTGACCGTTCTTTTGAGCGGGCGCGCCGAGCCAGACGGCAGCGGGCGATGCGATCACACCGGCGGCCCAGATGATCGTCGCTGCATCGATCCGGTCATCCGCGACATCGACACCGCCGGCATCGCAGCCGACGACTTTCGTATCGGTGAGCACCTCAACCCCCAGGCGCTCCAGCGCCTTTTTCGCGTAGCCGGCGAGGCGTTCGGAGAAGGCGGGCAGAATGCGCGAGCCCGCCTCCACCAGGAGAACGCGGGCGGCACCTGCATCGATGTTGCGGAAATCGGTGGCAAGGGTCTGGCGGGCCATATCCCTGATCGCGCCGGCAAGCTCGACGCCCGTCGGGCCGCCGCCGACGATGACGAAAGTGAGGAGACGCTTTCGGCTTTCCGTATCTTCGGCGAGTTCGGCTTTTTCGAAAGCCAACAGGATACGCCTGCGAATCTCCGTCGCATCCTCGATGCGCTTCAGCCCCGGTGCGAATTCGGCCCAGCCGTCGTTCCCGAAGTAGGAATGGGTCGAGCCCGTGGCCAGGATGAGATGATCGTAGGAAATTTCCTTTTCATCCGTCCGCACCACACGGGCGGCGGGATCGACACCGGTCACGGATCCGAGAAGGACGGTGGCATTTTTCTGATCTCTCAGGATGCCCCGGATAGGCCACGCGACATCTGCCGGAGACAATGCCGCCGTCGCCACCTGATAGAGGAGCGGCTGGAAGCAGTGATGGTTCTGGCGGTCGACGAGAACGACATCGACAGGCGCATCGGCGAGGCCACGCGCCGCATAGAGTCCGCCGAAACCGCCGCCGACGATCACCACCCTCGGCCGGCCGGCATTTCCGGCCCGCGTATGTTTGCCAGTATCCATGTCTGAAATCCACCAGATCGAGACGGCCCCTTAGTCTAACGCCTTTTGCAGGGGTCGCGTTCCGGAATTTCTTCAACACTTCGGCAGGAGGCAGGATCCATGCCCGCCAAATCCATAAAGATGGAAATGAGGAACCTTTCTGCTCCCCACAGGTTCGCCCAATCGAAGGGTCCCGACGGAGGAATGTTTTCCAATGGCCAAATCCGAAACGTTGAAAGTTCTCGCCTTGAACGGCAGCCTGAAATCCTCATCGGGCGAGCCGTCCTCAACCGAGCGCATGCTTGCGCTTCTCCTGCAGGAGTTTGCAAAGGAAAATGCGCAAGGCGAAATCGTGCGGCTGGCGGATCACAACATCAAACCGGGCGTCACTTCGGACGAAGGCGAAGACGATGCGTGGCCGGCTGTCCGCGAGAAAATCCTGGATGCCGATATCCTGATTGCGGGAACGCCGGTGTGGCTCGGACAGCCGTCGAGCATCATCAAGCGCGCAATGGAGCGGATGGATGCGTTTCTCTCGGAGAAGGACGATGGCGGCCGGATGGTTTCCTATGGCCGCGTCGCTGCCGTCGCCGTCGTCGGCAATGAAGACGGTGCACATCACATATCCGCCGATCTCTTTCAGGCGATGAACGATGTGGGTTTCACGCTCGCGCCCAACGCCGTTGCCTATTGGGTGGGCGAGGCAATGGGGAGCACCGATTTCAAGGACCTCGACGAGGTGCCCGAAGCTGTTTCCTCGGCGATCCGCATGCTGGTGCGCAACACGACGCATCTCGCCCGGCAGTTGAAGGCAGAGAGCTATCCGCCGGTGAAGTGAGCATCGAACCAGAAAGGATTTTCCATGTCGCAGAGCAAATCCGCGCCACAACCGCAGGAGCAAAGCCACCAGCCCGGCAGCGAAGATCAAATGCACCCTGCGCCGGATTACATGCCGCGCTTTCCCGGCTCAGGACGGCTCAAGGGAAAAGCTGCAATCATTACCGGCGGCGATTCCGGCATCGGGCGCGCGACCGCCATTCTCTTTGCCCGCGAAGGTGCGAAGGTCGGCTTCCTCTACAAGGACGAAACGGAAGAGGAAGACGCGCGGGAAACCATCGAACGCATAAAGGCCGAGGGCGCCGAATGCTTCTCCATGGCGGGAGACATCGGCGACAAGGCCGTGGCCGAAGCCTTTGTCGCCAAGGCGCTGGAGACCTTCGGGCAACTCGATGTGGTGGTGAACGGCGCGGCGGAGCAACACTACCGGCCGGACATAACCGACATTCCCGAGAAACAGATGGAGCGGACCTTCCGCACCAATATCTTTGGCTGCTTCCACGTCATCCAGGCGGCGCTGCCCCATCTGAAGCGCGGCGCGTCGATTGTCTGCATCACGTCGGTTACGGCTTATCGCGGGCAACCGACGTTGCTCGACTATTCCTCGACCAAGGGAGCGGTGCTCGCGCTTGTGCGGGCGCTGTCGTCCAATCTGGCGGAGAAGGGCATCCGCGTGAACGGCGTTGCGCCCGGCCCGATCTGGACACCGCTTATTCCGGCTTCCTTCCCCGAGGACAAGGTTGCGGAGTTCGGCAAGAGTGCGCCGCTGGGACGGCCCGGACAGCCGAACGAAGTGGCACCGGCGCTGCTCTTTCTTGCCTGCGAGGACGCGTCATACATGACGGGGCAAGTGCTCCATCCGAATGGCGGCGATCTGATCGGCGGCTGAGCCCGGCGTCGGGCCGGCCTACCGAGCTGAAACTAGAGCTGCTTTTTTATCGTTCGTGCCGTCGCCGAGATGTCCTCGCCGAGGCCCTCCACGGTGTTGCAGCCGGCCAATCCCAGCAAGGTCAGAAGCAGCAACGCGACGGTCAATTTCCTGGTCATCGGCAATGCCAATCCATATGGCGAGGGGAATTTATATTCCCGAGAAAACGATTCCCGACTTTGCGGGACTGGAGCGGGTGAAGGGAATCGAACCCTCGTCGTAAGCTTGGGAAGCTTCTGCTCTGCCATTGAGCTACACCCGCGCGCCGCTAATTCTGTACGGTTTCGGCGCCCCCTGCGCAAGAGGCTACCAGCGGTTCTCGACCTCTTCGGCGAAACCGAGAAAATCCCGGATTTCGACCCGGCGGCCGTCATCCAGAACCGCCACGCCGGAAAAGCGGCCGAAGACCTGATGCTGGATCGAGCGCAGCAGTTTCAGGTCCACGGTGGCGCTACGATCGACGATCGGTTCGAAGGTCATCTCGAAGCGGCCATCGCTGCTCGAAAAGCTCCAGGGTGCGCCGTCATATGTGCCCTTTGGAATGTGAAAGGTGACGTGTTCCAGCTTGTGGGCAACTCCGTCCATGAAAATCATGTTTTCCGTCGCGGCGGAGGTGTCGCCGAAGCCGTAACCGATATTGAAGCCAAAGGCCTGTCCGTCAACGATGCCGGAGGCCGAGCCCCAATACCAGGTATTGTCGTAAGTCCAGACGCCCCGCCCCCAATCCAGCACCCCGAAGGCGGAGGCTGGCGAAAATGCGTGCTTGCGACCGCCGATCTCGACGGTGCCTTCCGCCGGCATGCAATTGATCTTCTGATTGTAGTAGAAGGCGCGCGGCGCGTCCGGGAAGGGGGTCGCGATCAACATCCGGTCCATCGGCGGCTGCGACAGGAATATCTCGCCCTTCATGCCCCGGCCTTTCGCGAAACCGGGGCAATCGACCGTGAGGCGCCTGCCACCCGCCTCATGGCTAAAACCGAGCGAGATTTTCGGGTGGGATTGGACGATGTCTCCCGCGTCGGCGCTTTCGGGCATTCCCATGCGGCCGCGCGGGAATGGAATCGTTACGCTGTCGGTCACCGCTTCCGGCTTTGAAAAATCGAGCCATGAGGCGGACAGGAAACCCATATAGGCATTGTCGGCGACCGTCAGCGCGATGCCGCATTCCTGATCGAGGACGCAGTAGTAGTCCCATTCCTTGATACGGAACCAGGAAGCCCGAATATCGGCACGCCGATACCTTCGCTTTTCGCTCCGCGCCCATCCGGCCTCACGGAGCCGGCCCTTGTCGTCCAGAAGTTCGCCCGCGCCCAATTCATGCTGCACCGGATAGGCCCCCTTTTTTGTTCAGGTTGAGCCTAACAGGGGTCGCGGATTTGTGAATGGGCAGAACCGCGGGGAATGCTACTTTCCCGCCATGGTCACCGTCCTCGACAACGCACCTCGCGAAAAGTTCTCCGACCCCGTGCTCACGGCGAAGGGCGAGACGCGCGCAAGCGTGGCGTTTGTCGAGTTGCGGACGCTGTGGATCAACACGGGCACGCTCTGCAATATCGAATGCGCCAATTGCTATATCCATTCGAGCCCGACCGACGACCGGCTGGCCTATATTACCGCAGCCGAAGCGGCGCGCTTTTTCGATGAGGCGGCGGGCTTTTCGGATGTGCTGCCCGAAATCGGCTTCACCGGCGGCGAACCCTTCATGAACCCGGACATGCTGGCCATGACCGGCGACGCGCTCGCGCGCGGGCATTCCGTACTCATCCTTACCAACGCCATGCAACCCATGCTTCGCCCGAGGATCAAGGCGGGGCTTCTGGCGCTCAATGAGAAGTACGGGGGACGGCTCAAACTCCGCGTCAGCCTCGACCACTATGCCGCTGCGTTGCACGACGCGGAGCGTGGCGCCGGCAGCTTTGCAAGGACAATGGAAGGATTGCGCTGGCTCACGGACCATGGCTTTACGCTTGCCGTTGCCGGGCGCACCACATCCGGCGAACCGGAGGACAAGCAGCGGGCGGGATACGCGGCAATGTTCGCGCGTGAGAACATCGCGCTCGATGCGAATAATGCGGCGGCACTCGTTCTTTTTCCGGAGATGGACGAGAAGGCGGATGTGCCTGAAATCACCACCTCCTGCTGGGGCATTCTTCATGTCGATCCGGCCGACATGATGTGTGCGACGAGCCGCATGGTTGTGAAGCGGAGAGACGCAGTGCGGCCTGCCATTGTTGCCTGCACGCTGTTGCCCGATGACGTACAATTCGAAATGGGTGAAACGCTTGCGGACAGCCTGCGCCCCGTAAAGCTCAATCACCGTCATTGCGCGAAGTTCTGCGTGCTGGGCGGCGCGAACTGTTCAGCCAGTTAGGCGCGCTGCGGCATTCTTCCCGTCTGCGTCAGGATGTCCCATCCGCTTTACATTGAGCGTAATCAATGACCCCCCGTAACCGTTGGCGGACCCTCCTGCTACCGGACAGAACTCGCAATCTTGCGGGCTTCGCCGTTAACAAAGCAGGGAGACAGGAAATGACCATCAAATCGCTGCTGGTGGCAGGTATTGCAATGGTGAGCCTGGTTTCTGGCGCTGCCTTTGCGGATGTCTATATGACCGGCGAAGAGGTCGCGAAGCTCGTTGCCGGCAAGACGATCGAAGGCCAGTACCGCGAATGCGGCGCCGGCAAAAACGATTTCCGCGAGTTTTACGACGAGAGCGGCCAGATTCGCGGTGCGGAGCGCGCCTGCAGCATGGCCGGAAGCTGGTCGAAGTACCAGGGACAGTGGGAGATCAAGGACGGCAAGTTCTGCGTCCTGCTGGGCTCGGACCGCCCGAGCGGATGCTTCGACTACAATGTCGACAAGGACGGAGTGCTGACGCGGTACGACGCAAAGGGCGTCGCGAATGTGAGGTTCACCATCTACGACGGAAACCCGGACCACCTTTGAGTTTCCGGTAGAGTTGCGCGGTTGGCCCCTCCCCCTTGCCCCACAAGTAGCCAACCGCGCAATTTCTTCATCGGGCGTGTGCGATCAGCTCGCGAAAAGAAGCCAGAGTGCGGGCAGAAGAAGCGCCGTCACGATGCCGTTCAGTGCCATGGCGACGCCCGAGAACGTGCCCGTCACTTCGCCCTCCTGAAAAGCGCGCGCCGTGCCGATGCCGTGCGCGGCGATTCCCATTGCGAAACCGCGGGCGCGGGGATCGCGGATGCGGAGCATGTTGAAGAACGCCGCGCCGAAGACTGCACCGATGACGCCGGTGATGATGACGAATGCCGCGGTGAGCGAGGCATAGCCGCCGATCTCCTCCGCGATCCCCATGGCGATCGGTGTCGTCACGGATTTCGGCGCCAGCGAGCGCACCGTTTCCATGCTCGCGCCCATCGCGTCGCCAATGAGGACGGCAGAGAGCACGGCGACCGCCGATCCCACGACAAGCGAAACGGCCATCGGAACCAGCGCCGAACGGACGCGCGCGAAGTTGCGATAGAGCGGCACCGCGAGCCCGACCGTTGCCGGGCCCAGAAGCCAGATGAGCGCCTGACCGCCACCCATATAGTCACCGACCCAGATATCCGCCGCAGAAAGCAGGGCGATGATCGGCGCCGATGCGAGAAGAACCGGATTGGCAAGCGGCGTTCCGCCAAGCGCGCGCTGGATGCGAAGCGCGAGGTAGTAGAAGAAGAGGGTCAGCAGAATCCAGAAACCGGCCTCGAAAACCCTGTCCCAGTATATGAGCTTGATGCCGATATCGCTCATGCATCGCCGTCCTTGCCGCGCGTGAGGCGGGACGTCCATTGGAAGGCAAGCCCGGCCGCGAGCATTGCAAGGAAGGTGCTCGCGAAGAGCGCGACGAGGATCGGCCAGAGGTCGTCGGCGAGCAGCGCCGCATAGGCCATCACGCCGACGCCTGCGGGAATGTAGAAGAAATTGAGATGAGCGAGCAGGAAATCGCTTACATGTTTCAGGTCGGCGGGCACACGGCGCAACGCGATGAGCCCGGCCAGCAGGATCAGAATGCCGATCACGGTGCCGGGCACCGGCAGCTTCAGCGCATAGGCGAAGAGCTTCCCCGCGAGATCGCAGGCGACGAGGACGGCAAAGGCGCAGAGGAGACGAAGCGGCGGGCGCGACACTATCTATTTCGCCCTGAAATGCTTCGAAAGCTTCAGGCCCTGACGCTGGTAGTTGGAACCGAGGCCGGCGCCGTAGAGGACTGTCGGACGGTCGGTCAGGCGCTCCAGCACGAAGCGGCCGATGATCTGGCCGTGTTCGAGGATGAAGGGGACTTCGTGGGAGCGGACCTCCAGCACGATGCGGCTGCCCGCCCCGCCCGCCTCGCGCGCGCCGAAGCCCGGATCGAAGAAGCCCGCGTAATGCACACGGAATTCGCCTACCAGCGGGTTGTAGGGCACCATCTCGGCGGCATGCGTCGCCGGGATGTGCAACGCTTCGCGGGAGGCGAGAATATAGAATTCGTCCGGGTCCAGAATAAGTCCCTTGCCAGGGCGGACATGGACTGCGTCCCAGAAGTCGCGGACGTCATAGACGCCGACCTTGTCGATATCTATGACACCGGAGTGGCGCTTGGCGCGATAGCCGACGACCTCGTCTTCGGTCTCGGCGGAAAGATTGACCGTGAGTGCGATGCCGCCGTCGATATCCGCTTCGCCGTCGACAAGCCTCAACTCCTCATGCAGGCGCTTCATCTCCGCATCGGAACTGACATGGGTGCCGCGGCGGAAGCGTATCTGGGCGAGGCGCGAACCGGGGCGGACGAGGATCGGGAAGGTCCGCGGGCTGATCTCCAGGTAGAGATGGCCCTTGTAGCCCGCCGCCACCTGATCGAACTCGGCGCAGAAATCGGTGATGAGCCGCGTGAAGACGTCGAGGCGGCCGGTCGAGCTTTTCGGATTGGCCGACGCCGACGTCCGTTCGGACAATGCGAGGGCCTCCACGAGCGGCACGAGATAGACGCAACCGGTTTCGAGCACCGCGCCGTCGGTCAGGTCGATCCTGTGGAGCATCAGTTCCTCGACGCGCTCCATCACGCCATGCTCGGGGCCCGGCAGGAAGGAAGCGCGAAGGCGGTAGGCCGTGGTGCCGAGGCGCAGGTCGAGGCTCGCGGGCTGGATCTGGCCCGGATCGATCTCCAGGCCGCCCCAGATTTCCTTTTCGCGGATCAGCGCCTGGATGCCATGCGAGGGCAGGATGCCGGTCGCGTGCATCTGGCCGGGGCCGACGCGGCGCGGCTCGTCGCTGTGATTGGGAAAAAGATCGTTCGCCGCCTTGGTCATGAAGTCTAGCCTTCCGGACGGAGCCTGCCGCCGCCTGCCGATCGCATGTCCTGTTTATAGTTGGCGCCACCGGGCGGGGAAAGGGGCGAGGCATGGTGGCCTTGACGAATGACCCCTCGCGCCCTTTAATGCGCGCGAACTCGTGGTGATTTGAGCCGACCGGCTTGCGGCCACGTTAAATAAATCGCTAAAAAGGTCGGGACGCGAGCCCCGATCCGCCAGGTCGGGGTTTTTTATTGGGGTGGCCCAGATGAGCAAGACGACACGCGACGGCCGGAAGCTGCGGCCCCGGACAGAAGCCGTTCACGGCGGCACAAACCGCACGCCCTTCGGCGAGACGAGCGAGGCCATGTTCCTGACCTCCGGCTATGTCTACGAGTCGATGGAGGCCGCCGAGCGCCGCTTCAAGAACGAGGAGCCGGGCTTCGTCTATAGCCGCTTCTCCAACCCGACGGTGCGGAGCTTCGAGGAGCGGATGACCGAGCTCGAAGGCGCGGAAGACGCACGCGCGACCGCGACCGGCATGGCCGCCGTCACCTCCGCGATGCTCTGTTACCTCAAGGCGGGGGATCACGTTCTTTCCTCCCGCGCGCTTTTCGGTTCGTGCCGCTACATCGTGGAAGATCTGCTGCCGCGTTTCGGCGTGACCTCGACGCTGGTCGACGGGCGCGATCTCGACGCATGGAAGAACGCCGTGCAGCCGAATACCAAGGTGTTCTTCCTCGAAACGCCCTCGAACCCGACGCTCGAGATCATCGACATCAAGGCGGTAGCGGAGATCGCCCATGCCGCCGGCGCGCTGCTCATGGTCGACAACGTCTTTGCGACGCCCGTCCTGCAGCGGCCGCTGGAACTCGGCGCCGATGTCGTCATCTATTCGGCGACCAAGCATATCGACGGTCAGGGCCGCTGCCTCGGCGGCATCGTGCTTGCGGGCCAGCAGTTCATCACCGACTACCTCGCGAATTTCCTGCGGCAGACCGGACCGAGCCTCAGCCCCTTCAATGCCTGGGTGATGCTGAAGAGCCTCGAGACACTCGATCTTCGCGTCCGGGAGCATGCGCGGGGCGCCGAAGCCGTCGCCCGCTTTCTCGAAGGCCACAAGGGCATCGAGCGCGTCTTCTATCCGGGCCTGCCGAGCCACCCGCAGCACAACCTCGCCATGAGCCAGATGGATGCCGGCGGCAATATGGTCGCCTTCGAGGTGAAGGGCGGCAAGGCGGGTGCCTTCCGCTTCGCCAATGCGCTTCAAGTCATCAAGATTTCCAACAACCTGGGCGATGCCAAGAGCCTCATTACGCACCCGGCAACGACCACCCATCAGCGGCTCACGCCGGAAGCGCGGGCGGAACTCGGGATCGGGGAGGGCCTTGTCCGGCTCTCGGTCGGGCTGGAGGATTCGGGCGACCTGATCGAGGATATGGAGCGGGCGCTGGCCTGACAGAGCCGTATCGCCCTAAAAATGCCGTCTGTTAAGAGGAAGTTAGAGGGTCCCCGCTAGGGTGTTAATCCTGCGGGGGGAGGTTTGCGCGGCACTTGCCGGCGGCCTCATGCGGCACATATCCCTCGCAGGGTCGCAACCAGAAGGTACGGCCCCGCACAACCCGACGCTTTCGCGCAAGGATCGCCGATGTATAGCGCCATGACCCGTTCGATAAATATTCTTGTCGAGCCGACTTATCTCGAGGATCAGTCGGAGCCCGACCAGGATTATTATGTCTGGGCCTATCATGTGACGATCGAGAACAAGGGCCCGGAAACGGTTCGCCTGCGCGCGCGCTACTGGAAGATCACCGATGCGACCGGCCATGTGCATGAGGTGCGCGGCCCCGGCGTCGTCGGCGAGCAGCCGCTGCTGCGCCCCGGAGACAAATTCGAATACACAAGCGGTACGCCGCTCGGCGCACCGTCCGGCATCATGTTCGGCAATTACGAGATGGAGACGGAAGAGGGCGAGAAGTTCGAGGTCGATATTCCGGCTTTCTCGCTCGACAGCCCTTATGCCAAGCGGATGCTGCACTAAATCAGGCACCCTTCCCCTCCTCGCTTCCCGCTTCCCGCCACGCTAGACTGACGCACACAACCGCGTTCCCTCTACGCCTGCAGCCGGAAGCTCCATCATCCCATGTCCGCACCGCAACGCTTCACGCCCCGCGAGATGATCGGGAAACTCGTCTCTTTCGATACGACGAGCCATCTCTCCAACCTCGCGCTCATCGAGTTCGTCGAGGCTTATCTCGCGAGCCACGGCGTGGCGTCCCGCCGGGTGATGAACGAGGACGGAACGAAGGCCAATCTGTTTGCGACGCTCGGACCTGCGGACCAGCCAGGCGGCATCGTCCTTTCGGGGCATACGGATGTCGTGCCGGTCGAAGGGCAGGACTGGTCGAGCGATCCCTTTTCCGTGGTCGAGCGCGAGGGAAAGTTGTTCGGACGCGGCACGAGCGACATGAAGAGCTTTATCGCCATTGCGCTCGCCTCCGTGCCGGAATTCCTGAAAGGGGGACCGCAGGTGCCGGTCCATTTCGCGCTTTCCTACGATGAGGAAGTAGGGTGTCTCGGCGTGCGGCCGATGATCGACAGCATCATCCGCACCATGCCGAAACCGCAGGTGGTCATCGTCGGCGAGCCTTCATCCATGAAGGTCGTGAACGCGCACAAGGGCATCCAGTCCTACAACACCAAGGTCACGGGTCTCGAATTCCATTCGAGCCAGACGCATCTCGGCGTGAGCGCCATCCAGTATGCGGCGGAGCTGATCTCCTTCCTGATGAAGCTCGCCGGCGAGATGCGCGAGCGCGGTGACGCTTCGGGGCGCTTCAGTCCGCCCTTCACGACGATCAGTGTTGGCCTCATAAAGGGAGGTACAGCCGTCAACATCATTCCGAAGAGCTGTTCCTTCCTCTGGGAGTATCGCCCGCTGCCGGATGCCGATCCATCCGAGATCATCGCGCGGTTCAATGCCTTCGCGGAGGAGCAGGTGCTGCCGCGCATGCGCGCCGTCTTTCCGGGCGCACAGATCGAGACGGC
The DNA here is from genome assembly GCF_030694575.1 of Parvibaculum sp. Lineage (GTDB taxonomy): Bacteria > Pseudomonadota > Alphaproteobacteria > Parvibaculales > Parvibaculaceae > Parvibaculum. The sequence goes on from NZ_JAUYUS010000037.1 coordinate 14,250, forward strand.
AACGCGGGCGCAATCTCCAGGTCTCGGCGCACGGGACGGCGATCCCGGCGAGACGCTTGTGATGAAGCTCGCGCAGTGCAATTCGGCCGAGGCCGTCTCCTACAACACGGAAGCCGGGCTTTTTCAGCTTGCCGACATCCCGACCGTCGTCTGCGGTCCGGGGGATATCGCACAGGCGCACAAGCCGGACGAATTCGTGGAATTATCGCAGATCGCGGAATGCGAGCGCTTCATGAAGCGGCTGGCGGATTTTGTGTCAGGCCGACCGGTTTAGTTCCGGAGCGCCGCGCATGTTGCGTGCGGCGTAAAGCGACCGCATGAAAGACAGAAGCTCCGGGGATTTTTCTCCGACCGAAAGAATGGCCGGGTTTTGCGCAAGCTCGGCAATGTCGAACGGGAGATCCTCCCCGGCGGGATGGCCATGGGAGATTTTCCCAAATCCCATCGACCAGTTGGCAAAGCCGCGGCCTTCTAGCGCAGGACCGGGCCCATGCTGCGCTCTATCTCGGCGGTCAGCGCCGCGTCGAACTTCGCTGCCAGCGACTGCATCAGCGCGGCATAGGCGGCGTCGCGCTCATTGAGGCTTGCGCTTTCCAGGATCGTGCGCTCGGCATTTGCGTCCACATCCGCCGTCCACGAATTGAAGTCGCCGGCGTTCGGACCGGGCAGATCCACGGTCAGGCGTGCCTTGAGACGGGCCTTCAGACGTGTATCGAGCTGGTCGCCGAAAACGCCGGTGAGGCCGCCCTTCTTCTGCAGGGTCTCGGAAATCACCGTTCCGTCGAGAACGGTGAGCGTTGCCGTGCCCCGGTTGCCGGTGGTCACGAGGCGGGCCCGCGCCCAAGCCTGGGCAATGCTCGACGGCGAAACACGGTGCAGATGTTCGACATAGGGCTCCCGGCCGGAGGGCGTGAAGCGACTGTCGACGGACACGGAAGCAATATTCATGCGGATCGCGGGCCGCGCCTCAAAGGAAACGGACGATGGCGCTGCGGGAGCGGGCGGCTCCTTTGCGCAGGCTGCGGCCAGAAAGCCGAGGAAAACGACCGCGCCCAGACGGCGCAGCATGGAGAAGGCGCTTTTCTCGACCCGGGTCAATTCCGATCCTCTTTCAATTCGTCCGGTGCGAAGACATAGACTTCGCTGCAGAACTCGCATGTAGCCGTAATTACACCATCCTGCACCATTTCGTCGATTTCGTGACCGTCGAAAGAGCGCAGGACGCTTTCCATCCGCTCACGTGAGCAATGGCAGGAGAATTCGACGGGGGCGGGTTCATAAGCGCGCACGCCGTCCTCGTGGAACAGCCGGAAGAGAAGCCGGTTCGGTTCGAGTGAGGGGTCCAGAAGTTCGTGGTCTTCGACCGTGTCGAGCAGTATCGAGGCGCGGTTCCAGTTTTCCTCTTCCTCCGTGACGGGGCGTTCTTCCTCGTCCTCCCGGTAGCCGGTCAGGCCGCCCTCGCGCGGGATATGCTGGATCATGATCGCGCCGGCACGCCAGTTCTTCTCCGGGCCCGATGCCTCGCGGTGATAGAAGGGCCCGGCCGCAATGCGGATGCGTGTCGCCACCTGTTCCGAACTCGCGAAATATTCGTGGGCGCTGTGGCTGAGGCCCTTCGGGTCGAGCGCGACGATACCCTGATAGCGCTCCATATCGGCGCCCTGATCGATCGTCAGGGCCAGGTAGCCGTCGCCCATCAGATCAGCGGCGGTCGTCCGGCCATCCTTCAAAGCGTCCGCCAGCCGTTCCTCGTCCATCTGCGCATAGCCGCGCAGTTTGCCGGGCGATTCATAATCGGCCACCAGCAGGGAAACGGGGCCTTTGCTCTGCGTCTGGAGGATGAAGCGGCCGTTGAACTTGAGCGCCGAGCCGATCATCGCCGTCAGCGCCAGCGCCTCGCCGAGGAGCCGGGAAACCGGTTCGGGATAGGCGTGGGCCGTGAGCACCCGGTCGACCAGCGGACCGAGGCGCACAACGCGGCCGCGAATTCCCAGATCCTCGATCTGGAACGGCTGCACAAGGTCGTCGATACCGGTGCCTTCGATACTGCTCACTGACTGAATCCGATCTTCGGACGGATCATTGGAAACACCACGCCAATACGCCTTTCTGGGCGTGCAGGCGGTTTTCCGCTTCATCGAAGACGACCGAAGCCGGGCCGTCGATCACATCCGCCGTCATTTCCTCGCCGCGATGCGCGGGCAGGCAATGCATGAAGATCGCATCCTTGCCGGCCGCCGCCATCAAGCTCGGGTTGACCTGATAAGGTGCGAGGAGGTTGTGGCGCCGCGACGCCGTTTCCACGCTGTCGCCCATCGAAACCCATGTGTCGGTGTTTACGCAATCGACGTCCTTCACCGCCTCCAGGGGATCGGTGGTGACGACGATCTTCGCGCCTTTCGACTTTGCCCAATCGAGCGCTTCGGGCACGGGAGAAAGTTCCGGCGGACAAGCGATGCGCAATTCGAACTCGAGCTGCGTTGCGGCCTGTATCCATGACGTGACGACATTATTCCCGTCGCCGACCCATGCGACGCGACGGCCCTTGATCGGTCCCTTGTGTTCCTCGAACGTCATGATGTCCGCCATCAGCTGGCAGGGATGCGAGCGGTTGGTGAGGCCGTTGATGACCGGCACCGTTGCATGCTCCGCGAGCTCCATCAGGTGTTCGTGATCGGTAGTGCGGATCATGATCGCATCCACGTAGCGGGAAAGAACGCGCGCCGTATCTGCAATCGTCTCGCCACGGCCGAGCTGCGTGTCGCCGCCGTTCAACAGCAGCGTCTCGCCGCCAAGCTGGCGCATTGCGACGTCGAAGGAAACGCGCGTCCGCGTGGACGGCTTTTCGAAAATCATGGCGAGAAGCCGGCCATCGAGCGGACGGTCGCCATCCGGCTCCGCCTGCCCCTTGCCGTCGCGCGCCTGCTTGCGCTTCTTCGCGTTTTCGAGAATGGTGCGAATGTCGACCGGCGCGATGCTGTCGAGATCGAGGAAATGACGCGGGCTCATGGCTTCGGTCATGACTTGGCTCCCGCAACCTTCGCATCCTTGTCGAGCGCGGCGTCGAGCGCCGCACAGGCATGGCCGAGCTTTTCCATCGCCTCGTCGAGATGGCTTTCCTCGATGGTGAGCGGCGGCAGCAACCGCACGACATTATCGCCCGCGCCGACAGCCAGCAGCTTTTCGGTGCGAAGGGCAGCGACGAGATCGGTGTTCGGCACACGGCATTTGATGCCGAGCATGAGGCCTTCGCCCCGCACGTCCTCGATGATGCGGGGATAGCGGTCCGCCAGCATCGCAAGCTTCTGACGCAGCTTCAGGCCAAGCATGCGTACATGCGGCAGGAACTTTTCGTCGAGCACGAGGTCCATGACCGCGTTTGCGACAGCCATCGCCAGCGGGTTGCCGCCGAAGGTCGAACCGTGGGTGCCGGCCGTCATGCCACGCGCGGCTTCTTCCGTCGCGAGGCAGGCGCCGACGGGGAAGCCGCCGCCCAGCGCCTTGGCGATCGCCATGATGTCCGGCGTGACGCCTGCGAGTTCATGCGCGAAGAGCGTGCCCGTGCGGCCCATGCCGGTCTGCACCTCGTCGAACACGAGCAGGATGCCGGCCTCGTCGCACATCTCGCGGATGCGGCGCAAATCTTCAGGCGGGAGAACGCGGATACCGCCTTCGCCCTGGATCGGCTCGATGAGGATGCCGGCCGTCGCCGGGCCGATCGCCGCCTTCAGCGCCTTCAGGTCGCCGAAGGGAACTTGCGGGAAGCCGGGCATCGCGGGGCCGAAGCCTTCGAGATATTTCTTCTGGCCGCCGGCCGCGATGGTCGCGAGCGTCCGCCCGTGGAAGGCGCCTTCCATGGTGATGAGTTCGTAGCGCTCGGGCGCGCCGCCCGCCGCATGGTATTTCCGCGCCATCTTGATCGCGCATTCGAGGGCTTCGGCGCCTGAATTGGTGAAGAAGACGGTGTCGGCGAAGGTCGCCTCGACGAGCCGGCGGGCGAGCTTTTCCTGGCCGGGAATGCGGTAGACGTTCGAGGTATGCCAGACCTTGCCGGCTTGCTCCGCCAGCGCGGAGACGAGATGGGGGTGGGCGTGGCCGAAGGCGTTGACGGCGATGCCGGCGCCGAAGTCGAGATAGCGCTCGCCATCGGCGGTGATGAGGTAAGGGCCCTCGCCCCGCTCGAATTCGAGGTCGGCCCGCGCATAGGTCGGCAAAACAGGCGTAATCACGGGAATCGTATCCTTCTCACATATTCTATCGGGCGCACTGTTTCGCTGGAATGACGGGGAGAACGCCGCGGGCTTTTCGCGCGGCGGGCGGGCTCCGGACAGACCTGGCGAGACAGCAGTTTCCTGCAAACCGCTGCCCTTTCGGGGCGCGGTCTTCTCGTTGTCAGCCTCGTCGTTTCCCGCTCAGGATCATTTCGATCACCTTCAAACCCCTTTCGGGGGCTTCCCGCCGGTTCCCGGAACCGCAAGCCAAATAGAAAAAGCCGCCTGCAAGGGGCGGCAGTTCGAGAAGCAATGGAGTATTACGGCGAGGGGGCGGATCTGTCAATCGCCCCCCTCGCCCGCCGCGGGAGCCCTCAGGCCTTCAGCCGGTAGCCGGTGTGGAAGAGGATGTGGCAAAGCACCCAGAGAACGAGGTTCACGCCCAGGACTATGGCGATGCCGGTGCCGAGCGAGCCGTCGGCATGGCCCGTGACGCCGTAGCGGAAGCCGTCGATCAGGTAGAAGACCGGGTTCCACTTGGTCACTTCATGGGCGAGATCGGGAAGCTGGGTTACCGAATAGAAGGTGCCCGACAAAAAGGTCAGCGGCAGGATGACGAAGTTTGTGACGGCCTGCAGATGGTCGAACTTCTCCGACCAGATGCCGCCCAGCATGCCGAGCAGCGAGAGCATCAGCGAGGCGCCGACCGCGTAGAAGACGATGGCCCATGCATGCTCGATGCCCATATGCACGAAAGGCAGCATGGCGAGGGTGGTCACCGCGCCGCACAGAAGCCCGCGGGTCACGCCGGCCATGGCGATGCCGAAATTGAGCTCGCCCGGCGACAAAGGCGGCATCAGCACATCGACGATATTGCCCTGTATCTTCGAGATCAGGATCGAGGAGGAGGTGTTGGCGAAGGCGTTCTGGATCATGGTCATCATGACGAGGCCCGGCGCCAGAAACTCGATAAAGGGCACCCCATGCACGTCCGGACGGAACTTGCCGATGGCGAGCGCGAAGATCGCCAGGTAGAGGAGCGTCGTGATGACGGGCGCCGCGATGGTCTGCGTCATCACCTTCCAGAAGCGCCGCACTTCCTTCAGATAGAGCGTCCAGACGCCCAGCCAGTTCACCGCGCCGAAACGGCGGGCACCTTCCTCGGGATAGGGCGTGAGGCTCATGGCTTCCTCTTCTGATGCTTTTGAACTGCCGAGGCATACGCCAGAGCGCCGGGCCGGGCAAATGCGGGGGAGGGCCGTGGATGGCCCTGTCGCCCCATGTGAGGCCGCCGAAGCGCCCGCGCAAGAGGCGCGATGCCTGCCGCATATGCTCTTTTCTGTGGATAAGGACCTCGTTTACGGGCCGCATGGTTGCGGTTTTGCCCCCTGATATTGTATATTTCCTGTTAACGCCTACGAAATCTAGTGGGGTGCCACGAGGCCATAGACCTCTTTTTGGGGTGGCCGGGGCCGGATTTCGGGGCTGATGCCGGGTTTTCACGGGGCCCTCGCATCCAACCGGGCCGTATTCAGGCCCCAAGGGGAGTAACATCATGTGGACCGATGAACGCGTGGAACTGCTGAAGAAGCTCTGGGCCGAAGGCCTGAGCGCCAGCCAGGTTGCCAAGCAGCTCGGCGGCGTGACCCGCAATGCGGTGATCGGCAAGGTGCATCGCCTCGGATTGTCGGGCCGCGCCACGCCGAGCCGCCCTGCCCGCTCGCGTCCCCAGGCGCCCCGCACGCTGGTGCGCGGCCGTCCGGACCCGCTGACGGCGGAAGCGCGCGGCGAGGAGCGGTTGCGCGACATGGATGCGGAGAGGGCCGAAACGGTCCATGAGGAACGCGGCCTCGAGCCGATCCAGCGGGCGACCGTTCTCACTCTCACCGAACACACCTGCAAATGGCCCATCGGCGATCCGGGCCGTCCGGGCTTTCATTTCTGCGGCCGCGGGGCGGAACACGCTTCGCCCTATTGCACGGAACATGCGCGGATGGCCTACCAGCCGGTGCAGGCGCGGCGAAACCGCGAGCGCGACCGGATGCGCAAGGACCGTCTCGTAAGCTGAGAGAGCTATCGGCTCCGCCGTCCCCCTGAAGGCGGGTGGGGGACGGTTCGGGGGGCCCATGAGGGGAAGGAGCAGGCATCCATGGGCCCATGGATGCCTGCTTTTTATTGGGCAGAGTTCTAGTTGTGGAACTGCTCGTCCAGCGAATAGCCCGCCGAGCGGACGGTGCGGATCGGATCCTTCTCGCCCTTGTCGTTGAGCGCCTTGCGCAGCCGGCCGACATGAACGTCGACGGTGCGGGCCTCGACATAGACGTCGGAGCCCCAGACGGCGTCGAGCAACTGCTCGCGGCTGAAGACGCGGCCCGGATGCTGGATCAGATGGTCGAGCAGGCGGTATTCGGTCGGCCCGAGATGGACTTCGCGCTCGCCGCGGCGGACGCGGTGGGCAGCGCGATCGATCACGATATCGCCGAAGGTGACTAGGTCTTCCGTGAGTGCGGGACGGATGCGCCGCATCACGGCGCGAATGCGCGCGAGCAACTCCGTCATCGAGAACGGCTTGGTGACGTAGTCGTCGGCCCCGGTGTCGAGACCACGGATGCGATCCGCTTCCTCGCCGCGCGCGGTAATCATGATGATCGGCATGTTGCGCGTCTCGGGCCGGCCCCGCAAGCGGCGGCACAGCTCGATGCCGGAAAGGCCGGGCAGCATCCAATCGAGCAGCACGAGGTCGGGCGTCACCTCGCGAATCAGCAAGGCTGCTTCCTCCCCGTCGGAGGCGGCCACGACCTTGTATCCTTCCTTGTCGAGGTTGTACTGGAGGAGCGTCAGCAGCGCCTCTTCGTCCTCGACGATCATCACTACAGGTTTCATTCTGCGTTCGAACTGGCTGCGGTCAAGCGGACCCCGCTCCGTATGGGCCGTTTCGGGCCGAATCTGATCAAGTTCCACCGAAGCCTGACCCTGTTCGCCGCGACGAGCAAGCGTTATTGCCATGGCGCGCGCCTCCTCTAATTGCCGGTTTTGACGGCTGTGGTACTGGTCGTGTCGCCCTTGGGGCGTTCGTCGATCACCCATTGACCGGTGACCAGATAGTTGACCGTCTCGGCGATATTCGTCGCGTGATCGCCGATGCGCTCGATGTTCTTTGCGATGAAGAGCAGATGGGTCGAAACCCCGATGGTACGCGGGTCTTCCATCATGTAGGTGAGCAGTTCACGGAAGACCGAATTGTACATGGCGTCGATCTCTTCGTCGTCGCGCCACACTTCCATCGCGGCTTGCGCCTCGCGGCTCGAATAGGCGTCGAGCACCTGCTTGAGCTGGCGCTGGGCGAGCCGGCCCATGCGGGAAATTCCCTGAATGAGGCGGTTGGCGCCTTCGAAGTCGTTCTGAAGAACCATCGCGCGCTTGGCGATATTCTTCGCGAGGTCGCCGATGCGCTCGAGGTCGATCGAAATCTTGATCGCCGCGATCGCCTCGCGCAGGTCCGCTGCCATCGGCTGGCGCAGGGCAATGAGGCGAATGGCGTGATTTTCAATCTCGGACTCGAGCACGTCGATGCGCTGATCCTCGCGGATCGTGCGTTCGGCGAGTTGCGTGTCCCGCCTTACGATGGCTTCTATCGCCGCCGACAGTTGAGCCTCCGTGAGGCCGCCCATCTGGGCGATTTGCGCGGAGAGCCCGTCCAACTCTTCCTGAAAGGACTTAACGATATGCTGGGTCACACCCGGTTCTCCTGTTGGCCTCGTGGTATCTGTCCATATACATCGGTCAGCCGAAGCGGCCGGTGATGTAGTCCTGCGTACGCTGGTCGCTCGGATTGGTGAAGATGAGATCGGTCTCGCCTTCCTCAACCAACCTGCCGAGATGAAAGAAGGCCGCGCGCTGCGAGACGCGCGCCGCCTGCTGCATCGAATGCGTCACGATGACGATGGTGTAGCGCTCGCGCAGTTCGTCGATCAGTTCCTCGATGCGCGCCGTCGCGATCGGATCGAGCGCCGAGCAGGGCTCATCCATAAGGATCACTTCGGGGTTCACCGCGATGGCGCGCGCAATGCAGAGGCGCTGCTGCTGGCCGCCTGAAAGACCGGTGCCCGGCTCCTTCAGGCGATCCTTGACCTCGTTCCAGAGGCCGGCGCGCTTCAGGCTGACTTCGACGATCTCGTCCATCTCCGAACCGGCCCTGGCTTTGCCATGGATGCGCGGGCCGTAGCAGATGTTGTCGTAGATCGATTTCGGAAACGGGTTCGGCTTCTGGAACACCATGCCGACGCGCGCGCGCAGCAACACCGGATCTATCTTCGGATCGTAGATATTGGCGCCATCGATCTCGATCGTGCCCGTCACGCTGCAGATGTCGATGGTGTCGTTCATGCGGTTGATGCAGCGCAGGAAGGTCGACTTGCCACAGCCGGACGGTCCGATGAACGCCATGACCTGCCGCCCCGGAATGTCGATGGTCACGTCGAAAAGCGCCTGCTTCTCGCCGTAGAAAACCGAAACATTGCTGGCCGCGACCTTGATCTCGTGCCCATCCGTCCGAGTCGCGGCCGCGCCCGAAAGCACGCCGGTCGTTTCCGCCGTCTTGTCCATAATCATTCCCGAGGATTCAGTGGTTGCCATAGCCGTCATGTGTGTCACCACTTTCTTTCAAATCGTTTGCGCATGTAAATCGCGATTGCGTTCATGCAGACCAGAAACCCGAGCAGAACGATGATGGCCGCCGAGGTCCGCGAGGTGAAACCGCGCTCCGGGCTGTCGGCCCAGATGTAAATCTGGGTCGGCAGCGCCGTGGAGGGATTGAACATGCTCTCCGGTGCGGCTGTGATAAATGCGTTCATGCCGATCAGAAGCAAGGGGGCCGTCTCGCCGAGCGCCTGCGCCAAGCCAATGATGGTGCCGGTCAGAATGCCCGGCATGGCGAGCGGCAGCACGTGATGGCCCACCGTCTGCATTTTGGAGGCGCCGACGCCGATGGCCGCTTCGCGGATCGAGGGCGGCACGGCCTTCAGGGCGGCGCGGGTGGCGATGATGATGGTCGGCAGCGTCATCAGCGACAGCACGAGGCCGCCGACGATCGGCGCCGAACGCGGCATGCCGAAGAAGTTCAGAAAGACGGCGAGTCCGAGCAGACCGAAGACGATGGATGGCACGGCGGCGAGGTTGTTGATGTTGACCTCGATGATGTCGGTCCAACGGTTCTTCGGTGCAAACTCTTCAAGATAGACCGCCGCGGAAATGCCCACGGGGAAACTCACCAGGAAGCAGATGAGCAGCGCGTAGAACGACCCGACGAGAGCCCCCCACAAGCCGGCCTGCTCCGGAAAGCGGCTGTCGGCATTGAAGATCATGCCCCAGTTGAAGGGTGCGGTGATGCGATCCTGCTCCACCAGGCGGTCATACCAGCCGATCTGGATATCGCTCACGCGGCGCTGATCGGAGGGGAGATTGCGGTCGATCGCGCCCTTGTGAAGCTGGTCGCCGATATCGGAGAGCGGAAAGGTGAAGGCGACAGTCTTGCCGATAAGCGAGGGATCGGCCACGACCATGTCGCGGAGCTGATACTGGGCGCTGCTCGTAAAAAGCTGGCGCAGTTCGCGCGTTTCCTTCGGCGTATCCACTTCCGGGAATAGGCGCGCGACTGCGTCGGAGAATAACTTCAGATAGCCGGCCGAACGCGGGTCGGCAGGATCAATCTTGTCGGCCGGCAGTTCCACGTCGAGCGTCACCATGGTCTGCGTGATCGCCGGAAGCGCCGTGACTGCGATGGTGCCGACCAGCGCAGCCAGCATGCCGAGCGCAAAGACGATCGCCGTAACGCCATAGAAGCGCAGCCGCCTGTCGGACGCATAGCGCCGCTTCAGCTTTGCATCCGGCTCGTACCAGTTGCCTGTCTGAACGGCGGGCGCGGTGGAGATGGATTTATCACTCATAGCGTTCCCGATAGCGCTTGACGACCTGGAGCGCGACGATGTTGAGCGCGAGGGTCGAGATGAAGAGGACGAGGCCAAGCCCGAAAGCGGCGAGCGTCTTGGGGCTGTCGAATTCGGTGTCGCCGATCAGCAGCGTTACGATCTGCACGGTCACCGTGGTAACGCCTTCGAGCGGATTGGCCGTCAGCGTCGCGGTCAGGCCCGCCGCCATGACGACGATCATGGTCTCGCCGATGGCACGGCTCACCGCCAGCAGGACACCGCCGACGATGCCGGGTAGCGCGGCAGGCAGCAGCACCTGGCGGATCGTTTCCGCCTTGGTCGCGCCGAGCGCATAGGAGCCATCGCGCATCGACTGCGGCACGGCCGAAATCGCATCGTCGGCGAAGGAGGAGATGAAGGGAATGAGCATGATTCCCATCACGCTGCCGGCGGCGAGAGCGCTGTTCGATGCCACGCTCAATCCCATGGAGATACCGAATTCCCGGATCATCGGGGCGACGGTCAGGATGGCGAAGAAGCCGTAGACGATGGTCGGAATGCCGGCGAGAATCTCGAGCAGCGGCTTCACCACGGAGCGAACGCGGTGATTGGCATATTCAACCAGATAAATGGCCGAGAAGAGGCCGACGGGGAGTGCCACGAACATGGCGATGGCGCTGATGAAGATGGTGCCCCAGAAGACAGGAACCGCGCCAAAGGCACCGGCAGCCGCAACCTGATCGGCGCGCATCGGCGTTTGCGGGCTCCATTCCAATCCGAAGAGGAAGGAGAAAACCGGCACGCGAGCGAAGAAGGCGAGGCTTTCGATCACCAGCGACAGGATGATGCCGAGCGTGGTGAGGATCGCGAGGATCGAGCAGACGATGAGACCCCAGCGGATGATGTTGTCGACGCGGTTGCGGGCGCGGAATTCCGGCGAGAGGCGGGAGCGCGCATAGATCATGCCGCCAATGGCAAGTGCCAGCGCGCAGACGGCCATGCCGAGAGACGCAATGCCACGCAGTGCATTGTAGCGTTCAGCCGCGTCGATCAGCGCCTGATCGGGCGTCCCGAAAATCCGTCCGCCCGCGATGCCCTTGATCTCGCTGGCGATGAGCGACATACGCGAGCTTTCGACACCGTCCGTGACGTAGGACGGCAGACCCGCGAGAACGATGCTGTCGATGATCGTGTTCTGGGCGGCGAGCCAGATGAGGACCAGGAGGAAGGCTGGCACGCCGCAGGAAAGAGCGACGAAGTAGCCGTGATAGGCGGGAATGGAATGCATGCCCTGCCCGGCACGCTTGAGGGCACCTGCATTGGCGCGGCCCCAGAGATAGCCGATGAGGGAGAGCGCCAGGACGATCGCGAGAAGTGTGGTGGCAGACATAGGACGGTCCTGACAAACGGACGTTGTTGCACGGTCGGAGAAGATCACCCGGCGCCATCAGGCGCCGGGTGACATGTCGTCCTACTTCTTCGGAGCCGGCATGTTGACCGCGTCCTGCGCGGCCTTCTGCACTGCGGCGCGGCGCGCGTCGGAGAGCACGATCAGGCCGCGCTCCTCGAGATAGCCGCCCGGACCCATGGCTTCATCGCTCGTGTATTCGGCGATGAATTCATTGAGGCCGGGGATCACGCCACGATGGGCGTTCTTGATGTAGAAGAAGAGCGGGCGGGAGATGCCATAGGAGCCGTCCGCAATCGTGTGTTCTTCCGGCACGACACCGTTGACCTTCACGGCCTGCAGCTTGTCCTGGTTTTCATACAGGAACGAGTAGCCGAAGATGCCGTAGACGTTGGGGTCGGATTCAAGACGCTGCACGATCAGGTTGTCGTTTTCGCCGGCTTCGATGAACGGGCCGTCGGTGCGCATGCGCTGGCAGTTCTCCTTGAGGGCCTCCTTGTCGAACAGTTCGAACGCGGGGAACTTCTTGCAGCCCTCGTCCATAACGAGTTCTACCCAGGCGTCGCGCGTGCCGGAGGTGGGGGGCGGGCCCATGACCTCGATGGCGATGTCGGGGAGCGACGGATCGATTTCCGACCACTTCTTGTAGGGGTTGTCGACGATCTTGCCGCCGACTTCGACCTTCGCGGCGAGCGCCTGGAAGAGCTGCGCCTTTGTCAGGTCGAGCTGCTTGCCACTGCGCGATACGGCCATCGAAAGGCCGTCAAAGCCGAGCACGACTTCCGTGATGTCGGTCACGCCGTTCTTGGCGCAGAGTTCGTATTCCGACAGCTTCATGGCGCGCGAGGCGCCCGTGATGTCCGGGTGGCCCGTGCCGACGCCGCCGCAGAAAATCTTCATGCCGCCGCCGGTGCCGGTCGATTCGACGACAGGCGCAGTGGCGCCCGTTTCATTCGCATACTGCTCGGCGGCCGCCTGCGTATAGGGGAACACGGTCGAGGAGCCGACAACTTGGATCTGGTCGCGGGCGTGCGCGACGCCAGCTACCGAAAGTGCAGCGACGGCAACCGTCGCGGCCATCGTCAGGGATTTGAGTTTCACGTTCATTCTCCAGTTTGTGAATGCCGGGCACCGGGCAACCACATCAGCCCCCCAGCGCGCCCGAGCCTTTGACGAATTCGAAGCTGAATTCCATGTGGCTTTAACCTTCAGGCGGGCGGACGCTAGCGGGCCGTCACGAAAGGTTTACGACGGTTCCATGACAGTTTTGCGAAGGTCTGGAAAATGGACGTTTCACCGTGCCGAAGCGGCATCCGGCAGGACCGGCAAAAGCACTGAAAAAGCAGAGCCTTGGCCAAGTTCGCTCTCGATGGCGAGGGTACCTTCGTGACGGTTCACGATGTGCTTCACGATGGCGAGACCAAGCCCCGTGCCCCCCCTCGCACGACTTGCTGCGGGGTCGACGCGGTAGAAGCGTTCGGTGAGCCGGGGGATGTGTTCCTTTGCGATTCCGGGGCCGAAATCGCGGACGGTAAGGCGGACGTAAGGGCGTCCGCCCTTCTCATCCGGGGCCAGGGAAATTTCGATCCGCTTGCCGGAGCGTCCGTAGCGGAGCGCATTGTCGGCGAGGTTCTGCACGACCTGTGCGAGTTCCTCGCGGTCGCCACGCACGCGCGGGAGCCCGGCGGGCGCCGTGACGCCGATCTCGACGCCGTATTGATCGGCGAGTGGCGTCAGCCCGTCCGTCACGTCGTTGACGACACCGAAGATATCTATGGCCTCGGAGGGGCGGACATGCTCGCGCTGCTCGATGCGCGACAGGGAAAGGAGATCGTCGATGAGGTGGCGCATGCGCGTCGCCTGATCCGCCATAATGCCGAGAAATTTCTCGCGCGCCTCGGGATCGTCCTTCGCGTGGCCGCGCAAGGTGTCGATGAAACCGGAGAGCGAGGCGAGCGGCGTCTTCAACTCGTGGCTGGCGAAAGCTACGAAGTCGGCGCGCATCGCTTCGATGCGGCGTGCCTCAGTAACGTCGCGAAGGAGAATAAAGATCATTCTCGACGACCCGCTGGCGCCGTCCGAAACCGGCGCGACGAAAGCGCTGTAGTTTCGCTGCACGGGTACCGGCACCACATATTCGATGGTGCGCGCCTTGCCGTCCGCGATCGCACCGTCGATGGCGGCGATGAGCGGCGCGCTGCGAAGTACGGTTGCGACGTGGCGGCCGGCCGCAGCCCTTCCGATCAAAGGTTCGACCGCGCCGTTGGCGAACAGCACCCGGCCCGAAGCGTCGAGCACGAAGAGGGGATCCGGCAGCCGATTGAGAAGCGCCAGCGCGTTTCCGCCCGCCGCGAAGGCGGGCAACATGCCCTCGCCACCCTGCGATCCGATCCGGATCGGCGTCGTCTCGCCGACGACCATCAGGCGGACAGCCGCGATACCCGCGAGAAAGAGGAACGAGAGAAAGGCCGCGATGGGATGCAGCCCGTCGAGGATCGTCAGCAGCGAGAAGACGATGGCCGCCGTGACGACGAAAGTGCGGGTGCCCGTCCAGCGGGCGACGAAATCGCGCAGCCGCGCCCTGCCCTTGTCCAGCCTCGACTTGTCTTCTACCGCCGCCATGTCGTTCCCGGTTACACGCCGAAATCCCAACTCATGCCCTCGTGGTAGCACTTGAGGACGCTTTTCGCGATGACAATACGATGAACCTCGTCCGGACCGTCGGCGAGGCGCAATGTCCGGGCGCCCTGATACATGCCGGCAAGCGGCGTGTCACCCGAAACGCCGAGGGCGCCATGAACCTGGATGGCACGGTCGACCACGCGCTCGAAGGCGGCGGGCACGAAGACCTTGATGGCCGAGATGTCGACGCGGGAATTGGCACCGTCCTCCATGCGGTGGGCGCAATGGATGGTCATGAGGCGGGCGGCCTGGATGTCCATGTAGCTGTCGGCGATGAAGCCCTGCACGAACTGTTTCGTTTCGAGCTTGCCGCCATGGACCTCGCGGCTTGTGGCGCGCTTGCACATGAGATCGAAGGCGCGCCACATCTGGCCGATCGAATTCATGCAATGAAACACACGGCCTTCGCCGAGCCGGTCCTGCGCGGCCTGATGGCCGGTGCCGGTGCGGCCGAGCTGGTTCCCGACCGGCACGCGGACGTTCTCGTATTTGATCTCGCAGTGGTCGCCGCCCGTGTGGCCCCAGACGGGAACGGAGCGGACGATGTTTACGCCGGGGGTGTCCATCGGCACGATGATCTGGGTCATCTTGTCCTTGACGCCGCCCTTGCCGTCCTTCTCTTCGGTGCGGCACATGACGATGGCGATGTGGGCGCGGCGGCCGTTCGACGTGAACCATTTGTGGCCATTGATGACCCAGTGATCGCCGTCGCGCACGGCGCGGGTCTGGATCGCATAGGGATCGGAGCCCGGCTGGTCGGGCTCCGTCATCGAGAAGCAGCTTTCGATGTCGCCGGCGACGAGCGGCTCCAGCCATTTCTTCTTCTGTTCGGGCGTGCCGTATTTCAGCAGGATTTTCTGATTGCCGGAATTGGGCGCGACGACGCCGAACAGGCGCGCGGAGAAAGGCGACCAGGCCATGATCTCGTTCATATAGGCGTGCTTCAGAAAGCCGATGCCCATGCCGCCATATTCTTCCGGCAGATGCGGCGCCCACAGGCCCTGGTCCTTCACTTTCGCCTTGATCCCGGCACGGACGGCTTCGGCTTCGTCGCCGCCTTTATAGAGCAGCGCCTCGGCCGGGATGATGTCTTCCGTCACGATCTTCGCGGTCATGAGCCGGATGTCGTTGATGCCGTCATCGAGCCCCGGAATCGGTTGCACCTGCATTGGACGTCCTCCCTCGGATCGTTTTGTTTGAGCCAGCATAGAGGGGAGCGGCGCGCGAGGTCCAACGGCTTGCTAAAAGCGGGCGGACGCTGCGTGACATTCGCATGAATTACCGTAGTCTAGCGCCGGATTTACAAAGGTTCAGCGAGGCAGAGGCGGCATGACGGCGATCGACGGTAAACTGGCGGTGGTGACGGGCGCGGCGAGCGGCATCGGGCGGGGCACGGCGCTTGCGCTTGCGAAGCGGGGAGCGCGCCTCGCGATTTCGGATCTCGACAGGGACGGGCTTGCGGAGACGGCGGCGCGGATCGAGGCGCTGGGCGCGAAGGTCACGACCTATCTCGTCGACGTCGCCGACAGGGACGCGGTTTACGCTTTCGCCCAGGAGATCGAGGCGGCGCATGGCGGCGCGGACATCGTCATCAACAATGCGGGCGTCGCGCAGATCGCGCGGGTGGACGAGCTTGCCTATGACGATTTCGAATGGGTGATGAACATCGACTTCTGGGGCATGGTCTACGGCACCAAGGCCTTCCTGCCGCAACTGCAGGTAAAGGGCGGCGGACACATCGTCAACGTGTCGAGCATTTTCGGATTGATCTCGGTGCCGACGCAGGCCGCCTACAATTCCGCGAAGTTCGCCATTCGCGGTTTCACGGAAGCGCTGCGGCACGAGATGAAAGGCACGGACATCCAGGTCTCCTGCGTGCATCCGGGCGGCATCAAAACGAATATCGTCCGTAATGCCCGTTTTTTGCAGAGCACGCAGGCAACGGTGCGCGAGGACGCGGCTTCGGGCTTCGACAAGATCGCAAGGACGACGCCGGAACGCGCGGGCGAGATCATCGTGAACGGCATTGCGCGCAATCGTCCGCGCATCCTGATCGGTATGGATGCGAAAATCGTCGACTGGCTGCAACGGCTCATGCCGGTTTCCTATGGCCGCATCATGTTCCGCGGCGAAGGCAGCCCGCTTGCCGGAGGCGCGGACGCCAAATAGGCGAAGCGATCCGCGCCGGGGAGGCGCGGAAGACTTGCCGAAGGGGGGAGACGGATTGTGACGGGGACAGCAACGGATGCAGAGGGCGCGGCGCGAATGACCGTGCGGCGGATGGGCTTTGCCTATCCGGCCGCGATGAGCGGACACTGGAACAGGCGGCGCCCGGAATTTTCGCAGATCGTGAACGCGGCGTCGCTCGCGATGCCCTATCTCGAACCTTATCTCATCAAGACGATGCGGGAGGCGCGGCCGCAGATCAGCGATGCGGCACTGCTGAGCGCGCTCGACGACTATGTCGCGCAGGAGGCGATGCATTTCCGTCAGCACCGGAAATTCAACGACGAATTGAAGGCGCGCGGGTATCGCTCGATCGAAAAGATCGAAGCGCGGATGGCGGCGGATTATGCGCGGCTGACGGAGACCCGTTCGCTTGCCTTCAACCTTGCCTATGCGGAGGGCTTCGAATCCATGGCGCTGGCGATCGGCGAGATGCTGATCGAGGACCGGGAGTTCCTGTTCGGCGGCGCGGAAAGCGGCGTCGCGTCGCTGGTGCTGTGGCATTTCGTGGAAGAGATCGAACACAAGAATGTCGCCTATGACGTGTTCGAGCATGTGGCAGGCAATTACTTCCGGCGCGTCTACGGCGTTCTTTACGCGACGGCGCATATCATGTGGCTGACGCGCGGGGGCTATCACGCTCTCCTGAAGGAGGACGGGCTCTGGCGCGACCTGCGCTCGCGCGTCGCGCTGGCTTTCCTCCTTGGACGGATATTCCGAAAACTTGCGCCGAAGCTCGCGCGCATCCTGGTGCCGGGCTACAGCCCGCGGCAGGTGGCCGACCCTGACTGGGCACTCGCATGGGCGGCGCTCTTCCGCGCCGACAACGAGGCCGCTGCGCGGCTCGACACGAACCGACTTGCCTCACCCCACCCCATCGCGATGACATCCGGAGAGACAGAATGAGCCAGGAAGCACAAGCAACCAATGATGCGGCGAGCATGGCGGGGCGGATGCGCGCCTTTCTCTTTCTGAACGGGATCGGGCTTTTCGTTCTTGCAATCGTCATCGGCTGGATCTGGTTTTTCGCGCTGCTCGGGCGCGTCGTGTTGTGGCCGCTGCCGATCGATGTGCCGGTGTCCATACCCGACGACGGACGCGCATGGCGGATGGCGCATATGGAAGGCATTACGCAAGGCTTGATGCTGATGGCACTTGGTCTCGGGGGACAATTCATGCGGCTGACGCGCAAGCAGTTCGCGTGGTTTTTCTGGTCGGCGCTCGTGACCGCGTGGTTGTTCACGGTACCGACGATCTTCAACGCGATGTTCGGCACGAGGGGCCTCGCCTTTGGCGGCGGGCCGTTCAAGGCGGGGCTGGCGAACGACGTGATCTATCTTTTCGGGTGGCCGCCGGTGGTGGCGGTTCACATCATGCTGGGGCTGGCGGCGCTGGGCGTCTGGCGGCATATAAGGGCCTCAGAATAACGCTCCGTCTACGGAGCAAGTGGCACTTGTCCCCGCCCTAAAGGGGCCGGTTATCCCCGGTTTCGGGGGCTCTGTCATCGAACTGTCATCGATCTGTCACAAAACGTTTTCGGGGTCGCTTCGAGGGTCGCGGAGAGGCTCCGGGACGGTTTGTCCCCGCCCTCCTCACTCTCCGGCAGCAGCCCGGGGACGAGTGGTCCCGGGGACTTATCCCCGCCCCCGGCCGGACGGGAGGCAAAAAATTTGCAAAAAACTTGTCCCCGGGGTGTCATTCCCATTCCCGGGGATTAATGCGGAGCGTCGCTGTACGTCCCTCGGCCCCCGCCCCAAACGGCCGTTGGCCGTTTGACCCTCCCCCTAGGGAGGGCGAGAAGGAAATGGACGAGCGGAGGGATGACACCGCCCCCCCCCCCCGGTTGACAAGCGGGCGCGGCTGTATGACCTAATGGGGCCATACGCAATGACCGGGCCCCTCTGACGGCTTCCACCCCCGCCATGTCGGCATTGTTCATCTTCACGGATGGCATGGAAGATCGCCCGAATTGGACCTCCCGGATTTCCTGTTTCTGTTTTTTCTCGGCAAGCCGCTCTGGATGTGGGCGGGCTTCATTGCGCTTGTCATTTCGCTGCTGGCGCTCGACCTCGGCGTGTTCCACCGCAAGCAGCACGCGATCGGCGTTTCGGAGAGCCTGAAACTTTCGGCCTTCTATATCTGTCTCGGGCTCGCCTTTGGCGGTTTCGTCTGGTGGTGGATGGGGCCGGACAGCGGGCTCAAATATCTGACCGGCTTCGTGATCGAAAAGAGCCTCGCGGTCGACAATCTTTTCGTCATCGCGATGATCTTCGCGCATCTCGCGATCCCGCGCGAATACCAGCACCGCGTTCTCTTCTGGGGCATTCTCGGCGTGATCGTGCTGCGCGGCATCATGATCGGGCTCGGCGCGACGCTGGTGGAGCGGTTCGAATGGATCCTCTGGTTCTTCGCGGCCTTCCTCATCTATAGCGGCTTCAGGATGCTGTTTGCGGGCGAGGCGGACCAGGCGGAAGAGGAACACGCCGTGATCGGCTTCATGCGGCGGAACTTCCGCGTGACGAAAAGGCTGCATGGCGACCGCTTCTTCGTGCGGCGGCCGGCGGACCGGGAGGGCAAGACGGTGCTCTTCATCACGCCGCTCTTCCTTGCGCTTGTCGTGATCGAGGTGGCGGACGTCATTTTCGCAGTCGATTCCGTGCCCGCGATCTTCGCCATCACGACGGATGCCTATCTCGTCTATACGAGCAACGTGTTCGCGATCCTCGGATTGCGCGCGCTTTATTTCGCGCTCGCCGCCACCATCGAACGGTTCCGCTATCTCAAGCACGCGATCGCGCTGGTGCTGATGTTCATCGGCTCGAAGATCGTGGTGGCGGACATGCTGGACATCGCGAAAATTCCGCCGGCGATTTCGCTCGGCGTGACGGCGGTGCTGCTGACGGGCGGCGTCGCCTATTCGATGTGGCGGACGCGGGGCGAGGCGCCGTTTTGTGCGGAGGATGAGGGTTCGCATCCTCGCGCGTGATGGGGGACGGCCTCGACACGCGATAGTGTCATACCGGTGATCCCGGCTTTCGCCGGGACAGGAGCCGGGACCCAATCCACCTCAATTCTTGTGCGATGTGCCAATAGCTCGGTGCCGGGGCAAACGGCGAGTGCAACAGCCCTTGCTGAGGGAACCAATGGGTCCCGGCTTTCGCCGGGATGACAATTGTTTTTTGGTTTTTGGTGGAAGGCGCCGCCGCTTTTGTCATTCGGGGGCGGGCGGGATATTCTGCGGGACTTCCCCCAAACGGATGGATTTCATGACGGATCGGACTTCGCAGCTCATCGGCCCCGCCTCGCGCGTTTATTTCTCGCAGCGGCTTCGGCTTCATTATGTGGACTGGGGGAACGAGGGGGCGCCGCCGCTGCTCATGATCCATGGCGGGCGCGACCATTGCCGGAACTGGGACTGGACGGCGCAGGCGATGCGCGACCGCTATCACATCATCGCGCCCGATCTGCGCGGGCATGGCGACAGCCAGTGGATGGTGGGGAGCGGCTATGAGCTCAACGATTACGTCTACGACATCGCGCAACTGATCCACCAGAAGGGGCTGGCGCCGCTGACCATCATCGCGCATTCGATGGGGGGCGCGGTGGCGCTGCGCTATGCGGGGCTTTATCCCGAGACGGTGAAGAAGCTCATCGTGATCGAGGGGCTGGGGCCCTCGCCGAAGATGCTCAGTGAGCGGAAGGAAATTTCCACCGACCAGCGCATCCGCAACTGGATCGACGAGGTGCGCAAGCTCTCGTCGCGGCAGCCGCGCCGCTACGACTCGATCGAGGATGCCTACAAGCGGATGCAGGGCGAGAACCCGCATCTCTCGCCGGAGCGGGCGCGGCACCTCACCGTGCATGGCGTGAACCAGAACGAGGACGGCACTTACAGCTGGAAATTCGACAATTACGTGCGCGCCTTTTCGCCGGCGGGTTTCGACGAGGAGACCTCGACGAAGCTCTGGGCCCGCATCACCTGCCCGACGCTGCTCATCCGCGGCACGGAAAGCTGGGCGAGCGACCCGGTGGCGGACGGGCGGGCGAAGCATTTCAAGACGGCGAAGGTCGTGGCCGTCGAGGGCGCGGGGCACTGGGTGCAGCACGACAAGCTGGACGAGTTCCTGCGGCTGACGGATGAGTTTCTGGCGGAGTAGGTTTTCGCCGTCTGATTTTTCCATCCAAAACAATTGTCATCCCGGTGATCCCGGCTTTCGCCGGGACAGGAGCCGGGACCCATTGGTTCCCTCAGCAAGGGCGATGGTGCACGGCGCATCGCAGAATGATGCACGGAGCGATGGAGCACGCATCAACGTGGATTGGGTCCCGGCCTGCGCCGGGATGACAATATTTTTTTGTTTTCCTCTTCGCGTCTCCGCGCCTCCGCGTGAGAAACTCTCTGCGGCTCTGCGCCTCTGCGTGCCGATCTCTTCCTTCGCCGGTTGCGGCGGCGTGGATTGGGTCCCGGCTTGCGCCGGGATGACAATTTTTATTTGATCCTTGGACGGAGGGTTTCGCGGCCGTCAGGTCTTCGAGGCTTCCTTCAGGGCCGCCAGCGTTTGTTCGGAGACGGGGGCGGTGAGGGCGCCGGCCAGGGCGTCGAAGAGGGAGGCGACGAAGAAGGCGCGGGCGGCGGCGTTCGTCGTCGCGTCGCCGCGGCGCGTCCAGATGGCAAGCGAGGTGAGCGCCATTTCGACCATCAGGCGCTGGCGCTGCACGGCGATTTCGGGCGGCAGATCGGCGAGCACCGAAATGATGAGCGCGTTGGCGCGCGAGATGCCCTGGAAGCCGCTGCGGAGCGCGACGGTCGGCAGGTCGAAATCGGGATCGTTGAGCACCTGCGCCGCGAAGCGCACGAAGCGCACGCCCTCCTCCGTGTCGAGAAGGCCGGTCAAGGGCTCGAAGGTGGCGCGCAGGATCGCGTGGAGGTCGTCCGCCCCGCCCGCCTCGAGCAGCGCGTCGATGCGCGCCGCGCGGCGCTTGTCGATGGCGCCGACGCGAGCATCGAGAATGGCCTGGACCAGACGCTGCTTGGAGCCGAAGTGATAATGCAGCGCGGACTCGTTGCGCTGGCCGGCGGCGACGTTGATCTCCTTCAGCGTGACGGCATGAAGCCCCCGCTCGCCGAACAGGCGCTCGGCAGCCTCCATCAGACGCGCGCGCGTATCGCCGCGCCGGGAAACCTTATCCGGATTTTCAAGTTCGCTCATACCGGCAGAGAATAATGATCCGCATTACGGGGGTCAATCGAATAGCAAAGACATAGTAAAACCGCAAATACACCCACTTTCTTTATTGTATCATTTTGTAACTATTTGGCATAATATCAAGTCTTGGGGTTTCGGCTACAGGCCGACTACAATGATTACAAGATACGGTTTTCTTCCGATGCTGGCCCTGCTGGCCTGGGGACTCCAGGCGCCCCCGGCCGCCGCTCCCGCGACGGGCGTGGCCGGCCTGACGGGCGACGTCCCCATGGCGGGCGATCCCCCCGGGAGGAGCGGCGCGACGCAGGATACCGGCGAGAAGACGGCCCTCGCGGAGGAACGCGCGCGACTGTCCTATGCCCTCGTGATCGGCAATGAGCGGTATGCAAATTATCCGGACTTCACCGGCGGCGAACTTGCCGCGCGGCGCATGGCAGCGCATCTGGCGGCGAGCGGCTACACGCTGGTGACCGGCGGCGCCGTCATCAACGGCGCTTGGGCGGATGTCAGCTACGCACTGATGGAATTCCGCTCGGCGACGCGGGACGGCGGCATCGGCGTCGTCTATTTCGCCGGCCACACCTATTCCAGGGAAGGCGACAACTTCTTCCTCGCCGTCGATACCGCGGCACCCCGGAGCGAAAAGTTCATCCACACGCTGATTCCGGTCGACACGTTCTGGTCGTTTCCGCGCGGACGGGAGCCGGGGGCGCTGTTCATGGTGCTGGAAACCAAGGGCGCGCTGGGGATGCTGGGAGACAGGATAAAGGGCTCGGGCACGGGGCTCCTCGATTTCGAGACGCCGAGCAACGTCGTCGTGGCGCTGTCGGACGCGGCCGGGGCGGTGACGCTGTGGCCGCAGCAGAGCATCGAGGTGCCGGCGAAAACCGGCATCTGGGAGCGGCTCATGGGCAGCGAGCCGCCGGCCGAACTGCTGCCCTTCACAGCGGCGCTCATCGAAACCAGCGCGCTGACGGAGGGCGACGCCGTGGCGCTGCTGAAGGAGGCATCGCTGCGCGTGGCCGAGGCCACCGCCTTCGTGCAGCAGCCGGCGCTGTTCGCGACCGGGCGCAACGCCTTCGACCTGCAATATTTCAGGCGCGAATTCGAAACGGCGGCAATCAAGCTGCAGAACGCCGTTCCCGACGCGCCGATGAACTTCAGTTCCGACGGGCTCGGCCTTACCAGCATGATCCGGATGTTCGAGGGCTTCCGCGCCGCGCCCTATCTCGACATCGCGGGCATTCCGACGATCGGATACGGACACACGACCGGCGTGGCGATGAGCCAGCCGCCAATCACGGCGGCGGAAGCGGAACAGCTGCTCATCCTCGATCTCGCCAAGGCGGAAGCGGCCATCGACGAGCATGTGACGGTGGAGCTGAACGCCAACCAGCAGATGGCGCTCGCCTCGTTCATCTACAATGTGGGCACGGCGGGCTTTGCCAGTTCACAGGCCTTGCAGATGACGAATGAAGGCCGCTTCGAGGAGGCGGCGGCGGAAATGCTGCGCTGGGTGCATGTGCGGCGGAGCGAGAGCGGCCGGCCCTCGATGGAACCGGGGCTGCTGCGCCGCCGGGAGCTGGAGGCGTTCCTGTTCATCACGCCGGTGACGCCGGTATCGGCCGCCGAAATCATCCGGACCTTCGAGCCGATGTTCGCGGAGATGCGCGATACGGGGTCCGGGCGCCTGATCGGCTATGGACGCCGCGTCGACGATTTCGACGGCGCCTTCGTGCCGCCGACGAGCGTGGACGACGCGCTGGCGCGGGAATGGCTGGAAGAGGACGTGGCGCGGCTCGCGCTGCAGATCGCGGCGGCGGCCGGGGTGCCGCTGTCGCGCGGGCAGATGGCGGCGCTGATTTCCTATGCGCATGATGTGGGCTTCGAGAATTTCTATCGCTCGCCCGTTTTCACCCGGCTCACCCAGGAGGACTATGTGGGCGTGGCCAATGCGCTGCGCTTTGCCGAGGGCTCGCCGGGCAAGGGGCTTCTGCGCGTGGACCAGGGGACGATCAGCCGGCGCGCGGCGGAGGCGAGCCTGTTCTTCGCGAGCACCCATATCGAATTGCCGCGACCGCTCGCCGCGCTGCGCTGAGGCTCAGTCGAAGGGCCAGATGCCGCGATCCCTTGCGGGGAGGCCGAGCCATTCGCGGACCGCATCCTCGGCGGGGCGCGTCTCTTCCCAGACCGGCACGGCCCCCTCGATCGCCTCGCGCGCGGTGGACGAGAAGACCGAAGCGATGAAGGCGAGGCCGAGGACCGTGATCAAGATCGTCAGCAGCGGACCGAAAGCGCGGGCGATCATCTTGGGCGGTTTCCCATGGTGTGCGTCATTGCGCCGGGTTGGTTTGTTGGAGGGCGCTTGGGGGAGTGTCGTCTATCGAGGGATTGTCCGCCAGCGGAGAAAGAGGGGTGAATCCGGCTTCGGCTACATATGAGGTCCGCTCTTGACGGATTACGGACATTCAAAGTATCCGATCTTACGTCGCTTCGGTCGAGATGCTCTACCTACCCGTCCCCACCCTCACCCTTCTCAACCGCAATGCATTCGCTATGACGGAGACGGACGACAGCGACATCGCCGCTGCCGCGAAGACGGGGCTGAGGAGTAGTCCGGATACGGGATATAGAAGCCCGGCGGCTATGGGCACGCCGGCGGCGTTGTAGGCGAAGGCGAAGAAGAGGTTCTGGCGGATGTTGCGCATGGTGGCGTGGCTGAGCTCGCGGGCGCGGAGGATGCCGGTCAGGTCGCCTTTCACCAGCGTGACGCCGGCGGATTCCATGGCGATGTCGGTTCCCGTTCCCATCGCGATGCCGACATCGGCCGCCGCCAGCGCGGGGGCGTCGTTGATGCCGTCGCCGGCCATGGCGACGATGCGGCCTTCGGCCTGAAGACGCTTCACGACTTCGCTCTTTTGCTCGGGCAGGATTTCGGCTTCGACTTCGGCGATGCCGATTTCGCGTGCGACCGCTTCGGCCGTGCGGCGGCCGTCGCCTGTCAGCATGACGATGCGGATGCCGAGCGCGCGGAGGCCGGCGAGGGCTGCGGCGCTGGTGGGCTTTACCGGGTCGGCGACGGCGGCGAGGCCGGCGAGCGCGCCATCGACCGCGAGGAAGACGACGGTGGCGCCGGTGTCGCGCAGCGCATCGGCGCGGGGGGCGAGCGGGGATGTGTCCACATTCAGCTCGCGCATCAGCACGGCATTGCCGAGCGCGACGCGGCGGCCTTCGATAGTGCCGGTGACGCCCTTGCCGGAGGGGGCGTCGAAATCCTCCGTGTCCGTCAGTTTCAGGCCTTCGGCTTCGGCCGCGGCGACGATGGCGGCGGCGAGGGGGTGTTCGCTGCCGCGCTCGAGGCTGGCGGCGAGGCGGAGGAGTTCGGCACGGTCGAAGCCGGGCGCGGGCTCCAGCGCCTTGAGCACGGGCTTTCCTTCGGTGATGGTGCCGGTCTTGTCGATGACCAGCGTGTCCACTTTTTCCAGGCGCTCCAGCGCGGCGGCATTGCGGATCAGCACGCCGAGCGAGGCGCCCCGCCCCGTCGCCACCATGATGGACATGGGCGTGGCGAGGCCGAGCGCGCAGGGGCAGGCGATGATGAGGACGGAGACGGCGGCGACCAGCGCGTGAGCGAGCGCGGGCGCGGGGCCGAAGAGGCTCCATGCGGCGAAGGCG
>NZ_JAUYUS010000048.1 GCF_030694575.1 Parvibaculum sp.
TGCAGGCGGGCACCGGTATTGCTTCGCATGATGCTTCTCATCTCTCACGGCTCTTTCGCGAGAAGCTTGCTCAGATAGGAGACGATTTCGATACCGGCTTCGGCATCGAGGCCATCACGCTTGCCTGTCTCGCTGTCGATCCGCTGCGTCCCGAGCAGGAAACCCTGGACAATGAAAGAACCCGGGCGCAGGACCTCGAACAATTCGTGGACCGGCTGAGCAACCGTCTCGGCGCCGGACGCGTCATGCGGCTCGAACCCAGAGCAAGCCATATTCCCGAGCGCGCGGTTGCCGCCGTTCCGGCGTTGCGCGGTATCACCCCGGCCATGCGCGGCTGGACAGCACATGCAAAAGAGCACATGGCATCTGTGCTGGGTGGCAGTTTGCCCCGTCCCTTAAGGCTCTTGTCCTCGCCCGAGCCCGTGGATGTGATCGCGGAAGTGCCCGAAGGGCCGCCACGCGTTTTCCGCTGGCGGAGGATTGCCCATCAGATTGCCCGCGCCGAAGGGCCGGAGCGCATTGCTCCCGAGTGGTGGCGCGAGGGAAAGCACCGCACACGCGATTATTACCGCGTGGAAGATGTCGAAGGCCGGCGTTTCTGGCTTTATCGCGACGGACTCTATCACCGCGATAATGAAGGTCCGCGCTGGTATCTCCACGGGGTCTTCGAATGAATGCTTCTTTCGCGGAACTCGCCGTGGCCACCAATTTCAGTTTCCTGCGGGGCGCCTCCCATGCCGAGGAGCTGGTGCTTGCGGCAAAGGCGCAAGGTCTTGCGGCCATCGGTATTGCCGACCGAAATACGCTTGCGGGGGTTGTGCGCGCGCATGCCGCGGCGAAGGAAGATGGCATCCGTCTCCTTGTCGGCACGCGGCTGGTACTGCAAGACGGGTTCGAGGTCATTGCCTATCCACAGGATCGGGATGCCTATGGAAGGCTGACAAGGCTGCTCACGCTCGGCAACCGGCGAGCGCCGAAGGGGGAATGCTTTCTTGCGATGAGCGATCTTCTGGGACATGGAGAAGACCATTGCCTTATCGCCATGCCGTCTGCCGTTCCCGACCAAACCTTCGAAGCGAACCTGAAGCTGCTGGCGGAGAGATTTTCCAATTCGGTATGGCTCGGCCTTACGCCTCTTTATCGGGCCGACGACAAGCAGCGGCATCATGTGTTGATGCGAATGGCGCGGAAGGCAGGTGTACCGATCGTTGCGACCAACGATGTGCTCTATCACACGCCGGACAGGAAGCCGCTTCAGGATGTCGTTACCTGCATCCGCGAGCACTGCACGCTGAAAGAGGCAGGCTTCCGTCTGGCCGCGAATGCGGAACGGCATGTGAAATCGCCGGAAGAGATGACGCGACTCCTCGGACATGTGCCGGAAGCGCTTTCCGCCACACTCGATATCGTCGAACGTTGCTCCTTTTCTCTCGACGAGCTTCGTTATGAATATCCAGCCGACAATTTTTCCGAAAACGAAACGCCGCAGGAATTGCTTGTGCAGCTGACATGGGAAGGAGCGCGGAATTCTTTTCCGGAGGGTGTGAGCGGCAAGATCCGGGCGACCATCGATTACGAATTGAAACTCATAGAGGAAATGGCCTATGCGCCCTATTTCCTGACCGTTCACGATATCGTCCGCTATGCGCGCAGCCGGAACATTCTCTGTCAGGGTCGAGGTTCCGCCGCCAATTCCGTCGTCTGCTTCTGTCTCGGTATTACCTCGGTCAATCCGTCCGAAATCGATCTTCTGTTCGAGCGCTTCGTCTCGAAGGATCGTAATGAACCGCCGGATATCGACGTCGATTTCGAGCATGAGCGGCGCGAAGAGGTAATCCAGTACATCTATGAAAAATACGGACGTCATCGCGCGGGTATCGCCGCGACCGTTATTTCCTACCGTTCCCGCAGCGCCATTCGAGATGTGGGCAAGGTGTTCGGTCTGTCGGAAGACGTGATAAGCGCCTTGTCGCGTTCGACCTGGGGCTGGTCGATCGAGGGTGTTTCGCCAAAGGAAGCCCGTGAAATCGGTCTCGATCCGGAGAACCGGGAATTACGTCTTGCACTGAAGCTTGCGAGTGAGCTTATCGGATTCCCGCGTCATCTCTCGCAGCATGTCGGCGGCTTCGTTATTACACGGGGACCTCTCGAGGAGGTGGTGCCGATCCAGAATGCGGCGATGGACGACCGTACTTTTGTCGAATGGGACAAGGACGATCTCGACACGCTCGGCATTCTGAAGATCGATGTGCTGGCGCTCGGCATGCTTACCTGCATTCGCAAGGCTTTTGAGCTGATTGAGCAGCATTACAATCGGACGATGACGTTGGCCGGTGTGCCGCAGGATGACAAGGCGGTCTACGACATGCTTTGCGAAGCGGACGCCATCGGCGTATTCCAGGTGGAAAGCCGTGCGCAGATGTCGATGCTCCCACGACTGAAACCCCGGAATTTCTACGACCTCGTAGTCGAGGTGGCGATCGTTCGCCCCGGGCCCATACAGGGCGACATGGTGCATCCCTACTTGCGGAGACGAGACAAGAAGGAAGAGGTCACCTATCCGTCTCCTGTGCTGAAAGAAGTCCTCAGCAGAACATATGGCGTGCCGCTCTTCCAGGAGCAGGCGATGAAAATCGCCATCGTCGCGGCGGGCTTCACGCCCGGTGAGTCGGACCAGCTGCGCCGCGCCATGGCGACCTTCCGGAAGTCCGGCACAATCGGTATGTACCGCGAGAAGTTCATCGCCGGCATGCTCAGGAACGGATACGAACAGGATTTTGCCGAGCGCTGTTTCAAGCAAATTGAGGGCTTCGCCGATTACGGCTTTCCAGAAAGCCATGCTGCGAGCTTTGCGCGGCTTGCCTATGTTTCCGCCTGGCTCAAATATCATTACCCGGATGTCTTCTGCGCGGCGATCCTCAATTCCCAGCCGATGGGTTTTTATGCGCCGGCGCAACTCGTCCGAGATGCGCGGGAGTATGGCGTCGAGGTGCGGCCTGTCGATGTGAACCACAGCGACTGGGAGTGCACGCTCGAGAAGACGCCGGCGGGAAAATGTGCCGTCAGGCTTGGGTTGCGGCAGGTGAAGGGGGTGCAGGCGGCAACAGGCGAAGCAATTGAACGGGACCGCGGTCGAGGTTTCGATTCCGTGCGTCATTTCTGGCTTCGAACCGGTCTTGGACCGCGCATCGTCGAAAAACTTGCGGATGCGGATGCGTTCCGGTCGCTCGGTCTTGACCGCAGGGAGGCACTCTGGGCCGTGCGCGGTCTTGGCGGCTACGGCAATGGGCAGAATGGCACCATGCCCGCGCATCTGCCGCTTTTCGCTGCATTGGAGGAGGGAGGTTTCCAGGCCGAGAAAGAAGTGACGTTACCTGCGATGCCGATGGGCGAACATGTCGTGCTCGACTATGCGACGCTCCGGCTGTCGCTCAAGGCGCATCCGCTTTCGTTTCTTCGGCGGCGGTTCGCGGCACGAGGTGCGATATCTCACCGTGAATTGAAGGAGATAGAAGCGGGGCGGCGGGTCACGCTCGCGGGCCTTGTGCTGGTGCGGCAGAGACCGGGCACAGCCAGCGGCGTTATTTTCGCGACGCTCGAAGACGAAACCGGCATTGCCAATATCATCATCTGGCCGAAGCTCTATGAGAAACGGCGGCGCGTCGTTCTCACTTCACGGCTGATGCTTGTCAAGGGGCGCGTGCAGAAGGAAGGCATCGTCATCCATGTCGTTGCGGACGATCTCGAAGATTGTACGGATGAACTCGCGCATCTGTCTTCGGGTGTGGATTTCGGCGAGGCCATACTCTCCCCCTCAGATGGCGTGAAGCATGCGGGGCACGATCCACGCGATGGCAATCATACCCGGGAAGAGCAGAAGCGGATGCGTGCCGCTCGCTTCGTACCGAAAAGCCGCGATTTTCACTGAGAGTCAGGAACGTCTCAGAGCGATGAATTGTACCGCGCTGCCCGCGATTTCCGTTATGACGAACACCCAGAGAACCGGCGTCGCGCCTTCCGCTATCGAGTAGAGGATCAGAGCAGCGACGGCGAGACGCGCAATCGCGTCGATGCGCGCGAGTTCCGCGACGGGCTTCTTCAGCCGGGCGATTGCCCAGACCACGCCCAGCACGCCCATGATGTGTACGAACATCATCGCAAGCGGTCCCATCTCGAACATGATCGCCGGCGTGGCGAAACCAATTTCCCTGTCGATTCCGTAGATGAGCGCGATTACCGCTTCGGCGATGAAGGGAATGGCGAAGGGCGCCGTGACCGCCAGATCGCACCATGCCGTCCTCCGGACTGTTTTTTCCGACATTGCTCCATTTTCCCCATTTCCTGCGACATTCCGCCGGTAGATCGTAGGTCGGATATCGGCCGATTCTGTTAGTATTTGCCGCAAACAGCGTAATGAAAATAGTCCGGGCTGCCGGCGGAGGCGTTTTGAGCAAGCGTATGATCTGGATCAGCGGCAGTGCGGTCCTGGCCGTCCTGGCGATTGTCGGCATCTATTTCCTGTTCATTCAGGCTCCGTCTGTCGTTGTTGCCACGCCTCAACGGGGCCTTGCCGTAGAGGCCGTCTACGCTACCGGCACTGTGGAGCCCGTGCGCTATGCGCGGGTGGGCACAAAGATTTCGGGCCGCATTACCGATGTGCTCAAGCGCGAGGGCGATCCTGTCGCGGCTGGAGACATACTCGCGGTCATCGACGTGGGGGAGGATATTTCGCGGGTTCAGGAACTCGCGGCCCGCCTGAAGCTGGCGGATGCCGATCTCGATCGGGCGAGGACGTTGCGGCGGTCCGGAAATGTCAGCCAGGCCGCGCTCGATCAAGCGCTAAGCGCGCAGGCCGCTGCCGCGGCTGCCTTTCGGGGGGCCAAGGCGAGGCTCGACGATCACTTCATAACGGCTCCGATTGCGGGCGCTGTCCTTCGTTCCGAAAGCCAGGTCAAGGTCGGCGACATGGCACAGCCGGGCCAGGTCCTCTTCATGGTCGGCGACCAGGCGGAACTGCAGATCGAAGCCGAAGTCGACGAAGAGGATATTACCAAGGTCGCAGCTCAGCAGGAGGCGTTGATCCGCGCGGATGCCTTCCCGGGGCGCGCTCTCTCCGGCACGGTGGAACGCATCACGCCTTACGGCGATCCCGTGGGGCGGACCTACCGGGTCTATCTCTCGCTTCCCGACGATACGCCGCTGATTTCGGGGATGACGACGGAGATCAACATCGTCGTGCGGCGAGACGAGAATGCGCTGCTGGTGCCCGTTTCCTCGCTCTCCGGAACATCCGTGTGGACCATTTCCGAAGGCAGGGCGCGCCGTGCCGATGTCGAGCTTGGCGCCGTCGGGCAGGATGCCGCGGAAATTCTCTCCGGCCTTTCAGAAGATGCCATCGTGATCGCGAGCCCGCCGTCGGGACTTACCGAGGGCGAGCGTGTGCGGGCCGCGCCTTCCAAGCCCGCTTCATAGGTATTCTCCATGTTCTGGCAGGTCGCTCTCGGCATCGCGGCGGCGCAACTCACCCACAGGCGCCGGCAGACCATCGTTTCGACGATGGGTGTCGCGCTTGGCGTCGGCTTCTTCATTGCAACGTCGTCGGTGATGTCGGGCTCCGAGAAGGATCTGACGCGACGGCTGGTCGACAATGCGCCGCATATCACGATCAAGGATGAATTCCGGACGGCGGCGAAACAGCCCGTCTACCTGGCGTATCCGGATGCGACCGTCAAACTCACCAACACCAAACCGCGCGAGTATCTGCGCGGCATCAAGAACTACGGCGCCATCGTCGAGGAGCTCTCGCAGCAGCCGGGGGTGATTGCCGAGGCGGCGCTGACGGGGCAAGCCATCGTGCGTTATGCGAGCAAGGATGTCGGTGCCTCCATCGCCGGTATCGACCCGGAGAAGGAACGTCATCTGACAACGGTCGAGCGCGACATGCGGGAAGGCAGTCTGATGCGTCTCAAGACCGCGTCGCAAGGCATCGTCATCGGCCGGGGCATGTCGGTCCGGCTCGGGCTCGGAATGGAAGACCTCGCGACCGTCGTTTCTCCGACGGGGCTCGTCAGGCGCATGAAAGTGGTCGGCATCTTCAGCACAGGCAACCTGCTGCTCGACGAGGGGCAGGTCTACATGCTCGTCAAGGATGCGCAGGTTCTGCTCGACAAGCCTTTCATCGCCAACCGCATCCGCATCAAGATTGCCGACCCGGACGATGCGGAGGTTTTTGCGTCGCGGATCGAAAGCCGGTGGGGATATCGCTCGGAATCATGGCAGGAGGTCAACCGCGATTTTCTCGGTCTCTTCGCCATCCGAAACACAATCACCTATTCGATCGTGGGCGCGATCATGATCGTCGCCTCGTTCGGCATCTTCAACATCATCTCGACCACCGTGATGGAGAAGCGGCGGGATATCGCCATTCTGATGTCGATGGGGTTTCGCGCATTCGACATTCAGACGATCTTCCTTGTGCAGGGCGTGTTCATAGGCCTGATCGGCATGCTGCTCGGCTGGGGAATAGGGCTTGTGCTGCTGCAGATGCTGGCGTCCGTCGAGTTCACCATTCCCGGTATGTCGGAAAAGCAGGGTATCGTGCTCGACAGGGGCTTTTTCCAGTTTGCGCTGGGCGGTTTCTTTTCGGTCGTTTCGGCCGTCGGTGCCGCCTGGTATCCGGCGCGGAAGGCGGCGCAGGTGAGGCCCGTCGATATCATCCGGGGGGCGACATGAGCGATCCGGCGCCTCTCCTCGAAGCCCGTGGCGTGACGCGCATCCTGCAGGAGGCGGTACCGGTCACACTAGTTCGCGATATCGACCTGACGATCGGGCAGGGGGAGTTCGTCAGCGTTACCGGGCCGTCCGGTTCCGGCAAGTCGTCTCTTCTCTATCTGCTCGGCCTTCTCGACCTGCCGACGGCGGGGCAGATATTTATCGACGGGATTGAAACAACCGGGCTTTCCGCGAACGAACTGGCAGCGATCCGGCTGAGCAGGATCGGGTTCGTCTTCCAGTTTCATTTTCTGCTGCCGGAATTCTCCGTTCTTCACAATGTGTTGCTGCCCATGCAAAGGCTCGGCGTGCTTAGCGATGCGGAGATGATGGAGCGGGGCCATGCGCTGCTCGAGGAGCTGGATATCGCCGATCAGGCGAAGAAGCGGCCGGACCAGCTTTCGGGCGGACAGCGGCAGCGCGTTGCCGTTGCGCGGGCGCTGGCGAACGATCCGGCGCTCATTCTCGCGGATGAACCGACCGGCAATCTCGACAGCAAAAACAGCGAAATCGTTCAGGAAATCTTCGCAAAACTGGTGCGGGACGAGGGGCGGACGGTGATTGCCGTTACGCATGAGGTGGGGTTCGCGGCGGCGACGGCGCGCAATGTTCATCTGATCGATGGACGGATCGACAGCGATACGCGGCGTTAGCGGGAAAGCTCGCGCATGGCGTGATCGAGGCCTTCCAGCGTCAGCGGGAACATGCGTTCGCCCATGATTTGCTTGATGATTTGAAGCGAGGGCGTGTATTCCCAGTGCCGTTCGGGGATCGGATTGATCCAGATGGCGCTTTCGTAGATCTGGTTGACGCGCTCGAGCCAGATGCCGCCGGGCTCCTCGTTCCAATGCTCGA
This sequence comes from Parvibaculum sp., assembly GCF_030694575.1. Taxonomy (GTDB): domain Bacteria; phylum Pseudomonadota; class Alphaproteobacteria; order Parvibaculales; family Parvibaculaceae; genus Parvibaculum. Next base: position 7,627 of record NZ_JAUYUS010000048.1, read on the forward strand.
CGGAGCCGCCGGCATAGGTGATTTCGTAGGGGGACATGGTGGCGTCGCCGACGAAAATCACTTTGTAATCAGAGGGATACTTGTGGAGGACGTCCCAGGTCGACATTTTTTCGGCGTGGCGGCGGCGGTTGTCCTTCCAGACGCCTTCATAGAGGCAGTTGTGGAAGTAGAAATATTCGAGGTTCTTGAATTCGCTGCGCGCGGCAGAGAAGAGTTCCTCGCATAGCTTGATGTGGCTGTCCATCGAGCCGCCGATATCGAAGAAAATCAGCACGTTGATCTTGTTGCGGCGCTCCGGGCGCATAATCAGGTCGAGATAACCTTGATGTGCGGTCGCCTTGATTGTGCCGTCGAGATCGAGTTCTGTCGGCGCGCCCTCGCGCGCGAAGCGGCGGAGGCGCCGGAGCGCCACCTTGATGTTGCGCGTGCCGAGCTCGACCTGGTCGTCGAGGTTCTTGTATTCGCGCTTGTCCCAGACCTTCACGGCCTTGCCGTGACGGCCTTCCTTCTGGCCGATGCGGACGCCTTCCGGGTTGTAACCATTTGCACCGAAAGGAGAAGTTCCGCCGGTGCCGATCCACTTGTTGCCGCCTTCGTGGCGTTCCTTCTGTTCCTCCAGACGCTTCTGGAGTTCTTCCATGATCTTTTCCCAACCGCCGAGGGCTTCGATCTGTGCCTTCTCTTCCTCGGTGAGAAATTTCTCGGTGAGGGCGCGGAGCCATTCTTCGGGGATGTTGGCGATCTCGCCATCGCCGACCTGCTCCAAGCCCTTGAAAACATGACCGAAAACGATGTCGAACTTGTCGAGGTTGCGCTCGTCCTTGACCAGCGCGGCGCGGGACAGGAAGTAGAAATCCTCGACCTTGCGCTCGATGATGTCGGAATCCATGGCCTCCAGCAGCGTCAGGTATTCGCGGAGCGAGACGGGGACGTTGGCCTTTTTCAGTTCATGGAAGAAGTGGACGAACATGAGCATTTCCGCGGGTTTAATGGCTTGTTGGCGGCAGTCTAGGGCTTATGGACGGCGGATTGAAGGTCCATTTGCGGGGGGCTTCCGGGCGGCTTTGAACAGGCCGTTTTGCGAGCGGAATGAATTTATCCCGCAAGGGGCAGTTTTGTCAGCCGGGGCGGGCGGTTAGGGCGGGGTGTGGGAGCGGTTTGCGAGCGACTGTCACGGGACTGTTATCGAACTGTCATAAACAGTTGAATCGCATGATCTGTATACGGATCAATTCGAGTTATCCCCGGGGCGGGCAGGCGGAACGCGAAGACGGGCGGGTGGGGATAAATAAATTTTTGCGCGGGGAGGTGGAAAGTTGTGCCCGTGCCTTTTTGCGTGGATGAGGGGATATCCGTACCGGGTGTTGCGCCGCGACCCCGCCCCAAACGGTCTTCGACCGTTTGATTGGCCCTGCGCTTGCGCTTCGGGCGTTCGGGTCTCGAAAAGGTCCGCTGGACCTTTTCGCTTGCTGCGCAAGCCGTCCCTCACCCCCCAAGGGGAGGGTGGGGAGAGACTTTTTTCCCGGTGCCGCTCTGCGCGACCTCAACGTGGATTGGATCCCGGCTTTCGCCGGGATGACACCTTTTTTTGGACATGAAAAAGCCCGCGCGGGGAGGCGCGGGCTTTGTGTCGTGAAGAAGAGTCTATTCCTGACGCCGCTTTGCGGCTTCTGGATTGCTTCGCTCTGCTCGCAATGACGAAGGAGAGAGGCTAGTTCCGCTCGCGGCGGGCGAGGAAGGCGAGGCGTTCGAAGAGGTGGACGTCCTGCTCGTTCTTGAGGAGGGCGCCGTGGAGGGGCGGGATGAGTTTGGTGGGGTCTTTTTCGCGGAGCGTTTCCGGCGAGATGTCTTCCGAGAGGAGGAGCTTCAGCCAGTCGAGAAGTTCCGACGTCGAGGGCTTCTTCTTCAGGCCGGGGACTTCGCGGATCTCGTAGAAGATCGAGAGGGCTTCCTGCACGAGCTTGCCCTTCAGGCCCGGGAAGTGGACGTCGATGATGGCGCGCATCGTGTCTTCGTCGGGGAACTTGATGTAGTGGAAGAAACAGCGGCGCAGGAAGGCGTCCGGCAGTTCCTTTTCGTTGTTGGACGTGATGATGACGATGGGGCGGATTTCGGCCTTGATGGTTTCGTTCGTCTCGTAGACGTAGAACTCCATGCGGTCGAGTTCCTGCAGCAAGTCGTTCGGAAACTCGATGTCGGCCTTGTCGATCTCGTCGATGAGGAGGACGGGGCGCTTCTGGCGTTCGAAGGCTTCCCAGAGCTTGCCCTTGGAAATGTAGTTGCGGATGTCCTTGACGCGCTCGTCGCCGAGCTGGCTGTCGCGCAGGCGCGAGACGGCGTCATATTCATAAAGGCCCTGATGCGCCTTGGTGGTCGACTTGATGTGCCAGGTGATGAGTTCGGCGTCGATCGCCTTCGCCACTTCCTCGGCCAGCACGGTCTTGCCGGTGCCGGGCTCGCCCTTGATGAGGAGCGGACGCTGCAGCGTGATGGCCGCATTCACGGCCACGCGCAGGTCTTCCGTGGCGATGTAATTCTGTGTTCCCTCGAACTTCATGGATATGGACTTTCCCCTGGACGCGGGAACAGACGCTTGACGCGCAGGCCGCCGCTTACCGAATTGCGAAACGGGTGTGAAACTAATGGGTCACCCTAGCGGGTTCAAGGAAAACGCCTGTTCGCCCGGAGAGCGCCGCGCCACCGGATTTGAAGAGGAGGACCGGGCCCTCGAGGCTGCCGTTGCGGCAATTTTTGCCGGGCAAAGGGCAGCGGATACCCGGCCGGGCGATGGTTTATACATTCTAACTCATTGAAATATATGAATAAAACTCGTGGCCCACTCCTTGCTCCCAAGGAGCCAGCACGTGTCCCGCCAGCGCCTTGCCGGGACCTACCGCATGGAGACAGGACCATGAGTTTCTTTGGATCGATGACCACCGCCATCACCGGCATCCGCGCCCAGTCGAGCGCGCTGGGTCATATCTCGGACAATATCGCGAACTCGCAGACCGTCGGGTTCAAGCGGACGGACACAAGTTTCCAGGACATCGTGACCGCCTCCACGAGCCGCAACCATCTGCCGGGCGCGGTGCTGGCCGCCCCCTCGTTCACCAATTCGGTGCAGGGCTCCATCGACGCCTCGGAAGTGCCGACGCATATGGCGATCAACGGCGAAGGTTTCTTCATCGTCTCCGCGCGGGTCGCGACCGTGGACGGCAACCCCGTCTTCGACAACGTGAACTACTACACGCGGCGCGGCGACTTCACGATGGACAAGTACGGCTATCTCGTGAATGGCGGCGGCTACACGCTGCAGGGCCTCCAGATCGATCCGGTGACGGGCAATCCGGTGGGCGACGTGCCGGGCCGCATCCAGATCAACCGCGACTTCCTGGCGGCGCGCACGACCACGACGATTTCCTACAAGGCCAACCTGCCGGCCTGGCCGAAGACCAACAATGCCGATCCGGATATCGCCAACAGCGAACTTCTGACGGTGGGCCGCTTCACGCCGGCGCTGGCCGACCTGAGCGTCATTTCGGCGGCCAATGAAGACATCTTCCTCGACAACTCGCTGTCGGGCGGCGCGGTGACGGGTTACGACGCGCTGGGCGCGCCGGCCAACGTCCAGTTCCGCTGGGCGAAGGTCGACAATGCGGATGGCGGCGGCGACACTTGGAACCTGTTCTACAAGACCGACGACAGCGCGACGGGCGCCGCCGACAAATGGGTGAATGTGGGGCAGGACTATGCGTTCGATGCCCAGGGCCGTCTGACGCCCGCCGTCGACTCGACCACCATCACGGGCCTCACCGTCAACGGCGTCGCACTCGGAAACGTGACGCTCGACCACGGTGCCTCCAACATCACGCAGTTCGAGGACAATAACGGCACGGTAAAGACCACCGCGCTCGACCAGAACGGCTACCCGTCCGGCGAACTCGTCGCCATCGCGGTTTCGGAGAACGGCCGCGTTACCGGCACCTATTCGAACGGCAAGACGGTGGACATCGCACAGGTATCGCTCGCGACATTCAACGCGGCCGACAAGCTGAAGAAGCTCGACGGCACCGCCTTCGCGGCGACGCAGGAATCGGGCGAGCCGATGCTCGGCGCGGGCGGCGACATCATCGCCTCGGCGCGCGAAGCTTCGAACGTCGACATCGCGGACGAGTTCTCCAAGCTGATCGTGACGCAGCAGGCCTATACGGCGGGCACGCGCATCGTGACGACGGCGGACGAACTGATCCGCGAAACGCTGAACATGAAGCGCTGATAAAGGCCGCGGCGGGCGCTCCTCCTCGGGGCGTCCGGCGCGGACCGATCGTCGTCAAGGTATCCAGCCGAAGGTCTACAGATGAGTCTTTCCTCCGCACTCGGCGCCGCAATGAGCGGGTTGAATGTCTCCCAGTCCGGGATCGACATCACCTCGCGCAACATCGCCAATGTCGGCACGGCGGGCTACACCCGCAAGGTGCAGAACCAGGTGAACGCGCTTGCCGGCGGCGAGGGCATCGGCGTGCGGCGCGAGGCGGCGCAGCGCCAGATCGACGAATTCCTGCAGCAGCAGCTTCGCACGGCCTCGGCCGGCTCCGCCTTCGCCAATGTAAAGGCGAATATGCTCGGCCGGGTGGACAGCATGTTCGGCACGCCGGATTCGAACTCCTCCATCGCGGGTTCCATCGGCGCGCTGGCGACCATGTTGCAGGAGCTGGCGGGCAACCCGGAATCGGCCGCCGCGCGGCAATCGCTGCTGAACGAGGCGGGCAATCTCGCCGCGAAGCTGAACAACATGTCCAGCACCGTTCAGGACATGCGGCTCGAAGCGGAGCGGAACATCGCTTCCGCCGTCGAGAGCGCGAACGCGCTGCTCAAGACCATTGCATCCGTCAACAGCCAGATCGCGCAGCGCCAGGCCGGCAATCTTTCGACCGGCGACCTGCAGGACAAGCGGGACATGGCCATCGACGAGCTGTCGAGGCTGATGGATGTGAAGGTCGTCAACCGCGACGACGGCACAGTGACCATCTTCACCTCGGGCGGCCAGTTGCTGCTCGACCGGACGCCGGTGGAACTGCGGTTCGACGAGCGCACGCAGCTCGACGCAACCTCCACCTACGAGAATGGTGGCGTCGGCACGATCTCGCTCATTTCGGGCTCGAACAGCATCGATCTCATCGCGGCAGGCGCGATCCGCTCCGGCGCCATCGCGGGCTATCTCGAACTGCGCGACGACATATTGCCGAAAGCGCAGGCGCAGCTCGACGAACTGGCAGCGCAGCTTGCGTTGGCGCTGTCGGAGGAGACGGTCGCGAGCACGGCCGCCACGGACGGCGCGGCGACGGGCTTCGAGATCGATACGGCCTCGATGATGGCCGGCAACACGATCAGCCTGAGCTATACGGTCGGCGGTGTGACGCAGAACGTCACCATCGTACGCGTGGACGATCCCTCGGCGCTGCCGCTGTCGAACGGTTTCACGGCGAACCCGAACGACCTCGTGGTCGGCATCGACTTCAACCAGCCGATGGCGGGCATCATCGCCGACCTGCAGGCGGCGCTGCCGGCGGATGTCGTGGTGTCGAACCCGGCCGGCACGACGATCCGCTTTCTCGACGACGGCGTAGCGGGCAACAGCGACATCAATTCGGTGAGCGCGACGGTGACGCCGGCGGGGCTGAGCGACGGGACGACGGGGCTCGCGCTTTTCGTCGACGGCTCGACGGGCAAGATCTTCTCCAACGAACCGGGACAGAAGGCGGGTTTCGCCAGCCGCATCCAGGTGAACCAGGCCGTGATCGCGGACGACATGCTTCTGGTCGGTTTCGACACCGACACGCAGGTGGGCGACGCGACGCGCCCGCTCGACCTGCTGGCGCGGCTGACATCGAACAGCCGGGCCTATTCGCCGGAGACGGGGATCGGCGGATCGTCCAACCCCTATAACGGATCGGTGGACGGCTTCGCGCGGCGGCTGGTCTCGTTCCAGTCGGCACAGGCGGCGAACGCGACCCGCGACGCGGAGGCGCAGCAGGTCGTGGCGTCGTCGCTGCAGGACCGCTTCGACGCGCAGACGGGCGTCAACATCGACGACGAATTGTCCAATCTATTGCTGCTGCAGAACGCCTATTCGGCCAATGCACGCGTCATCACCACCATCAAGCAACTCTTCGATGTGCTTATGAGCATCGGCAGGTAAGATCATGCAGGTTTCCACGCTCTCCCAATCTCTCGCGCTGCGCCAGTCGATCAACGACATGCGGGCGCAGTTCGACGATCTGCAGCGGCAGCTCTCGACCGGGCTCAAGACGGACAGCTATGCCAAGCTGGGCACCGACCGGAACCTGGTGCTGTCGCTGTCGCATCAGCTCGGGCAGATCACGGCTTACACGAACACGATCTCGAAGACGCAGATGCGGATCGAGGTGATGTCGGATGCGCTGACGCGGGTGAACACGATCGCGAGCGAAGCGAAGACGGCGATGCTGACCTCCGGCTTCGAGCTGGTGAACGGCAAGCAGACGAGCGCGCAGATTTCGGCGGGGATGCAGTTCGACGAACTGGTGAACCTGCTGAACCTCGAGGTCGAGGACCGCTATCTGTTCGGCGGCAAGGACACGCAGACGCGGCCGGTGGCGCTGCCCGACAAAATTCTCAATGGCAGCGGCAACCAGGCGGGGCTCAAGCAGTTCATCGACGAGCGGGCGCAGGCCGACATGGGCGCCGACGGGCGCGGGCGGCTGACGCTCGGCACGGCGGGGACGACGGTGACGCTGGCGGAGGATGCGGCGCCGAGCGTGTTCGGCTTCAAGCTGGAAGGCGCGACCTCGACGCTGAGCAATGCGACCGTGACGGGACCGGCGGGTTCGCCCGCGGCGCTCGACGTGGAATTCACCGGGCTGCCGGCGGCGGGGGAGCAGATCGCGATCGAGATGCGCCTGCCGGACGGCACGACGACCACGGTGACGCTGAAGGCGACGACGAACAATCCGCCGGCGGCGGGCGAATTCACCATCGGCGCGGACACGGCGACGACATCCGCCAATTTCCAGGCGGCGCTCGACACGGCGGTGCAGAAGGAAGCGAAGGTAACGCTGAAGGCGGCGTCGGCGGTGGAAGCGTCCAACAATTTCTTCGACTATGCCGCGGGCGGCGCGCCGCAGCGCGTGGACGGGCCGCCTTTCGCCTCGGCGACGGGCCTGCGCGACGCGACCGAGGCGGACACCGTGTTCTGGTACAAGGGCGACCTTGCCGGCACGCCGGGCAACAACATGGTTGCGCAGATCGACAGCGGGCGGCAGGTGAACTACGGCGCGCGCGCCGACCAGGCGGCGATCCGCGATACGCTGAAGATGTCGGCGCTGCTCTCGGCGGTCGAATATTCGGACGCGGACGATCTCGACCAGCGGGCTTCCTACAACGCGTTGTCGAGCCGGGTGGGCGCCACGCTCAGCTTCAAGGGCGTGCAGTCGGTGGAGAGCATCGTGACGGGGCTCGGGCTTGCATCGGCGACGCTCGCCGGCACGCAGGCGCGGCACGACCAGACGATGGCGACCGCAAACGTGCTGCTGGGCGACATCCAGAACGCGGATCCCTATGAGGTCGGCGTGAAGCTGACGACGCTGCAGACGCAGCTCCAGGCGAGCTACCAGGTGACGGCGATGCTGTCGCAGATGTCGCTGGTGAATTACCTGTAGGCTGCCGGGAGGCAAAAAAAGGGCCCGCGGTTGCGGGCCTTTTTTATTGCGGGAGGGCAGGCGTACGGTCAGGCGCGGCTATAGAGGCCGGCGGCGATTTCGCGGTTGATCATGATGAGGGTGTCGAGGAGCTGCGGCGCGGGCTCGTGGCTCGCTTCGATTTCGCTGGTGCGCTTGAAGATGAAGATGGCGAGGTTGGCTATGTTCTGCTTGATCTCGCGGGGAAGCGGGTGTTCGGCCTCCGCGGCCGAGGCGGCGAAGACGGTCCAGATGCGGCGGTTGTAGAGAAGCGCATCGCGCAGGGTCGACGCCTTTTCGTTGGACCAGTTGTCGCGGATGCGCTGCAACTGGCCGGCGGCGCGCGTCAGGATGGTCGCTTCGAACTCACGCGGGTCCGTGATCGCCATACGCGATGCACTGGCATACGCGTCATGAGGTTTTGACATTCTCCAGCAGCCCCCGTTCGTACTCGATCAACTTCCGAGCTTCCTTGAGAGCTTTATACATTTCGCCGGTTAAGATTTTACTGTTGACCGCGTCGATATAGGGCGCGGTGGAGGGGGCGGCCTCGATCACGTCCCCGACGATCTGGAAATAGAGATCGTGGTGGGGACGGGGGTCGGGCGCGAGATACATCATCTGGACCAGCAGATAGAGGCGCTTGCAGGGCGTGTCGGCATCGGCCGCGCGGAGGATGTCCTTTTCGCGCAGGATCGGCGTCTCGCCCTCGATGAAGAGGCGGGTGCGCTGGTCGTCGTTGGTGATGACGCTGTCGCCGAGGATGAAGCGTTCGCCGGGCTTGAGTTCGACTTTGAGGGCCATTGCGGGGGCGTCCTGACGGGTAACTCGGATGAGGTTGGCGGCAGTCTAGCCTGAATCGGCCCGGCACATAAAGAAACGGCGGGGACTTTGGGTCCCCGCCGCGGTTTTCGTCGGCCGATCCGCGCGAGCGCGGGCCGGTATTAGCGCAGGAGCGAGAGAACGCTCTGTTCGGCCTGTGTCGCGAGCGACATCGAGGTCTGGGCGAGCGACTGGCGGGTCTGCAGAGCGAGCAGGTTCGCCGCTTCCTCGTTCGTGTCGGCCAGCGTCAGGTTGCCGGCACCCGTCTCGAGAACCGAAATCATCTTCGAGGTGAAGTCCTGGCGGTTCTGCACGACCGAGAGGTTCGCACCGAACGTGGACGCCTGGGCACGGAGGGTCGCCGTGGCGGAATTCAGGCCCGAAACGGCTGCCTCGATCTTGGCGTTGGTCGAGAAATCGGCCGCGTCGATCTCGAGATCGTCGGAGACCGTCATCTTGACACCGACGATGTCGAGCGAGGACGTGCTGCCTTCGTTGAAGTTCACCTTCAGCGTATCGCCCTTGAGCAGGTTGATGCCGTTGAAGGAGGCGTCGTTGGCGAGCTGATCGATCTGATCACGCAGGCCGTTGAAGTCCGTGACGTAGGTTTCGCGGGCTTCGGTTTGCGTCTTGCCGTTGTCGGACGTGAGCGTCGCGCCGAACAGGGTCGCCGCGTCCGTGCCGGCGATCGTGATGTCTTCGCCGCTGGCGGCCTTGAAGACGATGCCGTCACCGGAAACTTCCGCCGTTACGCCCGTGAGGCTCGAGTTGATGTCGCTGACCAGGGCGCCCATCGAGGCATAGTTCTGGTTGAGCGTGACAGTCTGAGCCGAGCCGGTGCCGACTGCGACCGTGAAGGTGGCGCTGGCGCCCGAAGCCGAATAATCGGTCGAGGCGCTGGGCTTGGTCAACGTCGTCAGCATGGTCGTGGTGGCTTTGGCCTGGAGAGCCTGGTTCGCAACCGACTTCGCCTGGTCGACGAGCTTCTGGATCGACTTGATGCCTTCGTCGGCGGCCTTCAGCGTCTGCACACCGAGGCTCATCGAGTCCTGCAGGGCGCTCAGGTCGTTTGCGCGGGCATTGAGGCCAGCGGCGGTGAAGAAAGACTGCGGATTGTCGAGGGCGCTCGAAACCTTCAGGCCGGAGGCGAGGCGGTTCTGCGTCTGCGCCATCATCTTTGCGGTGCTCTGGAGGGTTTCCAGGTTGGTCCGCACGGCGCTGTTAATGGTGATATCACCCATTGTAGTAGTCCTTTCCTAGGAACTGTCTTGACCGGCTCTTTCTGAGCCATGTTCAGGAGCATGGGGCAGGGACGTTAAAGGGCGGTAAACCGCGCGATTTTTTCCGGATTTTTTGAGAATATTTTCGCGAGGCCGTTAAGAAAAAAGGGCGGACCTTGCGGTCCGCCCTTTGCGTTTGCAGCGTTTTTATTCTTAACCGAAGAGACGCAGAACGCCCTGTTCAGCCTGGTTCGCGAGCGAGAGAGCGGTGGTGCCCAACTGCTGGCGGGTCTGCAGGGCGAGCATTTTCGCACCTTCTTCGTTGGTGTCGGCGACGGTCAGGTTCGACGCGCCGGTCTGCAGTGTGTTGACGAGCGACTTGGTGAAGTCCTGGCGGATCTGCACCACGCCGAGGTTCGCACCGAAGGTCGAGGCCTGCTGACGCAGAACGCTGGTGGCGGAGTTCAGCGTATCGACAAAGGCCTTGATGCCGCTATCGAGAGCGAAGCCGTGATTGCCGGATTCATTGTTCACGGCGCCGATATTGAGGTCGCCTTCGGGCGTCAGGTTGACGCCTTCAATGTCGAGCTTGCTGGTCTGTTCGGTATTGAAGAAGACGCTGAGCGTGTCGCCCTTCAGGAGGTTCACGCCCTTGTAGCTGGCGTCCCTGGCGAGCTGTTCGATCTGCTCACGGAGATTGTTGAAGTCGCGTTCGAACTTGTCGCGATTCACGCCATCCGTGGCCGTCGTGCGGGAACCGAGCAGGCCGTTGAGGCTGACGGCCGTGCCGCCATTGTCCGCCGTTACGGCGACGTTGCGGCCGTTGGCGCCTTCGAGCTTGAGCTGGCCGTCGGTGGTGAGCGAGGCCGTGAGCGGCTCGTCGCCGTCAAAGGTGTCGTTGGCCCAGTCGATGAGGTCCTGGACGGTCGCGACGTTGCCGGAGGCGGCGCCGATCGTGACGGTCTCGGTGACTTCGCCGACCGTGATGGTGATGGTGTTGCCGGTGCCGAGAGCGCCGAGGCCGTTCAGGGCCGTCGCGGCGGAAAGGGGCGCGCCGGTCTGGTTGCCGGTGATGACGGCGGCCTTGACCTTGGTTTCAAGCGCCTGGTTCGCGACGGCCTTCATGCTGTCGACGAGTTTCAGGATCGACTTGATGCCCTGGTCGGCGGCCTCGAGCGTCTGAACGCCCTGGCCCATCGCGTCGAGCAGGCTGTTCAAATCCGAGGCGCGGTTGTTGAGACCCTGCGCCGTGAAGAATGAGGTCGGGCTATCGACAGCGCTGCGCACCTTGAGGCCCGTCGCCAGACGCAACTGCGTCTCGTCGAGCATCTTCGCGGTGTTCTGCATGCTGAGCAGATTCGACCGGATTGCGCCGGAAAGGACTACATCAGCCATTTTTCTCTACCCTCCAGGGTTTGGCCCGGCCGTCTCATGGCGGCACGAGCACTACACTCGGCATTAATCATTAATTCGACGTAAACGAACCAAACTGCATTGCGATTTGGCTGTCGGGTCCACCTTGTTCGGACCCTTGGCCGCTTCGCGAGTAATCCGGATGCAGGAACCGGCAATGCCGAGTTTCGTATCCAACAGATTGCTTGCCCTCTCTTTCGCAAGAGGCGGGCCAGCTTCATATATTCAATAAAATCAATGGGTTAGGTTTTTGGAGGGCGGCGGTTATGGGCAGGGTCTGCCGTGCCACGGGAAAATTTTTCCGCCTTCGGGGGCATGAAACCCCCTTCTTATATAGAGAGACGAAGAAGCAGGGCGGGCAGGAAAGGGTGTCAGAGCTTGCCGGCAGCGCGGAGCTGCGTCAGGGCTTCGCCGCCCATCGCCCCGGCCAGCGCGAGCGGATCGAAGCCCGGCTTGATCTGGAACGGGCGCAGGCAAGGATGCCACGGGATAAGGCCGGTGCCGAGCATGACCGGATTGCCGGCGGGCAGATAGACGACGCCGGGGATGCCGAGAGCGCCCGCCATTTCGGAGGAGGCGTTCCACTGGGCGACGAAGAAGTCGAGTTCGGCCGTGAGGGCGGCCGTACCTTCGAGATCGTTCATGGTGTCGAGGCCGGGCATCCGATGTATCCGGATGCCATATTTCTCTTCCGCTTCGGCAATCTCTTCGTCGGCACCGCCATATTGCAGGCTGACGACCTGAATGCCGTCCTGCTTCAGGAATTCCGTCCAGTGCTCCAGCTTTGTTGCGAAGGAGGAGCGGACATGGTTCCTGACGCTCGAGCGCCAGCAAAAGCCGATACGCGGGCCGGGGCCGAGCGTGGAAAGCCATTCGCGCGCCGCCTGCCGCCTCACGGGGTCGGCAACCAGAACGGGCGGGTTCGCCGGAAAGCTGTCGAGCGAGCGGCGGCGCCTGGAGGCGACGATGCCCGCCGGCGCGGTGACGTCGAAATCGACCGTGTCGCAATTGCCGAGGCCCGTCGAGGTTCCGGTTTCGGCGCGAACCGTCGCTTTCGGCCAGGTGCGGGCATAGAGCGGGACGAGGCGCGGGTCGGTCTCGATGATGAGATGGCCCACTTCGCCGATCAGCTCGTGGTAGCAGGTCGAGAAATAGAGATCGTCGCCGAGACCCTGCTCGCGCCAGACCATGAGGGTCTTGTCCGTCAAATCCTCGCCTTCCCAGATCAGGCCGGGAAAGGGGCGATAGGGTGTCCGCTCGCCGCAGGCGAAACCGAACCCGTACATGTCCCAGCCCGCCTCGATGTGGCCGGTCGCAAGGAGCGCGCGGGCGAGGTTCCACCGCGTGCCGTCGCAGTCCGGGTTTATGTTGAGAGCGATCTGGAGGAGCTTCAACGCCTCCTGCTGCCGCCCGACAATATCGAGAAGAGCACCGTAATTGGCGTAGACCGTGGGCAGATCGGGATTGAGGGAGATAGCGCGGCGGTAGCTTGCTTCGGCTTCCTCGTACATGGCGGCCCCGGCAAGCGCGCGTCCAAGCGTATTGTAGCATTCCGCCGTGTCGGGCCTGATCTCCAGCGCATGGGAGACGAGATCCACGGCCTCCTGATAATGGGCCTGTTCGACGACTATGCCGGCGAGATTTCCGAGGGCCACGAAGGCGTCCGGGTCGATCGTCAGGACGCGGCGATAGAGTTCTTCCGCGCGCTGAACGTATTTGAACGTAAAACAAATGCCGGCGAGTTCCAGCAAATGCTTTTCATCTTCCGGCGCAGCGGCCGCCGCGTCATCGAGAATCCGGACGACCTCATCCGCCCGCCCGAGCGCCATGAGCGTCCGGCAGAGGACGGTGAGCGCCTGGAAATGAAGAGGGTCGGCCGCGACCACCTTGCGGAAGCGGATCAGAGCATCGTCAGTGCGGCCCTGATCGAGGAGCCGGACGCCCTGCTCATATTTCTTCTGGAGGTCGCCGAGGACCGAATTGCCCACGGAAAGACGCCGTTTGGTCATGGTAGACATGGCTGGTTGCTGCCCCGCGACTGCCGATCGTTCATAAGCGCCATTTCGGCGCCATTATGGTTACCACCGGGTTAACGCCCGGTTGTGTCAGACGCGCGAGTCGAGGGTGAGGGAGCCGGCGCCGGCAGGGTTCGAAGCGCGGCGGGCGGCGGGGGCGGCATTGCGGCCGTAACCGAGAGAGGGCGCGACGCGCTCGCTCATGGCGTCGGCGACCATGCGGATGAGACCTTCCGAGACAGATTTTGCGGCATCGAGCGCCTCGGTATTGAGGGCGAGGGCGCGGTCGAGTTCGATCATCGCGGATTTGAGGCGGGAGACGCGCTCGGCGGGCGCACGGTCGACGAGTTCCTTGCGTGTACGGATCGCCTGGACGTCCATCGCATATTCATTGGCGAGGCGGATTTTCTCCGGCTGGAGCGCGGCAACCTCATCCTGGGCGCGGTCGCGCAGCAGAGCCGTCTCGCGGGCGACGATTTCCGTCAGGCCGGCGGTGAGCGCGAGGACGCGGTCGACCAGATCGACGGGGGCGAGGGTTTCGGCGGCGATGCGGCGGGGCTCGTTCATTGGGGCATCTCCTGCATTTTCAGCATTTCGCGATAGACGGCGTCGGCAATGCCGATGCCGCCCGATTGCGCCATCTGCTTGCCGTACTGATCGACGAGCATGGAGCGGAACATGGTTTCGCCCGGGCCGCCGCTGAAGGGATCGTCTTCGCCGACGCCCTGATACATCGACTGGAAAAGCGTGGAGACGAACTGCGCCTCGAAATCCTGCGCGGTTTCCCAGGCACGCCGGTCGCGCGTTTCATCCGCCGCGCCGGACTTCGCCGCATGGAGCGGCGGCTGCGCGGGCGTGTGGATGAAGGCGGGGAGGGCGGCGAGAGCGTCCATCACATCACCTCGATTTCGGCCTGCAGGGCGCCGGAAGATTTGATCGCCTGAAGGATCGTAATCATGTCGCGGGGGCTGACGCCGAGCGCATTCAGCCCGTCGACGAGTTCCTTGAGGCTGATGCTGCCGTCGATGATGCCGAGCTTCTTGCCCTGTTCCTCGTCCACCTTGATGTCGGTGCGCGGCACGACCACGGTGTCGCCTTGCGTGGAGAAGGGCGAGGGCTGGCTGACCTGCGGCGTTTCGCTGACGGAAATCGTGAGATTTCCTTGCGCGATCGCGACCTTGCTGACGCGGACATCCTGACCCATGACGATGACGCCGGAGGCTTCGTCGATGACGACGCGGGCGGCAAGGTCGGGCTGGACGCGGAGCTGCTCGATGTCGGTGAGGAGGGCGACCACGCCGCCATTATAGGCGGGCGGCACGGTGAGCTGCACCGTTGTCGGGTTGTCGGCGATGGCGGTCCGCGTGCCGATGAAAGCGTTGATGGCGGAGGCGACGCGCTGCGCGGTGGTGAGATCCGGGTTGCGCAGCGAGAGGCGGAGCGAGCGCAGGTCGGAAAGCCGGAAGTCCAGTTCGCGCTCGACGATGGCGCCGTTGGCGATGCGGCCGTTGGTCGGCACGCCGCGCACGACGGAGGCGGCCTCGCCCTGGGCGGCGAAACCGCCGGTGGCGAGCGAGCCCTGCGCGACGGCATAGACCTGGCCGTCGGCGCCCATGAGAGGCGTGACGAGGAGGACGCCGCCCTGGAGGTTGGTCGCGTCGCCGAGGGCGCTGACGGTCACGTCGATATGGGTGCCCTGGGCGGCGAAGGCGGGAAGATTGGCGGAGACCATGACCGCGGCGACGTTTGCCGTTTTCAGCGAGGTGCCGCGCGTGTTGACGCCGAGGCGCTCCAGCATGCCGATGAGGCTCTGCTGGGTGAAGGGGGCGTTGCGGAGCGTGTCGCCCGTGCCGTTGAGGCCGACCACGAGGCCGTAGCCGACCAGCATGTTGTCGCGGATGCCCTCGACATCGACGATGTCCTTGATGCGGGAACTGGCCTGTGCGCCGGCCGGATCGAGGGCGGCGAGCAGGCAGGCGAGCGCCAGCGTCAGGAAGGAACGGAAATGGAGGGCAATGAGCCGGGACATGAAACGACCGTTTAATCGCTGCGATACGGGCTCCTATAAGCGAAAGCCATGCCATGGGGCGGGGGCCGGGCGTCCACCTCCAAGTATTTGATTTTGCTTGTATTTCTTTTGGGCCGGGGCTGCGGCCGGCGGTGAAAGGGCGCGGATTGCCGGGCGGCGGCGGCGCGGACCGGCAAATCCTGCCCCTTTGGCCTTTTCCCCATGCGGGGGCTTGCGGGTCAGGGTTAACGCCACTTTAAGGGGTGCCGGTCCATTTTGGAGGAACCGGAACGTTTCCGGCTTCGGGGATCGGGGAAACCCAGATGAAGATCGGCAATACCAGGGCAACATCGCAGGCGGGGGGCGCGCGCGCCACATCCGTCCGAAGCGGCGGCAGCGGCTTCGCGCCGGCGGGCGCCGCGGCGACGCGGGGCGCGGCCGGGCTTTCGGGGCCTGCCTCTCTCACCGCCGTCGATGCGCTGCTGGCGCTGCAGGAAACCGACGATGCGCTCCATGCGCCGCGCCGCAAGGCGGTCGCCCGGGGCGAGGAAATGCTGGATATTCTGGACGATATCAAGCTTGCGCTGCTGCTGGGCCGGGTGCCCAAGGCCAAGCTTTCCAGGCTGCTGAGCGTGGTGGAACGCCAGCTCGGTGCCGTCGGCGACCCGATGCTGCGCGAGGTGCTCGACCAGATCGAGCTGCGCGCGCGGGTGGAACTGGCGAAGTTCGGAACCTATACTAAAGGCTAGGTTTCGTCCGCCTTCCGGCCCGGGCGGGCCGCCGAAGGATTTCACAGATATTTCACCGGCTTGGCGGGTTTTGAGCGGTTGAGAATCGTGACCCCTCTCCCTATACTCCGCCGCGTTTCGGCTGGGGTTCCGCGTTACGAGAAAGATTGCCAAGGATGGCTGTCCGTTTGCCCAAAGGCTATATGCCGTCAGACGACGAACCATTTATGAACAAGCGGCAGAAGGAATACTTCCGCCGCAAGCTCGAGAAATGGAAAGAGGATATCCTCAAGGAGAACCGCGAGACGCTGCAGCATCTCCAGGATGACAGTGTGCAGCATCCCGATCTCGCCGACCGCGCGTCTTCCGAGACCGAGCGCTCGCTCGAACTGCGGACGCGCGACCGCCAGCGCAAGCTCATCGCCAAGATCGACGCCGCGATCCGCCGGATCGACGACGGCACATACGGCTATTGCGAGGAGACGGGCGAGCCGATCAGCCTGAAGCGTCTCGACGCGCGGCCGATCGCGACGCTGTCGATCGAGGCGCAGGAGCGGCATGAGCGGCGCGAGAAGGTCTATCGCGACGACTGAGCGTGCCGGCATGGAGACGAAATAAAAACGCGGCCCCGGGAGGCCGCGTTTTTCTTTTTCCGGCGCGTCGGCGCGCCGACAGTCGTCTCTAGAACGGCATGACGATGTCGAAGAGCTGCTGGCCGTAGCGCGGCTGCTGCACGTCGCTGATCTGGCCTTGGCCGCCATAGGCGATGCGGGCTTCGGCGATCTGCGTGTGGGCGATGGTGTTGGTGTTGGAGATGTCCTCGGGGCGGACGATGCCTGTGACCTCGAGGTCGCGCACTTCGTAGTTCACGCGCACCTGCTGACGGCCGGCGATGACGAGGTTGCCGTTGGGGAGCACCTGGGTGACGACGGCGGCGACGGTGAGGTCGATCGATTCCTTGCGGTCGACGGAGCCGGTGCCGGCGCTCGAACTGGTGCTGCCGAGGCGGGCGAGGTTGTCCTTGTCGACGCCGTCGGGGAAGACCTTGCCGAGATAATTTTCGTAGCCGAACAGGTTGCCGAGTTCCGCGTCTTCGGCGTTGGCGCGGCTGCGCTTGGTCGAGTTGTTGACCTTGGCGCTGTCGGCGATGCCGATGAGGACGGTCAGGATGTCGCCGACGCGGGCGGCGCGCTGGTCGCGGAAGAAGGCGCGCGAGCCGGAGCGCCAGAGCGAGTTCGGCTGGTAGACGACCTGCTCGGGTTCGGGCATCGGCATCGAGACGGTCGTCGCGGGCGAGGCGATGGGCGCGAAGTCGGGCGCCTTGCCGATGTTCGAGACGCGGTCGACGGCGCTGCAGCCGGCAAGCGCGGCGGCGAGGAGGGCAATCGAAGCGAGGCGGGAAACATTACCGTACATTTTTATTGGCCTTTGCGATCGGAACTTCGGCGTCAGGAATTGTCGGCGGCGCGGGCGAGGCTCGCCGCGTGGGCGGCACCGGGCGTGTCGATGGTGACCATGTTCGGTCCGGTGACGACGCCCTGCAGGGTGCGGTTGGAACGGGTGTTCAGTACGTTGACGATGTCGCCGACGGCGCCGCTCTGGAGCGCGCGGCCGCGCGCGGGGAGGGTGAGCGAGCCGGAGACGAGGGTTACGTCGACCTGCGCGCCCTTGTCGACGACGATCGGCGGAGACATGTCCGACTGGCGCAGCGGCTCGCCCGCGCGGGCGGGGCGGCGCGGCGACATGCCGACGAGGTGGTCGAGGGAGGCGATCATGTTCTGGCTGACGCGGTTGGCGGGCAGGCGCACCCAGTCGATGTCCTGCTGGCGGACGACGTCGCCCGGCTGCATGTCGCGGGTGAGGACCGGCACGTCGAGCACGGCATAGGCGCGGCCGGTGACGCGGCGGAGCGGGCTCAGCATGTCGCCGGCGGGCGCGCGGACGATGGCGGTGAAGGCGCCGCTGCGGGTGTTGTAGGAAATCTGTTCGACGCTGACGGTCGGTTCGGCGGTCTCGGCGACCTGGATGCCGGCCATGCCGTTGGTGAAGTCGACCTGCAGGACGGCGGCGGAGGGCAGGGCGGTCGAGCGGGTTTCGACGGCGGCGGCGATGGCGGCCGCGACATCCTCGTCCGGCACCGCCAGGCCGCTGCGCGCGACGACGACGTGGGTGAGGCCGGCGTCGTTGCGCCATTCGATGCCGTTGCGGCGCGCGGCAAGCGAGATGCGCGAGACGGAAATTTCGGTACGAAGGCCGGGCGCGGGCGCGTTGGCGACGGCAACGCCGGCGGCGGCGCCCGCGTCGTCGAAGAGATCGCCGAGCGTGACGGCGGTTCCGGCGACGGTGACGGCGGGACGAAGCTCGGCGGCCTGCGCGGCAGAGGCGAGGGCGAGGATTGCGGCGGCGACGGCAGCGATACGCGACAACATCTCTTTCAGCCCTTACTTCATGTTCGATGTGACGGACATCATTTCGTCGGATGCGGTGATGATCTTCGCGTTCATCTCGTAGGCGCGCTGGGCGGTGATGAGCGAGGTGATTTCGGTGACCGCGTTCACGTTCGAGGTTTCGAGGAAACCCTGAAGCACGCTGCCGAGACCGTCATTGCCTGGAGTGCCGATGGTCGGCGCGCCGCTGGCCGGCGTTTCCGCGAAGAGATTGCCGCCGAGCGGATCGAGACCGCCTTCATTGGCGAAGGCGACAAGTTCCATCTGGCCGACGATCTGCGGCGCGGTCTGGCCGGGGATGGCGACCTGCACCTGTCCGTCGGCGCTGATGGCGATGTCGGTCGCCTCGGGCGGAATGGTGATGCCGGGGGCAAGGGTGTAGCCGTCGGCGGTGATGAGCTGGCCGTCCGCGCTGATGTGGAAGGAGCCGGCGCGGGTATAGGCGTCGTCGCCGCTCGGCAGTTCGATGCGGAAGTAGCCGCGGCCCTGAATGGCGACATCGAGCTTGTTCTCGGTGTTGTCCATGTTGCCCTGGGTCATGATGCGATTGACCGCGGCGGTCTTGACGCCGAGGCCGACCTGCACGCCGGCCGGGACGATGGTGCCCGCGTCCGACGAGTTCGCACCGACGCGCCGCAAGTTCTGATAGAGCAGATCCTGGAATTCGGCGCGGCCGCGCTTGAAGCCGGTCGTGCTCATGTTGGCGATGTTGTTCGAGATCACCTCGACATTGAGCTGCTGGGCCATCATGCCGGTGGCGGCGATGCTGAGCGACTGCATAGCGTTTCTTCCTTACTTGCGGGCCGGCCTTAGGCCGCCGCTCCGAGATCCTGAATGGCTTTGCGGCGCATCTGGTCCGCCTGGTCGATGAGCTTCTGCGCGCTCGCGTAGGAGCGCGTAACCTCGATCATGTTGGTCATTTCGAGGATGGGGTTGACGTTCGAACCTTCGAGCGCGCCCTGGACGAGCCGGATGTCGGTGGCGGGCACTTCTTCCTGCGCGGTGGAAAGCAGGGAGTTGCCGACATTCTTCATGTCCTGCTGGTTTTCGAAGGTGACGATGGCGAGCTTGCCGCGCTGGCCGCGATCCGTGGAGATCGTGCCGTCGCGGGCAATGGTGATGTCGGTTTCGTCGCGGGCGAAGGTGATCGGGCCTCCCGCATCGGTGAGCACGGGGTCGCCGGCGGAGGTCACGAGCCGGCCTTCATTGTCGAGCGTGAAGTTGCCGTTGCGGGTGTAGAGGACGCCCTCCTGCGTTTCGATGCGGAAGAAGCCCTCGCCGGTGATCGCGACGTCGAAGGGGTTCGCGGTCGTCTGGAGCGCGCCGTCGCGCGTGTTGCGGTGCTGGCCGACATCCTGGACGAAACGGATGACGTTGTCGGGACTGTCCTCGGAAGCGTCCGTCGTCATGAACTGTTCGAACAGCATCGCCTCGGATTTGTAGGCGGTGGTGTTCATGTTCGCGATGTTGTTCGCGATGGTCGCCATTTCGCGTGCCATCGTCATCTGGCGCGAGAGACCTACGAGAAGGGCGTTTTCCATGTCGATGCCGGCGTCCGTTTGAATGCACTGGCGCAAGCGTGGCGCCGCCTGCAGATGTGCAGGGGCTGTGCCAGTTGGAAACCCGAGTCAAATCAACGGGTTGGCGTATCCGGGGCGGCGCGGGCGACGGTTCGCGGAAGGCTTTACCGGGTAGTTTCTGCCGCCCGGCGAGCCGGCGCCGCGCAACAATCTCTTAAGACAAATTCGAGACGGGGCATTCCGCCAACGCTTCATTAACCAAAGTCGGCGAGCATCCGTTTCGAGCGGCAAATATGCCGCGGTGGATTGAAGCATTCCCGGGCCGGGCAGGTGGCCGGGCCTTCATGTCAGGTGGGGCATAGTCAAAATGGCGGCAGTCGACGCTGATATTTCCGACGACGAAGAAGAAGTCTCCGAGCAACCGGTAAAACGCCGGCTCGCCGGGAAAGTGCTCGTGCTCTATGTCGCGTTGCCGATGCTGCTTCTGATCGGCGCGGGCGTGGGCGTCTATATGTCGGGCATCCTCGGTGGCTCCGCCGAAGAGGAAGAAGTCGTGGCCGTCGCGCCCGTACCGGTGTTCTACGACCTGCCGGACTTCCTCGTGAACCTGAGCGGGCCGCCGCCCCAGCATTATCTGAAGCTGACCGTGGCGCTGCAGGTGGTCGACAAGGAAGCGATGGTGCTGCTCGAACACGAGATGCCGCGCGTGCTGGACGGTTTCCAGACATTCCTGCGCGAATTGCGCCCGGAAGATCTCGAAGGGTCGCAGGGCATGCTCAGCCTCAAGGAAGAGCTGATGCGGCGCCTGACGCTCGCCACGCAGAAGCAGCTCGTGACGGACGTGCTCTTCAAGGAAATCATCGTTCAATAACCCACAGGAAGGCGCGGGACCGATTACATGACCGCCGATCTCAAGGAACAAGGACAGGACGCGCTCGCCGCCGCCACAGAGGCCGCGACGAAAGCGCCGGAGCGCGTGCTCAACCAGGACGAGATCGACAGCCTGCTCGGCTTCGAGGTGGACGAAAGTTCGACGCCGCAGCGGCATGGCATCGACGCGATCGTCAATTCGGCGCTGGTCTCCTACGAGCGTCTGCCGATGCTCGAAATCGTGTTCGACAGGCTGGTGCGCCTGATGACGGTTTCGCTGCGTAATTTCACATCCGACAACGTGGAAGTGTCGCTCGACAACGTGTCGTCGATTCGCTTCGGCGATTACCTCAACTCCATTCCGCTGCCCGCCATTCTCGCGGTCTTCCGCGCGAAGCAGTGGGACAATTACGGCATGTTCACGGTCGACTCGAACCTGATCTATTCGATCGTCGATGTGCTCCTGGGCGGACGGCGCGGCACCGCGGCGATGCGCATCGAAGGCCGTCCCTACACGACCATCGAACTCAACCTCGTCCAGCGCATGATCGAAGTCGTGCTGCAGGACGTGCAGGCGGCATTCGAGCCCCTGTCGCCGGTCACGCTCGAACTCGACCGGATGGAAACCAATCCGCGCTTTGCGGCCATTGCAAGGCCCGCCAACGCCGCCATTCTGGTGAAGCTGCGCGTCGACATGGAAGATCGCGGCGGGCGTATCGAATTGCTGCTGCCTTATGCGACGCTCGAACCGATCCGCGAACTTCTGCTGCAGATGTTCATGGGCGAAAAATTCGGCCGCGACACGATCTGGGAAAGCCATCTGGCGACCGAACTCTGGGCGACGAAGGTGCCGCTGGA
>NZ_JAUYUS010000052.1 GCF_030694575.1 Parvibaculum sp.
TGATCGTCCTCCATGTGATGCCGTCCCTTGCCGGGCTCGGGGCCGTCTTCCGCGAGGCGGGGACCCGGCCCTTTTCCGGGCGGGCCCCGGTCGCGGCGCCGTTGCCGTAAGGGGTGTTCTTGTTGGGATGAAACCTCGCACAGAGGCGGAACCCCGGTCCAGCCGAAAACGTCCTCGTTTCCTGCCGAAACCCGGCGTAAATTCTAGGGTGCGGTCCAACAAAAGCCCGGCCTCCGCCCTAATTCAGGCATGAACCCGGGTAAGAAACGTTCCAGAAGACGAGCCCCGCGAGGAGACCAGATCCCAGATGTTTATCGATGGACGCAGCGTTCCCGAAGGAACGGTCGTTGAAACCGATCTCGCCATCATAGGCGCCGGCGCCGCCGGCATCTCGATTGCGCGCGAACTGGCCGGTTCCGGCATTTCCGTCACCCTCCTCGAAAGCGGCGGCTTCGACTTCGATGCCGAAACGCAGGACCTTTACGAAGGCGAGATGGGCGGCGTCGACTATCCGCTCACGAGTTCGCGGCTGCGCTATTTCGGCGGCACGACAAATCACTGGGGCGGCTGGTGCCGTCCGCTCGAGCCGCTGGATTTCGAGGTCCGCGACTGGGTCGAGAATTCCGGCTGGCCGATCGACCGCCAGACGCTCGACCCCTATTACGATCGCGCCCGCGAGCTCTGCCAGATACCCACCGGCAACTTCGACAACGCCGCCGCATGGGCAGCCGATGGCGAGCCCCTGCCGCTGGCGGGCGGCGAGGTCGTCACCCGCTTCTTCCTCTACAGCCCGCCCACCCGCTTCGGAAAGAAATACCGCCCGGATATCGAGCGCGCGAAGAACATTGCCTGCTACCTCAACAGCAACGTGCTGGAAATCGTGCCGACGGAAAACGCAGCGGAGGTCGATCATCTGCGCATGGGCACGCTGTCCGGCGTCCGCTTCACGGTGAAACCGAAAATCTGCATCCTCGCCGCCGGCGGCATCGAGAATGCACGCATCCTCCTCCTCTCCAACAGCGTCCAGAAGAAGGGCCTCGGCAACGGCAACGACGTCGTCGGCCGCTACTTCATGGAGCACCCGCACATCCCTTCGCCCGCGGCCTTCCTCATCACCGACCCGGAGCTCGTCGCGCGCTTCTACCGCACCTACACCCGCACCGATAATGGCGTCATTCGCGGCTGCCTCATGTTCTCGGAAGAGTATCTCCGCCGCACGCGGCGCATGGGCACCGTCCTCACTTTCGGCATGGTCCAGCCCGTCACGGCGGAAACGGGCCGTGGCCCGGATGAAAAAGACCCCGCCGCCTTCACCATGCCCTCCGTGCTGCAGCTCGCCCGCAGCACCACCTCCAGGCCCGCAACGGGCGAAGAGCTGGGCTGGCGTCTCGGCGTCGGCTGCGCCTCGGAGCAGGAGCCGAACCCGGCAAGCCGCATCACGCTTTCGGAGCAGAAGGACGCGCTCGGCCTCAACCGCACGAAGCTCTCCTGGCGCCTGAAGAAAAACGACGCGGACAGCCTGCGCGGCAATCTCGAAGCCGTCGCCCGCGCCTTCGGCGGCTGGGGCGAGGGCCGCGTCCGCGTTCTCTTTCCCGAGCGCGACGAATGGACGGAAGCCGAAGGCTGGGGCAATCATCACCTCGGCGCGACGCGCATGGCGGACGATCCGAAGAAAGGCGTCACCGACGCGAATTGCCGCGTCCACGGCCTCTCGAACCTCTATATCGCGGGCTCGTCCCTTTATCCGACCGGCGGCACCGTCAATCCGACGCTCACTCTCGTGGCGCTGGCGCTCCGCCTTTCCGACCACCTGAAGCTTCGCTTCGCGCAGACCAACGCCGTGCAATAGGAGTTTGGGCCATGGAAGAAAATCATCAGGATACGGAACATCATGAAGGCGCGGCGCACGGCCCCGCGGTCTCCCGCCGCACGGTCGTGATCCTGGGCGGTACCGCCCTCCTCGCCGCCGCGCTCCCCGCCGCGCTCTTCCTCACGGAGCCGGAAGGCCCCACTCTCGGCGCGCGGCATTTCATTACCCTGCTGGCGGACCCCGCCAGCGCCGCCGAGCTGGGTGAAATCTGGTTCCGCGACGGCCGCCCCGGCGAGGCGCTCCCTGTCTATGAAACCCGTTTCGAAAAGCGCCTCCGCGCCCATGGCTGGAACCCGCGCATGGATATGGAGGAAACCCACAGCGTCCTCGCCGATGCCGTCCGCGCCGACTACGCGGCCAGCCGCACGGTTTCGGTTCGCGAATGGCATCTCTCCGAAACCGAAGCCGACCTCTGCGCGCTGGCCGCGTTGGAAGCCCGCCGCCGCGATATCCCCGGTACGCATTCACCCGCGGGCGACACCCCCGGGGACAACCCCGCCCCCGCCCACGGCTGACTTATCCCCTATACCTTTCTCGCACCCTCCTTACTGCCACCCTCCCCCTGCGGGAGGGTCAAAATTCGCACAGCGAATTTTGGGGAGGGGTAAGCGTGAAACCTCAGCACATAATCCGCCTACGGACAAAATCCTACCCGCTTTATGACAATCTCATGACAGTTCAATGACAGTCAAAACCCGCTTCCGAAAAAGCCCGGATTCCCGCCCTTTCCCGATTGTGACAGTCACCCGGAAATCTCAGTCGCACGGACCGTGCTTGCCAAGCCGGATGGAGTTCATCCGCGCCGAAATCGTCGCCGCATAACCGGTGTTCGACGGCCGCCGCGTCAGCGGGCTCGGCAGCACCGCCGCCAGTTGCGCCGCCTGGGCATGGCTCAGTTGTCCCGCACTCACCCCGTAATAGTGCCGCGCCGCCGCCTCCGCTCCATATATGCCGGGGCCGAACTCGATCACGTTGAGGTAAAGCTCCAGGATCCGCCGCTTGGAGAGCAGCGTCTCCAGCCACACGGTGATATAGGCCTCGCCGCCTTTCCTCAGAAAAGTCCGTCCGGGCCACAGGAAAAGGTTCTTCGAGGTCTGCATGCTGATCGTGCTCGCGCCGACCACCCGCCTGCCGCCCTTGTAGCGTTCGATGGCGGTATCGACGGCCTCCCAGTCGAAGCCGCCATGTAGACAGAATTTACTATCCTCCGCCGCGATCACCGCCCGTTGCAGGTTCGGCGAAATCTCGCTAAGTGGGCGCCATGACTTGGAAATTCCATAGCCCTCCACCGCCCGGATCAGCATCAGCGGCGTCACCGGCGGCGGCACAACCATATAGATCAAAAGGATTATAGCGGGCCCGAAAAACACCGCCAGCAGCGCCCGCGCCGCCCACAGCGCAAGCCGCGTCGGGAGGCCGCCAGGGGCGTCCTCCTCATCCCCTGTTTCCAGGCGATCGCGGCTCGGGCCTTCCGGTTTGAAATCCATGCTCACGCGCGGATCATCCGCTAGCCGCCCCTTCCGCACAAGGCCGAACGCCTTGGAAATGGCCCTTAAATGCCCAATTCCTGCCCTTCTCTGCGGGATAGGGCGACCTACCTTCAAATTCAGGCAAGACAGGAAAAGGAGGCAAAAGCGATGATGAAGACATCTCTGGCACTGACCGCCGCCGCCTTTCTCATGACGGCAGGCTGCACGGACCTCAACCGGACGGAATCCGGTGCCCTTTCAGGCGGTGCCATCGGCGCTGGCGTCGGTGCGGCTGCAGGCGCCCTCACCGGCGGGTCGGCCACCACGGGCGCCGTGATCGGCGGTGCCGTGGGTGCCGCAGGCGGCGCCTACAAGGGCTGCCGCGAAGAAGGCAAGTGCTGACAAGTCGTTGAAATCAAAAGAAGGAATGGCCCGGGAGAAACTTTCCGGGCCATTTTTCACGCCGGCTTTCCGGGCGAGATCGCCTTCTCGACGGCGCTGAAAGACCCGGCAAGCGGACCGGCCATCCACGCATCTTCCGGAAGCGCGCGGTCGATCGTGACCGTCTGCATCCCGGCCTCCCGCGCCGCCTCGATCTCGCCCTCATGGTCCGACAGGAACAGCATTTCCTGCGGTAACAGCCCGGCCGCGCGGGCAATCGCCGCATAGGACGCGCTTTCCACCTTGGCGCCGATCCGCGTATCGAAATACCCCTCGAAAAATTGTCCGAGATCGCCCTGGTCCGAATGGCCGAATATCAGCCGCTGCGCCGCTTCCGAGCCCGATGAATAAACGAAAAGGCGCAGGCCCCGGCTGTGCCACAGCCGCAGGGTATCCGCCGCATCCGCATACACCTCGCCTTTGAGCACGCCTTCGTCATAGCCCTGCCGCCAGATAAGCCCCTGCAGCAGCTTCAGCGGCCCTGCCTTGCGGTCTTCGTCCATCCAGGCCAGCAGAAGCTGCACGGCCGCCGCATCGTCGGCCTCCGCAATGCCGCCAAGCGCGCGCGCATCGGCCAGCGCCGCAGCGACCTCCTCGTCATCGGCATTTGCGCTCACGAAATCCGCAAGCCACGCCCGCGCATAGGGAAACAGCACCTCATGCACAAAGGCGAGAGGCGTTGTCGTTCCCTCGATATCGGTAACGACGGCGCGAATAGCCGTCATGCCACTTCGCTCTCGAACTTCGGAAAGCGCGTGGCGATGTCGTCGCCCGTGAAATGTCCGACCCAGCCCTCGGGCGATGTGAAAATCCGGATCGCGCAGAAATGCGGCGCGGGTCCGGTGTCGAACCAGTGCGTGGTGCCGGCCGGCACGCTGATGAGATCGTTGCGTTCGCAGACGACGCGGTAGACCCGGCCGCCTTTCCGCAGATAAAACGCACCCGCCCCTTCGACGAAAAAACGCACCTCGTCATCGTCATGCGTATGCTCGGCGAGGAATTTCTGGCGCATTTCCGCGCGATTGGGATTGTCGGGCTTCACCCTCACGACATCGACGCTCTTGTACCCGCCCTCAACCATGAGCCTCTTCACATCGGCTTCGTAGGCTGCAAGCACAGCCGCCTGATCCGCATCTTCGCCAAGCGCATGCGGCGCGTCCCAGCGCTCGAACACAACGCCGATTTCGAAAAGCGATGCGGCAATCTCCGCCCCGTCCCTCGTATCGAGCAGCACGGTCGCCGGATCGGTATCCGGATAAACGGTGAGATGGGTCATCTTGTGCTCTCCTCGTGAAGCTGCGCGGCAAGCAGAAAATCGAAAGCTTCCATATGGCGTATCGTCTCCGTCGCAGTCGCTCCCCAGACATATAGGCCGTGCCCCGCGATCAGATAACCGGGGCAGACGCTGGCACCATCGAGGCGTTCCTCGACAAGCGCGGCGAGACGGTCAGTATCCTGGTCGTTCGGCACGATGGGGATATCTATTTCCGCCTCATGCGTGGTGACGCCGGAGAAAGCCTTCAGCAGCTCCCAGCCCTCGAGCCGCAACACGCCCGCCCTTGCATGGCGCCGCGAAAGAATGGTCGCCGCCATGCTGTGCATATGGGAAATCGCACCGATGGCAGGCGCGGCGCGGTACCGGGCAAGATGCAGCGGCGCCTCGGCGGATGCACGCGGGTGCCTGGGCCCCGCGATTGCGGCCTCGATCACGCCCTGCTCGTCGAGCTCGGCCTTGTTGGCGCCGGTCGCCGTCAGCGCGGCTCTCCGATCGTCCATCCGAACCGAGAAATTGCCGCTGGTTGCCGGCACCCACCCGCGCGCGCCGGCAAAGCGCGCCATGGCGATGACACCCGTCGCGGCCTCCGCAAAGCTCAAAATCGGCGGTATCGGGCTTGGCATGAAGGCTGATCCTTTACATGGGCAGTCAAAATCGCGGCCAACATAACGGATTTGCGCGACGTTGAAACCCTGCGCAAGGATCGGAAATCCCGCGGGATTCAGCCATTTTGCGCGTCAGGTCCATTTTAGGACGAAAATGGATGTTTACATCGAACGATCTAGCTACATATATTTAAAGTTGTATAAACCTTTTTATGTGTGTCATTGTGGTTGAACGCAACCCGATTCGTCTAATCAAGAAGGTCTAGATCAATGATGTCCATTACGCAGCATCTCGAAGCTCCGGCGTTTACGGCACTTGTAGATCCCGATTGCGCGGACCGTCTTCGGGACTGGAACGCCTTCCCCGCAGCGGATGGTGACCTCAACCTGTCATGGCAGATCGCCTCCTCGCGCGGCGCCGTGAAGGATCGCCTGTTGCGCGACGAAAATATAAGGGTCGTCCTGATCGCCGCGCCATCGGAAGCCGATCCGCTGCTCCGCGACATCGCCCGCAACAATCAGCAATTGCCCGGGCGAGCATGGCTCCACGTCATCCTGCTGACGGCGGCCCACGTCACAACGCCGCTGCTCGCACAGTTGCGGCATTTCGGGTCATGGTCGGTGCTGACGGAGCCCTGTACCGCCGCCGAAATCGGCGAAGCGCTCGCCGAGGCGGCCGGAAAATCGGCCGAACAGCACCGTTTGTCGATGCTCTCCGCTGCAATCCGCGCCGATGCGGAAGATATCCTCGTCCGCACCCGGAACATTGTAGGCGCGCTCTGCAACGTCGAAGCGCCGACCGCTTTCGGCAACCTCGTACGTATCGCGGACCGCCTGAGCGGCGGCGATACCGCCCAGGAACTGCCGCCTCTCGCTCCCAGGCAGCAGCCGGCCAGCCCGGCGAGAAACACCCCTGCCGGCCCTAACCATCTGCTGTCCGAAGAAGATGCAAACCGGCACTGGACGCGCAGCCTCATCGATCTCTGCTCCGCACGGCAGAATTACTTCCCCGACGGGCTCTTCTCCGATCCCGCGTGGGACATGCTGCTCGACCTCACCTATGCACGCCTCGCCGGAAAGCGCGTTTCCGTATCGAGCCTCTGCATTGCCTCACGCGTGCCGGCAACGACGGCGCTCCGCCGCATCGGCGACCTCGTATCGCAAGGTCTCGCGACCCGCGCCCGCGACGAAGCCGACGGCCGGCGCGTCTTTGTGGAGCTGACCGAAGACGGATTTTCCCGCATGATTGCCTATATCGACAACGTCCGCGGCATGCTGTCGGGCGAGCCCCGCGCAAGGCTGCGGAAAGCATGAAGCCAGCTACTGCAGCATTCTGTCGGCCCCGTCCCTCAACAGAAGCTAACCACAAAAAAACCGCCGGACACGAAGTCCGGCGGTTTTTCTATTTGGTTGCGGGGGCCCGCAACCACCGATACTTGCGGCTGACAGAGTGTGAGATTCCGAGGGCGTGAACAAGATTTGAATAAATTCACCCACATCGGAGGATCTAGAATAGTATTATTCGGCAAATATGAGAGCCGGTGCCGACGCTGAATATAAGGCCCTCGATCTCCACCAAGCTTTGCCGCCAATTCCTGCAGCAAAGACAAAGCGGTGCGCGGCGTAAGTCTGAACAAGGTATGGCGCGCGAACATACGCGAGGTGTTCACACGCCCAGACAAGCAATCCTCCCAGCGAGCTCTCCCGCGACTGAGATTTCAGAGACGGACAGCGTGAACAGCCTCGGCATTCGCCGCCAGCCAGCCGCGCACCGCACGAGAGGCCGCGTCATGAGCCGAGAACAACGTGTCCATAAGGCGGTGCGCGGCGTCCAGGTCGCCAGCCCGGCATGCTTTTTCAAGCAACCGCGCGGCCGCGCTTTCCCGCCTGGCACCGATTTCGCCCGCCGTTCCGACAATGACATGAGCAGCGGCCATCATCCCCTCAAGATCGGCACGGCCGTTCGCCTCCCGGATCGTTGCAATCCGTTCTTCCGTGTCGCTCAGATAGAGATCGAGCAACTCTCGCAAATCCGACATCGAGAGCACAGACAAAAGGTTCTCCAGTGACGCCACATCGAGGTCGGCGAGTCCTTCCTCGATTGCCAAGGTGGCAGGATCGCCGGATAGCTCTTCATTCGCGACTGCGTCGGACGCAGGCGGCTGCGCGGGCAACGCGGCGGACACTTTGGCAAGCTTGGCGAAAAGAATGTCCCGGCGCACCGGCTTGGATATGTAGTCGTCCATGCCGCAATCCAGATATTTCCGCTCGGCGCCTTCCATCGCATTGGCCGTCATCGCGATGATGGGGATGTCGCATTTCGGCGCCGGCAAGGCTCGAATGCCCCGCGTGGCGCCAACGCCATCGAGCTCCGGCATCTGAATGTCCATGAGCACCACGTCGAAATGCCCACGGCGAACGGCATCGACGGCCTGCAATCCGTTCTCCGCAATGGTCACGCTATGCCCCAGCTGTTCGAGCATCGCCAGAGCGACCTTCTGGTTGATCTTGTTGTCCTCCGCCAGCAGAATCCGCAAGGTACGGGCGGACGTCGCCGCGCCGTCCTCAAGCACGTCTCGATTATGCGCTGAACTCGAATCGACGAGCGGCGCTCCGCTATAGACGCGCATCAGACAATCCAGCAGCTCATGCTGCCTCAACGGCTTTTCAACGCGGGCATCCAGCGTGTCGTTTTCCTCGTGAAGCTTGCTCGCATGAGAGCCTGCCGATGAGACGAGTACCAGCTTCATATCGGCGAGATCGGGATTGTTGCGAATGCGCGAGGCAAGGTCTTCGCCCGAGATGCCGGGCATCATCTGATCGAGGAAGGCAATGTCATATGGATGACCGGCATGCCATGCCCTTTCCAGCTCGGCCTGCGCGGCAAAACCATCTTCGGCTCTGGTGACGGTAATGCCATAGGTGCCCAGTTGAGAGGTCAGGACGTCGAGGTTCACTGGAACGTCATCGACGACCAGCACTTTGAGCTTCTCGAGATAGACAGGCAGGCGGCTGAGATCGGGCAGGTGGGCGGCCGAGCGTACAAGCGATAACTGGAACCAGAACGTCGAACCCGCCCCGACCCGGCTGTTGACGCCGATATTGCCATCCATCAATTCGACGATCTGCTTGCAGATCGCAAGACCCAGGCCGGTGCCGCCATAGCGCCGTGTAACGGAGCTGTCAGCCTGGCTGAATTTCTGAAACAACCTGCCGCAGACGTCCTCGGGAATGCCAATGCCCGTGTCATGCACTTCAAAACGCAGATGAGACGCCTTTGTCTGGGGATCCTCGACGCGGTAAACCGACACCCGCACGGCGACGCCGCCCTTCTCGGTGAACTTGATGGCGTTGCCGATGAGATTCAACAGGACCTGGCGCAGACGCGCGGGATCGCCGCGGTAAATGCCCCGCGCGGCCGGCTCGATATAGGCGCCGAGATCGATCTGTTTTTCCGCCGCCCGCGCCGCCATCAGGCTGATCGCGCTTTCGACCGTGTTGACCAGATCGAAGTCGATATGATCGAGCTCGAGACGACCGGCCTCCAGCTTGGACACATCGAGAATATCGTTGACGATGGTCAGCAAGGCTTCCCCGGACTCTCGAACGGTCTCGGCGAATTTTCGCTGCTCGGCGTTCAACGCCGTGGTGAGCAGCAATTCCGTCATGCCCAGTACGCCGTTCATGGGCGTACGAATCTCATGGCTCATATTGGCGAGAAAGTCGGACTTGGCGCGATTTCCCGCTTCAGCCTGATCCTTGGCGGCGATCAATTCCTGCTTTGTCGCTTCGAGTTCGGCGATATAGACGCGCATGCGTTCCGCTTCACCAGACGCGCGTTGAGCCAGATAATTGTCCACCAAGGCGCCGACCAGGCCGAGCGCAATGATCAGGAATGTAACGGTCGCGATCGCGATGGCGATCATGCCGGGTTCCGCGACAACATCCGTTACGACGATGGTCGGGTCCGGCACATAGGTGAGCGCCGTCATTGCCGTGAAGTGTGTGGCGCAAATCGCGATGGTGAAGAGAAGCGATCCCACCAAGATGCCACCAAGTGCAGGAACGCGCATGGCGGCATGCATGGCGCCCGCGCTCGTCAGTACGCCGATGACGACGGCCGCGACGACATAGTTCATATCCCAGACGGGATCGGCCGGAATCCGGACGGCGGTCATGCCCGTGAAATGCATGGCGCTGATGGCCGCACCGATCAGGGCACCCCCGGCCAAGGGGCCGGGCCTCCCGAGAACAATCGCAAACCCCACCCCGCACAACACGATGGCGATCAAGGCGGAGAAGAAGGTCAAGCCAATCTCGTAGTTCACGGGCAGGATGGACTTGAACGCAAGCATCGCGACGAAATGCGTCGCCCAGATGCCGCTTCCTGCTACGCCCCCTGCCGCCATCAGCCAGAGCGTCCGCACTCGGCCCTGCGCGAGTTTGGCCCTGCCCAGCATGTTCATGGCGGTGAAGCAGGCGAACAGGCACAAGCCGCCCGCCAAAACGACGAGCCCTAGATCGTGTTCCTGAGTGATGCAGCCAATGACCCTCAACATGCCCGCAAGCTAGCGAGACATGTTGAATACGCGGTTAATTCTCTTAACGAGTTGGATCACACGGCGACGGACAGGACCGCGCTCAAACAGAGCTTTCGCGTGCTTTTCGCCTCGGCCGAGTGTCTCATCAATGTTGGCCACCTCCCTCCAGCCGAGACCTGCATCCGCACACGATATCCGACGGCCGGTGGTGTCGTGGTGAGTAGCCCCTCGTCACAGCCGCCGATCATACGGCCATAGCGTGCTTCGCTTCTGCTCGGTATGACCGGACTAGCGGCTTTGCGATAGGAGAGCTGGATGCAGTCACGCGCTTACTTTCGGGCCGAAATTTCGCCCGGATCGTTCGCTTGCCGAATCAGTTTCCGTCCTCTGCATCGGGATCTGGGGTCAAGATCGGCCAAGGGCGACCCGACGCAAGATCGGGATGGCGTGGTTCCGATTCTGGAGCGCCGTACTCGTCCCGGAGCTTGTCTATGAGGTTGAGAAAGCGGGCGGCGGGGTCATCCTTGCCGCCGCTGCCCGTCATCGCCAGCAGCTTCCGGCGCAGCTCGACCGCCGGGACGGGCACGACATTGTACGCACCTTCCCAGTTCTCTGCCGGGACGTGCTCCGTGACAGCGCTTTGGATCGACTGCCACGTCGTGAACGAACGTCCGGTTTTCATCTCAAAATCGATCAGCATCAATACGCCGTCCGTGTCAGGGTCTTCGGCAACTGCGCTAGCTAGCAAGGCAAGCTGCTTCGTTGTCGGCCCATTCTTCAGGAGGTCATGGACATAGGCGCGGACCTCGGAGAACTCCGAAATCAAACCACCCAACTCACGTTGCCAACGCCACCCGTCGTGTGACTTGTTGTCGAGCGCGCCGCTGATCGTCAAGTCAACAAGGCGGCGCGCGGCGGATACGGTGCCGAACCTCAACGCGGTCGCGCGCCACCCATGGTTCTGGTAGAGACGCGGATCATCTTCTGCGAGCGTGAAAATCACATCTTCTGCGTCGTCCGAGGACGAACTGCCGAGTCCGCGGACCATCTCTTCGAGTATTCGTGGATGGCGCTGAGCATCCGGCATGCCGCGCACGATGGCGGGCAGATCGGTGACAGGCGTGGCAAACGGCAAAAGGCGCAACCAATCGCGTAGCTGATACGCGTCGCTTTGTGTCAGAATCCAAGTCTCCTTCTCGGCCGCCTCAAAGGTCTCAGCTATGCCGTCGGCCACGAGCTTGATGTCGATGTCCTCGCCAGAGAGGACCAGCGACAACAACAAGCCTGCGCGCGCCTGCCTCGGCGCGAGAGAAATGAGCTTCTGGATCGTCGCGTCACGCTGGCCGTGGGGGAGCCGTGCTCCTACAATGCCGAGCGCGACCGCCAGCTTCACTTGCGCATCTGACGAACCATCGACAATCAAGGTCTCGATTGCGCCGAAGATCGCCTCCGCCTCGATCGATGTCGCGGCGGGATCGGCGGCGCGGGCGTCCCGGCGCGCTTCCACGCGCGAGAAGTCTACGCCGATGAGGAACTTTTTGTCGTCCTTGGGTTCGTTTGCCTCAACCCACTGGGCAGCCAGCACACACGCCGCCAGCTCGCCAAAATGCTCATCCGTCAGGTATTGGCGCATCAGCGCAGCGGTCTCCGACGCATTGATTGCCAAGAACGCACGTTGGTACTCGTGCATGTGCGGATGCTGTGCTTCGTGGACCGCGTCGCGATCCTTCCAGCCGCTGGCAGTCGCTTCTTCGCGGAAAGCCCGATAACGACGTAAATTGTCGTCAAGCATGCTTTTCAAGAGTGGAAGATGTGCGACGGACGGTGCGTGGCTCATCATCGTTGCAATGGTAGCCACTCGCCAGCGCTTCTCATCCCCAGCGGCGAGCATACGCTCAGCCCATTTGCGCGCGAGCACACCGATTGCAGCCAAGCCTTCTTCGCTAAAGGGTCGCGCCCGTTCTTCGTCACCGTTGGTCTCGCGGGAAAACAGCTCGGCCAGTTGGACGATTTCCTCATTATCGGCATCTGCCGCCCGCGCCTGAACGGCAGCCACCAAACTTGCGCCCGGCGTGTGGCCGATACGGTCTCGCAGACCGTGATAGCGATCACCCGCAGACTGATCGTATTTCCCGCTGGCGTCGCGCACGACTTTCCCAGCGGCAAGATACGCGTCGATCAGCCGTCCGACAGCGATTGGTCCTAGCACTGAGGCGGCAGCTTCAGCGCGGTCGTCGTGGCGGTTTGTCTCTTCGAGGGAAATTCCGAGCAGCTTGTCGTCCTCAAGGGAAAACCCGGCGGCGGCAAGAATATTGTCCGCGCCGTAGAAGAGATTTCGGTGCTCGCGCACGCGACGCAGCAACCCCTTAGCGAGAGCATGCGGATAGCGTTTTCGCACTTCATACAAAAGGTGGAATTCGCCATCGCGCTTCCGGTCGATCTCCATTTCAGCAACAATCTCAGCGACCTCGGCATCGCGATCATCTCCCTCCGGCGCGTAGACGAGCGTGCGCAGGCGCTGGAAGTGCGAAGTGCCAAAAGCTTTGCGCCGCTCACGCGCGCGCTGGAGTTCCCGCTGGACGGCATCGACTGCAATATCGTCGAGGTGACCCTTTTCGGCGAGGATGTCGTAGGTCGCGTCGCCGGCGTCAGCGAGCAAGTCGGCGACGTGGCGATCCGCTCGCCGAAATGAAAGCGCATCGACCACTGTCGCCTTCACGTCCGGGTCGCCGTCAGTCTTCGCGATTGCGGTCGCAAGGTCGAGGCCGTCGATTCCGCCATGCGATGCAATTTCATGCAGTACGTTCTTGCGGATTTCCGGTGGCAGCGCTGCGATGCGCACCGGCGCGTCGTTCCCAAGCACGGATGGGCGAAATCGCTTCGCCGCCCGGAGAGCGGACAAGTGCACTTGGGTGTTCGCGTGCGAAATAAGCGGCCAAAGAAGATCGCCGAATTCCGGCCTGCCGGACGCGACCATGAAACGCACCGCGCGATCCACCTTGCCTGGCGCGTGCCACTGCTCGGCGAGGTTCCGCATTTCGGTGCCGATCGGTGCCCATACCTCGTCGGTGGCGCGGAAGATCATCTCGCCCGCGAGGACAGGATCGACTTCAAAGGCCGCGCGGATGGCGGCACTGCATGCGGCCTTATGTACGGCGTCGCCGCGCGCGCTTCGTTCGACAGCGAACAGGACTGCTTCTTCCCACGGGCGCTGATCGAGCACGTCTACCTTCAGATTCTCGCGTGCTGCTGGATCGCTAACGGCCTGTAGCATCAGTCGCTCGACGTAGTGCGAGGCGTACCATTCCTGAAATTGCTGGTGCTGGAATGAGTAGCCCGGCATGTCGCCGGAGCGCGTCAGAACATGATTGCTGACAAGCGTGTCGAGCAACGTGTCGGGTTGTGTGGAGATGGTGATTTGTCCGTCGTCCACCAAGACCCGCGCGGTCTCAGCGACCGATTTGCGCGCGTTGCTGTCCGTGATCGCCGTGTTGGCCGTTGTCGTGGCGAACACGGCGAGGCCATCCAAATAGTCCTGCTGGAAGCCGAGGGCCACGGCATGAAGCGCCGCCGCACGGCGGGCTTCCTGCTCGTGTGCGGCAATGAAGCGTCGTAGCACTTCTTCCTTTGTTGTCGGAAAAGGCGCGCCCTCTGGCAGCGAAAGAAGTGCCGTGAGGTAGAGTGGGATGGTCACAAGATCCCGGACACCCGCTGTCCGCCACGCCTGATCGACGAGTTGTACGCCAGCCTCGCCCCGCATGCCGCGCGCGATCTCCATTTGCTGCTCGTCGTCAAGCGGCAGTAAATCGACCCGCGTCCCGCCGAACGGAATGTCGAGGGCCTGTTTGCGCGTGGAAATGACAAGACCGAGCTCCGGCAATTCAGCCTTGAGAGCAGTGATTTGCACGCGCGCGCGTTCGCGTGCGGCGGCATCCAGTTCGTTCCAACCGTCAAGAAGTAGCACGACGCCGGGTTTCGTGGCGACGGCGCGGAAATCCTGCTCTGAAATTCCGTTGAACGCAGGTCGTTTGAGAATGGATGCGAGCAGCGCTCCGCCTTCGGTGGCCCAATCTCCCAGCGGTACGATGAGTGGCGTGCCGTTGCCGATTTCCAACAGACCATCGGCGACCTGAAAGAGGGTTGTCGTCTTTCCCATTCCGGGTGCCGCGACAAGGATAAGGTCATCCAGCGTGGTCACGGCGTTGGCAAGCGCGCGCGTGCTGAGCGCCTCGTCCACGTGCTTCACCTTTAACGTCAGCGTGAGCGCTACGTTCGTGCCCGGCCATTTGGGTGTTCGACGGAACACGGCCAAGTCCGCAGCGGCAGCTTTTTGAAAGCGTGCACTGATTTCCGAAAACGTCGGCGGCATGGTCGGACCGAAGGCAAGCTTGTCGATAATGCTGCGCCACATGTCCTCAGAGTGCTTCTGCTTCCAGGTATGCAGAAACGCCTCGGTAAAAATGGGATCATCTGAATCAATCGCCTTTGCACAGTCCTGGCAAAGCCAAATCCCATTCTCATGCGATTTCCGTTGCTCTGGGGTCATATCGGCGCGATAGCGGCGCGCACCAACTCCGGGGGCTGCAGCACAGATATGAGCGGCAACTCCGATATTCACTTCCTTTGAGCCATCGCTGGTCGGCGCTGACGTCAGCTTCCTGCAACTTGGATTGCTACAATGATACCGGGCTTGCTTTGCTAGGCGATTCTTGGTCGCCTGAGAGAAATCGTCCCTGTTTTTACTCTTGGTCATCGGCGGTCTGCTCAAATTTGGTCGCGTGTACATGTTCTATATTTTGTCCGCCGGTGGACATATTGCCGGTCTCGGCTGAAATCAAAAGCAGAGACAGATACCCCGCTGCCTCGGCGAAATTGCTTGAAGATCCGCCAATCGCAGCCTGCGCGTCAGCAGCAAAATCGATCTCCCCAGTTCGCAGATGCTCGATCAATTCAGACACATCCGATCGCAGAGCTGGATCAAAGGCATCGAGGCGTCGGATCAGTTCTTCGTGCTTTCTGGCGAAGGCGGCCTCCAAGCTCCGACGGGCAGCGATCTCTTCTTCAGGACGAGTCTCATTGCCGAGCCATTTTTGATCCATTGCTCCAAGTTCGCTAGCAAGGCTCAGCACCTCCCCAAATATGCTTGCCATAGCAGTTGGGGCCTGTGGCAATCCGAGTTGTTCCGCCCAGACGGCAGCCCCTTCCACGTCGGGAAGGAGGGTCCGGTAACCAGACTTCGCGAGCGCCGGGAACGCGACATCCGCAATGTAAGGCATGATTGTCAGGTGGACAGACGAGCCCACCAATGACCGCACGAGTTCGGCTTGTTCAGCGAGCGTGACCACCGCATCTGCAATGTCGGGCGCAGGTATTAGCGCGAGAACATCTGCTGGCGGCCACGGGAAAATACCCTTGGCGTTAACGCGAAGATGAAACTGTGCGACGACCCCGGCTTCCTCTGCCAGGCGCTCAATTTCTGCCTTTCGCTGAGCTAGTCGTGTTTCGCCGGCAGCTTTGGCAGAGAGGGATACGAGCCGAACTGAGTTGCCTACTCGCGCGCCTTTGCCGCGTGCCGCCCAAGTTACCGCTGGCGCTTGCTTCCTTTCGTGGGCTTCTCCAGCCAGAAGTCGCAACGCCTCCAAGAGCGTCTTGAGTCGGATAAGCATTGGCGAGGGACCGTCGGCGATGAGCTGCCAAGGCTCTTCGGCAATTGCAGTGTCGACATCGGCGATGAGATCGGTCAACCAAGCAATGTATGCGCCAGCTTGGTCCGGCAGTATCGCGAACCTCTTGACGAGATTGACGCTTGCGCTGTGCAGGAGGTTCTGAAACTTGGTGACGGCTGTACTAGCCTCTCCGCCTCCCGCGCCCGACGCTTCCAATGACGAAACAGCAGGAGGTGTCAGCGCTTCAGTATCCGCGTTGAGTGAATTCAGCCTGTCGGCGAGGCTACCGAGTGCATCCTTTCCTCGAAAATACGCGTCGAAGACCTTCTCCAACGTCGGCACAAGGGCCTCGAGAATGGCCACGCCTCTTGCAAGATAATCGCTATAGCTCGGAGCGGCGACGCGGCGGGAGATCAGATCCCGCCAGCGCCGGTTCCATTGAGGAACCGACGGTGGAGGAAGATTCTCTCGGGGAATCCGCTTTGTCCCGAGCGGCAACTGGGCAAGGCCTGCCAATTCGCCACTTGCGGTAATAGCGTTGGACACCGCAATGTCAGCCGACGGACACAGTGCCAATATCCGCTCGCACAAACTAACAACCGCGTCGTGCGGATTTTTCTGTACAGAGCCGGCAACGTACCAAAGATCGCAACGGACGATCACTCCATCATCGGCATCTTCGATTGTTACAGGCCCGGCCCAAGCCGTCTCTGCTTGAACCCGTGCGAACAGCGTCTCTTGCCCGACCTCCGCTACCCAATGACTGGCAATCTCACGATCCAGGGCGGACAAGGTGCCCATCAGAGAGCCCAAAAGATCGAGATTGGCATACAAGAGGCCTTCTGGAGCCTGCATGAGACTGGTCCGCACCGCGGCTGGCAATGGCATTCCGATCAACGCTGCGAGAATCTCATCTAAGCTCACCAAATCCGCTGTCTCGATCAGGGCCGACAGGACAGAGAGCGACATGCGCTCCATCAACAGGCGGCGAGGGTCATCTTCCGGCGAACCTTTGATCTGCGAAAGTCGATCCGCCGCGGCCTGGACCTCCGGGATGATGGTGAGACTACTCAGGCTAGTACCGGCGACCCCGAACATTGCGGCGTTCGTGACTTGCGTTCGCGGCAACACACGCGCTTCGGGAGTGTCCAGCCATTCGTCCACGCCCGAAGAAATGAGGCCCGAACCGAGGCCCCGAAGCGCTGAAGCCAACGCCCGCGCATCCTGTTCGTCCTCCAAGCAGGCAATCAAGCCATTGAGCACCGCTGGAACAGGCAAGCGCCGCGCAGATAGCGTGTCCGCGACCAACGGCTCGAGATCGGCGGCGGGCACACTTGCAATCGTCCGTTCGAAACTCGTTTCGAGGGTCGGCAACGTTGTTTGGTGCGCGAGCTGCAGCAATTCTTCGGATCGAAGCTGGTGTAGGCCGGTGACTGCGCCCGGCGCAGGTGAACGAACCAGATGTTCCTGGATGAGGCGTTGTAAGGCGCGTGACAGATCGGCGTCACTGACCGAGAGAGCGCGTGCCAATCGCGATGCATCGACTTCAGCATTCGCTGCGCCTGCCCAAGCGCCGGATCGCAGAATATCCAGTTCAAGGGAACGCTTCGGATCTGAAATTCTGGCCGCGACTTGATCAGCGAGGAGTTCGTGCATCCTTCGCCCGCGCGTCAGGATATGGACATATTCTAGAAGAAGGCCATCGCTCATCTTCCACGGCTCGCGCCAACCCGCCCAGTTCGTCTTTTCAGCTTCGCGCAGTTCTCGCCAGAGTCGTTCTGCGAGTTCATCATCGGGATCGGCGCGTATTTCAGCTGCACGTGCGCGCTCGGCAATCAGCGTTACATCTTCTTCCCGGACCGAACCGAGCAGTACGACGCCGGGTACGGACATCGCTTCTTTGAGCAAGGCGCCCCAGCTTTCCGGCCCGTTCCGTCCGATATCATCCATGACGAAGCCCAAGGGACTGTCTTCTGAAGCGCGGAACGTCCGGACTAACTGGCGCAGAGAAGGAATATCCGCCGCGCTCAGACGACGGATACGAAACCACCGCACCGTATGGCTCAACGTGTTGGCGACCTCCCACATCAAAGCAGATTTTCCGGCCCCTGACGGTCCGACGATCAGCGCGGCCCGGCGTTGTTCAATACCTTCCACCAATGCTGATCTGCTTTGGGGCCGCTCGGATACCAGTCCCGCCGCGAGGTGACCGGGTTCTACATCGACCCCAAGATAAAAGTTCGGATCATTGAGCGGTGTGAGGAAATCGACCGGTTCGCAGACGCCTTCCCTGAGGGCCTGTTCGATCGCGTCAACATCGATAGCAGCCAAGACATCGCGGATTGACGTTTCGGTATCGGAGATCGAAAGGCCGCGATAACTCTCCGGCGATAACCTGCCATTGGCGTCTGCCAAGGAACCCACGCGAACAAGCAGATCGGCAAAGCACATCTGGGCCGCGATCGGAGCGCAGCCCAGCCGATTTGCGATCAAGCTGATCGCCCATTCCTGCGGTGAGGTCGCCACGGTGATCGACGTTCTCGGAAGAAGGTCGGAGGCCTCACTGAGCTTTGAAAGCCTAGCGCTGATCGAGCCTTTGATTGAGCGGACTGCCGGTTGATCTTCGAAGGGGACGAGGCCCGCCACCTCCCGCTCAAGAACGAGTTCCAGTCGCTCCGGCCGCGGTGCCGAGCCAAGCGACCGTTTCCACAGATCTTCTATATACCCGACGGTCTCGCCTTCCGTATAGTCTCCAAGGTGCTCACGTCGGCTCTTGATCTGGACAAAGCTCTCTGCGTCGCCACGCAGCTCAACATCGTCACCGCCTTCCGGAATCACTATGGCGGGCGCTCGCTGACCGGCCCATATTTCTACCGCTAACCAAGCGGACACGGCATCCTGGTAACGAAAGCCCCGGCCTGCATTGGATCCGGCCCTGGATGCAGCCTTGGCCGGTTTGGACGATGGCTTTGGATCACGGCGCGGCTTCGGGCTTTTTGTCTTCTTAGCCATCTTCCTGGCCGTCGCTTTCTTCAGCTCCTTCCGCCGGAACATTCAGAGCCGTCTCAAGTTCAATGATATCGTCGACAATCTCTTCAAAGGCCGGAGCTTCTCCGAAGATCATGCTCGACATGGCGCGATAGTCGCGGCTGAGGTCGTCGAGCATCTTGCCTTCGGGACGAAGAGAGAATGTGGGTGGCGTTGCCGTCGCGAGATCGAAGGCTGGGCGATTGAAGAACATGCGGGCATGGGCCACGCAGTCGGCGCCCAGTTCGCGGTCTTTCAAGGCCCTCTTCCCGGCTTCTGAAGCCAGCAGTAGGTGTAAATCGTAGTAGTGGCGCGAGACCCGCTGACCGTTTCCTTTGAGTTCCCCACGATTATCGAACCAGCGCCGAAGCCCATGCAGGATCACGACCTTGTCCCAAAAGGTCCGTTCCGGATCGACCGTTGTGACGTTACCGACACCTAAGTCGATATCTGGGATATCGCTTTCCAGATACGGCCGGATGACTCGATCCGAATTGGGATCGAGAGCCGACTTCGCGCCGGACTCGATCTTTACAGCCTTGCCGACATATGCATCTTCGGGCGTTGCCGTCGGATAACGCACATAGAGCGCCTGACTGTCTTCAGGGTCGGGCTCAATTCGGAACTGTTCCGCGCTTAACCCATTGCGTTTGGCCGTTTCGCCTATGATCGCGGACAGCCCCGTTAGGCACGGTCCATTGATGTAAGCCTCGCAGGCTGCTTTGATCGCATCCAGAGCTTTGCCGCGTTTCTTACCGCTGAGAGCTTCTAGTTCCGTGATAGAGGCTGCTTCTCCCAGATCGTCACGGAAGACAGTGACATCGATATCCTCCGAGAAACGCTTGATCAGGCCAAGCCCTTTGGAGAGCGATGTGCCGCCCTTGAACAGCAAGCGTGGCCGGTCTGCTAATCCATTGAAGAGCGCATCAAGGGTCCAGCAAACCCAGAAGTCCTTTTCGACGTTCTGGGGCGTCGTACCGAGGCGTTGGGCTGTCGTCGTATAAAGACCCAGCCGTGTCTCATCGTCTGCTGCGATGACCTGGTCGAATGCAGAGTTCATCATGTGCCGGCCTGTTCTTTCAACATCGGCCGCAACAGATTCTGCATCCAGCTCGGCAACGTCGACAGGCCAGCCAACAGGTCAGCCCGGAGCGCCTGTCCATCTTTTGGGTTCTGAAGAATTGCGTTCAGGCGGCGCTTAAGAACTGCATCGTCATCGACCTGACCCATGGTGTCCCGTAGCCAATGTAGCGCCTGAACAATGCGCATGGCCGGCCTTCCCGCCCAATATAGCTTGCTTGCAGCGGTTGGCTTGAATGTGATTCCGAGCTGGCCAAGCGAGACCGATTTGAGCCGCGCATCCGCGTGCACGACGATCTTCGCAGGAACTGCATTCGTAAGCCCCAGATCATTGGCGGCGGTCATACCGTCGACGAGTACGCGGATCTGGTCCCGCCGGGCGATAGCCTCAATCACCTGTCGTGGGTCGGGAGGATTGCTTTTCTGTGTGAGAGTGTTGAACGACGGCTTGTCGTAAAGCCCTCGATCGACCCGCCGCAGATTTCCGGCGCGTGTCAGTCGCTGCAGTGTCTTGTCCACGGCGTCGCGCCCGCCAAGATCGAGGAAGTCTCGTGGCGTCCAGACCCCTCTTGGCGCACCACTTTCGATGCGCCTCAGGATCGCGGTTTTCAAGTCTGATGCAGTGTCCGTCATGTCCGAAATATGTAGTATTTTTTCGGACAACCTTCAAGGAGTGCGTCCGAAATCTGTATGCAAATTTCGGACGTATGCCATAATATAGCTATAATCTTCCCTCAAACACTGGCTTTAACTAGGCCGCCATTCAGACTTTTGGACAGCTCATCAAGTAAGAGAATCTCTGCGCAAAATGGACCAGCTTCCCGCCCGGTTCCATGTGCCTAAGGAGCGCGTGGGTGACCTCTCGTTGCGAGCGTGACCTGGATCATTGATACATATCCTCACAGCTCAGAACCCCTAGTCCAAGGATTTGCATCACAGAAGGTTGGGACAGAGATAGCCCTGCCACGACCGCTCAGGGGACAGATATCGATTTGCCCATTTGAAATGGCCACGTGTCTCGGATGTCGCTTTTTCTCGCGGGCCAACTGTTTCCAGGAGTCCGCACAAGGAGCGGAAATTCGAACATAACTTTCCGAACTGATCCCGTATTGGCCGACGCTCATACTCATCTGACCAGCGATCTTAAATTCGGCTCGAACCGCATCCGAGCCATTCTTCAAGTCGTTTCCCACCGCCGCCAGACGAGGTGAGCCTCCCGATTCCCCTCCGTCGGGAAGAGCGCCGCGTGAAGGGGCGCCGCCAGTACCGGATCGTCGAGCCGGACACTCAGATACTCCTTCTCACCGCTCCGCTCCCGCCAGGCGGCGCCGATCTCTGAGCGGCCGACATAGAGCTTGAAGGCCGGCGCCCGCTCGCTGTCGCGATTGTCGTTCGGTACGAAGCGCAGCTTCGCATCGATAGTGAGGGTTCGGATCGTGCCGGACCAGCCTCCCTCCTTCGTGGGCGTGAACATCCCTATCACAGACATCTCAATCCTTCTTGTCCGTTGGCAGCAACAGCGTTCGAGGTGCGCGTCTTCCCGATCCCGGCTGAGCGATACCAGATCCCTTGCCCTCTCCTTCCGGCAACGCCTTCCGCGCCTTGGCAAAGCCGCGATCGGCCTCCAGAAAACTCTGCAGCATGTAGGGGATGAGCTCCGATACCGACTCCGCCTCGCCATAGGTCTCGCGATAGAGCGCGGCATAAGCGTGGAGCGCCTTGTTGAGATCGGGCGGCGCGGTGAAGGTGATCTTGACCGGCGTGCGGTCGGGCAGTTTGCCGAGTTTCAGGTCGGGCATGGATGTCATCCTCGATAGGGACGCAGGATCAGGTCCTTCTGCACGATGACGCGGATCGGCCAGCCGGGCCTCACCGTGATGGTCGGCTGGATGTTGAGGTTCTTCTCGGTGAGACGCTGACCGGCCTGCGAAACGTTCTGCTGCGTCGACTGGCGGATCGCGCGCAGGAGATCGCTCTCCTCGCTGCCGAAACTAAGCTCGGTGCCGACACTTAAAAGTGTCGCCAGCGCCACGCCCTTGACGAGCGCCCATGTGTGGTAGTCGACCTTATCGGCGACGCCGGCATAACCGGCGGCATCCGTTGCCGGCAGATTGTCGATCACGATCGAAGACCCATCCGGCATGATGATGCGGTGCCAGACGAGCAGCGCCCGCGACTGACCAAAGGCGACGACACTGTCGTAACTGCCGATCAGCCTCGATCCTTGCGGAATAAGCAAAGTTTTCCCGCTCACCGTGTCGAAAATATTTTCTGTGATCTGGGCGACGACAAGGCCCGGCAGATCGGAATTCAACCCCGTGATCAGGCTCGCAGCAATGACGCTGCCGGCCATCAGCTGATGCGCCGAGACCGGTTCCCGCAGTGCGTGGCGGTTATAGATGTCTTGGTCCGGTCCCCGGTTCAGGAAATCGAGCTTGCGCTGCTGATGGTTCTGGTCCCCCTCCGCTGAAGCTACGGAGGACAGGTCGCGCTTCGGATCGAGATGGAGGCGTTCGTCGACTGCAACAGCTTGGAAGCCTGTGCTGTCTCCCGCGTCTGACATCCTCGATTGTGAAGCACTGCCCTTCCCGCTTCCGCTTCCCTTCAATTGAAAGAACACACCGGCTTCCGCCGCCTGCCGCGCCTGTTGCGCAAGCCGCAATCGTTCGGCGCGGGCGTCGTTCTCTTCGGCGCTCGGCACGAAGTTTGGGCGGAGACCGGCGCCGCTGTCGATGCCGAGTTCGGCTTCCTGCCTGACGATGGGACGGCCGAACTCGCCGGGAAGCGGTGCGCCGAGTTCGGGGATAGGCTTCGGGATCTCGTCATAGCTCTCGGGCAGCGCCGCCAGTCCCTCCGCCCTCTCCTTCCGCTCCGGGTGGTAGAGTTCCGAGCCATCCGGTCCCATGAGACGGAAGCTTGAGCCCTCCAGCGCCAGAAAGGCGAGCGCGAAGATCGTTGCTGAGCCTGCCGCCGCGGCGCCGATGACGACGCTCCGCCGGAAGCGCGTCACGCGGCGCGGCTTTGCACGCAGCGCCAGCGTTTCGGGATCGACTTTTCCGGGCGGGGGCGTTTGACCCTGAGGCGAAGCGGGACCGGCCATGGCACGCTCCTATCGTCCCGGCCGCAGCCGCGCGGGGCGGTTGTCGCCCGTGTTCACCACCCTGTCCGCGCGGCTGATGCGTACCACCTGTTGCGGTGCCTCGCCGAGCCGCAGTTCCGCCGCCGCGAAG
Organism: Parvibaculum sp.; assembly: GCF_030694575.1. GTDB lineage: Bacteria > Pseudomonadota > Alphaproteobacteria > Parvibaculales > Parvibaculaceae > Parvibaculum. Next base: position 23,206 of record NZ_JAUYUS010000052.1, read on the forward strand.
AGCCGGTCGACAATGTAGTAGTGGCCGCGCATGCGATAATTGACGAGTTCGCTGCCGCCCGACGGGCCGACGACGAAAAGCGGCGGCGCCTCGCCCTGATCGAGCCGCGCCGGAAACTCGATATAGACTTTCGCGCCATCATCGAAGGCGCGGAGCGGCCGCCAGGGCGGATCGTCGCCCGTAATTTCGTAGCGAAAGCGGAGCGCGGCGAGATCGACGCCGCCCGCAATTGCAGACGATGCTTCGGCCCTCGCATTCCGCGCCTGCAGGGCGAGCAGCTCGTCCCGCGGATAGGTCCAGGAGAGCGCGGCCATGGCCGTCGTCTCGGTGCTTTCGAGCGCCAGATGGTAGGCACGTCGATCGGTGGTGATGACGAGATTGGTCTCGAGCCCGGCGGCGAAAGGCTTCACCAGTACATGAATACGTTTGCCGGCGCCGCTGCCACTTACTGTGTCGCCGATCACCCAGCGCACCGTATCGCCGGCCGAGACGGCGATGAGTTCCTCACCCGGCTGCAGCGCGATATCGCTGACGCGCTCCGGTGCCGCATAGAGCCGGTAAAGCGCTCCTTCGGCGAAGGGATAGACCTGGATCGCATTGATATAGCCATCCCGCATAGGTTCGATCAGCGCCACCTTGTTGGCGGCGTCGACCCGTTCCGTCGGCACCCGCTTGTCGGGCTTCGGTTTTGCCGTATCGAGAGGCTGCAACTGACCCGGCAGCGGCAAAGGCTCGGGCATGGCAACAATCTCGACGGGTTTCGGGGCCTGAGGTTCGAGCTGTGCCGGTTGCAGATCGGCCGCGTCATAGCGGATCTGGGGCGGCGGCACCTTGTCGGCGCAGGCGGTTAACACAAGCGCCGAGATGCTTACCATCAAGAACGAACGGATCGGGGTCATCTGGATCTCCTTCGTCAGGGGGCTTCACCGGGGTTGAGTTCGCGCGACCAGTCGAGCGCTTCGACATAAAGACCGAGCGGGTTTTTCCGGAGCGTCTCGGCATCGCGCGGCGGTCGAATGGCGGTGGTGAGGATCGCGGTCCAGCGTGTCGTCGCGGCGAGACTGCCGCGCTCGTAATGCCGCTCGCGCCACTTGACCTGGAAGGAGCGCTCCGAGACGCGGACGACGCTCGTCACCTCGACGGACACATTGCGCGTGCCGACCGATTTGAAAGGATCGCTCTCGCGCGCGAATTCGTTGAGGAATGTCGCCGCCCTGCCCGTCGCGTGGTCGTAGGCTTCCAGCCAGTTCTTCCGCAGGACGATCGGATCGGAGGAAAGCGAGCGGACACTCGAGATGAAGCGCGCCAGCACAAAGGCGATCTGGGCGTCACCCGGCGTGTAGCTCTCGACGGCGGGCCGCACGGCGCGAACCTCGCCCGAACGCTCGATCTCGACGACGTAAGGGATCACGTGGGACTGCAGCGATTGCCAGTAGAGGCCGGCCGACAGCCCGGCGCTGAGTGCAAGCGAGCCGAAGGCCATCAGCCGCCAGTTCCGCGCCTGCACGCGCGCCGCGCCGATCCGCTCGTCCCAGAGCTGCGCCGCCTTCTGATAAGGCGTGACCGGTTCGGGGGTCCGGCCATATCGCTCGGTAGCGCGCTTGAAGAGCATCAGGACCTCCCATCATCGAAGGAAGGATTGGCGCCGGCGCCCGGCCGGTCGCCTTCGCGGATCGCCTGAATCGCGGTCTGGGTATGGGTGCGGCGGCGCTGCTCGGCGCGGAGACGCCGCGCCCAGTCGGGCGTGCCCGCCGCCATGCTTGAAGACATTCCGGCGGAGGATGATGCGGCCATGCCCGCCGCAGACCCCATCGCCGATGCACCTGCCGTCGCGGTGCTCATGCCGGTGCCGGCCCGAAGTGCCGAAAGTCCGGTACCACCCCCTATCCGCGCGGCGCCAAATGCGGCTCCGCCTGCAAGCGCCGCACCAGCCGCGACGCCGCCGGTCGCGCCGACCGCCGCGCCGGCGCCGAGCTGCGGCGCGCCGGAGACGAGACCCGCCGCGATGCCCGGCCCGAAGATACCGAGACCGAATAAGGCGAGCGAGGCGAGCACCAGTGCCATGGCGTCGTTGAGGTTGGGCTCGCGGCCCTGAAGCGCCGTCACGAAATCGGTGAAGAAGCCCGAACCGATGCCGATGATGACCGCGAGCAGCATCACCTTGACGCCCGAGGCGACGACATTGCCGAGCACGCGCTCCGCCAGAAACGCCGTTTTGGTCCAGAGCGCGAAGGGCACCAGTACAAAGCCCGCCAGCGTCGTCAGCTTGAACTCTATGATGGTGATGAAGAGTTGTACCGCGAGAATAAAAAAGGCGGCGATGACGACGGTCCAGGCAAGTACCAGCACGATGATGGTGACGGCATGGTTGAAGAAACTTGTGAAGCCCATCAGCGAGCCTGCCTGCTGCAGAAGCGGCCAGGCCGCCTCGAAGCCGATGCCGGCGAGATAGCCCGGCCGGAGCAGATCGTCGGCGGTGAGTTCGTTCTCCGCCGCACGAAGCCCGAGACCTGCGAAGGAGCGGAAGATGATATCGGCGAGGCCTGCGAAATTATTCAGGATCAGTGCGAAGACGCCGACATAGAGCACCTTCCGCAGGAGGCGACCGAGCACATTGCCCTCCTCCATCGCCCAGAAGAGACCGGCCAGCGTGATGTCGATACCGATCAATATCGCGGTCAGGAAGGCGACATCGCCCTGCAATAGCCCGAAGCCGCTGTCGACTGCTTGCGTGAAGGCTTCCATAAAGCGGTCGATGACGCCGAGATCGTCCATGCCCTCGTATCTCCAATCTCACTCTTCGTTTGTCACTGTGCCCTGTAGGCTTTGCCCTCGCCCATGAAGCGGTCGAAGCTTGCGCGGGCCTGTTCCTCGGCCTGGGCCTTGCGCGCTGCGTCGAGCGCCTCGGCGCGGTATTGCGCCGCCATCAGGCTCTGGATCTGAAGCTGCTGTTTCGTCGAGAGCGCGAGCAACTGGTTCGCCGCCTGCTGCGCCTGAAGCACACCGACCGCGCCCTGCGAGGCGGCGACCAGCGAGACGAGCGCCGCCTGGTCGCTCTCGACATTGCGCGCGATGCCCGCCTGCAGGCGCATCGTGTCGCCGTAGGCCGACATGGCATCGCGCCAGCGTTGTTTGGCATCGGCGAGAAGCACGTCGTGAGTGACCTCCGCGCCATAACGCTCGGGATAGCTCTGCTCCAGCGCGGCTTGCGTTGCCTCGATGGTGAAGGCGATGCCGCGCGCCTGATCCATCAGCTGACCGATCCTTGTGAGGCCCGAGACCATGCCCTCCAGTGTCGAGAGGTCGAGACGCTCCAGATTGCGCGCCATATTCTCGAGCATCACGGCCTCGTTCTGGAGGGAGCGGATCTGGTTGTCGATCTGCTCCAGCGCGCGCACCGCCTGCAGCAGGTTCTGCACATAGTTCGTGGGATCGAAGACGGTCATGGCGGCGGCGGGACGTAGGCATGCCATTACGAGACCAGCCGAGAGGCAGAGAACGAGCAGCACTGCCCGCAGTGTCGTGCATGTCATGAGCATGTCTCCGATTAAGAAGTTTTCGCTGTATGGATGTCGATGAGATCGGCGGCCCAATCGAGGCCCTTCGCGGCGAGAAATCTCTTCGCGAAACCCGCTGACCCCGTCTCATTCAACACACGACCGATGAGTTTCCGGTCGGCGGAAGAAGACGCGCCGCAAAAGGTGAACGCCACGGGACCGAGCCCGAGTTCGAAAAGCCGGTTGCCGCGGCGGGATTGGAGATAGTAGTGCCGCTTCGGCATGGCTTCCGCGATCAGCTCGATCTGGCGCGTGTTGAGACCGAAGCGCTCGTAAGCCGCCCGCGCCTGCGGTTCGATTGCGCGGTCATTGGGGAGGAATATCCGCTGCGGACAGCTCTCGATGATAGCGGGCGCGATGGCGCTCTCAGCGATATCGGCAAGCGACTGCGTCGCGAAGATGACCGCGACATTCTTCTTGCGAAGCGTCTTCAACCATTCACGGATGCGGGAGGCGAAAAGCGGGTCGTCGAGATAGACCCAGGCCTCATCGAGAATGAGAAGCGTCGGCGCGCCGGTGAAGCGTTCCTCAAGGCGATGGAAGAGATAGGTGAGAACCGGCATCACCGCGCCCTTCTCGTGCAGCAGTGCTTCCATCTCGAAACACTGGATGCCGGAAAGCGCGAGCCCGTCTTCTGCCGCATCGAGCAAATGCCCGAACGGACCTTCCAGCGTGTAAGGCGTGAGCGCTGCCTTGAGCGCGTTCGATTGCAGCAGGACGGAGAGGCCGGTCAGCGTCCGCTCACCGCACGGCGCGGAGGCGAGGCTCCTCAACGCCGACCAGACGGCATCCTTCACCTCCGGCGTCACCTCGAGTTTCTCATGCGTGAGAAGCGATCCGATCCATTCCGCCGCCCAGCCGCATTCCGCCGCTTCGTCGATTCGGGCAAGCGGCTGGAAGGCGAGCGCGGTCTCGCCCTCGCCCGAGCCCAGCGCATGATGGGCGCCGCCCATGGCGAGAATGGCGGCACGCGCCGAGAAACCCTTGTCAAAGAGATAGAGTTGCGCGCCTTCGTAGCGCCGGAACTGCATCGCCATCAGCGCCAGCAACACCGACTTGCCGGCGCCGGTCGGACCGACGATCAGCATATGGCCGACATCGCCGATATGGGTCGAAAACCGGAAGGGCGTTGCGCCTTCGCTTTCGGCATGGAGCAGGACCGGACCGTCCAAATGCGCGTTCCGCGCCGGTCCGGCCCAGACCGACGACAAGGGCATCAGATGGGCGAGATTGAGCGTATGGACGATCGGCTGCCGGACATTGGCATAGACGTGACCCGGCAGACTGCCAAGCCAGGCTTCGACCGCGTTGACGCTTTCGCGGATCACGGTGAAGCCGGCGCCGGTGACCGCGCGCTCGACAGCACGGCGATGCTCGTCCGCGACTTCGGCATCCTCGTCGGCGACGGTGATCGTCGTCGTCAGATAGCCGAAGCTCACATGATCGCCACCCAGCGCCTGCAGGGCGAGATCGGCATCGACCACCTTGTTGTCGGCATCCGTGTCGAGAAGCGGCGCCGGTTCGTTATAGATGACCTCGCGCAGGAGCGCGGTCACCGACTTCCGCTTCGCGAACCATTGGCGGCGGAGTTTGGTGAGTTCCCGCGTTGCAAGGGTCTTGTCGAGCGCGATGAAGCGCGTCATCCAGCGATAGGGGAGCGCCAGATGATTGAGCGCATCGAGCAGCCCGGGCCTTGTCAGGTTCGAGAAGCCGAGCACCGTCAGCGTCCGCAGATGCCGCGCGCCCAGCATCGGCTCGAGGCCGCCACTCAAGGCCTCGTCGGCCAGCACCGCGTCGAGATAGACCGGCGTCTCGGGCGGCACGATAAGGTGTCGCTTCGAGGAGACGGCGCGGTGGAGATAGGTGAGCGTCTCCGCATCGTCGAGCGGACGGAGCTCCGGCATGAAACCCTTGAGGAGATCGGCGATCCGGTCGGTCTCGGCAATGAAGCCGTCGAGATCCTCCCGCCAGTCGCGGGCGCTCTCCGCCCTCTCCTTCTCGATGAGCCACCGCTCGGCCCGCGAAACCGTATCCGCCGGCGGCATATAATAAAGGGTGAGGTGGCAGGCGCTCTCGAAATGTCCCGCCCCCTCGAAGCCCGCGCGGCGCTCGCGATCGACCAGCCAGGAAGCGGCGTCGGGAAAGACGCTGTCGGGATAATCCGCCGCCGCGAAACGCTCTGCCTCGAAAAAGAGCGCCCAGCCCGAGCCGAAGCGGCGCGCGACATTGTTGAAGCGGGCCGAAACGCCGATCAGTTCGGCCTCCGTCGCGCTTTCGAGGTCCGGGCCCCGAAACCTCAACGTCCGCTGAAACGCACCATCCTTGTTGAGGACAACGCCCGGCGCCACGAGTGCCGCCCAGGGCAAGTGATCGGCGAGGCGGTCCGGCTTGCGGCGGTACTCGGTTAGGTTCAGCATGAGAGAAATCCCTTCTGCCGAAGATGGCGCGCCAGCACCTGCCCGAATTGCGGATCGCGCTTTGCCGCGAAGACGCAGAGCGTGTGACCGGCAAGCCAGAGGACGAGGCCCGCGATCCAGAGTTGAAGACCGAGACCGAGCGCAGCCGCCACCGTGCCGTTCAGGATCGCGACGCTGCGCGGCGCGCCGGCAAGCAGGATCGGTTCGGCAAGAGCGCGGTGGAGCGGTACTTCGAAGCCTTCGAGATGCGCGCTCATGCGATCACCGCCCCGCCGCCGAAGGAGAAGAAGGAAAGAAAGAAACTCGAAGCGGCAAAGGCGATCGACAGGCCGAAAACGATCTGGATCAGGCGCCGGAAGCCGCCCGCCGTATCGCCGAAGGCGAGCGTCAGCCCGGTCACGATGATGATGATCACCGCGACGATCTTCGCGACCGGGCCTTGCACGGAATCGAGGATCTGCTGCAACGGCTGCTCCCAGGGCATGCCGGTGCCGGCGGCCTCTGCGGCACCGATAAACATGAGGCTCAAGAACAGGGACAGCGCACCGGTTCGGACGAGACGATGGGGCAAGCGCATGAGGCAGTCCTTTCAGGTCAGACAGAGGGGCGATGCGGGCTCGTGGTCTCAGTGACGAGATAGTCGCCATTGGTGTCGAGGCCGGTCACTTGGGCGATGCAGCCGACATGGCGGGCCGCCCCTCTTCCCTCGATGAAGGCGACGAGATCGATCGCTTCGGCGATGAGACGGCGCGGCACGACGGCGCTCGCCTCCTGGACGAGCTGTTCGAGCCGGTAGAGGGCGGCGCGGGCGGAGTTCGCATGCAGCGTCGCGATGCCGCCCGGATGGCCTGTGTTCCAGGCCTTCAGCATGTCGAGTGCCTCACCGCCTCTCACTTCGCCGACAATGATGCGGTCGGGCCGGAGGCGAAGCGTCGAGCGGACGAGATCGGCCAGCGAGACCACGCCCGGCTTCGTGCGGAGCGCCACGCAATCGGGCGCCGCGCATTGCAACTCGCGCGTATCCTCGATCAGGATGATGCGCTCGTCGGCCGTCGCCATTTCGGCAAGCAGCGCGTTCGCGAGCGTCGTCTTGCCCGAACTCGTACCGCCCGCGATCAGAAGATTGCGCCGGTCGGCGACGGCATCGCGTAAAGCGCTTGCCTGCTCGGGCGAGAGGATGCGGTCGGCGATATAGTCCTCCAGCGTATGAATCCGTGCGGCGGGTTTGCGGATCGCGAAACAGGGTGCGGGCGCGACGGGCGGCAGCAGGCCTTCGAAGCGTTCGCCGCTTTCGGGAAGCTCAGCGCTCACGACCGGGTTGCCGGCATGGACTTCGGTGCGAACATGCGAGGCCACAAGCCGGATCACGCGTTCGACCTCGGCCGCCTCGAAGCGCACGCCGGTGTCGACCCTGCCCTCGCCCAGCCGGTCAAGCCGGAGGCTCCCGTCCGGATTGACCATCACCTCGACGACCGAGGGATCGGCGAGCGCCGCCGCGATCGCCGGTCCCATGGCGGTCCGGAGCATCGAACGGCGCCGTTCCCTCGCTTGCGCTTCGGCGGGACCGCTCATGGCGTCTCCTCCATGTCGGCGCCGCGCAGGATCGTGTCGCCGCTCAGATCCCGCCTGCCGCCCGCAAGTTGCCGGCCGACCCGGTCGATGAAGGCCTCGAAGCGGTCGCGGCCGACGGCGCGGGCCGCGTGATCGGGCTCGGGCAGCGGCGCGGTGACGGTCAGTTGATAGCGGACGAAGAGCCCCAGGCTCTCCATCACGATCGCGAGGTCGCGCTCGATGCGGTTCAGTTGCGCGCTCATCCGGTCGAGCCGGAGTTTGAAGAGATCGTCGAGCTCCTTCGCGCCGCGGCGCGCGAGATAGGCGCGGAGTGCATCGCTGACGATGGCGGATTTGGATGAGCCGGGCTTCGCGGCGAGTTTCTCGAGCTCTTCGCTGAGCGCATCGTCGAGATAGAGATGATGGCGGGGCTTCATCGCATGCACCTTCAAAATCCAGGGAGCAGTTCTTGCGAGGCGCGGTGACGGTCGCCGTCGCTCCCCGCATTGGCCGCATAGGCGCGCCTGATCGAGCTGCGCCCGCCGCGTTTTCCTCCATCCATTGCCCTAGGATCGGTGCCCGCATCGCCGTCATCGTCGAAAAGGCCGAGTGTCGCTTCGCGGTGCTCGCGCCGTTTCGCGACCTCCTTCGCGGGCCGGCCCGGATGGCGCTGCTGCTGGAGACCGCCTTCCTCTTCCGCCAGTCCGGCATCGGGATCGGGGACGCTTGCGGTGGCGAGCCGGTGATCGAGCCCGCGCACCTGGCCGCTCCAGTCGTCGGGACGCGGAGCGGGCCTGTCGCGATAGCCATTCTCGGCAAGGACCGGCGCCGGCTTCACCCGCTCGGTGAAGTTCTTGTCCTCGTAATAACGGAGCTTCTTCGCTCGAATGGGCGCAAGACCCGAGACCAGCACAAGCTCGTCTGCCGAAGGCAATTGCATCACCTCGCCGGGCGTCAGGAGCGGCCGCGCCGTTTCCTGCCGCGAGACCATGACATGGGAGAGCCAGGGCGCCAGGCGGTGCCCGGCATAGTTGCGCTGGGCGCGCAGTTCAGTCGCGGTGCCGAGTGCGTCCGATATCCGCTTCGCGGTCCGCTCGTCATTGGAGGAGAAGGCGATCCGGACATGACAATTGTCGAGGATCGCATTGTTCTCGCCATAGGCCTTGGAGATCTGATTGAGCGACTGGGCGATCAGATAGGCCCTGATCCCGTAGCCCGCCATGAAGGCGAGCGCCGTTTCGAAGAAGTCGAGCCGCCCGAGCGCCGGGAACTCGTCCAGCATCATGAGCAGCCCGTAGCGCCGCCGCTTTGCCGGATCGCCTTCGAGCTTCTCGGTGAGGCGCCGCCCGATCTGGTTGAGCACGAGCCGGGCCAGCGGCTTCGTGCGCGAAATGTCGGCCGGCGGAATGACGAGATAGAGCGAGACCGGCCGCGCTGCATCAACGAGATCGGCGATCCGCCAGTCGCAGGCCGAGATCGTCGCCGCGACGATCGGGTCGCGGTAAAGCCCCAGAAACGACATGGCGGTCGAGAGCACGCCGGAGCGCTCATTGTCGGACTTGTTCAAGACCTCGCGGGCGGCGGACGCCACGACGGGGTGAACCTCCGGATGCTCCGGTGTTCCCAGATGATTGGTCGCCATCATGGCACGCAGCGTGTGCTCGAAGGAGCGTCGCGGGTCCGACAGGAGCGTCGCGACGCGGGCAAGCGTCTTCTCTTCTTCCGCATAAAGGACATGCAGGATCGCACCGACCAGCAGCGCGTGGCTCGTCTTCTCCCAGTGATTGCGGCGTTCGAGCGCGCCTTCCGGATCGACCAGGATATCGGCGATGTTCTGGACGTCGCGAACCTCGTCCGGGCCTTTGCGCACTTCGAGCAGCGGGTTGTAGCGGGCAGAGCGTGGATCGGTCGGGTTGAAGAGGAGGCAATGGGAAAAGCGGCTCCGCCAACCGGCGGTCAGCTGCCAGTTCTCGCCCTTGATGTCGTGAATGACGGCCGAGCCTGTCCAGGAAAGAAGCGTCGGCACGACGAGACCGACGCCCTTGCCGGAGCGCGTCGGCGCGAAGGCCATGACATGCTCCGGTCCGTCATGACGGAGATACTGCTCGCCAAGCCGCCCCAGAAACACGCCGGCGGCGCGGAAGAGTCCTGCCCGCTCGATCTCGCCGCGCTTCGCCCAGCGCGACGAACCGTAAGTGGTGACGAGCTTGCCCTGCCGGGCGCGCCAGAGAGAGCCGGCAATGGCGACCGCGCATCCGGCGACGCCACTCGAAGCGGCGATCGCGCCTGCCCGCGTAAAGACGCCCGGCGCATAGGCCTCATAGGCATACCACCACTCGAAGAGCCGCCAGGGATAATAGACGGGCCATGAGAGGAGGATGAACCAGGGCGCGCCGAGACGTGCCTGGAAACCGAGCGCGAAGGCTGCCCATTGCGTCGCGGTCCAGACGCCGAGAATGACGATCGCGAAGACGATCAGCGCCTGACCGATCAGAAGTTTTGTCGGGGTCATCCGTCTCTCTCCATCGCGCCATAGCTCGCGAAAACGAGAGACAGGATTCAATCGGAAGAAGGATTCTGAAAATCGCCTTTATCTGCGCTCTCGCGCGACGACGAGCACTGACGGAAAAGAGAGCGTTGAAGAGAATGCATGAACGTGAGAACAAGGACTCTGGAAACGCGGAATCGAGAGGTGTAGAATCCAGCAACGAGCGTCGATGCACGAGATCGTTTGCACCGCCCCGATGAAACAAGACCTCACCGCGACGGATGGAGATCCGATATGATCGCCATGCTTCTGCTCACCGCCTTCGGGCTCGGCGCCTTCTGCGTGCTGCTGTTCAGATGCGCGGTCTATGCGCTTCCCGTCATGGTCGGACTCTGGACCGGCTATTGGGCGGTCATGTTTGGGGCGGGCTTGGTCGGTGGCGTTCTCATCGGCTTGGTCGTCGGCGGTCTTGTGTTCGGCCTCGGGCAGGCCGCGCTCGCAACGAGCCATTCGTCGGTGCTTCGATTCCTGACTGTAGGGGTGTTCGCGGTACCTGCGGCATTGGTCGGCTACGGCATGGTGCTGGAGATATGGCAGCTCACCATGCCGATGAGTGCGTGGCAGTATGTGTTTGGAGTCGCCGCAGGCCTAGCCGCAGCGTGTTCGGTGGTGATCAGATTTCTTGATCCGGAACCCGCACCGGTCGTTATGAAGAATTCTAATGCTCTACACCGTCCCTGAAGACCGCTCCGCGCTAGAAGCCCACGCTCCCTCACCCGCGCCAGATCGTGGGGGTTTGATTGCGCTGAACTGCGCCCACAATTTTTCGTCTAAGAGCCATTGTCACTTTCGCTTCGCCGAAATTGGACCGGTCATGGATTCAATCCGATAGGGCAATCTCAGATTGACCGGGCGATCAGACGGAACCACGCGGAGCCGGTCGACGACCGAGATGTGAACGAGGCTGTCGGGTGCGATAAAGCGCGGTTCGCCTCGGGGGAGATAATAGCCCCACAAAGTATGCCGGTCGTGCCAGTCACGACGGCGCACATTTTTCGGCCACCATTCGAACGGCCACCACATCTTGTTCAACGAGTGATGCAACCGGCCTTTGGGGTCGGGTGCAGTATAGCGCCGGGCATGTTTGCGCTCCTTTCCGAGGACGATGTGGTTGAGCATGGTGCGCCGAATGCGAAGCCCTTTGTCGGCGGCCTGCTCGAGCATCCATCGCAACGGATACTTGGACAGCGCGCTTTCTTCTTCCACAAAGCCGCCGCCAATATCCGAATGACAGCCCGCAAACCAAACTTGCCGGCTGTCTTGCACCGGAATGGTCTTGCTTTGGGAATGACGGTTGGGTTTGAATTGCTGCGGTTCGATCCAGCGCTGAACACGGAACATGCGGCGGAACTCGTCAATTGCTATCGCCTGACGAAGCGTGGAAACCGCTGGATTCGTCGAAGTGAATGGTAGCTCCTCGAGCCGCAGCTTCGACCAAAACAGACGGCCTGGCACGATCACCGAGGCCACAGAATCCCAGAGCCCAAGAAAATGGATGGGCACGCATTGCGGCAGGGCGATTTCGTTGAACTCGCGAGCGACTGCATAGTCATCAACTGCACTGGCCTGTTTATAGGCCTTGAGTGCATAGCTTGCGAAATTCACCTGATGTTCGCGCAATAACCCGATGAGGTAAATGACGCCTGCCACGACGCTCACGGTATATGCGCCCCGACTGAACCCGAACAAGAAAATCCGATCGCCATCACGATAGTGACGCGCGAGGAAGCAATAGGCATTCAAGACATCTCGATCGAGTCCATGCCCGGTCGCCATCTCAAAAGTCGACCTCAATTTCTGCTTCCACTTACCCCAGTTGTTGGGCATGGAAACCGTGCCAATGCCGGGCTGGTAGAAAACGATCTGCCGTTCACTCTTCTCGGCAATCCGATAGAGCTTCAATACGTTCGACAACTGCTTGCCAATCTCATTGCTGGTGCCGTCGCAACACACAACGAGGTTGCGGCCCAGCATTACGCCGCCTGGGGTGGTGTTCTTGCCCTTCTCGCTGCTGGGTCGGCCCAGCTGGCAGGCGCGTTCGATATGGTCATGGTTAGCCATAGGGCTCTCGTTCTTGGCCATACATCCAGATCCTCGAACTGACTGCGCGCATCAATATCTTCAATCGACGTCATCGGCACCCTAGAAACGGTGTTCTATTTAGTCAGCCACTTAGCGTACGCCTCAATATCGATCATTGGCACGGTACCGCTGAATTGCAGCTGTGAGATCAGCTTGAATAGGAATGCCGTGGCGGGCTTATTCTCGTCTACGAACGAATACGCCGACGTTGACTGATCGAAGAAAAAATGACCGTGCGCAGCAATGCACCCTATATCGAGCCGCCCGTCTTCCAGGTCAGCAATCAATGCTTTGTCGAGTGACAATCCCAATGCTGGGTTCCACTCGCTTTCGAAGGTGAGCAAACCACCTAAGATCGGAATTAGGGGCTTAGCCGGGTAGGTGCCCTTCGCATAAGGAATAGGCAGGCTTGTCCGGTGTAGACGACGAACGCTTGCGACCTTCTCCTGAGCGTATGCGACTAGAGAAGCATCTGCCGTCTGCTTGGCCTCGAGAACGGCATAGACACTTTCGGCGGGGACGATTGTTTCATTCTCATAAGTGAAGATGAAGGGAGAATACTGGCGATCAAAGATCACCACATCGATCTGCTGGCTGAAGTTGCCAAGGCTATCCACCACATGCGCCTTGGCCGCTTGATATCGCTTAGGAAGATATGTCTCTAGCAGGCTGATCCAAACGTTCTCGCTGGCGTCGCCTTTCGTTCCAGGATGATTGAAGGATTTTCGTACCACCGCGAGACGCTGCTGAATATCTTCATGCAGCGAGGAAAGGAGTTGGGATAGAGACCATTCCGCCATCCGAAACCTCTGTATTTATTGGCCCCGACCGTCAAGATAGCGGGAACTTCGGCCCAAAAAGATCTCGCCACGCCCGGAGCGCTTCGCCATTTCGACCGCAACGTGTATGAGCAATTGCAAGCGTGGCTTGGCGCTCTGCCGCGCGGAGAAGATCGCATGCCCGCGCTCTGCGCGCGGTATCCATCCCGTTGCTAATCGCCGGACCAAGACCTGCCGGATCAGGCCACTCATCAAGCATTCGATCTGCAAGCGTCGCAAAAAAACCCTGCACCTCACGGTCGAAGCTTCCACCCCACCCGCCATGCAGGCACTGAAGCGCCATGACCTCGAGAAGGAATGAGGGCTTTACCGGCTTCTCACCGTGCTTCGGATGGTTGTTCCAGTACTTCACCATCCGCACCAGCCCCTTCCACTCACTGGAATAAGCTTGGTGCGCTGCGGTCGCCTTTGCGGCGTGCGTTTGTGGATTTGTCTTTATCCATTTTTTGAGTTCATCATCGGGAATCTCGAAATCATCACCTACATCAAACGCCGGAACGACATCTACGCTGATAACACGGTAGTCAGTGTTGTCGTCGGTGTCGGCCGTGACCCCAAAGTCGATGTTGATTGATCGATTTTGCTTCCTGGCGTTGTCGCCGTATTTTTCGACCAATGCATCATGGAAATCGGTCAAAACCGTTGATGGCGCCTTGGACCGATAGTGATCCTCGGAGGACTTCAGGACGAAGAAGATGTCGACGTCCTTGAGAGGCTTCGTCTTGGTCCAACGTGCATATGAGCCTGTGAGAAAGCTCCGATCGATCTTGAACTTAGTATCGATGTAGTCTCGCACCTCCGTTTGGCGTGCGGATGCGTTTTTCTGCTCTTTGTCGTTCAGCTCAAGACGGCTTTTGAACTTTCTGAAGGCTTCGTCGACCGTGAGCATCAAGCTCTCCTCAGATATGATGTGCGAGCGCCGAGGCCACTGTGTTCAACTGTGGTGCCAAGGCTTTGACGGACCATTCCCTCTGTCGAACGTCCGCTGGTCCTACTCCATCCGATCACGTCAGGCCTACCGGGCTTCGTGTGCACAAGCATACGATAGCGAGCCTCGCTTGGTGCCAGACCAGCCTTTTTTATCGCATACTTGAGCTGCTCGGTGTCGGTCCAGAAGCTACCGTCTCCATCCGACGAGCCATAGGAGATATCAATGTCCCAGCGAAAAATCAGCGTGTTCGTCTTCGGGTCATAGATCTCAAGCTTCACGGTCTCAAGGTCGCCGGTGCTCAGCCAGGTCTGAATACCGCGCATGTTGGTCTCCCAATCGCCAACGAACTCCGATGGATTCAGCCCGCTAAGACGAATGATGTCTTTCAGGCTTTTCAGGATATTGTCCGCTACATATGTGACGGAGTATGTGTATGTGTTGACGGCGACGCTTGTCATGAGCCGAGGAATCCTTTCGAGTCAAAAACAAGTGTCTGGGATTTCGTTGTTGCCGACTCGTTCGCACCGGGGACAGTTGCGTCGAGATCGCGAGCCGTAATGCGAGTGCTGTGCTGCTTCAGGGCGCTCTGAACCCAGACGAGATCATCAGCCAGGCAGGGAAGCGAAATCCTCCAGTCCCCTTTCAAAGGTTCAAAGCCGAGTGGATCCTCATTGGCATCAGAGCCCTCGATCGCATCCTCGTCATAAAGGCAATAGATGCGGGTGCGGGGGCCATCGCAGGTCACGGTAATCGCGGCATCCTTCGGCGCTTGATCCGCGATCACGCTGGCGGCGGTGCCAACGACAGCAAGAAGCTCAGTACGAGCATCGCCGGATTTTCCCTGCGTCAGAAGGTCGACGATCGCTATCCAGGTTTGTGCGGCATCACGCCCGGGAGTGCTCCTGAAAGTGCGGCTTGCAACGGTGCTCATGACGCTCCGCCTCCCATGATACGTCCCGCCTTGGCGGCACGAGCGGCTGCAAGCAGGTCGTCGATCGTCACACGTTCCGGATCCATGGCCGTCTTCTGATTGCTCGCCAGTGCATTGGCCACCATCTTGCGGATGGCTCGCCCGTCGAGACCAACGCATTCGGTTGCGCAGCGATCAAAGCCCGCAACACTCGGCAATCTTGCGATAGCTGGGTAGACCTTACCGAGGCCCGTTAGACAATCCCTCAGAATGCGTGCGCACGCTTCGCGGTCCGGCAAGGGCACATGGACGACAAGGTCGCAGCGCGACGTGAACGCTGCGTCGACAGCTTGAGGGAAATTGCTAGTAGCGAGAAACAGCAGGTTCGGATGCTTCTCGGCAAGGGCGTCAAGCTGGACGAGGACCGCATCGGTTGCCCGATGAATGTCGATCGGGTTGGCTTCGAGACTCATCTTTGAGCGGTCAGCTGCCAGTGTTTCGACTTCGTCGAGAAGAACGATAGTCGGTCCTCTGACGGCAGACTCTGCAATTGACTGCGAAAACAACTCCGATACGGCCCGTTGAGTTTTACCCATCGCTGAGCTGGTCAATGCATGTGGCTCGACCTCGAGCAGGTGGAACCCGCTTCCCTTGAACGACTCGGCAGTACGATGCGCCAATCCGCGAGCGAGAGAGGTTTTCCCCGTCCCTGGCGGCCCGACTAGAAGGATCACGCCATGCAAGGGGATCACACTTCGATCGACCTTGCCGCGCATCGTGAAATTCAGCATCGCCTGCGAAAGGAGCTGCGCTTTCAGGCGTTCTTCAATGATTATCGATTCCCAAAGAGCGCCAAGCTTGGGATCCGGAAGCCGCCGCATCCGCTGGATACCCTTCGGTCGATTGAAATCCTCATCTTGCACCGCAGCCAACTTCTGCATCGTCGATCCCTTCGTATCGCCTGTGTGGCGCGGGTAAACATGTTTCAGGAAAAATGCCGCACCTGAAAGGGGTCCGGCGCTATGGATCAACCCTTCGGAGGGAAGGGATCGGTGCCGTAGGAATTTGCATCCCTGATCCGGCCGTCCGGTCGATGGATGATGACCTCACCCCGCTCGCGGATTGCGGTGCTGCGCGCCGCTTCCGTGGCCTGGGCCTGAGTTTCGTGGGTCGACCCCGCGCGCGACGTTCCCTCACGGCGCGTCGCCCAACCGGAATCGTGTGGAACAACATGGATGCGTTTGGACACTCTACTGAATCTCCTCTACTTGCCGCTGATCAAGCCCTGCGCTTACCGGCTGCTTACTGATTCCATAATGTGGAAATGTTGTCAATAAGCACATTGCAATGTGCTTATTGAGCACATGTTTGTGAGATTGACATCGAGACTCACGTGTAGCAAACATGAGGCATGTCGGACGGAGCTATTTACAAGGCGTTCGGGCGGGCCGTCGCGACGCGGCGGAAAGAGCTCGGATTTACTCAAGCCGATCTGGCTGGCCGGGTGGGTATGTCGCGCGCGTCTGTCGCCAATATCGAGAGTGGCCGGCAGAACGTGCTGCTGCATCACGTCTACAATCTCGCCTCGGCGCTTCAATTCTCAAAAGTCTCAGATCTGCTGCCGACCCAACTGAAACCTGCGACGCAGGAGGACTTAGACATGATCCTATCGGACGAAACTCTAACCGCGCGTGGCAAAGCCCAGGTCACCGACCTAATCGCGAGCGCGTTGGCCCAACGCAGTTCTACAAAGGCGGCGTCGTGAAAGCGAACCCAGAGAGGGCCAGAGAAGCCGCCCGCGCGGTCTTGCAAGACTTCGGGGTAAAAGGTGTGCCTGTTCCGGTCGAGCGCATTATCAAGACAAGAAACATTGTTCTTCAATACGCTCCGCTTGAGGAAGACCTCTCCGGAATGGCCTATATTAAAGATGGAGTTGGGATCATCGGGGTCAACGCCCTGCATCATCCCAACCGGCAACGATTCTCGGCGGCACATGAGTTGGCTCATCATGTGCTGCATGCGCCAGAGATTCAGAAATCCGTTCATATCGACAAGGGATTTCGCGTCTTGCTGCGTGACGACGTCTCTTCGCAGGGCATTGATCCGTTGGAAATTGAAGCCAACGCTTTCGCATCTGAACTGTTGATGCCGCAGGAATTCTTGATGGACGCGCTGGACGCAAGCGGTCTGGATATCGAGGATGATTCGGGCATTGAAGCGTTAGCCCGCAAATTTAGGGTAAGCGCCTCTGCGATGCGATATCGCTTGGCGGGCCGCTTCTAGGCATAGGTGGGCCCGGTGAGTTTCGTCTTCTTCGATACAGAGACAACCGGCCTGAGGCACGGCTTCGATCAGATCGTTCATTTTGCTGCCATTCGGACCGACGCCGATCTCAATGAGATCGACCGATTTGAAGCGCATTCTCGACTTCTCCCACACGTGGTGCCTCACCCCTTTGCCCTGTACACAAACGGTCTTTCTATCGGGAGGCTTACCGATGATGGGCTTCCGTCACATTATGTCATGGTCCAAACCATCCGACGAAAGCTGTTGTCATGGTCTCCATCGATCTTCGTTGGATACAACTCGATTCGTTTTGACGAAGAAATGTTGAGACAAGCGTTCTTTCAGACACTCCATCCGGCCTACCTCACAAGCAATCATGGCAATTGCCGTGCTGATGCCCTGGGGCTGATGACAGCTGCAGCGGCGCTTTCTCCAAGCTGCTTGCTGGTTCCGTTTGGAGCAACGGGCCGCCCGACCTTTCGACTGGAGCAATTGGCGTCAGCGAACGGTATCGAACATACCAGAGCTCATGACGCGATGGCCGATGTCCTAGCCACGCTTGGACTATGTCGCTGCGTGTACGAGCGCTCATCAGAGCTCTGGCAGCGTTTCGTGCGATTTTCGAAGAAAGCGACAGTCGCTGATTTCGTTGACAGCGAGGATGCGTTCATTCTCACAGAATTTTTTAGCAATGAAGCTTATCATGCACCGGTCGTCTGCTTGGGCAGAGATCCTGAACAACCCAACGGTCGTCTATGCTTGAGGCTAGATGGCGACGTTGGTCGTTTCTACACGATGTCAGATGAGGATTTGCGGGTGGAGTTGGCTCGGAAGCCTAGCCCCATACGACGGTTTCGAATTAATGCCGCTCCGACTCTGACAGCGCTCTACGACGCGCGGGATCAGATGCTGAATGGTATCGATTTAGATGAGGTGGAAACTCGAGCTCGTCGAGTGAAAGACGATCCAACGTTCTGCGCCCATCTTATTTCGGCCTACGCCTCAATACGCGGACCACATGCGCCGTCCCGACATGTCGAAGAGCAAATTTATGACAGGTTTCCAGGACCGGACGACGAAGCTCGCATGGAAAGATTCCACAAGGTCGGCTGGCGAGAAGTGTTGTCCATCGTCCAGAGCTTTGAGGACGAGCGCCTCCGATGCTTCGGGCTCCGTCTTGTCTATTTCGAACATCGTTCTGTCTTGCCGGAAGAGATACGCCTCCGTGTGGAGCGCGAACTGACAGACCGACTTGTTGAGGAAGAAAGCGGTGGGTTGACACTTCGGCGGGCACTCCAAGAGACAGACGCTCTTCTGGGTAGCGACTACACCGACACGAACGGAATTCTTGCTGACTACAGAGCATACCTCGTCGATCGAATTACACGCGTGTCCAATTTTCGGCACAGCATTTCGTGATTCCATTACCCCACCTAGTTCTCGAGTCCTTTGGTAACAGACATCCACTCTTCGCGACTAAATCAAACTGATCCGATCTATATTTAGCTAGGTGCTGCCAATTTTCCGGTGCCGTCTCCCATAGTTGCTGTTTTTCTGTCATGTACGGTCGGTTCTCCTCGCCGGCAACCCAATCGTCCGCTTCCCGCGGGGAATATAAACAGCTATGAAACCCCCGGCCCTCTCCGCCTCCCGATCGTCCACGAGACCCTCCCTTCCCGGACGACCCCTGCGACCTGCCTCCCGAGATGCCGCTCCAGCACCGGCCGCCAGGGTACGAGCGTGAACTCGCGCGATCTTTCGATCACCGCGAAACGCCCGCTGGCGAGATCGACATGCCGGCGATAGGTGCCAGTCGCCTTTTGCCCCAATTCTGCCTCGGCATAGGGTAGACCGAGCTCGCCCGAGAGCTGTTCCGCTACACGCAGCAGCTCGCGCCGGCGCAGGATGCCGAGCATGTTGGCGCGATAGACGATCCGGTCCTGTTCCTCGCGTGCCAGTTCCTGCCCGGCCAGCCATCGCCGACGCATCGCGAGCGCGTCGCGCACCTCCCCGCCGAAGCCCGCCTCGCGCAAGGGCTCCGGCTTTTCCGCCACAAGCTCACGGTCAAGCCAGGTCGCGCCATTGGCGGTCACCTGCCGCTCGAGCGGCCAGGCGGAAAGCGTCTCGACAATGACCGGGCTCGATCTTGCCTGACCGCGCTCGAAGGATGCGGCGCGTTCCAAGTGATCCGGCGCGATGACCCAGCTTCCGTCCGGCTCTCGCTCGACCAGCCCGGCAATCCTCCGCATCGCTTCCAGCCGCCGGATATGGGTTTCGGCGAAGGCGCGTGACGCGGTTGGGTCGTGGCGGAGATGCGCCTCGATGTCGTAGCGCCCGTTATTCGCCGCCGCGACCTCCGCAATCGTTCGGTCGACGGTTCTCTGTCCCACCGGCTTCGGCCTGATCGCGACGATGGCGCCGTCCGGCAGCGCGTCCACCGTCTCCGCCCCACCGATATCGACGTAATGCACACGACCGTCGATCCCGTCGACGATCAAATAGTGACGGTCGTTGAGTTCATTCGACAGCCCTCTGGTGACAAGACGCCCGACGACGCGTCGCTCCTGCCCGTTCGCGGTTTCATGAACCGCATAGTCGGAGGGGACCCGCGCGAGCCCCTTCTCCGTCATTTCGCGGTGAAGCGTCTTGATGATGTCGCCGCGCTCCCCCATGCGGCGGAGCGCCGGTTCCAGGTCCCCGGCAAGCTTCCACGTTCCGGTGGCGATCTCCTCCGCCAGTCCCAACCGTTTCAGTTTCTGCAATCGCCCGGCCCGCAGGCTTTGCCGGAAGGCGTCGCCGACGGTCGCCCCAGACCGAACACAGCCTTCGCCGTCCGCGTCCTTCAACAGGCCGCGGTCGAGACCCGTGAACCGTTCCTGTTCGACCTCCCGCGCGAGGTTCGCCTCGATCTCGAGATCGCTGCGGGGACCGAGATCGAGGGTGACGATTTCGGCGGCGCGCTCGCGCATGCCCGTCGAAAGATAATCCCGCGCGATGACCAGGTCCTGTCCGCGCTCGTCCTTGCCCCGGAGCATGATGTGGGTATGGGGATGGCCGGTGTTGTAATGATCGACCGCGACCCAATCGAGACGCGTTCCCAGATCCTCCTCCATGCGGGCCATGAAGCGCCGCGTGAAACCCTTCAGTTCCTCATATTGCGCGGCGTCCTCGGCCGAAACGATAAAGCGGAACTGGTGCCGGTCGCCGTCGCAGCGTTTCAGAAACGCCTTGCCGTCCGCCCGGTCGTGTTCGGCATCGTAAAGCTCGCCCGGCTGCCCTTCGCGCGTCACGCCGTCGCGCTGGATATAGCGGAGATGGAGACGGGCCGCCTTCAGGCCCTGCCCCTTCAGCTTCACGATGCGGGATTTGACGACCACGCGCCGCGCGCGGAAGGCGGCATGGGTTCCGCGCGACGCGAGCACGCGACCGATGCCGGCGCCGCGGCCGATGCGATTGCCGTGAAAGCCCGAGCCCGGCGACGCTCCACCGAAGCGGCGTCCGCCCGCCAGCGCCGCCGATTTCAGCACGCGTTGCTGGTAGCGCCGCTCGGCCTTTCCGGCGCGCGCCCCGATCCTGCCGAGACGTGGCTCGAAGCCGTCGTCCTGCATCGTCTCCTCTCCGCGATTGTGACCCATCTTCAAGATGATCGGCTTTCGCCGCGTAACAAGACGGCGCCATGAAGACCGAAGAGGCACAGGGACTTGGCGCGGCCATGGCGCCACGCCTTCGGCGCATGGCGCCGTCAAAAGAGATGTGCAGACAGGAACATAAGCCGCTCATGGCGCCGTTCTTTTATCTTGCCCTCCCGCGATCCAGAACCGGCCTCACGCTCACCGGCGCTTAAGTACTTTCTCCTGGGACTGACTAACGGAAGGTGCCGGAGAGCGGCGCGAATAGATCGCCATCAACGGCTGCGGATTCGCCCTGCAATTTGCCGCCCGAACCGACGAACAGATGCTGTTCCGAAGGCCGCTTCGGATCGCTCGACGAGCCGATTTCGGCACGCATTTCATGCCCGCCGAGCGGAAAGAAGAGCGACTTTCCTGACGCGAATGACGCTCGCGCGGTCATTCTCTGGACGACTTTTCTGTCGTCTGCGGCGACCAGATCGATACGCGGCAGCAATGTAGTGAGATAGACAAGGGTCTCCTCGGGAAGCGGTTCCTCGCCTTTCAGACACGCCACATAACGCGTCGGTCCGGCATGATAGGCGGCGAAAAGTCCCGGAAAGCCGAAGCGGTCGCGCATCTCGCGGAGATAGGCGGTGCCCGCCAGAATATTGTCGCGAGGATCATGCGGATCGGGCCCGAGCCCGTGGCGCGCACGCAGTTCGGCATAGGTCGCGGGCATCAGCTGCATCAGGCCCATCGCGCCTGCGGGCGAGGTGATCGGCGCACCGTCCAGCACGGTCCGGCCACCGCTTTCCGCCTCGATGACGGCCTCGATCCAGTCCACCGGAATGCCGAAACGCCGCGCGGCTTCGACGATGAGGGGCCGCCATTGCGCCATGTCCCCTGCTTCCGGCTCGACCGCCATGCTCACCGTGAGGAGCGGTGAAAGGTCATGTTCAGGCTCGGCGTTGCGGATCGCATGCGCGAGAACCAGCGTCAGAATATCCATAGCGGCACCAGCCTGCCGATGACGAGCCGCCGCTCAACCGGCCCGAAATACCGCCCGTCGAAGGAGACGGGTTCGCCTTCGGCGAGAAGAAAAACGTGATAGCCGCCCAACCGCTCGCAGCCCTGCCAGCGCGACATCGGGCGGCCCGCGCCGTCTTGCTCTAGCCGCCGCGCCGTGTGCCGTCCGTTGATATAGAGATCGTTGCCCATCATGCAGACCGTGTCGAAACGGGAGGCGACAACGCGCTTGATCAGCAAGGCGTCCCGCGCGAGGTAGTGCCGTTCGTCGGCAAGCTGCCGCACTTCATCGGGCAATCGCGCCAGCACCAGATCGCCCCGAACGAAATCCTGCGAGAGACGCAGATAGAGCCCGCGCGGCGCGCTGGCGCTCGCGTTCCAGACGAGACGCGGCAGCGGTTCGAAGAGCGCCGTTGCGCCGATCAGGCCGACGCCGAACACCGTCCAGAGAAGAAGACGCCTGCGGCGGCGCGGATGTTTCGGGCCGCGCGGAGACCGCATGGGAATCAGCGCGCCGCTCTCGGCGATGAGGGAGAGCCGCTCATTCATCGGAGGTCGAGCGCTTTGCCCGCTCCCGCGACCAGGCGTCGAGATCGTCGATGTGATAGCGCACATAACGGCCATGCTTGCGGTATTCCGGGCCGCCGCCGACGACGCGCATCTTTTCCAGCGTGCGCTCGGAGAGGCCGACATAGTGCGCGGCCTGCGGCGTGTTGAGAAAGGGGCTGCCCTTCTTGGCGTTCGCAGCCCGGGTCGCGTCGTCATCCATGAGGCACCTCGCATGTGATCCACGCGCGAATCGCGCAAGGACGCCCCACCACGGCAAGGATCGGGAAAAGAGGTCCGGTGACCGAGCGGCGAATATCCGGCCACGTCGTTTCGCCAGCGCAACAGATCGCAGAAGGGCAAAGCCTCCGCGCCCGGAGGGACGCGGAGGCGAGGCGTGACCGTCAGTCGACGGGATTCCAGATCAGCGCGAAGGTCTCATCGTCGTCCTGACCGGCGGCGCGGCCGAGATTGGCGTAGAGCCGGCGCGGCCCGAATTCCGGGGCGGCGAGGCTGAGGCTCACATAGTCCCGGCCCGAAGTTTCGCCGGTACGCGTCCAGCCCGCGCCGATCTCGACGCCCTGTGTGAGGACCCGGAAGTCCGGCTGTGCCTCGGCGCTTTTCGCCGCATTGGGCACGATATCGATCTCGACGCGGATGGTCAGCGTCTTCAACTGGCCCTTGTAGCCGCCGCTCGACTGCTTGGTGACATATCCGATCGCAGGCATGGTCTTTCTCCTTCGATGAACGCCGAGGGGTCCATTCCCCTCGCGATGGCGAACCCCGATGGGCGCGGCAGCCGCCCGCCGAACCGGAGGCCGGAGCGCAAGCGAAGGACCCGAGCGGCGGGCTTTATTGAAGCGAAGCGACCGCGAGGAGCGCGCGACAGCGCGCGGGGAAAAAAGCCCGGCGCGACGGTTTCGGGCGGGCGGCAGCGCCCATAGGTCTCGCGGCTCAAGCGAGGAAATGGCCCCTTGACGCCTTACCGAAGGGGGAAAGAGCCCATGCAATCCATGCGCACCAAGCCTCTTGAGGCGGACGGGCCGTATGATGAAGGCCGGAGCGATAGATCGATTCAACACCGAGGCAACACGCCGACGGCACCGGAAAACGCTCACGCGGGGTGTGCGTATGACGCGGTAGATGCGTGGCGAAGGACGGGCAAACAGAGAGCCCCGACTCGCCACCGGAATGCGGCCAAGCGCGCCCGCATCGTGTTCCCGCGTGCCGCTTGACGACACCGTAGCTGTCTCTGAAATCATGTCCACGATCGTGCCCCGTCGCGATACCGGAGCGCGGCAGGCGATGCACAACAAGCTGTTCGCTCATGAAAAAGAGCGGGCGGCGAAGAAGCCGCCCGCACAAGTCTCAGGTCTTCCCGAAATATCCCGCGACGCGATCCCACGCCTCGGCGGGCGGGAAAGCTCCGTCCTCGCGATAGGACCGGGCCGGGACATGCATCCAGCGCGGCAGCCATGTGCCGACCTTCGCGCGGCCATTCGCGCCCGCGAGACAATCGCGAATGATCTGCTTCTGCACCGACGCCTTCTCGGCGACATTCTGGTCGGCGACGCTTTTTCCGGCGATGTCGGCCAGCATGGCATTGATCGTGCCCCGGTCGCGCAGCAGCTCGAAGAAGGTCTCGTCCGGCTCCCAGACCGGGCCCATGTCGCGCTTCAGCACCACCGCCAGCGCCTCGACCGCCGCGCTCCCGACCTGCAATGTCTCGCCCATCACGGTGACAAGCACATTCATGATTTCCTCGTCGTTGAGCATCAGAAGCCTGGCGAAGAGGGCGACGGTTGCTGCGTCGTCGCCGTGCGGCGCGGTGAGGTTTTCGCGCTCTTCCGGCAGACCGAGCAAGGCCCGGATATTGGCCTGCCAGCCCCGGAAGGCACATTCGGCGACATTGGCCGCGAGGCTTTTCGCGATGGCGTCGGACGCCGCTTTCTGCGGCTCAGGCGTCACCTGCCAGAGCGCCGATCCGGCGATGGCATGGGCGAGCATCAGCCGTAGCGCGATGCCGGGATGGTCCAGCAGTTCGGCACGGACGGCGGCATGGCGATGCAGTTCGATATAGTTGCGCATCGATTTGGTCACCTCGGGCCGGGCGGCGCGAACCTCCGCCGCATCATCGCTCGCGCCCTCCTGTCTCGCCTTGCGGCGCGCCTCCGCGCGGGAGAGATAGCCCTCGTGGAAACCGACCTCGCCGCGGCCTGAGACCTCGACATAGACCTTGCCGCCCTTTTTCTTCGACACCTTCTCGTAGTCCCATGCGGGGAAGCGGACGCCGGGCTCCATGACGATGACCTCACTCCAGCCCGCCTCGCGCAGCGCGTCTGCCTTGGCCGCAATGGCCTCGCCCTGCTTGCGCCAGAAGAGGTCGGGATCGGCGAAATACCCTTCCTCGCCGAAAAGATCGGCGACGACCTCGCCTTCGTAAGTATCGAGCGGGAAGAGCGCCGCGCCGGTCGCAATCGACTGGCCGCCGAAGAGCCATTGCTTCAACCGATGGCCCGTCGGGCAGGCGCTCCGGTCGGTCTTCCAGAGTTTCCACCATTCCTTCTGCTTCGCCTGCGAGGCAAGCGTCAGATGGCGGATCGATGCGGCATCGATCTTCTCCGCCCGATAGGCTTCGCGGATCGGTGCGATCAGCGTGCCGAGCGCGAGACGGCGCTTCACCATCAACTCGGTAAGGCCGAAGGTCGCGGCGATGTCGGCGACGGATTTTCCCTCGCGGGTGAGCCGCGCGAAACACTCATACTGGCTCATCTCGTCGGGATCGAGACGGGCGATGTTCTCGATCAGCGAGGCTTCGAGCGCGGCCGCATCGTCGCCGGGCTCCATCACGGCGCAGGGCAAGGGTTCGACCTCACCCTGCTCTTCCTTCACCGCCTTGGCCGAGAAATAACGCCGCCGTCCGGCGACGATTTCATAGGCATTCGCTTCCGTCTCGACGGGGCGTACGAGCAACGGCTGCAGGATGCCGCGCGCCCGGATCGAGGGCAGGATGTCGTCGATATCGGGCGGGCGTTTGCCATGCCGCATATTGATCGCGGCGGGGCGCAGTTCATCGATCGGGATGTGACGCAGTTCCATGGGTCTCTCCTTTCGGGTGCTCTTGGGTGGGGCTCGGGCTCTCCGCCGTTTCATGGGGCAGAGAGAAGTTCGACCAGTCGGCGAGCGCGT
The DNA here is from genome assembly GCF_030694575.1 of Parvibaculum sp. Classification (GTDB taxonomy): domain Bacteria; phylum Pseudomonadota; class Alphaproteobacteria; order Parvibaculales; family Parvibaculaceae; genus Parvibaculum. The sequence continues at coordinate 48,699 of NZ_JAUYUS010000052.1, forward strand.
AAGTGCCGCCGTCCGCATCGATATGAAGGCCGGGCGTGCCGGGCGCGGCGCCTTCGGTGTCGTAGTCATGGACATGGACGATTGCGCGTCCGCCCTCGATCTCGACCTGCTGCACGGTGCCGCCGGAAACCGTAACGGTCACGGCGACCGGCTCGCCGCGCTCCGAAAAGCGCGGCGGCACGGGAAGCGAGGAGGCAAACTCCCGCCACGGATCAGCGTCGTCGCCTTCGGCAACCGCATCAATGAAGGTCGGGCCGCAATCATCAAGCGGTTTCCAGCCGTCGCTCTCATTGGCCGCGACGATGGCCTTCTCCAGCGCCGCGTCGAACGTCTCGGCCTCGACCGTCACGGTGTTGGCGTAATAGGCGGCAAAGCCGCATTGCACGGTCCATTTCTTCATGGGGCGTCTCCTTCAGAACAGGCTCAGCTGGTTGCGCGCGTCCTCGTCGAAGAGGCCGATGTTCAGGGGCTTCTGGGCCTTGCGCGGGCGCAGCGGCGCGGCCATGAAGGCGGCCAGCCGGTCGCACTCCCGGATCGGTGCGACACCCGGCATGAGGCACTGCTCGCCTTCGGGCGTCGTTTCCACATCGAGAGGCGGGTGCCCGCTCATGCCGCCCTCCCCTCGCCCGGCTCTATGCCCTCCGCGCGGAACGCCAGCAGGAAATCTGCTGCCTTGGAGGCGAGGCTCGCGGCGCGGAAGATGGCGCGGTCGTCGTCGCGCAAGAGGTCGAGCCATGAGGCGATGTAATCAGCATGTCGCACGGTCGGCACGATGCCGAGCGCGGCGCAGACAAAGGCGCTTGCCATTTCGGCGACGAGTTCCTCCGCCGCATAGGCGCGCGAGCCGAAGCGCCCGGAAAGATCGCGCGCCAGCCGCGAGGGGTGACCTGTCCAGTGGCCGAGTTCGTGGAAACAGGTGCGGTAATAATTGACCGGCTCGTGAAAGGCCGCTTGCGGCGGCACCTCGATGCAGTCGAGGCTCGGCATATAAAAGGCCATCGCGCCGCCGACATGAAATGCCGCCCCGGTCGCCGTGATCAGCGCCTCGGCGGCGGGCACGGTCTCGCTCTCCGGCAGTATGGCGGGCGGTGCAAGCAGGTCGTCCGGCAGGCCGTCGCATTGCGCGACATTGAAGACGGTGAAGCGCTTGAGGAAGGGGATGCTCCGGGCCTCGTCGCCGTCCGCCGCCGCGCGTTCGCGCTCCGCCTTCGGCGTGAAGCGGTCGGCATAAACGAGGGTCACGCCCTTCTCGCCCTTGCGGACATGCCCGCCGAGCGAGAGTGCCTGCCGGAAGGTAAGCCAGTTCTGGACGGTAAAGCCTCGCTCGATGACGGCGCTCCAGAGGATCAGGATATTGATCCCCGAATAGGCGTTCGCCGTCGCCGCATTGCGCGGCAAACCGAGCCCGGCCTTGGCCCCGTCCCAGGGTTGCACCCAAGGCACCCGGCCCGCTTCCAGTTCCGCGACGATCTTTGCCGTCACATCGGCATAAAGCTGCGGCCCCGCCTGCCTCCCGGCCTGACGATTATGTTCTCCGCGCATCGGCCAGCTCCCGTCAAATCCCGCCGCGTCTCTCCCGGAAGCGGGATGGGCGGCGAAAAGCGACCGGAAGGCCCGCCGTCAGAGGCGGGACGCACCGAAGGCCGGAACGGAGTGGAGGACCCGGAGCGCAAGCGGAGGGTTGCGGCCTGCCGCGGCGGGCCTAGAAGGGAGCGCCGCCCATCACGCGTGACGGGGAGACGCTTCAAAGAAAGACGCCGCGCGAGAGCGCGGCGACCTTAGCCCTTGGGCTTGTAAAGTTCCTTGAGAACGTCACCGGGATCATCACCAAGCGCCTGCACGACGTCGACGAATTCGATGATATCGAGACGGCGTTCGCCGCCTTCATATTTGGCGACAAAGGACTGGGTGCGCTTGAGCCGCGCGGCGACATCCGCCTGCGTCAGGCCCTTCGCCTTGCGAAGCTTGATCAGCAGCGCCAGCAGCTTTCGTTGACGCGGCGTGCGAAGGGTCTTGGACATTCGGCCGGACCGGCTGGAAGCGAAACGGTCCGATCAAATAATCCCAGTTTCGGATTATCCCATTTTAGGATATTTTGATGCGGTGCGAACTTGACTGATGGGACGAGATCGCCCTTCGCCACATCCGAAAAACAAGGTGATCGAGTCTCAGCCCGATCTGTCCGGACGCAGGAGATCGAGATGACTGACACCCAACGCGGTCGCGAGTTCATAAAGCGTCACGACGGTTGGATTGCGGCGGCCTTGTTCGAGCCCGCTGATGTATTGCTGGCTGAAACCGGAAATCTCGGCGAACTGCTCCTGGGTCAGACCCTTTTTGAGCCTGATTCGCCTGACATTGCCGCCGACCGTCTTGCGCATATCCATGCGCCAAGGTCAGCGGATTACATACTTTAAGTTTATCAACTATAATATGTTATCTGGTAACAACGGAACAATGAGCGGAGCGGGACATGTCCAAACCGGAACTCAATCCCGAGATCGCCGACGATGTCCCCTGGTCGGAGACCATCACCGACTATGACGAGCGTCATCTGATCGTCTATCTGCGATTGCTCGACGCGGTCGCGGCTGGAGCGTCGGATGAGGCGATGTCGAGGACCGTTCTGGGCATCGACCCCACGCGTGAGGCCGAAAGGGCACGCAACGCGTTGGCAAGCCATTTACGCCGCGCCAGATGGATGTCGGAAAAAGGCTACCGTCATCTCCTCAATGCCGGCGCGCACTGAGTTCCTTCACCGCAGCAATTTCAGATAGCCGCCATTCATGAGGTCACGGCCACGCCTGATGGCGCGGCGCACTTGGTCGCAGAGATGGTTCCGCGGATCGCGCCAGTCCGCCTCGACACGCTCCGCACCGAACAGCGCAATCGCGACCTCGCGCTGGGATGCTCCAGCGAGATAGCCGTCCAGCGCCTGCAGAACTCGGGAGAGGCGTCGAGCGCCAAGGTCCGGCGGATAAAATTTCGTTCGTAGCGTCTCGGTGCACACAAGGTCGTTCAGCCGCCTGAAGCCGCGCCATCTTGTCTCCGAATAGGGCGTCATGGGCAAGACGTTCGCAAGCACCTGCACCGGGCGCGTAAGGCATTCGCCAGTAACAGACAGTTGCAGGAACCGGCCCTGGTCGGCGCACAGAAGATGTTGAATGTCTTCTCCGGGGATGAGGACATTGCGGCATCGCAGGCGGCTTAAATTCAGAAACCGGCCCGACACGTGACCGACATTCTGGCTCGCAACGACCGGAAGAACACTCGGGCAGAACTCCGGCATCCAGAAAATATTCGCCTCGCGCGCGTCGCGATCGGGCGTTTCGAAAAGGAGCAAGCCCCATTCCCGTGCCTCGGACATTTGGTCGCCGGCGGACCAGGTCTCATCGGGCGGGCTGCCATCCGGCGGCCACGTCACGCCAAGATTTGCAGCCGCGCTCCTGTAGGCGCGATTGCGGCGCAAAAATTCCCACGCAAGCCCATGCGCCGATAAGGCCTGAAGCCACTCATATTGCTCTGTGTTTTGCCATTTCATGGGACCGGTTCGAAAAAGAGATAAGTCGCCGGAGCCTTCTATTCCGGTTCGGATATGGTCAATGGACCGCTCATCTGGTGAGGACGATCCATATCTGCGCGAGTGACGTGGGGTTCGGGTCTTTGACCGTCGCGAAGGCATTGCGCGCCGGGGTCCGGGACGGGGACACCGTTCCAGAACACCGTGCCGTCGAAGTCGAGTTCGAGATCGACGACCTGCGGCTCCGTCTCGGGCGGCGGGGCTGACAGGTTCTGCGGCATGTCGAGCTTCACCGCATGGGTCTGGATCGGGATGGTGATGATCAGCATGATCAGCAGCACCAGCATGACGTCGATCAGGGGCGTCGTGTTGACCTCCATCATCACGTCGTCTTCCTTGCCGTCGCCGACATTCATGGCCATGGGTTCACTCCTGCTGCGCCGCGCCGGAGACGGGCTCGGTGATGAAGGCGACCTTCTGGATGCCGTCGCGCTGACAGGTGACAGTCACCCGGCCGATGAACTCGAAGCCCGCATTCCGGTCGCCCCGGACATGGACTTCCGGTTGCGGCTCCAGCACCGCCACTTCCTTGATCCGGTCCAAAAGTTCGCGATTGTCCGCCATCTTCTCTTTGTTCCAGAAGACGGCGCCTTCGCCGTCGACCGCCGCACGATGTTCTCCGGCCGCGCCTGGGAGACGACAAGCACCTCACCATGATCGAAACCCAGTTCGGCAATGTCGATCAACAGCTCAAGCGCTATTCGCGGACGGCTTGAGCCTGAAGGGTTGGTGGACTGACATAAAAAAGGGACGCATCCCGGATGGTCCGTCAAAGTCCCAGAACGGCCTTTGCGATGACATTGCGCTGGATTTCGTTCGAGCCGCCATAAATCGAAGCGGCGCGACCGAAATTATAGGCACTTGTCACGCTCACCGCATAGGCGGGCCCGATGGGCGCTTCATTGGCGATTCCCATCAAATGTTCCCTCTGGAACGGCATGGCGTAGAAGGCGGCTGCTTCGACGGCAAGCTCCGACAACGCCTGCTGAACTTCGGTCCCGACAATCTTCAAGGTCGAAGAAGAGGGGCCCGCAGGGCGGCCCGCCACCTCCTCCGCGACGATCCTCAGATTGGTATATTCGAGACCCGTAAGCTTTACCTCGATTTCGGAGAGCCTCGTCATGAATGCCGGTTCGTCCGCCAGCGCCGCGCCATCGCCGAGCCTTTCCTGTTTCACGATTTTTCTGAGGTGCGCGATCTTGCGCTTGGACTCAGGAACACCTGCAATGCCGGTGCGCTCATTGACGAGCAGGAACTTCGCGTAGGTCCAGCCCTTGTTTTCATCGCCGATGCGATTCGTCACCGGCACCTTGACGTCAGTAAAAAAAACTTCGTTCAAGTGATGCAGGCCATCGATTGAAATGATGGGCTTCACCTCGATGCCGGGCGTCTTCATGTCGATCAGAAGGAACGAGATACCTTCCTGCGGTTTAGCGGTCTCATCCGTTCGCACGAGACAGAATATCCAATCGGCTTCGTGGGCGTACGACGTCCAGATTTTCTGGCCGTTAACGATGTAATGGTCGCCCTGGCGCACAGCCCTAGTCTTCAGCGAGGCGAGGTCCGATCCGGATCCCGGCTCCGAATAGCCCTGGCACCACCAGACATCGCCGGTAAGAATGCCCGCCAGATGCTGCTTTTTCTGGTCTTCATTGCCGAAGGTGTAGATCACCGGGCCTACCATTGACAGACCGAAAGGCGAAAGACGCGGCGCGTTAGCGGCGGCCATCTCCTCATTGAAAATATGCTTCTGCATCGGCGTCCATCCGGTGCCGCCATACTGCTTGGGCCAATTGACCGCTACCCAGCCTTTCTCGAAGAGGTCCTTCTGCCAGCGCCTGAGCGCACCGCGCTCGCCAGACGCGCCCACTGTCTCTCTCTCCGCGAGCTCCCTGGGGAGTTTTTCCGAAATGAACCGGCGGACTTCCGCGCGGAAGGCATCGTCCTCTTTCGTAAGCTCGATATCCATCTACAGACCTTTCGCGGCGACGATCCGGGTGATTGTATTTTTATTATAATGAATTTATCCGGGTGGGCAAAAGACCGAATTGTCCGCCTCTTTCAAAAATTTCGGCGAAAGGTTCGCCGCGATAAATCCGCCTCTCTCCCCATTGCCGGGCCGATGCGAATATTACCGCGTCGTGAGTCGCGGCAACACTCATCGACAACCGTATCCATGCTTCCCGATACCCGGATCGGGGTCTAGGCAGCCCAGCCCTGCAAGCGCGCCGCTTCAAGACGAACCAGCTCCGGCCCGCCCAACAGCTGCCGATCGAAACCAATACGCTTGAACCAGTAATGCAGGCCAAGCAGATCGGTGAAGCCCATGCCGCCATGAACCTCGGTCGCGGTGCGCGCGACGAAGCGGCCCACTTCCGACAAATGGCTCTTGGCATGACATGCCATGAGGCGCGCGTCGCCCGGCACCTCGTCCAGCGCATGGGCCGCATACCACACCAGCGAACGCGATGGTTCGAGAGCGGCCGCCATCTCGGCGCAGAGGTGTTTCACGGCCTGAAACGACCCGATCACACGGCCGAACTGCTTGCGCTCTCCCGCATAAGCTACCGCCTTCTCGATCATCATCTGACCCGCGCCGAGGGTGTCGGCGGCAAGCATGACCCTACCGGCATCTATCACCCGCGCAACCGCGTCGGCGCTGGATAGGCGCAAGGGCTCAGCCGCGACCCGATCGAAGACAAGTTCGCCAACCGATCGGGTCTTGTCGATGGTGTTGAGCGCCCGCCGCGACAAACCCTTCGCGTCGGGCAAAACGAGATGAAGTCCATGGTCGCTGTCGGCCACGATGTAGAGATCGGCCTCAGCCCAGTCGATCACGAAGAGGGACTTGCCCGTGAGCGTTCCCTTCCGGGCTTTCACGCCGGCACCTTCGCGGATGCCGATTCTTTCCGTGACGGCCACGCCTGCGACAATCTCGCCCGCGGCGATTTTTGGAAGCCACTTTTCCTGCTGGGCCTCGCTGCCTGCAAGCATCAGCGCGAGCGGCGCCATGACGGCGGCCCCAAGGAAAGGCAGCGGCGCCACATGCCGACCGAACATCTCGTAAACGATCGCCGCGTCGAGAAACCCAAGACCCATGCCGCCAAAATCTTCCGGAATCAGCATTCCAGGGATACCCAGCTCGCTGGCGCCCGCCCACAGGGACCGCTGAACGGTATGCGTGTTCCCGGCGGCAAGGCGTACCTTGTCAAGCGGCGCATTCTGTTCAAGAAAACGGCGGACGCTATCCTGCAACATGCGCTGCTCTTCCGACAATGCAAATTCCATCGGATAAATTCCTATTTTGCCAGCTTCGGTTCGCGCGGCATTCCAAGCCCACGTTCCGAAATAATGTTTTTCTGAATCTGCGCCGTACCGCCGCCGATGATGAGCCCAAGCTGAAACATGTATCCCCACTGCCACGAGCCGTGGCTGCGCAGATAGGGGCTGTCGTCGTAGAGAACGCCAAACTCTCCCATGACGTCGATCGCGAGCGCCGATATTTGATGGGTAAGTTCGCAGGATTGAAGCTTCACGATCAGGCGCGCCAAGCCGGAATCTTCGCCCTTGCTGGCGCTGGTCAGCAGCCGGAGCCCATTGAACTTCATGGCGGCAAGTTCTGCCTGAAGCCTTACCAGGCGGTCCCGGAAAATTGGATTGTCGATGGCCCGCTGCCCGTCGACAGTCTCCTCGCGCATCAGATCGACAAGGGCCTGGAACCTGGTTTCCATAGCGGCCGGATCACCCAGCATTCCGCGTTCGTGTTTCAGCGTTGCGTTGGCGACGAACCACCCCTGCCCGCGCTGGCCGACGATCTGCGTCTTCGGTACGCGCACATCGGTGAAGAAGACTTCGTTGAATTCGGCATGGCCCGTCATGGTGGTGAGCGGACGGACTTCGATGCCGGGCGTTTTCATCGAGAAAATCAGATAGGAAATGCCTTCATGCTTCGGCTTGTCGGGCTCAGTGCGCACCAGGCAGAAGATCATGTCCGCCTCATGCGCGGTACTGGTCCAGATTTTCTGACCGTTGATGACGAAATCGTCGCCATCGACAGTCGCCCTTGTCTGAAGGCTGGCGAGGTCCGAACCCGAACCCGGCTCGGAATATCCCTGGCACCAGACCACCTCGCCGCGAAGCGTCGGCTTCACCCATTTTTTCTTTTGCTCCTCGGTGCCAAGTTCCAGAAGCGTCGGCACCAGCATGGAGATACCCTGGTTCTGCAACGCCGAAGGCACACGAGCAGCGGAAAATTCCTCCGCGATGATGCGCGATTCGAGAATATCCGGCTTGGCACCATAACCGCCGTAGTCTTTCGGAATCGTCCGCGCGGCATAGCCGTACTGGATCAGCAGTTGCTGCCAGGAACAGGCTTCGGGAGACGGGCGCCCGGCAGCACCGAGCCCCTTAGGCGCCTGACTCTTGTATTTCGTCAGGAACGCCCTGACTTCTTCCCGGAAGGCCTCGTATTTGGGGCCGTATGCCAGATCCATTTTCGATCTCCGATGCGTAGATGGCGATTGGCTTTGCTTTTATTTCGGGGCAGGTTTGAAACACGGAAGCATGAATCCGTCGCCGATATCCTTGAAGACAAGGACCACAGGCATGTCCAGTTCAACTGCCTCCGGGTCGCAGTCGAGCAAGCGCGTCGCCATGCGAACGCCTTCCTCCAATTCCACGACCGCAGCTATGTAGGGCACGTCGCGTGCAAAAGCCGGATGAAAGGGCTGGTAGGTCACCGTCCAGGAAAAAATGCGGCCGCGCCCGCCGCTCGGCTTCCACTCGTAATCCGGCGAGCTACATTTCGCGCACATGTAACGCGGCAGGAACCGCCAGGTGTCACAATGGCTGCACTGCTGAAAACGCAGGACGCTGTCTTGGCAAAGCTTCCAGAACTCCGCATCGACCGGATCGACGGTCGCGGGCTGAGGATATTTGGGTTGCTCAATTTCCATTTTTACCTCCTCAAAATCGCGAGGCTACCATCGCCGAGATCGCCCCATCCGGTCACGAGTCCGATTTCGGCATCCGGAATTTGCCGCTTGCCCGCATCGCCGCGCAATTGGCGGGTCGCCTCAAGCACATGATTGAGGCCCCACACATGTGCCTCGCTCAAAAGTCCGCCATGCGTGTTAAGCGGGAGCTTACCGCCGAGCTCGATCTGTCCATCCTTGACGAAATCGAGCGCGCCACCCGGCTCGAAATAACCCAGGGCTTCGAGCTGGAGCAGCACAACATAGGTGAAACAGTCGTAGACCTGCAGAAAGTCCATGTCCTTCGGTGTCACGCCAGCCATGGCGAACGCGCGCGGCGCGGCGTAGCTCAAACCGATCTTGAAAGGATCCGGCCGTGACGGAATATCGTCGGCAGGATAAGGATGGCCCTCGGCCGCACCGGAGATATAGACCGGCCTGTGAGGCAAGTCCCTCGCCCGCTCAGCGCTCGTCACCACGACGGCGCAAGCCCCATCCGTTTCGAGACAGCAATCGTATAAACGGAACGGCGAGGACACCATGCGCGACCGCATGTAATCGTCCATCGTCATCGGTTGACCGCAGGTCAGGGCGCGGTCGTTGAGTTGGGCATGCTTGCGGCACGCCATCGCAATCCAACCCGTCGCCTCGGGGCCAACATTGTAAAGTTTCGAGTGCCGCGTCGCGAGCCAAGCATACATCTGCACCGGCAACAGAACGCCATAGGGGAGATAGTAACCCCGGATGGTCGAGGTCAGCGTGTTCATATTCATCGGCCGGCTTGGCGGCACCCCCGCTTTTGGACGCAGCGCCGAGTAGCCGTTCCAGCCGAGCGTGACCAGCACGTTGTCGCAGATACCGGAGGCCACGGCCATGGCGGCATTCTGCAACGCCGTGGTCGGGCTCGCGCCTCCCATGTTGACCGTCGAGGCATATCGCAGCACATCAACGCCAAGGTTGGCGGCCAATTCCTCCGAGGTTGTATAGACGGGCGGCGGCACCATGCCGTCAATGTCCCCGGGCTTCAGCCCCGCATCCGCGATGGCCCGCCTGGCGGCGTCGAGCATCATGGCCACGGCCGTCTGGTCCGACCCTTTTACATAGCCGGTCTCGCCGATCCCGACGATCGCAGCCTTGTCGCTGAAATTCTTCACGAAACTGCCCTCATCATCATTGCCCCGGCACGCAGCCTTGTCGTTGATCCGCCGCACACCTTCCGTAGAAAATATTCTGTAGACAGATCAAGTCGCCGGAATGAGACAGGAATGGACGGATTCCTGCCCCTCGATCTGGCGCGCCAGCGTCTTGATCGCCAGTTCAGCTTCCTCAAGCTCGAAATTATGAGTGTGCATGAGCTCAAGAGGATATTTGCGGCGCTCGATCATCTCGATCGCCTTCTTGTATCCCGACGACGTAACGCCGATCGCGCCCTTGATGGTGATTTCCTTCATGACGATAAGGTCGGACACAAAATCGGAGACGGGCTTAAATCCCTTGACGCCGGCAAGGACGACCGTTCCGCCCATACGGACACAATCCAGCGCATCACGGACCGGCTGAGTCGCGTAGGATGTAACCTCAACGATGACGTCCGCGCCCTTTCCGTTTGTCAACGCCCGCACGCGATCGACAACATTTTCGTTCTGCACGTCGATGATGTGATCGGCGCCCAGAGCAAGCGCCATCTGGAGCTTGTTTGAATCGGCCGCAAGCCCCGTGACTATGATCTTTCCCGCGCCGGCTTCACGTGCGGCAACGACGCTCGCAAGCCCGCGCTGTCCGGGCCCAAAAATCAAAACGGTATCGCCAACCTGCGTCTGCGGAATCTCTACCGCCCAGCGGAAACCGGCGCCCAGCGGATTGAACATGACCGCCAGTTCCGCCGGAAGGTTCTTGTCCATCTTGTGAAGGATCGTGTTGGGCGCGAGATACATATATTGCGAATAGGCACCCCAGAGGCCCGGTGACTCCGTGAGCGGAATATATGAGTAGATCTGGCGACGGTCGCAGAGGTGATAATGCCCGCCGACACAGGTGTCGCAGCAATGGCATGACAACATCGTCTCGATGGCGACCCGATCACCAACATCGACGCCCCAGCGCCTGGCGGCCTTGTCGCCGATTGCCTCGATAATCCCGAGAGGTTCGTGGCCCGGAATCACCGGCATCGGAGTCTGCAAGACCCCTTCGTATTGTTCGTAATCACTGCCGCAAATGCCGCAGGCTTCGATGCGGAGGATGGCGCTGTCGTCGGCGATCTGGGGGATCGGTAAATCGCGGGCTTCGAGTTTGCGCGGAGCCGTTTGCACCATCGCCATCGATTTTTTCGGCAACATTTTCAACTCCCTGTTTCGTGTCGGCGCCGACGACGCGTCGATAACACATATATATTTTTTTATCTTCGTATGTGTTATAGAGGCTCAAAGGTAGGATGCGAAGCCCTAAACTTCCGGCTTCGCAAAATTTTGGGGAGGACAAAATAATAATGACCGATGAAACGCCCAGGGTTCCCCTGCTGTCGATGGCGGAAGCGGCGGCCGCGGCCGCGAAGGCCGGCATATCCGAACAAATGGCGCCACTCAGCGTCTTCAGGGTCTTGCTCCGGCATCCCGATGTAGCGAGCGAGCTTGCCTCGACGCTGAACACCCTGCTTTTCCAGGGCAACAAGCTCGATGCAAGACTGCGCGAACTCATCATCATGCGTATCGGCTGGAAGACAAAATCGCTCTATGAATGGACACAACATTGGCGGGTCGCCCGCATGCTGGACATTCCGGAGGCGGATCTGGTCGCCACGCGGGATTGGAAAAATGCTTCCTGCCTGTCAGACGCCGACCGCGCCGTTCTCGCCGCGACCGACGAGACGCTCGACGGCGGCATGATTTCGGACGCCACATGGACTGCCTGTGCGGCACACCTGAAAACGGCCGAAGAACGCATCGAACTGGTTGTCGCCATCGGCAACTGGACGCTTTTCTCGCAACTGCTCAAAAGCCTGAAAATCCCGCTTGAGGATGGCGTCGTCGCCTGGCCACCGGATGGCAAGAAGCCTTGATCTGGCGAGGAATAACAATTCGAGGAATAACAATTCAAGAACAGGATCGCGACAATGAGCGGAAAAAAGGCGATTTCGAAGGATTTGGTCGGCATGACGTTTCCGGCCGTCGATGTGGAATGGTCCGACAAGGACACGATGCTCTATGCACTCGGCGTCGGCGCTCGTCCCGCCGACGGGCTTGATTTCATTTACGAAGGCCGGGGACCGAAAGTTTTGCCGACTTACGCCGTCATCCCTGGCGGGCGAGGGCTCGCCGGGCTGATGAGCGGCGTCGAGATGAAGCTGGAAATGCTGCTGCATGGCGAGCAATCCGTCGAGTTGCTGCGTCCCCTGCCCTCATCGGCCAAGATCAAGGTAACGGGACGCGTTTCCGAGGTTTGGGACAAAGGCAAGGCGGCCGTTATCGGGGTTGAGAGCACAGGTTCCGACGAGAAGGGGCCCCTCTTCAAAACTCACGCAACACTATTTGTGCGCGGCGCCGGCGGATTCGGCGGAGAGCGCGGCCCTTCGGGCGTCGACTCGACGCCGCCGGATCGGACGCCTGACGCCGTGGTCGAGGATGTGACGCGCCCCGAGCAAGGGGCAATCTACCGCCTCTCGGGCGACCGCAATCCGATCCACATTGATCCGGACTTCGCCAAACTGGGCGGCTTTGAAAAGCCCTTCGTTCACGGGCTTTGCACATATGGCTTTGTCGGCCGCGCGGTCCTGCGCGAGCTTTGCGGCAACGATCCTGCCCGCTTCAAATCTCTCAGCGGACGCTTTGCCGCTCAGGTCTATTTCGGCGACACCATTATAACGAAGATGTGGAAAACGGGCGACGGAGTCGCAATCGTGCAGGCCGAGACGCAAAACGGTAATGTCGTGCTGTCTCAGGCCAAAGCGGCATTCAAGCCCTGACGGACGGAAATTGGTCGAAGTGAAAAAAACGCCAGATATCTTTGCTCATCTGCTTGCACCGCTCGATCTCGGGTTTACTGCGCTCAGAAACCGCGTTTTGATGGGATCGATGCACACCGGCCTCGAGGAGATGCCGGACGGTTTCGAGCGACAGGCCAAATTCTTCGCACGACGCGCAAAGGGCGGCGTCGGAATTCTTGTTACCGGCGGTATCTCGCCGAACAGGGCGGGAAGGCTTGCAGAGCGCGCGTCGGTCATGACTGAGGACCTCGTTGAGAGTCATCGTGTGATCACACGCGCTGTCCACGATGAGGGCGGAAAGATCGTTCTCCAGCTCCTGCATGCGGGCCGGTACAGCCGGCATGCCGAACTGGTGGCTCCCTCCGCAGTCAGGTCCCGCATCAATCCGCTTGCGCCCCGCGCCCTGGGTGAAGATGAAATCCTCCAGACCATCGAGGATTTTGGCACTGCCGCGGCACTCGCACGCGAAGCCGGATATGACGGCGTTGAAGTCATGGGTTCGGAGGGCTATTTTCTCAATCAGTTCACTGCGGCGCGCACAAATCAGCGCACAGATGGTTGGGGCGGTTCGGCGGAAAACCGGCGACGCTTGCCGGTTGAAGTCGTCGGGCGTGTCCGCAAGCATTGCGGACCGGACTTCATTATCGTTTACCGGATATCCGTTCTAGATCTTGTCGAGGGGGGTAATTCCTGGCCGGACGTCGCAGCCCTCGCAAAAGATGTCGAGGTAAGCGGAGCAAACATCCTCAATACCGGCATAGGCTGGCATGAATCGCGTGTGCCGACGATCGCTCATATGGTGCCGCGCGGAGCTTTCACCTGGGCGATCAAGCGGCTCAAGGCAGAAGTCGCGATACCCGTGGTCGCGTCCAATCGGATCAATACGCCGGAGCAAGCGGAGCAACTGATTGCAGACGGACAAGCCGACATGGTTTCGCTCGCGCGTCCACTATTGGCCGATCCCGATTTTGTTGCGAAAGCGGCATCGGGCGCATCGTCGAAAATCAATACTTGCATCGGTTGCAATCAGGCCTGCCTCGACAATGCCTTTACCGGACGACTGACGACCTGCATGGTCAATCCCGCCGCATGCCGCGAAGTCGAGTTCAAGATCGCGACAGCAGCCAGAGGAAAGCACATTGCGGTCCTTGGCGGCGGCCCGGCGGGTCTTGCCTGCGCGGTGACGGCGGCCGAACGCGGCCACAAGGTGGTACTATTCGAAGCCGACATCGATATCGGCGGTCAATTCAATCTGGCACAGCGGATTCCCGGCAAGGAGGATTATGCCGAGACTGTCCGCTATTTCAGGAACCGGCTCGACGAACTGGGCATCGATGTCCGCTGCGGACGACCGGCTGCGCTCGCCGATCTGGAGAGCGGAGGATTTGACGAAATCGTCGTCGCAACCGGCGTTCGCCCGCGCCGTCTTGACATTCCGGGTGCGGATCACCCGTCGGTTATGACCTATGTAGAGGCAATCACAAACACCGCACGCGTCGGTGCCGAGGTTGCCATTATCGGCGCCGGTGGCATTGGCTTCGACGTGGCAGCACTCCTGTCCCATCCGCATGGTCCACACGATCCGTCACATCCCGATGTCGAGGGATTTTCCGCCGAGTGGGGAATTGATCTGAGCTATACGCAGCCAGGCGCTTTGCTGCCCGCCAATCATCAATGGCCTTCATCGCGCAAGATTCATCTTCTCCAGCGCAAGCCGCGCGATAGCTTCGGCGCCAGCCTGAGCAAGACCAGGGGATGGGCGAATTTTCTGGAGGTGATGTTCCGCGGCGTTACGATGACCGGCGATGTAACCTATCGGAAAATCGACGATACCGGGCTCCACATCGAGGCAGGCGGTAAACCGCAGACTTTGAAAGTCGACACGATTGTCGTCTGCGCCGGACAGGAATCGGCGGACGATGCGTTGTCGTTGGCGCAGTCCTTGGGCAAACCCGTTCACATGATCGGCGGCGTCGACAAGCCTCAACAACTTGATGCTGTGAGGGCGATCGAGGATGGCACGCGCCTCGCGCTCTTTCTTTGAGGAAACAAACGAAAAACGAGACGCGGAAGAGACCATATAAATCAGAGTTGTCGCATGAACGCTAATGTCCTCAAATCCGAACAGCCGTCGGCTGCAACGGTAAAATCCGCGACCCGTGTTCTGGAGATTTTCGAGTATTTCGACGAAGTAAGACGCCCGGTGACGATTCAAGACGTAGCGCAGGCGCTGAGTTATCCTCATTCCAGCACCGCCGCCCTTCTGAAAAGCCTCGTGAGCCTCGGTTATCTGGAGCACGACGACCGGGGCAAGACTTTTTTTCCAAGCATCCGGATATCTCTGCTGGGAAACTGGGTGGAAGCCGAGGCGTTACCGATCCGGAATGTCCAGCGCCTTATGAGACGGCTTTCGGCCGATACGGGATGCACGATCATCCTCGCTGCGCGTCTAGGGGCTTATGCTCAATATGTGAAGGTGATTCAAGGTACGTCGCCCATCCGCTTCCATGTCAAGCCAAGCACCAAGCGAATGCTCGCTTTTTCGACGATTGGCCGCGTTCTGCTGAGCGAACTTCCGTTGCCCGAAGCGAGACGTCTGATTCATGATGCCCTTGCCGCCATGCCGGAGCGGCGGGAATCGATGCAGGAGATCGAAGACGAACTGCAAAGAATCAGAAAACGCGGGCTTGCGCTTTACAGCGATCTCGTGACGCCGGGAGCGACTATGCTGGCGATGCCCATTCCGATGGGTCCGTCCGGACGCTCGGTCGCGATCGGCATAGCCGCTCCCAACGAGTATTTTCGCAATCGTAAACAACCGTTCACGGCGTTACTGAAAAACGCTATCGCCGAGCACATCTCACAAAACGGGCAAGGCTTTAAGGAGACTGTAGACGACGAGGACCAACTTGAAATCGACGACGATACAGCGCCATAATCATCCGAGCTTTGTATCCAGGAAGCTGGCCAGCTCGTCGATCGCCGCGCGGCCTTCGCTCAAGACCGGCGCAAACCAGTGCCAGACATGAATCATCTCCGGCCAGACATGGAGATTGACGGATACGCCAGCCTCTTTCAATCTATCGGCCAATAAGTGGCTATCCGAGAGCAAAACCTCCGAACTGCCTACCTGAATCAGGAATGGCGGCAATCCCTTGAGATCGGCATATACCGGCGATGCCAGAGGCGTCCTGCGCGGGGTTGAAGTTCCCAGATAGGCCGCCGTCCACAGCTCAAGATCGGCATGGCGCACCATCGGGTCCACATTCGCTTTCGCGCCATAAGAGGCACCTTTATTTTCAAGATTGGCCCACGGCGAAATACAAACGGCCGCAGCCGGAAGTCCGAGACCGGCATCGCGCGCCGCCAGAAGCACGGCAACCGTCAGGCCGCCGCCGGCTGAATCTCCCGCCACAGCGAGCTTCACCGGGTCGACGCCCGTCTCGATCAACCAGCGATAAGCAGCAAGCGCATCATCGACAGCCGCCGGAAATGGATGCTCTGGAGACCGCCTGTAGTCGATCAGCAGAACCCGGCCTTTCAGGGCAAGAGCTGCGCGCGCCGCAAGATGGCGATGCGAGTCGAGAGAACCAAGCGCATAGCCTCCTCCATGCAGATAGAGCAAAACCCGCTTGCCGGCACCGGCAGCCGGCGCCAGCCATTCGCCGGGAACCCCGCCGGCGGAAACCGGCGTGACCGTCACGCCTTCGGGAAGACCGAACGCCTTGCCAGCCTCGTCATACGAGGTACGAAAATCCTCAAGAGAACGAGCCTCCCCGGTCACAAGGCCCGCAAGCAGCTGACGAACGACAGCAAGTTCCTCAAGACTCATTTTTCACGTCCTCCTCAGGCTGCTGCGCCATGGCGCAACAGACGGCCCGGCAAACGACCTTCGGCGCCCAACACATCGACGCCATTGCGCCGGATCAATGTCCCGTTGACGACGACGGCCGAAATGCCCGAGGCATCGGAAATCAGCCGGTCTTCGCCAGCAGGCAGGTCATAGACCCTGCGAAGGGAACTTGCGCCAACCGTTTCGGCGTCGAAGATCAGGACATCGGCGGGCATTCCCACAGCGAGGCGACCGCGATCCTTGATGCCGAACACCTCGGCGGGCCGCGATGTCAGCATCCGGACCGCCTCCTCCAGCGTCAAAACGCGCTTTTCACGGACCCATCTTCCGAGAAGATGCGTAGAAAAACATGCATCGCAGAGTTGGCTCGCATGCGCGCCTGCGTCCGAGAGGCCGAGCACCGTGCAGGAATCGCGCAGCAACGTTGCCACTTCGTCTTCGTCGGCGTTTGCGACAGGCAGGCGGAACCGCGTCTGCAGATCGCTTTGAATCGAGAGATCCAACGCAAGATCGATCGAGTTGCATCCGAGTTCCGCTGCTACGTCGCACACCAGCCGTTCTCCGAACTCCGGCCGATCCGGACAATAAGCGATGACCGCCTTGTCCCATGCACTGAGAATCGGACCACGCATCGCGTCCCGGAATCCCGCCCGGAAAGAGTTGTCGGCGTAAAGCCTCAGTTTTTCCGCGCGGTCGGCTTTGTTCACCGGCGCGAAGACCGGCATGCTCTGGAACAGAAACGGCTGATCGAATCGAAATTCAAAATTGAGTGGCCTGCAGGTGACCTGCGGAAAC
Source organism: Parvibaculum sp. (assembly GCF_030694575.1). Taxonomy (GTDB): domain Bacteria; phylum Pseudomonadota; class Alphaproteobacteria; order Parvibaculales; family Parvibaculaceae; genus Parvibaculum. Next base: position 65,879 of record NZ_JAUYUS010000052.1, read on the forward strand.
ACCGCGTAACCAGCCGACTGAAGTTCGTTTGAGCGCGCCAACTGCTCGGCTGCGGAGCCGACATTCAGCACCCCGCCACCGCCCAGCAACGCCGTCCAACTGACATGGCGACCGGAAACGCGGTTCAATTCCGCGAATTCATCAAATGACAGTTCCTTGCCGACAGTCGCCTGTATCACGCCTTCGCCCGCCTCGCCCAGCGCCGACGCGATCTCCCGTATCTCGCTGAACGCCGCCAGCCGGCTTGGAACCGGTCTGCCCTCGTAGCCCACATGCGTCGGCGATTTCGATGTCGCATAACCGAGTGCGCCCGCTTCGAGGCCCTCGCGCATCAGGCTTTTCATATGCCTGACCTCCTCCGGCCGCGCCGCCCGTTCGGTGGATTCAGGCCCGAGGGCATAGAGGCGAAGCGGCGTATGCCCCAGAAGAACGGCCACGTTGATCAACGTACCCTTCTTTTCCACGACGTCGAGATATTCGGGAAACGTCTCGAACCCCCATTCGTCGCCGAGACCGGCCTCCAGCGCCCTGACGCTCATGCCCTCGACATTTTCGAGCGTCCGCAGAATAAGGCCGCGGTGCTCCTTGCGCGTCGGTGCGATGCCGAACCCGCAATTGCCCACCACGACCGTCGTCACGCCGTGCCACGGCGAGATCGACAGATTCCTGTCCCACAGAAGCTGGGCATCGTAATGCGTATGTATATCGACGACGCCGGGGGCAACGACCTGCCCCCGGGCGTCGATAGTCGTCCTCGCCCCGGCGGGGGCCTGCCCCATAGCCACAACTTTGCCATCGCGAATACCGATGTCTCCGGCATAGCCCGGAGAGCCGGTGCCGTCGACAATGAATCCACCCACGATCTTCAGATCGTAGTCCATGAAAACGTCCTCCCCGTGAATCGAAAAAATCCGCGCCTTGACATCAGTATACGGATCGTCAAACGGCGAGCTTGTAGAGTTCCGCGACGTTGTCGTGGCATATCCAGTTGCGTTCCTGCTCGCTCAGATTTTTCGTGTGCTCTTCCAGCATTGCCTGCGACCAGGGCCAGGTCGAATCCGAATGCGGGAAATCGTTCGCCCACATCAGGCGGCGAACATTGCACATATCCTTCATCCTGAAGGCAACCCAGTCGTCCTGGAACGTCACATAGATGTTGTCGTTGAAATAGTCGCTCGGCATCCGCTTGAGCGGCGGCGCCTTCATCCAGTAGCGATGACGCTTGTAGGCATGGTCCATGCGATACATGTAGTGCGGAACCCAGCCCGCATCGGCCTCGACGCAGACAACCTTGAGGTCGGGGAAGCGATCGAAGACACCGCCGAATATGAAAGTGCCCATCACGTCCTGGCAGCCACGAATGATCGAGAGGAAGCCGTTGATACGCGGACCCCGGACCTGCCCCGAAAGACTGTCCGATTTGCCGGTCAGGATGTGGAACGAGAGCGGCATGTCGCACTCGACAGCGGTCGCCCAGACCTTGTCGTATACAGTTGAATCATAATCCTCGACGGCGGGGTTTCCGGGCATCATCACACCCTTGAAGCCCATCTCCTTCGCATGCCTGATTTCCGCAACGCCATCTTCCGGTGATCGCATGGAAACCTGCGCAAGACCGTAAAGACGGTCAGGCGCCTCCCCGCAGTATTCCTGCAACCAGCGATTATAAGCGTCGAAGCAGGCCTTCTTGTAGTCGAAGTCGGGATGGTTGCAGATCACCATTCCGACCGTCGGATAGATGAACTCGGCCGCAATGCCATCCTTCTCCTGGTCCGCAACGCGGAACTTGGCGTCCCAGCCACTCTTCCACAGGTCTTCGAAGGCGACGCCGTCTGTCGTGATCTCCGCCGGATCCTTGCCGGCGGCGGCCACCAGCCCCATCGGAACTGGAGACCCCATACCATCGACGATGAAAGCATCGCCAATCTTGTCGATCCGCTGGATGCGCGGCGCGCGATCACGGAATTTGGGATCAATGTAATCAACATAGCAATGCGGAGGTTCGGTGATGTGCGAATCCGCGGATATCGGCTTCTTGATCATTGGCGCTCTCCCAGCGTCGTATTTGGTTTCAAGGGCGCGACTTTTAATTTGACAATCCCTGATCATAAATCTTCGCTGGCCGCGCAACCCGAGTCCAGATAAATTTACATCCATGCGATCAGCAACACATATATGTTATTCAGAGGAGACGCGAACATGACGATGGAACCGGCCCTGCTCGAAAAAAAGGGCCATATCGCGCTGATCACGCTCAACCGCCCGGAAGCGCGCAACTCGTTCAGTCCGGAGATGTTGGTCAGGCTTGCCGGTCATTGGGAAGAGGTGCGCGACGACGCGAATATCCGCGTCGCCATCGTCACCGGCGCCGGAGACAAGGCGTTTTGTTCGGGCGCGGATCTCGGGCAACTCATCCCGCTCATAAATGGCGCACGCAAACCGCAAAACGAATGGGATCAGAAAATTCTGGCTGATCCGAATATCCTGGCCAAGGGCTTGTTGCGCACATTCGATGTGACAAAGCCGGTCATCGCCGCGATCAACGGCTTTGCCGTCGCAGGCGGAATGGAGTTGGCGCAAGGAACGGACATGCGTATCGCTGCGGATACGGCAAAGCTCGGTGTGCAGGAAGTCAAATGGGCGATTTTTCCGGGCGGCGGCTCAACGGTGCGCCTTCCGCGCCAGATACCTTATGCAAGGGCGATGGAACTGCTGCTCACCGGCGACCTGATCAGCGCGCAGGAAGCCTACGATCTGGGATTCCTGAATCGTGTCGTCCCCCAAAACCAGGTGCTCGACGCGGCATTCGAACTCGCGGAGAAGATCGCCGCGAATGGGCCGATCGCCGTTCAGGCAATTCGCAAATCCGCCCGCGAATGTCTGGGTCGCCCCGAGAGCGAGGCGATGGGTATGGAGTCGCGCTTCGCAGCACCCGTGTTCAAGACCGAGGATGCCCGCGAGGGGCCCAAGGCATTCATGGAGAAGCGCAGGCCTAACTATAAGGGCCGCTGAAACAAGAAACCGAAATCATTACGACAGGGAGATATTCCGATGCAGTTCGGCATTCAGATGGTTTTTCAGAATTTCGACAGAGCCAACTCCGGCGTAACCGACGGCCAAGTCTATGACGAGGAGATCCGTCTCGGGCTTTTGGCGGAAGAACTCGGCTTTGACGCATTGTGGCCCGTCGAGCACCATTTCGAGGACTATTCGTTTTGTCCCGACAACACTCAGTTCCTGAGCTACATGGCGGCGCGCACCAAACGCATCAAGCTAGGCACCGGCGCCGTCATCCTTCCCTGGAATGTGCCCGTTCGGATTGCGGAAAAGGTCGTCCTGCTGGATCACCTTTGCCAAGGCCGAACACTCTTCGGGATGGGTCGCGGCCTGGCGCGCAAGGAATATGCCGGTATGGGCGTGAATATGGACGAAGCGCGCCAACGCTTCGACGAAGCAAGCCCGATGATTATCGACGCTCTCGAGACCGGCTTCATCGAAGGGAGCGGCCCCTTCTATCCGCAGAAGCGGACCGAAATCCGTCCCAATCCGCGCGGCTCCTTCAAGGAGCGTATCTATCAGGTCGCCATGTCGCCGGAATCCGTTCTTCAGTGCGCGAAGGCTGGCGCGCGGATGGTGATCTTCGCTCAAAAGCCGTGGGAGGCTCAGGCCGAGGCCGTCAAGGAATACAAGGCTGCGTACAAGACACAACATGGCGAAGACGCACCGCCGATCATGATATGCGACTTCACCTATTGCGACACCGATCCTGCACGCGCGAAGGAGTTGGGACAGAAATATGTGACCAACTATCTGCTTTCGGTACTCGATCACTATGAACTGGCCGGCGAGCATCTTAAAAATGCCAAGGGCTACGAGTCCTACGCCCAGGCCGTCGACGCCATTCGCGCGCTCGGCAAGGATGGAATGGCCAGAACCTATCTCGATGTCACGGCCTGGGGGACGCCCAAGGAAATCGTCGACAAGTTCGAATATCGCAAATCGCTTCTGGGCGAATTCGACATCAATCCCTGCTTCCTTTTCGGCGGCATGAGCTATGAGAAGGCAGCCGAAAGCATGCGTTCGTTCGCCAGACACGTCATACCGGCCCTGAGAAAGAGCAGCAAACGCAAGGTGGCTTGATGCGTCTGCTTCTGGAAGCCCTATGGCGGTCTGGCCCCTGAATTGGGCGACGACCCAGCTTGTCGCCGATGCTCCGCGGACGGCGGTCTGGCGGCGTGGAAAGCCGGATGCGCCGATGCGTCACTCCAGATCGAACGGGCGCCCGCAAGGTCGACCACACAAGAGACCACGCCAAGGTAGACGTGTTCGATGACATCGAACACGTCTGCGGTCTCCTGCGCCGGCACTCGACGCTCGGGTATACTTGAGCCCTATGGAGCTCGAAAAGAAGAGGCTGTCAGCTTAGCTATCTGTCCACGAGACGGGCGTCAGGCACACGGCAACTTTCAAGAGGCCGCCCTCCCGGAACTGGCGGGCCGACAATTTCCAAGTCAAACATACCTAAAACGTCAGATGAGTCCCGCTCCTTTCATGGCAGAAATGTAACCGAATGTCATGGCCGGTCCGATAGTCGCGCCGGGTCCGGGGTAGGAATTTCCCATGACCGACGCCGTGCTGTTGCCCGCCGCCCAAAGGCCCTCGATAACCTCCCCCGACTGCGAGACCACCTGTCCGAACCTGTTGATAACAAGCCCGCCGCGCGTGCCGATGTCGCCGGGATAGAGCCGGATGGCGAAGAAGGGAGCTTTCGTCAACGGCGCCAGGTTCGGATTTTTGAAATAGGGATCGCCGTACATGCGGTCATGCGCACTGTCGCCCCTATGATAGTCCTCATCGACACCGGTTTCGGCAAGCTTGTTGAATCGCTCCATCGACTTCGCGAGTCGATCCGCCGGAACGCCTATCTTCTCCGCAAGTTCCGCAAGGTCTGGCGCCGAGATCACGTCGCCGCTTTCGTTCCACCGCTTCGGTATGGGCTGGCGCGGCATGTTCGAGGCAATCATATAGTAATCCTTGTACGCCTTATCCAGGATAAGCCATACCGGCACGCAGGACGTATCTGTCCCGTTATGCATTTCGTAAATTCTGGTGACCACGTCGCAATAGGGCGCCGCCTCGTTTACAAAGCGATCGCCCGAGGAATTCACGATCATCGATCCCGGCAGCGAGCGCTCGAGAACGCAAAAATGCGGGTTCTCGTTGGCGTTTACGTGACTGACCGGACCCCACCAAGCGTCGTCCATCAGATCGAGCCGGGCACCAATGCTCTCACCGGCACGAATGGCATCGCCCATATCGCTTTCGGCGGCAAGCGACCATTTCGAGCTTGTGGGATGCGGCAGATAACGATCGCGCATTTCCTGATTGTGGGCGAAACCGCCGGCGGTCAGCGCCACGCCGCGCCGCGCCTTGTACCGAAGCGTCCTGCCGCCCTTCGACACCTCGGCGCCCACGACGCGACCGTTCTCCGTCACCAGCGACGTCAGGGCCGTATTCACTTCGAACGGAATGTTGGCACGCAATATGGAGTAAAAGAGCCGACCGGCGGTGCCCTGCCCCGCCGTCATCACTTTTCTTCCAAGCAGCCTGTTTGTGATCGTGTTGAAAGCCGCCTTCATGAACTTGCGTTTTCCATCCCAATGACGGCGCATCCGGGCGACCGAAAACAACTCGAACAGCAGGAGGCCGGCGTAATGAGTGCCCGACAGAACCGGCGGGCGGAAATATTTCTGATTGGCGCCAAGCAAAGTCCCGTTGAAGGGAACGGCTTCCAGGGCGCGGCCTTCAGGGAAGCCGCCAGTCGCTTCGGGGTAATAGTCCGAATATCCCTTGCTCCAAACGAAGCGCGTTTCCGTGTGATCGCGCAGGAACTCGATCATCTGCGGACCGTACTTCACAAACGATTCCTGAACTTCCGAGGGCACGCGGTTGCCGACCGTGCTGGCCATGTAGCTCCTGGCCCGTTCCTCCGAGTCCGGTAACCCGCCTTCGCGCACCAGGTAGTTGTTGGGAATCCAGACCACGCCACCCGATCGAGCCGTGCTGCCGCCCATATAAGGCGCTTTTTCGATCACCAGCGTATCGAGGCCCAGATGATTGGCCGTCAGAGCCGACACCATTCCGGCGCCGCCGCCGCCCACGACCAGCCAGTCTACTTCCTTGTCCCAGCGAATACCGGCTCCCGCTCCGTTGTCAGCCATATGCGTGCTCCCTCAATTTGTCCGACGCACCGAAACCCCATGCCGCCCGCTTGCAGCGCCGCATAAACGAACAGCGGGCAACCCGCCACCTCCCGCTCTCCGGGGTGCGTGTTTCAATCGTGCGCCTGCTCGTAAACCTGATACTCGATGCCGCCGGGATAAACGCGCCCTTCCCCGACGCCCAGAACCCTGTTCAACCATTTATATTTTTCGGCGCCGGTCTCGAAACGCAGCTGGCTCAAAAAATACGAGTCGCCGATTTTCGTTTCTCCGCCACTAAGCGCCGCGGTGACGAACTTGTCGTTATATTCGAGAAAGCCCGTATAATGAACATAGATGTGTGCGCCATCGTTCGTCTGCAGAACGATCCGCACGTCGATATGCCCCAAATTCTCGGAATCGATGACGATCCAGTCGGCGCCACTGCTGCAAACGGTGCCCGTTAGGCGATTGCCCTCGAACGCGCCCCCCGTAATGTTGGCGACAAGCCGCTTGCCATGCGTCGTGTCGCCGATGTCGAATGGCGAGGCGACAAGAACGTGAATTTTCATCAAAGGAACTAGCTTCATGTGCTTTTAATCCTTATACAGAATGATATAACCTGCATATGCGAGAAATTGCGCGACACTTTTCCTGTTTGGCGCAGTAACCGGCCGTCCACGACTCAGGTAAAACTCATCGACAGATCGCCCAATCCCTGGTCGAAGCGGCACAAAACGTCGTCGCCGGCCTTAACGGGGATTGCCCGCACAAAGGACCCGGTAAGCACGACCTGCCCCGGCTCGAAAACAACGCCGAATTGGCCGAGCTTGTTCGCAAGCCAGGCGACGGACGTGACGGGATTGCCCAGAACCGCCGAGGCATCGCCCTCGACTTCCAATTTGCCGTTCAACCTCAATTCGCCATGTACGCGCCGCACGTCGATCGCGTCGAGCCGTCTCGGATTGGCGCCCAGCACGACAGCGCCGCAGGCAGCCAGATCGGCCACGGTGTCGATCATGCCGAAACCGGGCTCCGGCATTACGCGGAAATCGACAATCTCAATCGCAGGGACAACAAAATCGGTCGCCCTGATGACGTCGACGGGCAGCACGCCCGGCCCCTTGAGCGCGTGCTTCATGACGAATGCGATTTCGATTTCGATCATCGGGCGGAAAAACCGGGAAGCATCGATCGGCGTCGCTTCAGGCAGGAACATGTCGTCGGTTATGGCGCTGAAATCCGGCTCCGAAGATCCGGCCATTTCCTGCATCGGTTTCGACGTGAGCCCTACCTTGTAGCCCTTCACCTTCGCGCCCGCGTCAACCTTGCGGCGGACGAACTCTTCCTGAACCAGATAGGAATCCTCGACGGTCAAGCCAGGATAGGTTCCGGTCAGCCGCCGGAGCGGCCTGCGTGTCTCGTAGACGTCGAAAAGCTCGTCAACGATTTTTGACCTTGTCGCACTATCCAGCATTTTTTGTTCCAGTTTTTTCTTTCACAGCCGTGAGACTCGCCATGCTCGCCGAAGAGAGCGCCGCGATGTCCGTCGTAACCGAGATCATTTGAAACCCCTGCGCGACGCGCAGCGGCGCGACGATCGCGTTCGACAGGACGGCTACCGCCTTGCCGTGCCGCCGGCAGGCAGCGACAACAGTCTTTATGGCATCGTCGAAAGCAGGCTTTCCGTCATTGTCTCCCGGCGGCAGACCAAGCGCGACCGAAAGGTCGAACGGCCCCACCAGGGCGGCATCGACCCCCGGCAAGCCGACGATTTCATCGACCTGATCGAGCGCGGAGCGCGTCTCAATCATCGGAACGACGGCAACACGGTCATTGGCCGTGAAGGCATACCCCGCGCCGTCGCGCGTTCCGACACGCACAGGCCCGAAGCTGCGGCGCCCCACCGGCGGATAGCGGCAGGAGTCAACCAAACTCCTCGCATCGTCGGCCGTCTGAATCATCGGAGCGACGACGCCAAGGGCACCCGCGTCCAGAACGCGGCCGACGATTCCCGGCTCGTTCCAGGGCACGCGTACAATTGCTGGAAGTCCGCGAATGTCAGCGGCGCGGATCATATCAAGCGCCTGTCCGTAGTCCATGCAGCCATGCTGCATATCGACGAGTATCCAGTCGAAGCCAAGCGACGAAACGGCCTCGACTCCGAGCGCGCCGGGCATCATGCACCAGGCGCCGAATGTCACCTCTCCAGCCGCCCAACGCGATTTCAGAGACACGGCTTCCGCCATTTTCATATCCCTCAGAACTGGCCGAGCGCGACGCGGCGCACCGCGTCGGTGTCGGTCGGCTGGTGACCGACATCATGCGCGGGTGCCGGCACTTCCTGGACGGTGTTCGAGATGCGTCCAATGCCCGTCACCTCCACTTCGACGACGTCGCCGATATTCATGGGCCGCGAGTTGGCGGGCGTGCCGGTCAGCACAATGTCGCCCGGAAGGAAAGTAATGTGACGCGAGAGATCGGCGAAGATGTAGTCGATCGGAAAGGTCATCTCGCTGACCGGCCCGTCCTGCACCATCTTGCCGTTGATGTAGGTGCGGACGCTTTCCTTGCGGATGTCGACACCGCGCACGATGCCCGGACCAATGGGACAGAAACCGTCCTGCCCCTTGACGCGCAACATGGAGCCTGCATCCGTGTCGCGGAAATCCTGCGCGCCGACATCGTTGGCCGGCGCGAAGCCCGCAAGGCAGTCCCACACTTCATCGGGCGCGACATTGCGCATCGGCTTGCCGACGATCGCCGCGATCTCGCCTTCGTAGTTCAGGTAGCGGCAGTCGGCCGGACGGTTCAGAAAGCCGCGATGGGAATTGAGCGTCGTCAGCGGCTTCTGAAAGTAGGTTGGCGTGACGAGAGGCGGCGCCTTGAACTCGACGCGGCGCGAATCGTAGTTCAGGTGAATGCAGATGATCTTGGTCGGATCGCAAGGCGGAAGATAGGTCGCGGCGGCTTCGTCCACCGTCCGTCCGTCTCCAAGGCGGAGCTTGCCGCCCTCCTCCGGCTTCACCCAGACCGGCGTTCCCTGATGCAGGATACGCCGCCATTCCTCGCGCGGACCGTCCAGAACCGACATGTGTTTTCCTCCCTCTTTCATTCGGCAATATGGAATGGACGCTCCGGTCACACTTCCATCAGCCCCTTTTTCATGACTTCTTCGTTCTGCTCATGGCCATAGGTGTCGCGCTGGTAATATTCCGACTGGTGCGTCGCCTCGCGCGCGCCCCAACCCACCTCGCACATAAAGCCGGACGGGTTGAGGAAGTAGAAGGAATACATGTGATCGTTCGCGTGGCGGCCGGGCATCATGGTGATGGGGATGCCCGCCTGGCGGACGATCTCATAGGTGAGGCCGACATCATCGAAACTTTCCACCTCGAGCATCAGGTGGTTGATGCGCTTTTCGCCGGGCGGACCGAAGGCCACCGTGTGGTCGCGCGTATTGCAGTGCATGAACATGAGGTCGAAGGGCTTGTCGAGACCGGGAAAGGGAATGCGGTATTCGACACCGCCGCGCATGCCGAGCAGCTTGTAGAACTCATAGGTCTTTTCGAAGCCGACCGTTTCCTTCTGAATGAGATGGCCCAATCCGCCCTCGCCCGTCTTGAAGCGGCCATGCATGCGGCGGCCGGGGTGAAAGGGCTTGTCGGACTGCACCTGCGGCCCGTGGAAAATCTCGATCGGGAAACCGCTCGCATCCTTGAGCTTCATCACTTCGATGACACGGCGATCCGCCGCTTCCTCATAAGAGCCGATCCGCACGTCGATGCCGGCATTGGTAAGCTTCCTGTGCATCTCGCGGAATTCCTCGACGCCCGCGACGCGGAAACCGAGGAAATTCAGATCGTCCGTACCGTCCTCTTCCAGGATGATGCGGTGATGCCAGTAATCCATCCGCAGATAGCAGCGGCCCGCCTCGCCCTCATCCGCCACTTCGAGGCCGAGGATCTTCGTTGCGTAGTCCTTCCAGTCATTGAGGCTCTTTACGCCGAGCCCCATATAGCCGAGTTCCGTGACCTGAACCATGTGTGCCTCCCCTCAGGCGAACGATCCCTTGCGGACCGAAATGTTTTTTATGTCAGTGTAGAAATCGAAGCTCCAGGTGCCGCCCTCGCGGCCGATGCCGGAGTCCTTCGCGCCGCCGAAAGGCGCCGCCAGATCGCGGACGAAGAAGCAATTGACCCAGAGCGTGCCAGCCGTGACGCGCGAGGCGATGTCCATCGCGCGCTTTTCGTTGCGGCTGAACAAGGTGCCCGCGAGACCGTACCGCGTGTTGTTGGCAAGCTCGATCACCTCGTCGTCGGAGGAGAAGTTCTGCCAGGTGAGGACCGGGCCGAAGACCTCGCGCTGAGCGATCTCGAGCTCCGGCGTGATGTTCGCGAAGAGCGTCGGCTCGAAATAGAGTTCGCCGAAATTCGCGCGGTTGCCGCCCCAGAGCGGTACGGCGCCATCCGCCCTGGCCCGCTCGACGAAACCGGCCACGCGCGCGAAGTGCTCCTTGTGAATGAGCGGTCCGACGCGCGTATCCTTGTCGCGCGGGTCGCCGACGATCATGTGGCTTGCGGCGCCACGCACTTTTTCCAGGAACTCTTCCTCGATCTTCTTCTCGACCATGATGCGGGTGCCTGCGAGGCAGACCTGACCTGCATTCATGTATTGCCCGGCGACCGTCTGCGCGGCCGCATCGAGATCGGCATCGGCACAGACGATGAAGGGCGATTTGCCGCCAAGCTCGGCGCTCATGGGCGTGATCGAACGCGCCGCCGCCTGCCCGATGATCTTCGCCGTGTCGGTCGAGCCGGTGAAACTGATGCGGTCGACATCGGGATGGTTGACGAGCGCATCGCCCGCCTCCTCCCCGATCCCCTGCACGACATTGAGAACGCCCGCGGGAACGCCCGCCGCATGCGCAATGTCGGCCATCAGCGAGCAGGTGAGCGGCGCCCATTCCGGCGGCTTGACGACCACGGTGTTACCCGCTGCAAGCGCTGGGCCGACCTTCCAGGTGGTCAGCATGAGGGGCGCATTCCACGGCGTGATGAGAACCGCGACGCCGGCTGGATCGTATCTCACATGGTTCACGACTTCCGGCGAGTCGATCGAATGACCATCAAGCGTCAAAGCCCAGTCGGCGAAGAACTCGATATTCTGCGCCGCGCGCGGCACGACACGATGGACATTGCCCATGAGGAGCGAGCCGTTGTCCATCGTCTCGACGGCGGCGAGATCGTTCACCCGCGCCTTGATGCCTTCGGCGAACTTCTTGAGGATCGGCAGACGTCCCTTCGGACCGAGCGCCGCCCAGGCGGGAAAGGCCTTGCGTGCCGCCGCGACGGCCGCATCCGCCTCCGCCTTGCCGCCCGCCGACAGATCGCCGAGATGCGAGCCGTCGATGGGCGAGAAGTTGGCGAATTTCTGCTTCGAGGCGACACGCTTTCCGCCGATCCAGTGATCGGTGGAAATGTCGACGCCCGCGACTTTTACGCTGTTACCGTTCATCACACGGCCTCCGCGACATGGCGGTCCGCTTTTTTCATCGCGCCAATGTCCTCGGTCAGAAAGCGATCGACCAACTCGTTGGCGCGGGTGCGGTCACCGAACAGATGGGCCATCTGATAGTTACGGACCGAAGATCCGAGATAGAAGCGCTCGTACTGGAGGTTCCGGCCAGCAAGGCCCGTGCCGACGAAATCCCATGCGAGCCGGAAGACACGCGCGCGCTGCTCGGCACCCACATCGCCAGCGCCGCGCAGATAATGGTCGATGAGCGGCCGAAGACCGGCATCGTCGAGTTGAGCGCGGCTCGGGGCGGCGAAGACGTTATGCGACCCGATGAGTTGGATGATTTCGCTGACCCGCGCCATCCATCGCGGCATCGACGCGCGAAGGGCGGCGAAGGGTTGGGCATCCGGCAGCCAGACGCCGTTGCCATAGTCTATAGCCCCGTCTTCGGCGGCTTTCAGGCAGGCGCGGGTCAATTCGGCATAGCTCCAGATTTCGCCGAGCATCTCCCATGTCTGCGGCTTGACGTCGTTGATCACCTCGGTCATCCGCGAGGCGAGGCCCCAGGCAAATTCGAGTTTCGTCAGCGCCCGGACCGTTGTCTGCTGCATGACGTTCGGCCACCAGCTGCGCATCATGACCGAATTGTAGACGGCGGTGTTGCAGTTGACGTGCAGACGGTTCCGGGGCACTTCGACATTGTCGAAGATCACGAAGGCATCCTGCTCATCGAACCGGCCCGAGATGGGGTGATCGAAAAAATTGCTGCTTTCGGAAAACGAATCCCGGCAGATGAATTTGAGACCAGGGGTGGACATCGGAATGCAGAAGGAGATCGCGTACTCGTCGCAATCGGGCGGCAAGGGATGGGACGGATAGACCGCAATCTCGTCGGCGAAAGGGGCGAGCGTCGCGAGGATCCGCGCACCGCGCACGACGATGCCGTGCTCCGTTTCGCCAACCTTGCGAAGGGCCACATCGTTGCCGGGTTGCGGCGCGTCGCCCTGCGCCTTGTCAATGGTCGGATTGACGATCGTATGCGTCAGCGAAATGTCGTTGCGGCGCAGATATTTCTGATAGTTGACGAGGTTTTCCGCGCCCTCCTCGTTGCCATTTACGGCCCACTCCTCGGCGCGGCCAGCGAAGCCCGCATAGGTCACATTCATATAGTCCGGCGTGCGGCCCATCAGGCCGACTGAATATGCGGCGATTTTTTCCAGCCCCGCGCGACGACGCGCCAGATCCTGCCTCGATCGAGGAATCATATGGCTAACATTGATCTTTTCACCCGTCTCGGGATCCGGCATCAGGCAGGCGTCAGCCTCTTTATGCTGGAGATCATAGACGGCTGCGACGCCACGCGCCGCGCCCGCGAATGCGGGGTCGTCGGCGACGCTCTCGATCTTTCGGTCGCCGACCCAAATCTCCCGAGGTTGCTTGAGGCCCTCCAAAAACTGTGCGCCCGTACGTGCCGGCATGGCTTTCTCCCTTTACACTCGTATTGATTCTTGTCTCGACACCCGGCTCAAGTGGCATGGCTGGCAAATCCACCCGCAACCATCCATATCTTATATATACTCATTTATGAGTGGACTCATATCTTCCGCACGTTGCACAAACTTGTCAACCGGCGAGGCTCGCCGACAATTGGCGCAGGAATGGTCGAGATACTTGCCGTGCCGCCAAATAATCTGACAGACGGGGCCTGGCGGCCGCTGGACGCAACCACACAATAATCAGGACGCTCGATGGACACACCCTCGAAAACTAGCAAGCAAGTCAGATCCAAATCCGCAAAGGGAGAACGTCCGCAGACGGAAGGGCGAAGAGAGCGCAACAAGCGGGAAAAGGTCGCGCGCATCACGGCGGCGGCCCGTACTCTGTTTCACATCAAGGGTTATACGGAAACGACCACGCAGGAAGTGGCGGAAGCTGCCGACATCGGAGCTGGCACACTATTTCTCTATGCTAAATCAAAGGAAGACCTCCTCATCCTTGTTTTCAAGGATGAAATGAGCCAGTTGATAGAGGAAGTGTATGGAACAATTCGGAAGAAGGCCCCGCTGCTTGAGCAAACGGAGTCATTGTTCGACGGATTTATTGAATATCACAGACGCGATGTTGTCATTGCCCGCGCGCTAATTCGCGAACTCAGCTTCTCCGGCAACCCCGGGCGCCGGAAAGACGTGCTCACCATTCCAGAAGCGATTATCGAAAAGCTTGTCCATTTCGTCTCAGCCGCTCAGTCGCGCGGCGAAATTCACGCCGATATCGATCCGGTCGAAGCAGCGCGGTGTCTGTTTGCCATCTATTATCAGCAGTTGCAAACCTGGCTGGGAACCTATGTCAGCCACAGCATCTTCAAAAAAAACATGCATGTACTGCTCAAATTCGTGGTCGACGGAATGTCCGTAGACGGCATACACAAAACAGAACCCTCGCGAAATAAGCGAACGTCGCAGAACGGGAAAAAATAAGAACAGGCTCGCTAAACCAACACTTGGAGAAAAGCGGCGCCTTCGAAGGCGAATGAGTTTGGCTGATTCAGCATTCCAACACTGCCGGCTTTCGAGATCGGCACGAAGACAAGGTTTGGGTCAGGAGTATCTCTCTCGACCCAAGGGGCAGTCGACGCCCGTCTTTCAAGGGGAGGATCGGGGGAGGGGCCTCGAAATCCGCGCGCCGACTGCGACTAGGGTTCGGACCCTAGTGCTGACCGTCAGGTATTCTCAACATGAGACCGTCGAGATCGTCGGTCATGGTGATCTGACAAGCAAGGCGGCTGTTTTCCGTCGAACCCTCGGCAAACTGTAGTAAGTTGGCTTCCATGCCGCCCGGCTCGGCCATGCCGGTCCGGGCCATCCACGCGGCATCGACATGTACATGGCAGGTCGCGCAGGCGCACTCGCCGCCGCAATCGCCGTCAATACCCGGCACACTGTTGTTGACTGCGGCATCCCTCGCGGTTGTGCCGCTCTTGACCGCAATCGGATATTCGACGCCGTCCGGTTCGATGAAAATGATTGTGGGCATTTTTTCTCTTGTCAATCATGCCGGGTGAAAAGCCGGCTGGGGCGTTTTCGCGACGAACCGCGAGCGCCGCTCCGTCGCGAATTAATGCGCCGGACCGGGCCCGGCTCTAATGCACGTACAGCTTCACCGGCAAATGGGTGAACCCTCGGATGAAGTTGGACAGCGTTCTCTCGGGTGCGCCGACGACCTCCACCTTGCTGAAACGCTTCAGGATTTCTTCCCAGATGATGCGCAACTGCAGCTCCGCCACGCGGTTCCCCATACAGCGATGTACGCCGAAACCGAAGGAAAGATGGTGACGGGAATTCGGACGGTTGATGATGAACTCGTTCGGACGGTCGATCACCTCGTCGTCCCGGTTTCCCGAGAGGTACCACATGACGACTTTGTCGCCCTTCCTGATCTTCTTGCCACCGATTTCGGCGTCCATGAGCGCCGTCCGACGCATATGCGTCAGCGGCGTCTGCCAACGGATGATCTCGGGGATCATTTTCGGGATGAGATCCGGATCGGCCATCAGCTTGCGATATTCGGCCGGGTTCTGATTAAGAGCGAGCACCCCGCCGCTGATGGAATTGCGCGTGGTGTCGTTACCGCCCACGATCAGGAGAATCAGGTTTCCGAGGAATTCGAGATACGGCATGTCCCGCGTCGCCGGCGAATGCACCATCATCGAGATCAGATCGGGCTTCGGCGGCTCGTTGACCCGCTGGTCCCACAGACCCTTGAAGTAGTGCGCACATTCGAGGAGTTCCTCGCGGCGCTGCTCAAACGAAGAAACCACGCCCGTCTCTGGTGTTGAGGTCGCAACATCTGACCAGCGCGTGAGCTTGCGCCGCTCCTCCCAAGGGAAATCGAACAGTGTCGCCAGCGTCATTGTCGTAAGCTCGATGGAAACTCGATCAACCCAATCGATCTCCTCGCCTATGGGAAGAGAATCGAGAATAATCCCTGCGCGCTCGCGGATGATGGGCTCCAGCAGAACAAGATTGGACGGGGCGACAGCTGGACTGACTGCCTTGCGCTGAGCGTCGTGCTTGGGGGGATCCATCGCAATGAACATCTCAAGCTCAAGCGCCGCTTCGCCGCTTTGCATGTCCTGCAGGGCGATACCACCAAGTTTAGCCTCCGAGGAAAATGTCTGGTGGTTCACCTCGACCTGCATGATGTCGTTGAATTTCGTTACCGACCAGTAGGGCCCGTAGGCGCTCTCGGGGCAATAATGGACGGGGTCTTCCCGCCGCAGCCGGGCGAAGTAACTCCCAATCATGTCGCTTTGAAAGAGCTTTGGATCGCTGACATCCATCTGAGAAAGCGGGACCGTCGAAGCAGTATCTCCAACCAATGTGTCGGTCGTCATCTCTCTGCCCTCCAGATCGTCGTCTACGCAGCATCCACCCGTCGTGCGGATGCTATCCAAATTCATTATAATAAATCATGTGGGCGATTCAGCGTCAAACACTTTCGTTCCCGCACGCGCCCTCCAAAAAACGGTAGGGAGGCCGCCCCAGTTCCATCAATCCAAGACGAATCCCTCATAATCCTTGGCCGCAGCGGTATTGCACTGGTCCATATAAATGGGTACGCCGGGGAAATTAAGAAGCTGACGCGGCTTTCCCGGAATGTTAGCGCCCATGTACCAGGAATCGGCCCGGGGAAAGAGTGTCATGCCGGCGATGGAATTCAGGAGCTGCGCCCATTCTTCCTCCGCCTGAGCGGTCGCCTCAATCCGCCCCTTGTTATTCTCGCGCATATGCTTGAGGCAATCGACGACCCATTCACCCTGCATTTCGGCGCATGTCGGGCCATTGCAGAATCCGGAAGGACTTTGCGGACCGTAAAGAAAAAGCATGTTCGGGAATCCCGACGTCGCGAAACCGAGATAAGTACGTGCACCCTCGGTCCATTTTTCCTTGAGCGTTATGCCGCCCGTCCCGTGTATATCGATCTGGGTCAACCCGCCGGTCACGGCATCGAACCCGGTCGCCAGGACAAGCATATCGAGCTCAACCAACCCATCCGACGTAAGCACTCCTTCGGGAACTATTTCCACGATCGGCATCTCGCGCACATCGACCAAGCTGACGTTGTCCTGATTGAACGCTTCGTAGTACCACTGCTCCAGCGAGGGGCGCTTGACGCCGAAGGGATGCGGCGGCTCCATCGGTGCGAGTTTGTCTGCCAATGCCGGATTCTTGATCCGGGCGCGGGTCTTGTCGCGCCAGAAATCGTACATGGTACGATTTGCTTCCTCATTCGTCAGGATGTCGGAAAATCCACCAATCCAATAGTGGAAGCCACCTTTTTGCCAGAGCTTTTCATAAAGCGCGCAGCGCTCTTCCGGCGGCACTTCCAGCGCGGACCTTTCGTCCCTCAGAATGTCGAATCCGCCAAACGTCTCCCGCCGTATACGGAATATCTCCGGATAATCAGCCTTCATCCGCTGCTGCGTCTCGACGTCGAGCTTGCGCTGCTGCATCGGCAGAGCGAGGATCGGCGTGCGTTGGAACACCGTCAGATGCGCCGCATCCTTGCTGGCTTCCTGCACCACCTGAACGCCGCTCGCTCCGGTTCCCACGACGCCAACCCGCTTGCCCGTGAAACTGGCGCCTTCCTGGGGCCACAATCCCGTGTGAAATGATTCTCCAGCGAAGCTTTCAAGACCCTTGTAGTTCGGAATATAGGGTTTCGACGCAAAACCTGTGCAAAGGATAAAGAACCGGGCGCGCACGACGGTGCCATCGGTCGTGCGAATGACCCATTGATCGCGCGCTTCGTCGAATTCTGCCGCGCTGACGCGCATGCCAAATCTTATGTCACGGCTGAGATCGAGTTTTTTGTCGACGTAGTGGAAGTAGCGGCGCAGTTCATCCCAAGCCGGAAACCTCTCGGTCCAGTTCCAGTCGCGCCATAACTCCTCGATCGAAAATTCATAAATCGGGATATGAGAATCGACCCGCGCGCCAGGATAGCAGTTCCAGTACCAGATGCCCCCCATGTCGGCACCGGCCTCAAACAGGCGCACTTTGAAACCTTCTTGCCGCAAGCGGTGAAGCTGATAGATGCCATTGAATCCCGCTCCGACAATGAGGGCATCAAATACTTCGGCATCGTCATTTTTTTGCGTCTGGCTGGATTGTACCGAACTCATGGAAACAGCTTCCCTTCATATCCCAGCCACGAAACGGTGGGTGTCGTTCCGGAATTTACCTCATCGAAACCATATTCGGTCGCCGAGCAATCTTCCTCGCAGCGCCGGGAGGGGAGCTGCGTTGCCTAAGCGGGCTTTGGATCGCGAATGAGAACGGTGCCCTGGGCCGCACAACAGGCGCGGCCCTCGTTCGTCACATCTATACGAACCACCGCAGTCGATTTTGTCATCGCGATCAATTCGGCCACTGCTATCACCTTGCCCGACGATACCGGCGCCAGCAGATTGAGCTTGAATTCCGTCGTGGCCGCCCACTGTCCTTTCCGCATATGCGGATAGCAAACGCAGCCGAGAACATGGTCGCACATCGCAGCCAGCACCCCACCATGCATGTTTCCGATCGGCGTCAACAGCCGGTCGGAGACTTCCATCTCGGCAGTGAGCTTGCCCGGCTCGATATGCGTGATGCGGACCCCCAGAAACTCGGGCAACCCTTTCATTGAATTGCTGGCGTTTATGAAGCCCTGTGCGATTTCCTGGTTGAACTCCGGCAGTTTTGCAACAATTGTCATTTCGTTTTCTCCGAACCTTCAATGATCCCCAAGGCGCGCAGCCGAGGCTTACAGATAGGTGTTTGCGCTGCTCAACGAGTTTTCGGCGCTTTTCACGAGATCGGCCATGACTTCCGCAGCCGGCCTTACCTTGTGAATGAGACCCATGCCCTGCCCTGCGAAACCGGGAGCGATATCTTTCCGCTTTACCGCCGCCGCCGCCGCCAGCACCGGCATCGCAACCATGGGTTGGAAGGGCATGGGCAACGGCTCCAGACCCGCCTCGACAAAAGCCTCGGACCACTTGTTGCGAATGATCCGGGCCGGCTTTCCGGTGACGGTTCGAGAAACCAGTGTGTCACCGTCACCCGACTCGACAATCGCTTCCTTCTGGAAGTCCTCGATGCCCGCCTCTTCGGTGGCGAGAAACGCCGTACCGATCCAGGCACCTTCGGCGCCGAGCATCATTGCAGCCGCGATGCCGCGCCCATCGGAAATGCCGCCCGCACCAAGCACTGGAATGCGGCCAGCGATCGCATCGACAACCTGCGGAATGAGCGCCATCGTTCCGACGGGTGAATTGTGCCCGCCCCCGTCATGGCCTTGCGCAACGATCAGATCGATGCCGGAATTGACTACCTGCAGCGCATGCTTTACCGCGCCGACGACTGCCATCACCTTGGTGCCGTTGGCATGGAGCCGATCAAGCCAGGGCCCCGGATTGCCGAGACCCGCCGCATAGACAGGAACCCGCTCCTCAACAACGACTTCCATTTGCGCTTCGAAGAATTCCTTGGAAAACAGCGGCGCGTTCGATTTTGACGACCGGTGAGCTTCCTCGGATTCCCGCGCCCTGGATTTCAGCGGCGGAATGTTTTCCTTCTTCAGAAAATCTTGCGCGAATTTTTGGTACTCAGGCAGCATATCCATCGGAGACGGACCCGCCTTGCCCTTGTAGGCTTCCCTACGCACGGAGGCTGGCAGCAGGGTGTCAACACCAAATGGCTTGTCCGTCAGCGATCGCGTTTCCCGAATCCATTCGCGCAACTGATCGGGAGAGCAAGCAGCCGCGCCAAGCACACCGAGGCCACCCGCATTCGATACCGCCGCCGCAAGCCGCGGAACGCTCGCGCCGCCCATACCGGCCAGCAAGATCGGGTATTTAATACCTAGAATATCACATACTCGGCTATGCAGAGTCATAGCTAACCTCCCATGGGGCGACTTCATTGGCCGCGCTATTTATGATCATAAATTAGCGACACCCGGGGAGCGGCGCAAGTGCTGCAAAAACGACATCGCAATCGCGAACACTCGCCTAGCGTTTCCGTCGGGGAACCCGCGGCACGCTCAGGTCGTCCGCATCCTGCCAACGCACGATTTTGGACATGATGTCGGGATATCGAGCTTCCAGATACTTGTCCGATCGGCTTATGAACCGGGACATTTCGGTGAAAGCGAGGTCTGGGTTGCGATCTTCAATCGCCTTGAGAAGCCGTCCGTACGCCTTGATCTGATAGTCACGCTCACCCTCCGTATAAATTATACCGACTTCCGACGCATTCGTGATGTTGTGAAGCGAACCGATTAGGAATCCGATCAAGGGATTGCCAGACGCCCATGCAAGCACGTCGTGGAAACGCCTGTTCTCCTCCGCATAGGAGTCGCAAGATACGGACAGCGTCTTCAAAGTGGCCAATGACGTATTCAGCTTGTCGATATCCTCATCGGACGCACGCTCCGCCGCAAGCGCCGCCATGGTCGGGCCGACCGCTTGTCTCACTTCAATCAGCGAACGGAACGTGGTGCCGAGAAACTGCAGCAGCAACGCCATTGTACTGGCAAAATCTTTCGGTCGGGGCTCCTGAACGATCGGCCCACCGCCAGGGCCGGGCCGCAGAAAAATGATGCCCTGCAGTTCCAGAAACCTGAGGGCCTCCCGCAAAGTCGCGCGGGCCACCCCATACCGTACGAGCATCTCCTGTTCTGGCAGCAAGCGATCTCCGACCTCGGCACCTTGCTGCTCGATGTCCTCGACAATCTGCCTTGCAACTGTGAGGGCACGCTTGCCGGACCCTTTCGGAAATCGGTTGACTCGTGAAACGGACGCGATCGCTTTCATTTCAGATACCCGCATACTTCATTGTTTTTAAGATCAATCGCCCCTGATCAGGGAACGGTTGGAAGAACCCGACTACAACACCGTCGTCCGTGTTTGCAACGCCCTGTTAATTCATCATAATGGATTTCGGCCTTTGAATACACATATGAAAACATGGAAAAAAGCGTTTGATGTCAGCAAACCGGACCTTGTTCATCCTTGCCCAAAATCTCAAAATCGCGGCGGACGCATTCGGCCCCGACCAGGCGCGTCCGGTTATGCTCGCCCATGGCGGCGGGCAGACACGCCATGCTTGGCAAGCCTGCGGTAGAAGGTTGGGGGAAAACGGGTATTACGCCCTCTCCGTCGATTTGCGCGGGCACGGCGAAAGCGACTGGTCTCCGGACGGAGACTACAGGATGGAGCGTTTCGCGGAGGATCTCCTCGACGTCGCGGACGGCTTCTCCGTGCCTCCTGTCCTGGTCGGCGCATCTCTGGGCGGCATCGCGGGCATGATCGCGCAGGGAGAATACGCAAAGGCCGGACGGCGCGGGTTTGCGGCGCTGGTCCTTGTCGACATCACCCCTCAGATGAACATGGAGGGGGTTCAAAAAATCCTCGGATTCATGGCGTCAAATCTGGAAGAAGGCTTCGCCTCGCTTGAGGAAGCAGCCGATACGATCTCGCGCTACATGCCCGGTCGGCCTCGCCCCAAAAACCTGAGCGGACTGGCGAAGAACCTTCGCCTCAGGGAAAACGGCCGCTACTACTGGCATTGGGATCCACGTTTCATCACCGGCACACAAAAGCCGCAAGGCAGCCGCGAACCCGAACGCCTCCAAATGGCGGCACGTTCCCTGAAAATACCGACGCTCCTTGTCCGGGGCCGCGACAGCGACCTCGTGACGGTCGAAGCGGCGCGGCAATTCGCCGAAATTGTTCCTCATTCCGAGTTTATCGATGTCGCAAATGCGGGCCATATGGTAGCGGGCGACAAGAACGACATATTTACAAGCGCCGTTCTGGATTTTCTGACGCGAATGGCGCCTGCCGCGAGCACATCGTAGCCCCACGGGTGGATTCATTCACGCGTGTACGTCTTCGACAGATGAAGACAACCCAAACAAATAAAAATCGAGAAGAAGAAGGGAGAAAGCCGATGTCGAATCTGGTTCTTCGCAAGGACAGCGGGCGTATTTGTACGCTGACGCTCAACCGTCCAGAAACCTTGAACGCGCTCAATGTCTCGCTGTTCGAGGAACTGCGCGAGCATGTGGATGCGCTTCGTGGACAGGTTCACGAGGTGGCATGCGTCATCATCACGGGCGCGGGCAAGGCTTTTTCAGCCGGCCACGATCTGAAGGACATCCAGAAGGGCGAGCGCCCGCCGGAACCGCATTTCCAGGCGAAGACCATTCAGGCGCTGGCCGAACTGCCGCAACCGGTCGTCGCCTGCATCCGCGGGCATTGCTATACTGGCGGACTGGAGCTTGCGCTCGCGGCAGACATCATCATCGCCGCGCGCTCCGCCAAGTTCGGCGACACGCATAGCAAGTGGGGACTGAGCCCGCTCTGGGGCATGACGCAAAGACTGCCGCGTCGCGTCGGGCTGTCGAAGGCCAAGCAGATGATGTTTACCTCCGATATTTTCGCGGCGGAGGCGGCGGAGCGTATGGGGCTGGTCGACATTTGTGTCGACGATGTCGAACTGGAACAGGCGACAAACGACCTTGCTCAGCGTATCGCCGCCAATTCAACCTACAGCAACCAGGTCAACAAAGGTCTGCTGAGCGCGACCGACGGCATGACCGCCCAAGCGGGGATGGCCTACGAACTCGCGCATAGCCCCGGTGCCTGTTACGACGCGCGCGAACGGGTCGCCTCATTCGGAAAAAAATGACGGCGGGCCACGCGCCGCGCCGCCTTCGACCTTATGTGGCGGGTGGAAGTTTTCCACCCGCCTCCTCCAGGTTCAGCCCGGGATTCTTACCGGCAATGCCTCATAGCCCTTGATGAAGTTGGAAAAGACCCGCTTTGGTTCATCGACCACTTCGATCGGCTTGTCGGGCCAGCGCTTCAGGATTTCTTCCCAGACAATGCGGAGTTGCATTTCCGCCAAGCGGTTGCCGACGCAGCGATGAATGCCGAAGCCGAAGGAGAGATGCTGACGCGGCCTTGCACGATCGATGATGAAACGGTTCGGCTCGTCGATCGCCTCCTCGTCCCGGTTACCCGAGACGTACCACATGACAACCCTGTCACCCTTCTTGATCCGCTTGCCGGCCAACTCGGTATCCTGTAGCGCGGTGCGGCGCATGTGGGTGAGCGGCGTCTGCCAGCGGATGATTTCCGGTATCATGGTTTCAACGAGCGCCGGATTTTCGCGCAGCTTCCTGTACTGATCCGGGTTCTCGTGGAGCGCGAGCAAGCCGCCGGTGAGCGAATTGCGGGTCGTGTCGTTACCGCCGACGATCAGCAGAATGACATTTCCCAAATACTCCGCCGGACTCATGTTCTTGGTGGACTCACCCTGGGCTAGCATGGTGATAAGATCGCCGCCCGGTTCGGTCGCGTTGACGCGCTGATTCCACAACTCGGTAAAATAGGCGGCGCATTCGAGAAGCTCTGCTTCGCGGGCTGCCTCGCCTTCCGGTGTCTTGAAGGCTTCCTCCGAGGTTGCGACGTCGGACCAGCGGGTGAGTTTCCGGCGCTCTTCCCAGGGGAAGTCGAACAGGGTGGCGAGCATCTGCGTCGTCAGCTCAATCGACACGCGATCGACCCAGTTGAACGTCTCGTTCACCGGAAGCGAATCGAGAATCTTGCCGGCGCGCTCGCGGATCGTGCCTTCGAGTTTGGCCAGATTGGCCGGAGCGACGATCGGGCTCACCACCTTCCGCTGCGCGTCGTGCTTCGGGGGGTCCATTGCGATGAACATCGGAAGCTTCAGACCCGCATTATTGTCGCGAATCGTAATCCCCCCTGCTCGACGTCGGACGAATAGACGCCATGATTGGTCTCGACATGCATGATGTCCTTGTATTTTGTCACGGACCAGAAAGGTCCATAAGCGCTTTCCGCACAATAATGCACGGGATCCTCGCGACGCAGCCTTTCGAAATACGGCCACATCCGATTGGACCTGAAGAGCTCCGGATCGCTGACATTGAGTTTGTCGAGCGGAATGGCATATGGATCGTCCAAGGACTGGACGCGTTCGGCTACGTTCATGCTGCTCATGATCTTATCCTCGTTTGTGGACGAATATTCACCGGCGCAACCACTCCTATTCGGCGGCGATTGTCACGCGACCGCGCATGCCGCCGACACTTCCATTGACTTCCTGACGCTTCAGACGCGGTAAAACCTTTTCCGCGAAAAGTTTCATGTTTTTGGTGGAAAGTTCCTGCGGCATGCCGCCATAGCTGAAAATGGAAATCAGCCCCGCCGCATCGACGCGCTTTTGGTTTTCCATGATCTGCTCGTAGACCTGATCCGGCGTGCCCCAGACCTGAAGCTTCGCCAGAAAATCGACAAACTCGTCGACTCCGTGCTTTTCGATATTCCGGGCGAGCGCTCCGTAATACTCATAGCCCTTGATGTCCGCGAGCCCCTTGTTATGAAATTCGTAATGGTTCAGGGCCGAACGGCTGTATCCCCTTATGTATTTTTCGTATATCTCCTGAGCGACCGATGCGTCCTCATGACAGGCGATGAAACTGGCGATGATCGGCTTGGGCGCCTCGGTACTGTTTATCTCCCTGTAGATTTCCCGGTAGTTGTTGAGTTCGGCGACCGTCGTTTCCCAAGGCTTCTGAGCGATGATCAGAATGCCAATGCCGAGCCGCGCCATGATGCGCGCCGACTCCGGCGAAACCGCCGCCGCATAGGTCCGGCCGCGGAAACTCTGGAACGGGAACGGCCTGATGGCCGTTCGGGGCTGTTTGTAAAACTTCCCGTTCGCCTCGATATAGCCCGTTTCGAAGGCGTTCAGAATTGCCTCCGCATATTCGACGAAGCGTTCGCGGGATTCACCCATATTGATGCGGAAGCCCTCGAACTCGATCCGGCCGAGGCCGCGGCCAACGCCCAGAATGGCGCGGCCTTTCGAAACATGGTCGAGCACCAGCACTTCTTCCGCGAGCCGGACGGGATCGTGCCAAGGCAGCACCATCACCATCGAGCCGAGACCGACCCTATTGGTACGGCCAGCCATATAAGTGAGAAACTGCGCCACGTTCGGGCACATGGTGTATTCGTCGAAATGGTGCTCGGCCGCCCATATAGAATCGAAGCCGAGCGGCTCGGCCATGTCGGCCATCGCGATTTCATGGGCGTAGACCTCCTGGTCGGTATAACCGCCAGCGAGGTTCTGAAAGAACGTACTCATGCCGACATGCATGGGAATCTCCTTTTTGTTCAATTCCGCTTCACACGGCGTTTATCCCCAGCGTCTTTTTTATCGACCGGTGGAAGTATGCAAGAGCCGGCTCGTTGGCGCCGAAAGTCACAAAATCTTGTGCACCCGAGTGAAAATCACGCTGGATATTTTCCGCCAGCGGAAAATCTTCCTGCTGCACGGTCGCCATCAGCAAGTCCATGTTCTTGGTCCAGTACTTTCTGGCCTTGTCGGTCACGGCGGGTTCGGGCGTATAGAGAGAGACGTGCATTTTTGATTCATCCACGCTGTCGCCCGGATAAACCCTCCACGTCTCCAGATGATCGCCCTGCATGATGAAGACCGTATTCGGAAAGAGCACGTATACAAGCGCGGAGTGGCGGACCAGATCCCACTCGCTTTCCGGCCTCTGGCGCAACGCGTCGATCGTCTTGCGGGCGCCAATCATGCGCAGATTTCGTGCCATGCCGTCGAACGTGCCGAGGTTCGAGTGCAGGATCGGCGCGATCGTATTCTTGTGAAGTGTGCTCAGATGGTAGGTTTCGAGAAACGTGTCGATCACGAGCTTCCAGTTGAGGCGGGCCCGGAGCACGCGTGTCTCGTAGTGGCTGTAACTCGCAAGGCCGAACGCGACGAGATCGTCCGCCATCCCCGCAAGATGGCCGTCGATGTCGATCGACCCGCCGGGCGTCGGCATGACCCAGATCATGCCGTATTTCTCCACCACCGGCAGAGGCCGCAAGCCGTTGCTCGTCTTGTCGACGCTCTCGAAGCCCTGCTCGAACGGTATCGACCTCAGCCTGCCGCTCCGGTCGTAGGTCCATGCGTGATAGGGACAACTGAACACGGTCTTGCCGCTGCCGCAGCCCGACGCAACGCGCGCGCCACGGTGGCGGCAGACATTGATGAAGGCATTGACCTGCCCCGCTTCATTCCGCACCACCAGGATCGGAACGCCCGAAAAATCGTCGGTTACATAGTCGCCGGGATTGGGCAATTCGCAGCTCAATCCGATCAGGAGTGGCTCATGCCGGAACAGCATCTCCCGTTCTCGGCCAGCCTGATCCGGACTGGTGTAGTCACTGACATGATGACGATACACGGCATCGCCCATCGCGGTCTCACCCGCGTCGAGATAGCCGAAGATCTTCCGCAACTGCTCGACCTGGGCTTCGTGTTTCATGATCGCACTTCTCCCGAAGAGGTCCCTTGATTATCCGTCAGCGGAATAATGGTTCCCGGCGCTCCCGGAACGCCGCCAGACCTTCCGAAACATTTTCGCCCATCAGCGCGTCCACGACTGCGCTCCGTTCCATATCCAGACCTTCCTGGAGCGATCCGTCGAGCCCGTTTCTGCAAAGCTGCTTCATGGCGGCAAGACCGCCCGGATTCTTTTTGGCGAGGTCGGCACAATAGGCTTCCGCCTTGCCGGCAAGCGCGCTGTCGTCAACGATATGGTTCACAAGCCCCCAGGCCAGCGCCTCGTCTACCTTGAGCCAGCGGCCGCTGAACATCAGATCAAGGGCACGCCGCGAACCGACGATGCGCGCGAGACGCTGCGTGCCGCCCCAACCCGGCACGAGCCCGTAGCGGGCATGCTGGCATCCCATCTGCGCCGACTGCCCCGCAAAAACCACGTCACATGCCATCATCAATTCCAGCCCGCCCGCAAGACACAGACCGTTCACCGCGGCGACAATCGGCAGAGGTGAGACCTCAAGACGGCGCAGGACGCGATGACCGCCCGTGATAAACGCTTCCAGCCGACCCCGCTCCCTGCGAGCGTCGAGGACCTCGTCAAGATCGGCACCGGTGCAGAAGTGCTTGCCACGCGCGAGCAACAGAACGGCACGAACCTTCCTGTCTCCCTCGAACATTGCGAGAGCCTCGTCGAGACCGGCCATGACAACCGACGAGAGGCAATTGAACTTGTCAGGCCTGTTGAGCGCCACGATTCCGACGCCGTCTCGCATCTCGGTCTGGACCGGGGCTTCCGCGGCGCTAGTCATATCGCCTCCCTCACGCATAAGGCACGGCCACCCGGCCGACTTTCTCGCGCGAAATGATCATCTTCTGGATTTGCTCGGTGCCGTCGCCGATCTGAAGCCCCATCACGTCGCGCAATCTCTGCTGATGAGGCAGATCAGTGCTGTAACCGCCATGTCCGTGCGTGAGCAGGCAACGGTGGATGACCTGGAAAGCCGTCTTGGGTGCCCACCATTTGCACATTGCGGCTTCGGCGGTATGCGGCAAATCATTGTCGCGGAGCCAAAGCGTCTTGTAGCAAAGCAGACGCGCCGCCTCGAGCAGCGTCTGGGCTTCGGCCAGCGGTTCCGTGACACCCTGATATTTGGCCAGCGGATTGCCGAAGGCAACGCGCTCGGTCACATACTTCCAGGTCTCTTCCAGCGATGCGAAGGCGGGAGCCAGACATTGCAGGCCGATCAGCGCGCGGGAATAATCGAACCCCTGCATGACCTTCCGGAAACCTTCGCCCTCCGGGCCGACCATGTAGCGCGACGACACATTAACATTGTCGAAGAATACCGAACCGCGGCCGACCGCTTTCGAACCTACATCATCGAAGCTCGAACAGGTGATACCCGGCGCGTCGAGCGGCACCAGAAAAGCCGACACACCGCCAGCGCCCGGATTGCTTTCATCCGTGCGCGCGAGCACAAGAATGTAATCAGCCTGCTCGGCCATCGAGATCGAGGTTTTCTCGCCCGACAGGACGTAGCCGTCGCCATCGGCGCGCGCTTTCGTCTGCAGATGCGCTGCGTCGGAGCCGCCTCGCGGCTCCGTCAGACCGAGCGCGACGATCGCCTCGCCCGAGCAAATCTTCGGAACGATTTCATCGGCGACTTCAGGCCTTGCATGCGCGGCGACGATCGATCCCATCAGCGAACCCAGGAGCTGGACATAACCGACGCTAATGTCGCCGCGTGATATTTCCTCGATAATAATGCCGGTCGTAACGCTATCGAGTCCCGGCGCCCCGAATTTTTCGGGCAAATCGGCGCCGACGAGGCCAAGCTCGCCCATATCCCGGACGAGCTGTCGATCGATCGCTCCGGCGGTTTCGCGCACCTTGTAGGCGGGCGCGAGCCGCTCGCGCGCAAATCGTGCGGCGGTATCTCGAATGGCTCCCTGGTCGGACGTAAAGGCAAAGTCCAAGATACCACCTATTTCATATGCTTGCGGAATTCCGGCTTGCGCTTTTCATTGAGCGCGTTGACGCCCTCTTTCGACTCCGCCGAGTTGTAGTAGAGGCGGAGCGCCTGCATGCCAAGACCGCCAATGCCGCGAATATTATCGCTGTCGGCGTTGAACGATTTCTTGGCAATCGCAATCGCCGTCGGGCTACGCTCGACAAGCTCGGCGCACCAGGCATCCACTTCCTCATCCAGCTTGTCGTCGGGAACGACCGCATTGGCGAGACCCATCGCCAGCGCCTCGCGCGCCGGGTAACGCCGGCACATGTACCAGATTTCGCGCGCCTTCTTCTCCCCGACCACGCGGGCGAGATAGGCGGTGCCGAAGCCGGGATCGACGGAGCCCATCTTGGGGCCCACCTGGCCGAAGATTGCGCTCTCGCCCGCAATCGTCATGTCGCACAACGTCGCCAGCACATTGCCGCCGCCGATGGCGTAGCCCCGCACCTTCGCAATCACCGGCTTGGGCACGTCGCGAATGACCGTGTGCAGTTCCTCGACCGGCATGCCGATGGTTCCGCGCGTCTCGCCGTCGCCATAGGAACCGTCATGATCCGATTGATCGCCGCCGGTGCAAAACGCCTTGTTGCCCGCGCCAGTCAGCACGATCGCACCGATCTCCTCGCTCCAGCCCGCCTTCAGAAAAGCGTCAATCAGTTCGACGCAGGTGCGGGGGCGGAACGCGTTATAGACCTTCGGACGATTGATGGTGATGGTCGCGACGCCATTTTTCTCGTCATACAGGATGTCTTCGTAGTCCATGAAAATCCCCGTCAACCGTGCATTGAGAGACCGCCCGAGACGCTGATCGTCTGGCCGGTAATGAAACTTGCATCGTCGCTCAGAAAGAATGCGACCATGCCCGGATAATCGTCCGGTTGCGCCAGGCGGCGCATCGGGATCGCCTTGGTGAGCGCTTCGGTCAGACGTCCGCCGCCCGACGCATCCACGGAGGCGAGCAGCGGCGTGTCCGTCGGCCCCGGACAGATCGTATTGAAGGTGACGCCCTTCCGGGCGAACTCGCGCGCCATCGTCTTCATGAAGGCGATGACGCCGCCCTTGGCCGCGGAATAGACGGCCTCGCCAGACGAGCCCACACGGCCCGCATCCGACGAAATGCTGACGACCCGACCGGCACCCTGCTCGGCAAGCCGACGCGCAACGACATGAGTGAGATTGAGCGGCCCGTAAAGATTGATGTCGATCACCTTTTTCCAGAAATCAGGCTCTGTCTGGATAAAAGGCTTCGCCTCGTCCCAACCGGCATTGTTCACCAGTCCATAAACCTGGCCGGCCGCCTTTTCGAACGCATCGACTGCCCGCGCCACTGCCGCATAGTCGGTGATGTCGACCTTATAGGCCCAAGCCTCTCCACCCTTCTGGCGAATTTCGGCGGCGGCGGCCTCGGCACCCTTCTCGTTCATGTCGAAAATGGCGACCCTGGCACCCTCTTCGCCAAGCCTGAGCCCAATCGCCTTTCCGATACCGCTTGCGCCGCCGGTAACGATGACCGGCTTCTGATCGAGTCCTCGCATGTTAGTCGCCTCCCTCGCTGCACCGCTTCAGACACATTTTTAACTTTGCCATAGCAATGGCGGCACATTTTTTCTAATACTAGTTCGATTTTCGAGGGAGGCGCAACATGTTTCGAACGTACATTAGATTTACGATCGGCACCGCCAAACAGGCGGCGAGGGGGCGTTTGTGACGAGCGAGCAAAGCAAATCCGACATCAGCCGCGCGAGAATACTGGACGCCGCCGCCAAGATGTTTCGGCAAAAAGGCTACGCGGCGACGACCCTGATCGAAATCGCGAGAGCCGCAGGCATGCAGGCGGGCAGCCTCTATTACCATTTCGGTTCGAAGGACGAACTCCTCGAGGAAGTTCTCGACATAG
Organism: Parvibaculum sp.; assembly: GCF_030694575.1. Taxonomy (GTDB): domain Bacteria; phylum Pseudomonadota; class Alphaproteobacteria; order Parvibaculales; family Parvibaculaceae; genus Parvibaculum. Next base: position 95,943 of record NZ_JAUYUS010000052.1, read on the forward strand.
GCATGAGGCGGGTTCACGAAGCCGTCGAGGAGAGCCAGGAACGTCTGCCTGCGGATTCATCTCACCGCGACCGAATTCGCGCCGCCGTAGAGGCGCATCTCACCACACTTCTGAAGCATGACGACTACACATCCGCCAATATCCGCATTTTCGGACAGGTCCCCGAAGAGGTGCAACAGCATCACATCAGGCAGCGCGACGCCTACGCCGAACTCTGGCGGCACATTTTCACCAAGGCGCAGAAATCGGGCGCATTGAGCAGCGACGTCAATCTTGGCGTCGTACGCATGCTGCTGATGGGCGCTCTCAACTGGTCGGTCGAATGGTACCGTCCCGGCAGAACGTCCATTCAGGCGATAGCCGATCATATGTGCCTGATGCTGTTCAACGGAATCGGGATCGAAGAACCCGCACAAAGCAGGGAAAACGAAACAGTCACGTGACCGAAAACATTCGAGGGAGACGCGCATGGAAGTTCAGAAGACTCGATTCGGGTTTTCCGATGAGGAACTGAAGGCTCTACCCACGGTTTATCGAGCTGATCTTTTTTCGGGGAAAACGGTCGTCGTTTCCGGCGGCGGCAGCGGTTTCGGCAAGGCGATTGCCTGTCTTTTGGCACGACTGGGCGCAAACGTCGCCATATGCGGGCGCAACGAAGAAAAACTTGCCGCGACGGTTTCACTTCTGGAAAGCATGGGCGCGCAGGTCTTCAGCCGGTCCCTGACCATACGCGATCCGGATCAGGTTGACGGTTTTATTGAAGCGGTCTGGGATAAATTCGGCGCGCTCGACCTTCTCGTGAACAATGCCGGCGGCCAGTTTCCGCAAATGGCCCTCGACTTCAAGGTCAAGGGATGGAACGCCGTCATCGACACCAATCTCAACGGCACCTGGTACATGATGCAAAGCGCCGCGCGGCAGTGGGTCGAAAGAAAGACCCCCGGCTCGATCGTGAACATCATCGCGGACATATGGCGCGGAATGCCGGGCATCGCGCACACATGCGCGGCGCGCGCCGGTGTTGCCTATCTGTCCAAATCGGTGGCCGTCGAATGGGCACCCCATCGCATCCGCGTCAACTGCGTCGCACCGGGCGTCTGCGAAACGAGCGGTTTTGCGCAATATCCACCCGAAGGTCTCAAGACCTATCCTGGCGCAAATCCGATGCTGCATGTCGGCGACGCCCACGACATCGCCGAGGCTGTTGCCTATCTCGCCTCGCCGGGCGCCAAGTTCATTACCGGCGAGGTATTGACGGTCGATGGCGGCGAGCAGCTCTGGGGCGACCCGTGGCCCCCCGGACGACCGGATTATTTCCAGCCAAAGTAATGCCTGGAGTTCAAGCCCGCCTGCGAGGGGAGCGTTACCGATGTTCGATCCAATTCTGACCAGGAAGCGTGTCGAGGCGATGAACGCCGGCGGCTTCTGGCCGGGCAAGACCGCCGCCGACTATCTCGACGGTTGCATCGCCAAAATGCCGGACAAGACGGCCGTCGTCGATTTCAACTCCATGACGAACAAGGCCACCCGCCTCAGCTACCGCGATTTAGGCAAGATCGTGGAACGTATCGCGGTCGGCCTCGCGGAACTCGGCGTGGAGAAAGGCGATGTTGTTTCCTGCCAATTGCCGAACTGGTGGCAATTCACCGCGCTGCATCTGGCTTGCGTACGGATCGACGCCGTGACCAATCCATTGATGCCGATTTTTCGCGAGCGCGAATTGTCCTTCATGCTTGGCCTTGCGGAAAGCAAGGTACTCGTCATCCCGCGCACCTTTCGCGGCTTTGATTACCCTGCCATGGTGGCCAACATCCGGGCCGGCCTGCCGCAGCTGAGGAATGTGCTCGTCATCGGCGGCGACGGCGAAACCAGCTTTGAGAAAGTCCTTCTTGATACGCCGTGGGAGCAGCGGCGCGACGCCGGCCGTCTCTTCGCGGCGCGACGGCCCGATCCCGACGACGTAACGCAGTTGATGTATACGTCCGGCACGACCGGCGAACCGAAAGGCGTCATGCATACGTCGAATACGCTGCTCTCCAATATCCTCGTCTGCGCCGAGCGCCTCGGGCTCGGCGCGGACGACGTGATGTTCATGGCGTCGCCGATGGCGCACCAGACAGGCTTCATGTACGGGCTGGCGATGCCCGTTCTGGCCGGAGCGACCGCCATTCTGCAGGATGTGTGGGAGCCGAAGCGCGCCTCCGCGTCGATCTCCCGCGAAGGAATCACCTTCACCATGGCGTCCACGCCGTTCCTGTCCGATCTGACCGAAACGGTGGCGGCGGACGGGAGCGACGTATCCCGTTTGCGCATCTTCCTGGTGGCAGGCGCCCCCATCCCCCGCGCGCTTGTCGAGCGGGCGCGGCAAATCCTCGGGGCGAACATCGTGTCGGCCTGGGGCATGACCGAGAACGGCCTGGTGACAACGACATGCCTCGACGATCCGGACGACAAGGCGATCAATACTGACGGACGCGCGCTGCCAGGCATGGAAGTCCAGGTGGTCGACAGCGAGAACAAACCCCTGCCCGCCGGCGAGGAGGGCATGCTCAAGGCTCGCGCCTGTTCGACTTTTGTTGGCTATCTCAAAAGACCGGACTGGTACAATCACGACGCGGAAGGCTGGTTCGGCACAGGCGACCTGGCGCGGATCGACGGCCAAGGCTATATCCGGCTGACCGGACGCTCCAAGGACATCATCATCCGCGGCGGCGAGAATATCCCCGTGGTCGAGATCGAAGGCCTGCTCTTCCGTCATCCCGACATTCAGGATGTAGCGATCGTCGGCGTACCGGATGAACGGCTGGGCGAACGGGCATGTGCGTTCATCGTGCCGAAGCCCGGCCGCGAGGTTGGCTTGCGCGAGGTGGTCGCCTTCCTCGAAGAGCACAGGGTAGCGAGGCAATACCTGCCGGAACGGGCGGAAATCGTCGGCGAACTGCCTCGAACACCGAGCGGCAAGGTACAGAAGTTCAAGCTGCGCGAGATCGCCGTCGCCCTGCCGGCATGACATTCCGCAGGCAGCCGGTGGCGGAAGGCCGGCAACAGGCGTGTGACGGACTGTTCGGAAAGTTGGCGACACCGCGTCGCCGCCCAATGAATGCAACCTGACAATCCACGGAAATATGCTTATAATGATTTGGTGGGAGAGAGTCGGCTAACCAGCATCCCATATGTCACGCCTTCTCAGGCTTCTGGAAACACAATGGAGACGCCGTCATGAGTGAAACCCTGGTTGCCGCTCGAGACAAGTCGATTGCGGACGCCTACGCGATCCCGCTTGAAAAAATCGATGTCAGCAATCCGGAACTCTTTAGGGCGAATGCGATCTGGCCGTATTTCGAGCGGTTGCGCCGCGAAGATCCGGTCCATTACTGCAAGGAAAGCGAATACGGCTCGTTCTGGTCGGTGACAAAATACAAAGACATCATGCATGTCGACACCAACCACGGCATCTATTCGTCCGAAGCCACTCTGGGCGGCGTCGCCCTCCGCAATCAGGAAGAAGGTTTCTTCCTGCCCATGTTCATCATGATGGACCCGCCGAAGCACGACGCGCAGCGCAAGGTTGTCAGCCCGATCGTCGCGCCCGGCAATCTGGCGAAACTTGAAGGCACGATCCGCGAGCGCGCAGGCAACATTCTCGATTCCCTGCCTGTCAATGAGACTTTTGACTGGGTAGACCGCGTGTCAATCGAGTTGACGACGCAGATGCTCGCTACCCTTTTCGATTTCCCTTGGGAAGAACGCCGCAAGCTCACCCGCTGGTCGGATGTCGCCGCCGCAGGCACCGCCTTCGGCGATGAGGAGACCGAGAAGGCCCGCAGGAATGAATTGCGCGATTGCGCCGCCTACTTCACCGAGTTGTGGAATCAGCGCGTCAACGCGACCGAGCCGGGAAACGATCTCATCACTATGCTGGCTCAGGGCGAAGCGACGAAAAACATGGGGCCAATGGAGTATCTGGGAAACGTTCTTCTCCTGATCGTCGGCGGCAATGACACGACCCGCAACTCGATCACCGGTGGCCTTCTGGCCCTGAACGAGAACCCGGTTCAATACAAGAAGCTGCGGGACAACCCATCGCTCGTCGAATCCATGGTCCCCGAAATCATCCGTTGGCAGACACCCTTGTCGCATATGCGCCGCACCGCGCTTCAGGACACGGAGCTTGGCGGCAAGCAGATCAAGAAGGGAGACAAAGTCGTCATGTGGTACGTCTCGGGCAACCGGGACGAGGAGGCAATCGAAAACGCCAACAGCTTCATCATTGACCGCAAGCACCCCCGCCAGCACCTGTCCTTCGGCTTCGGCATCCATCGCTGCGTCGGCAACCGGCTGGCGGAAATGCAGCTCCGCGTCGTCTGGGAGGAAATCCTGAAACGCTGGCCCGACAAGCCGATCGAAGTGGTCGGCGAACCGACGCGGGTTTTTTCAAATCTGATCAAGGGTTACTCGAGCATGCCGGTCAGAATTCCAGGCTGAAGCAAAACACCGGAACGCATTTCCCGGCCTCAGTCACAGGATGTCGCGGGCGGGACCGTGTCGCCGCCGCTACCTGCAAGGAGAGGGCATGCGAAAGATAGGCCTCGGCATGTGCTGGAACGACCTCACCGTCGGCGAGGAATTCCGCACCATCGGCCGGACGATCACCGAAACCGACCTGGTCAATTTCATCAACACGACAGGCATGGTGGAAGTGCTCTTCACCGATGTCGAATATCTCAAGGCCCACGGCCCCATGAACGGCCGTGTGGTGCCCGGCGCGCTGGTCTATTGCATGGCCGAAGGTTTGCTCGTCCAGTCGATGATGCAGGAGACGGGCCTCGCCTTCCTGCACATGGAGTTCAACGTCAAGGGACCTACCTTTGTCGGCGACACGATTCATGTGGAATGCAAAGTGCTTCAGGCGCGACCGACATCCAGGGGGCGCGGTCTGGTGCGCACCCGCAACCGGATCGTGACCCAGCGGAACGAAACGGTGATCGAATATACGCCGTTGCGAATGATGGCCGGCCGGTTCGACGCCTCCCGAACATAAAATCCGGTATCCGGCCGTCAGCGTTCCTCGGGAAATCCTCGGCCCGCGGCAAGAGAGGCCGCCGTGCGCATGGCGCTCAGCATCATCGCCGGATCGGCGGTGCCCTTGCCCGCAATGTCATAGGCCGTTCCATGCGCGACCGTCACATGCAGGTAGGACGGCCCGAGGATGATGGCGCAATTGCCGGAAAAGCCCCATGTCTTGACCGCGATGTGTCCCTGATCGTGATACATCGCGAGGACGATGTCGTATCGGCCTTCAACGCATTGCCGGAACACGGAGTCGGGACTTACGGGCCCTTCGGCATCTATGCCTTCCGCCCTCGCCCGCGCGACGCCGGGCGCGATGGCTTCGCGGTCTTCATCTCCCATCGCGTGAGGGTTGAGTCCCGCGACGACAATCCGCGGGCGGGCGATCCCCCAGTTCCGCATAGCGCCGTCTATCTGCCGCAAGGCAAGCGCCACGAGATCGGGGCTGATGATTTCGCAAACGCGCCGGAGCGGAATATGGTCGGTCAGATGCGCGACGCGGAGCGGACCAGTCAGCAGAACAAGATAGCTTTCGCCGGGTGTCGGACTGACGATGCCCGGCACCTTGCGGGCAAGTTTGAGGGAGCCGGAGCTGATTGGTCCCATGACGCCAGCCGCGATGGCGCCGCCGGATGCAAGGGCACTCATTTCGTCGAGCCACAGCGCCGATGCCTCCCCGCCGCGCACCGTATCCTCCGCGAGCGGCAGTTCGGACGCTTTCAAGGCGCCTGAATCGATGATGTCGACGATAGCAGGGTCGTCGCTCAGATCGTCGATCGATCGGGTCACCCGCACGCTGCACGACACGCCGGTGATTTCCACGGCGCGCTCCATTGCCGCCGCGCTGCCGATCAGGACGGGAATGGACAGCTCATGCACATGGCCAGTCGCGAGGGCGCGGGCAATCACCTCGGGACCGACCCCTGCCGGATCTCCGATCATCGTGCCGACAATGGGTCGCGCTTGCTTGCTGTTCACGTCCTGCTGTCCTCAGACGTTGTAGACATCGATCATCGTGTCGGCGACGTCGTTCAGAACGACGGTCTTTTTCCGGGCGATAAGCCAGGTATCGCCGTGCTCCGCCAGATCGTATTCCGCCCATCCGTAGTAGGCGAGGGTTCGATCCTCGCGAACCGACTGAACCGTCCAGGAAGTTCGCGCATGGACGCCACCTTCCCGTCCCTCGACGGAAAGCAGCGTAAACATGTGGCAGGTCCGCATGAGCGGCATCGTCGCGGATGACCGGCGCGATCGAATGCGGTAGATGCGATCCTCCAGACCGGCACGGCTTGAATAGTAAATCAGCGAGATTTCGCTCTGCGGATCGACCGTGAGTTCCCCATCATCGTCCCATGCCGGCAACCAGTATTCGGCGTCCTCGCGATAAAGCGCCAGCCAATCATCCCATTTCCGCTCATCGAGGCAAAGCGCTTCCCTGCCAAGAAACCGCTGCACCGAAATCCAGCATCGTTCGCCGCTCGTCATTCTGCGGCCCTCGAACGATCGTTTTCGCGAGTGAGGGACGCTTCCGCCCGCTCCTGCGCGATCGCGTGTTTCATCCGCTCGATCCACTCCTTGTGCATGGTGACGAAAAGTCCTTCATCGGCGACATTGATGCTGCTCATGGTCGCGTCGATGTTGAGCCCCTTGCCAAACTTCCCCGACCCTTGAACGCTTCTCGTTGCCCCGCGCGACAAATCGTTATAGCGACCACCATCGCGGCCATACGCGATCTGGCAATTGTTGAACTCCGTCAAATCGTCGGGCGTGGCCATGCCGCTGGCATTGAAGAAATCCTCATACTGTCGAATGCGCATCGCCCGCGCCCGCGCACTTTCTCCAACCGGCGCGATGCAATATGTCGTTATTTCCGTTTCATCGACCGAGATCGGACGCACGATACGGACTTGTGTGCTGACCTGATCCATCAGGAACACATTCGGAAACAAAAGAAGATTTCGTGTGGTTTCGGTCATCCAGCGGGAGCGCTCCTCGCCGAATTTCCGCTTGTACTGGTCGACAAACTCAAAATTGGGCCGGGAGGCAGAACTGGCCGACGCGTTCCAGATCAAAGCGTGTCCGTGATCGAATGAGAAAAAACCGCCCTGATCCGTCTTCATCCACGCGGATACGTTTGCGCTCTTGGTGGTGTTCGTTGAACCGCCCGTCATTCGGTTTGCGACGGTCAACAGGTAGTTGGAATGCACGGTCGGCACGTGATACCCGTCGAGACCGTTCTCGGTCTGCATCTTCCAGTTGCCGCGATAGGTATACCGCCCGACCCCGCGGATGATTTCAAGCTTCCCTTCCGGCGACTGATCCACCATGAGATCGATGAAGGTCTTCGTACCCGCAAGGTAATCGCTCAGCGGTGGCACGTCCTCTGAAAGGCTGGCGAAAACGAATCCCTTGTAGGATTCCAGGCGTCCGACTTCGCGGAGACCCAGATCGCTCCGGTCGAAATGTTCCGGATATGCGCCATTTTCCTCGTCTGTGACATTCAGCAGCGCGCCATCGTTGCTGAACGTCCAGCCGTGAAACGGGCATGTGAATGTCGCTCGCCTGCCCCGTTTTTCCCGGCACAGCCGCGCGCCGCGATGCGTGCATGCATTTATAAAGCATTTCAATTCGCCCGACCGGTTCCGGGTCAGAAGCACAGGTTGACGACCGATTGTCAGGGTCAGAAAGGCGCTTTCGTTGGCGAGCTGGCTTTCATGGGCGAGAAACACCCAGTTGCGCTCGAAGATGTGCTTCATCTCAAGAGCGAACAACTCGGGATCGGTGAATATGGCGCGGTCGAGCATGAAGCGCCCGCTCGACGTATCCTCGACAAGCCATGAATCGAGACCGTGGCGAATGCGATCGAATGGGTTGCTCACGCCGGATGTACTCATAATGCTTCCTCCCTCGCCTTTTGGCCGGCCACGAGACCGGCACGCGATTGTTTTCCGCCCCAGCGACAAACCGGCTTCGACCTTCAATGCATTCAGAGTCCATCGCATCGCAATGCGTCACATGGTCGTGTAGCCTCCGTCGACGACAACCTCGGAGCCTGTCATGTAGGACGACTCGTCGGATGCCAAAAACAGGACCGCATAGGACACCTCGACGGGTTCGGCCGGCCGACCAATAAGCGTGGCGCTCAAGACCTGTTTGGCGACATCCGCATCGCTGAGAATATCCTTTGTCATATTCGTGCGGATGATTCCGGGGTGCACGGAATTCACGCGAATCTTGAAAGGCGCATAATCCACAGCCGTCGATTTCGTCAGCAAGCGAACGGCGCCCTTCGATGCCTGATACGCCGCCGTGGCGGGCGCACCGATCAGTCCGTAGATCGAGGAAATATTGACGATCGAACCGCCGCCAGCCGCCTTCATCGCGGGTAATATATATTTCGTGCCATAGAATACGCTTTTTACATTGACGTCGAGAACACGTGCGAAGTCTTCATTCGAGGTGTCCTGCACAGCAGAAAAAACGAGAATACCGGCATTGTTCACGAGGATGTCGACGCGTCCGAAAGTGGACTTCGCCTGCTGTGAAATCCGCTCCCAATCCGAGACGCTCGACACATCGTGCCTGAAAAATCGCGCCTGCCCACCGTGATCGTTGATCTCCTCGACCACGGCGTTGCCGCCCTTCTCGTCCATGTCGGTCACGATCAGCGTTGCGCCTTCGCGCGCAAGCAGCAAGGCGTGGGAACGCCCCATGCCGTTGGCGCCGCCCGTCACAAAGGCGATTTTCCCGTCTACCCGTCCCATGCAGTCCTCCCGTTGGGATGCCGCGCCGACTCCGGCGCTGTCACTCAAATCGTCGTCTAGGCAACCCCAAGCTCGCGTTTCGCGAAATCGGTAACGCCCTTGTAGTCGGCCTTGCCGTTCGGCGCGCGAAGAGGCACGGCGCCGACCAGAATGCGCTTGGGCGTTTTGTAGCCAGCGAGATGCGAGCGGACGTGCTTGCGCAAATCCTCTTCGTCGAACTTCGCGCCGCTCGCCAGCATGACGATGCCGGTGACCGCCTGACCCCATTTCTGGTCGGGCACACCGACGACAAGCGCATCCTCGACGGCGGGATGCGTCTTCAGAATTTCCTCGATCTCCTCCGGGTAGACCTTCTCGCCCGCCGTGTTGATGCAGACGCTGCCGCGTCCCAGCAATGTCAGGCTGCCGTCTTTTTCCACAACGCACCAGTCGCCGGGAATGGAATAGCGGGCCCCGGCGATGGTCTTGAAGGTCTTGGCGGTCTTTTCCGGATCCTTGTAATAGCCAACGGGAATCGGGCCACCCAGGGCGATGATGCCCGGCTTGCCGCTGCCGGGTTCGACCGGCTGATCGCTTTCATCGAACACGCGGCACCGGCCGCCGATCTGGAACCTGGCGGTCTTGACCTCGCCGGCGCTCGTCATGATCGAACTGCCGAAACCGAGTCCCTCCGAGGCACCGAAGGAATCCATCAGAATGACATTCGGCAAATGCCTGAGCAGGCCGCTCTTCACTTCCGTGCTCCACATAACGCCGGAAGAAACGATCGAGACGACGCTGGCCAGGTTGTATTTGCCAGGCGCCTCGTCGAGCGCCGCCAGCATCGGCCGGGCGAAAGCGTCGCCGACGATCGCCAGCGAATTGACACCATGGCGCGAAACCACCGACCAGAGTTCATGCGCGTCGAGGGTCGGGCTCTCCAGCGTGACGATGCAGCCGCCGCTCATCATATTGCCGATAGCCGTAATCAAGCCGGTGCCGTGCATCAGCGGGCAGGCAGGCATCGCCTTGGGCCCCGAACCGGAAGTCTTGATAAATTCGACCAACGCGGGAAGTGTCTCCGGGATCGGACCCAGCGCTCGAAGCGTCGTAAGCTGCGCTTCGCGCATGTCGTCGTGGCGCCACATGACGCCTTTGGGCATGCCCGTCGTGCCGCCCGTATAGATGAAAAGCATATCTTCTATCGAACGCTCGATGCCGAGCGGCGCACCATCTCCACTGGTGACGATCTTTTCGTAATTTTCCGCGAAGGGCGCGGCGGATCCGTCTTCGTTTACCTCAATGAAAGTGGCGACTTTCGTCAGCCGGTCTTTCAGTTCGACGATGATGTCCCGGAACTCGGAACCGTAAACGACCGTTTGCGCGTCGGAGTCATTGAAGATGTAGAAAACTTCGTCCGCCTTGTAGCGGTAGTTGATGTTGACATGGACAAGACGGCTCTTGAAGCAGGCCGCCATGGTCTCGACATATTCGGGTCGGTTTCGCATATAGAACGCGACCTTGTCGCCGGGCCTGGCGCCGCGCGCGATCAGCGCGCGCCCGAGATTGTTGGACCTCCGTGTCGTTTCTGCCCATGTGATTACCCGATCGCCATGAATAAGGGCGGGCGCATCCTGCGGCAGAACCGCCGAAATACTGTCGAGAATGTCACCGAAATTCCAAGCCATATGATCCTCCCTGAAAAATCCGGTCCTCGGGGTCGGCTTTTTTTGCGATCAAGCCGTTACGTCCCTAACCGTGCGTTGTCTCAACCGACCCGTCGCCGGAATTCCGGCAGGAAGTCAAACCCACCGGAATGCCGTTCAATGAAAATTCCGCATCATGCGGACGTGAACACCGGCAGCGCGTATCCGTCGCCAGCCTCGGAAAATTTGACCCTGACTTTCTGTCCGATGCGAATCTTGTCGATTTCGCAATCGACGATATTCGTGAGCATTGCAACCCCTTCATCAAGCTCAACATAGGCGATGACATAAGGCGGCTTGGCTTGCCTCGTGACCGAATAGCTGTAGATCACGCCGTTGCCCGAAGCCTCGACGAACGCGGTGTCCTCCGAGAAGCAATGCGGACAAATAGTCCGCGGATAGTGGTGCACCTTGCCGCAGGCGTTGCAAGCCCGGATCAGGAGTTGCCCCTTTGCGGCACCTTCCCAGTAGGGCTTGCTCTCGGAATTGACGACAAGATTGATCTTGTTTTTCTGCTCGGTGCTCATGCGTCTTCGTTCCCCAGAATAACGGTTGCGCTGCCCATACGCGATCCCAGAAGCCCGCCGGTTCCATGCGCGAGAGCAATATCGCAATTGCGAACCTGAACCTTCGGATGAGCCTCACCGCGAACCTGACGAACCGCTTCGAGAACCTTGGTCATGCCGCCGCGATTGCCCGGGTGGTTGTTGCACAATCCCCCGCCATCCGTGTTGAAGGGCAATTTGCCGACGCCGGAAATCAGATTGCCGTCCGAGACGAACTTCCCGCCCTCACCTTTTTTGCAAAAACCCAGATCTTCGAGCGTTTCCAGCACTGTAATAGTGAAGGAATCATAGACGGAGGCGTATTTAATATCGGCGGGCGTGACGCCGGCTTCAGCGAACGCTTTGGGTCCGCTCCAACGCGCGCCGGAATAGGTCAGATCGACCTGGCCCGCCGCGAGATGCTTGGGCGCCTCACCGGCACCGAGAACCTTGACGCGGGTACGCTTCAGCGACTTCGCCACTTCCGGGCTCACCATCACAATGCCGCCACCACCGTCGGTAATGACGCAACAGTCGAGCCGGTGCAACGGATCGGCAATCATCGGCGAATTGACGACATCCTCCACGGTCACAACGTCGCGGAGCCTGGCATGTTCATTGTGCTGGGCGTGATGGGATGCGGCGACCTTGATCCATGCGAGTTGCTCGCTGGTGGTGCCGTATTCGTACATATGCCGCATCGCACACATGGCGTACATATTCGTGACGTTGGGGCCATAGGGCATTTCGAACGGAAAGTCCGGCGCTTGCTGGTTGTAGTAACGGACGGGCTTACCTTCTTTCGCGTCGGCAACCGGCCTGCCTGCCAGCGTGATCAGCGCCACATTGCAATGCCCCGCGGCTATGGCCTGCGCTGCGTGATTGACATGGACGATGTAGGAAGACCCGCCGGTCTCCGTGCTGTCCATATGACGCACATTGTTGAGGCCCATATATTCGATCATGTTGATCGGGCCCAACCCCGGTGCGTCGCCGGCGCAGAAATATGCGTCAACATCGTCCTTTGAAAGACCAGCGTCCGCCAGCGCACCCTTCGCGATCTCGGCGTGAAGTTGCGGCAGCGTCTTGTCCAGCGCCGCGCGGCACGGATGCTCGTAGATGCCGACTATGTAGGATTTTCCGTTGATACCCATCCCTATCCCTTATCATGAATTTCATATTGCTTACCGCATTCAAGGGGGATACGTCCACCCCGTCCACGAAAGGCAGAAGCGCCGGTTATGGCCGATCGGAAGAACAGATCGAGCGAGGGGGGGGAACGGATTGGGGACGGTGAGGATTGAAAACGTGGGCGGCGTCAGGACCATCACGCTTGCACGCGTCGAAAAGTGGCCTGCCCCCCCGAAATGCCACCAATCAAAGGCTAAACCCACCCCAAATTCGGTTTGGCCAACTGAAGTGGTCCCGCAGATGCCCGTGCGGCATAGCCGCCCCGGCATATCTGCCGTCATTCACCCGTGTCGGGGCGCTGGATTCCTGATTATCTCCGCGCTCTCGGACCTGCTCAAGAAACCAGCAACTTCTGCTGACGCTTCACCGCACACGCAGAGAACACGCAATCCTCTAAACGACAGCCGGCGAAGGTAAATCTCCCAAATCCATCGCTGGACGAACAAGACGCATTTTCTCAAGTACCAAGACGCTTACCGATGTTGACGCGTATTGCGGAGTTAACACTTTTGCGCCCACAATATCCTTTAGTGCGCTCTATCGGTGCACATGGAATGCACACGCGATCGCATTCCATCGCGGACCGGGCATGCGAAATCGCCCATCGAATTTTCTCCACGCCCATTTCATCTTTTTCCGCGCCGACAAAGCCACAACTACGACGAAGCAGGCCCAACTACTTCTAAGTCTTTGATGTGGCTTTGCTTCTTGTTGATCCCCTGCTGGCAATCGCCAGATATTGATGGTCGCATCCGACACTGGATGCCATGTCAGATGGATGGCAAGATGGCAAAGCGTAATCGAGACGGGCGTCGGCCCGCCGACGGCAATGCGGCAAACTCGGACGTCGACCCTGATCTTGAGAGAATCCGTCTTGCGTTCGTCCCTCTGGTGAAATTGCTTGCTCGGCAAGCAGCACGGGAGTGGTTGCGATCAGCGGCGAACAGAATTACGCCCAAGGAAGAGAAGGAGCAATCAGGACAGGAGTGAGCATGTCCCGTGTCGCCCTCTACGCCCGCTACAGCAGCGACAATCAGCGCGATGCGTCGATTGAAGATCAGTTGCGGCTCTGCCGGCTTCATGCCGAGCGCCAAGGCTGGAAGGTCGTCGATAGCTACTCCGATCGCGCGATCTCCGGCGCTTCACTTCTTCGTCCGGGAATTCAGGAGTTGATCTCCGACGCGCAACGTCAGCATTTCGATACCGTGCTGACGGAATCCCTCGACCGGCTTTCTCGCGATCAGGAAGATATCGCCGGCCTCTACAAGCGCATGCGCTTCGCCGACGTACGGATCGTCACTCTTTCGGAGGGCGAGGTCAGCGAGTTGCATATTGGACTCAAGGGAACGATGGGTGCGCTCTATCTCAAGGACCTTGCCGACAAAACACGTCGAGGTCTGCGCGGTCGCGTCGAAAACGGAAAATCAGGCGGCGGCCTCTGCTACGGCTACGACGTCGTCCAGCGCTTGTCCGAGAGCGGAGAGCCGGTCCGCGGCGACCGAACGATCAACGAGTCCGAGGCCGCTATCGTCCGGCGTATCTTCCGCGACTATGTCGCCGGCAGCTCATCACGAACGATCGCCCAGGTGCTGAACCGAGAGGGCGTGCCCGGTCCCTTCGGCAAGGCGTGGGGGCCGAGCACCATCCACGGCAATCCAAAACGCGGCACCGGTATTCTCAATAACGAACTCTATGTCGGCCGGCTGGTGTGGAACCGCCAGCGCTACATCAAGGACCCGGACACCGGCAGGCGCGTCTCACGCGCCAACCTTGAATCCGAGTGGGTTGTCCAGGACGTGCCGGACCTTCGGATCGTCGAGCAGGCTCTCTGGGACCACGCCAAAGCGCGCCAGGAAACGATGGCGCTCGGGCCACAAGAGCCGGGCACCAACCCGCTCGTCGACCGACGCCGGCCCAAGTATCTTCTCTCCGGGCTTGTCAGATGTGGCCGCTGCGGCGGTGGCTACTCGTTGATCTCGAAGAACCTGCTCGGTTGCGCCGCGGCGCGGACCAAGGGGACCTGCGACAACCGGCTGAACATTCGTGTCGAAACGCTTGAGGCATCGGTCCTGAGCGGCCTGCGCACGCACCTGATGGAACCGAAGCTGTTCGAGACGTTCTGCGAGGAGTTTACGCGGGAGGTCAATCGTCAGCTCATCGAGCGCCGGACGACACTGGTCGCTCAACGCAAGGAAGTCGAGCGCATCGAACGGGATATCGATCGCGCCATTCAGGCGATCTTCGACGGTGTGCCGGGCGCACAGCTCAAGGACAAGATAGGCGCGCTCGAGACGCGCAAGGCGGAGTTGACGGCGATCCTCGCCGAGGCCAAGGAACCTCCCGCTCTCCTTCACCCCAACATGGCGCACCTGTACCGCAAGCGCGTGGCTACGCTTCATGATGCCCTGCAGAAGAAGGAGGCCAAGAGCGAAGCAAGCGGCGCCATTCGCGCGCTCGTCGACCAAGTGACGCTCGTTCCCGAAAATGGCGAACTGACGATCGTGCTTAAAGGCGACCTCGCCGCCATGCTCTCCTTCGCAGCCAACAAAAAACCCGGCTCCATTTCTGGAACCGGGTTGCTTGCATCGCAAGTATCGTTGGTTGCGGGGGCAGGATTTGAACCTGCGACCTTCAGGTTATGAGCCTGACGAGCTACCGGGCTGCTCCACCCCGCGTCAATTTCGTATCGACCGATCCCGCTTGCTCGCCCGCACACGCGATCGAGACAAATGGGTCAGGATGAGTGGCGGATGGCCGCGAGACGGCTCGGATCGGAAAGAAGGGACTGAACGATATGCGCTTGGCAGGCCTGGCAGCGACCTACTCTTCCATGCCTTAAGACATAGTACCATTGGCGCTGAGGAATTTAACGGCCGAGTTCGGGATGGGATCGGGTGTAGGCTCCTCGCTATAACCACCAGGCCGGCGAAGGGCATATCGTCAGGGTTCGAATGATTATCGTTGTTTGGTCTGTTGTCGTTGTCTTGTCTCGCTCACGGAATGAGCAGAGATAAATGAGAGTAATCAAGCCAATCGAGCGATTAGTACCAGTAAGCTCCATGCGTTGCCGCACTTCCACACCTGGCCTATCAACGTGGTCGTCTTCCACGGCTCTCAAGGGAAAACTGGTTTTGAGGTGGGTTTCCCGCTTAGATGCTTTCAGCGGTTATCCCGTCCATACATAGCTACCCGGCTGTGCCGCTGGCGCGACAACCGGTCCACCAGAGGTATGTCCATCCCGGTCCTCTCGTACTAGGGACAGATCCTCTCAATTTTCCTACACCCACGGCAGATAGGGACCGAACTGTCTCACGACGTTCTAAACCCAGCTCACGTACCACTTTAATCGGCGAACAGCCGAACCCTTGGGACCTGCTCCAGCCCCAGGATGTGATGAGCCGACATCGAGGTGCCAAACCTCCCCGTCGATATGGACTCTTGGGGGAGATCAGCCTGTTATCCCC
>NZ_JAUYUS010000056.1 GCF_030694575.1 Parvibaculum sp.
GTGAGCCGGTGGCCGAGGCCGACCAGGCGAAGCTCTTCCTCCGCCCGCGCGAAGGCATCGCCCCGGCCGGCGAATTCCAGCGGGATCGCGACATTCTCCAGCGCGGTCATGGTCGGGATGAGGTGGAAGGACTGGAAGACGATGCCTATATGATCGCGGCGGAAGCGCGCCAGCGCGTCTTCGCCGAGGCCGGTGAGATCCTGCCCCGCCGAACGGATGCGGCCCGAGCTTGGACGCTCAAGCCCCGCAAGCACCATGAGAAGGGTGGATTTGCCGGACCCCGACGGGCCGACGAGCCCGGCGGCCTCGCCCGCGCCGATCGCAAGATCGATCCCCCTGAGAATGTTGACCGGACCTGCCGCGCTCGGCAGGGTGAGCTTGACGCCGTCGAGTTCGATGATGTTCTGAGGCAAAGCGCTTTGGCCTTCGCGGGATGTGGGGGCTGGACTGAAAAAAGGCAGGTACACATGCGATATGGCCTTCCGGCCCCTGTTTGCAAGCTTTTCGCGAGCGCCGTGCTTGCGCTGATGCTTGCCGCGACACCGCTGGCGGGGGCCTTCGCGAAGAAGGAGATCACCATCGTGGCGCTCGGCGACAGCCTGACGGCGGGCTATCTGCTGGGTCCGGACGAAGGTTTTCCCGAGCAGCTCGAGCGGGCGCTGAAGGAAGCCGGTCACGAGAATGTGAAGGTGGTGAATGCCGGCGTCTCGGGCGACACGAGCTCGGGCGGCCTTGCGCGGCTCGACTGGGCGGTGGGGCCGGAGGCGGATGCGGTGATCGTGGAGCTGGGCGCGAACGACGCGCTGCGCGGCATCGACCCCGGCCTGGCACGCAAGAACCTGACCGAGATCGTGACGCGGCTGAAGGAGCGCGGCCTGCCCATATTGCTCGCCGGCATGCTGGCGCCGCCCAATCTCGGCAGCGACTACGGCGCCGAATTCAATCCGATCTATCCCGAACTGGCCGAGACGGAAGAGCTGATCTTCTATCCCTTCTTTCTCGACGGCGTGGCGGGCGACCGCAGGCTCAACCTGCGCGACGGCATCCACCCGACGGCGGAGGGCGTCGCCATCATCGTCACGCGCATCCTGCCGAAGGTGGAGGAACTGATCGCGGCAGCGGAGGAGAGGAAGAGCGCGGGGAAGTGAGGGGGGTGAATATAAAATCAGCTGTCATCCCGGCGAAAGCCGGGACCCAATCCACCTTTATCCTGATGTTTTCTTCCACGAGCGGAATGTGCGAATGAGGCCCGGCACAATCGTTCTTGCCGAGGGAACCAATGGGTCCCGGCTTTCGCCGGGATGACATATATGTTTTGAAGAACGGCATGACACATATCGAAGGCGGAATTGACAATATCCGCGCCGCAAGGGGGAACTTCATGGAATATCGCGAGCTTGGCCGCACGGGGCTGAAAGTGAGTTCGATCTGTCTCGGCACCATGACCTGGGGCCAGCAGAACACGGAAGCGCAAGGCCACGAGCAGATGGACTATGCGCTCGGCAAGGGCGTGAATTTTTTCGATACGTCGGAAATGTATGCCGTGCCGCCGAGGCCGGACACGCAAGGGGCGACCGAGAAGATCATCGGGAGCTGGTTCAAGGCGCGCAAGAACCGCGACAAGGTGATCCTCGCGACCAAGGTGGCGGGACGGAGCCCGATGAACTGGCTGCGCGACGACGGCGCGGGCACCGAGCAGAGCCCGGCGCAATTGCGCGAGGCCGTGGACAAGAGCCTGAAACGTCTGCAGACGGATTATATCGACCTCTACCAGCTTCACTGGCCGGACCGGCCGATCAATCTTTTCGGCGGGCTCGGCTACAAGCACATCGAAGGCGAGTGCCACCCGATCGGCGAAATTCTCGAAACGCTGCAGGAGATCGTGAAGTCGGGCAAGGTGCGCTTCATCGGCCTGTCGAACGAGACGCCCTGGGGCACGATGACCTTTCTGCATCACGCGAAGACCAAGGGCCTGCCGCGTGTGCAGTCGATCCAGAACGCCTACAACCTGCTGAACCGGACCTTCGAGCTTGGCGGCTCGGAAATCGCGCATCGCGACGGCGTGGGGCTTCTCGCCTATTCGCCGCTGGCGCAGGGCTATCTCACCGGCAAATATCAGAACGGCGCGCTGCCCGAAGGCTCGCGCAAGGCGCTGTTCAACCGGCTGCAGCGCTATGAATCGCCGCAGGCGGACCGCGCCATCGACGCCTATCTCGCTGTGGCGAAGAAGCACGGGCTCGATCCCGCGCAGATGGCGAACCAGTTTGCGACGACGCGGCCCTTCGTCACCTCCAACATCATCGGCGCGACGACGATGGAACAGTTGAAGCTTGCGGTGACGAGCGTGGACGTGAAATGGACGGAGGAGCTGGAGAAGGACATCGACGCGGTGCATCTCTCGCAGCCGAACCCGGCGCCTTGAGGGCAGGCTTGTTTTCTCTATCGTCATTGCGAGGCGCCGAAGGCGCCGCGGCAATCCAGGGCGGCATCCCCGGAGGGTGCGGCCCCTGGATTGCTTCGTCGGCCTGCGGCCTCCTCGCAATGACGGACGAAGAAACAGAGTAGCCCCCATGATCCGCCTGTTCACAGCTCTGGAGATTCCCGACGAGGCGGCGGAGAAGCTCGCGCGGTTGCAGCAGGGGCTGGAGGGCGCGCGCTGGATCGAGCGGGCGGATTTTCACATCACGCTGCGTTTCATGGGCGATGTGCCGGAGAATGTCGCCGCCGATATCGACGAGGCGCTGGCGGACATTCCGATGGAGCCTTTCGATGTGGAACTCGAAGGCGTCGGCGAATTCGGCGGCAAGCGGCCGCACACGCTCTGGGCGGGCGTGAAGATGTCGGAGCCCTTGCGCGTGTTGCAGGGACGCCACGAAAGCGCGATGCGGCGCGTGGGCCTTGCGCCCGAGACGCGGAACTACACGCCGCATGTGACGGTGGCGCGGCTCTCGCATGTGAGCACCGAGGAAGCCTATCGCTATATCGCCGCGAACAATCTCTTCGCCGCGCCCCGCTTCGAGGTCGAGCAGTTCACGCTCTTCTCCGCCAAGGCGAGCACAGGCGGCGGCCCTTACGTGATCGAGAAGCGCTATCCGGATTTCGAGTGGGTGGAGGAAGAGTAGCGGCGGGCATTGCAACGGGTGTGTGCTCTCTTCCCACCCTCCCCCCAGGGGAGGGTGGAAAGACGAGTCTGATTTTCTACTCCAGTCCCGCCGCTTCCTCGATCGCGTGCATGTCGTCGTCGGAGAGGCCCATGTGGTGGCCGATCTCGTGGATGAGGACATGGGTAATGAGGCCTTCGAGCGGCTCGTCATATTCGGCCCAGTAGTCGAGCATCGGACGGCGATAGAGAAAGACCATGTCCGGCATATGCGCCGGCTCCGACACCGAGCGGTCGACATGGGAGATGCCCTGATAGAGGCCGAGCAGGTCGAACGGGCTTTCGAGCTCCATTTCGGCGGCGACCTCGTCGTCCGGGAAATCCTCGATGCGGATGACGAGCCCTTCGCAGCGCGCGCGGAAAGCTTCCGGCAGGCGCGCGAAGGCCTCGTCCGCCAATCGTTCGAAATCCGCCAGCGAGGGCGCGCGCACGCCGTTCCAGTTCATCTTTTTCCTCATGCTCTCTTGCGCGCAAACCATAAGCGGGCGAGGCTCGGGCCGCAAACCTTCACGGGACCGGGAGACGGCGATGAGCGAAAAACCTGCAAGCCAGAAGCTGACGGGCAAGGCGCGCGACAAGGCACTGGCGGGACTGAAGGGCTGGAGCAAGGTGAAGGGCCGCGACGCCATCGAGAAGGCGTTCCGGTTCAAGGATTTCAACGAGGCGTTCGGCTTCATGAGCCGCGTGGCGCTGGTCGCCGAAAAGATGGACCACCATCCCGAATGGGCGAATGTCTATAACCGCCTCGACGTGATCCTGACCACGCATGACGCAGGCGGGTTGAGCGAAAAGGATGTGACGCTCGCCGCGCTGATGGACAAATGGGCGGGCAAGGCCGGAAAGGCCCAAAAGAAATAAGAGAAGAAACAAAGACAAAGAAAAAGCCCCGGTGTTTCCACCGGGGCTTTCCGATTCAAGCGCGGCTGTCGCTTAGCGCGGCGCCATGCGGATCGCGCCGTCGAGACGGACGGTTTCGCCGTTGAAGTAGCCGTTGCGGATCATCTCGCAGGCGAGCGAGGCGTACTCGTCCGGATTGCCGAGACGGGCCGGGAACGGCACCTGCGCGCCGAGCGCCTGGCGAACCTTCTCCGGCGCGCCGGCGAGCAGCGGCGTGTCGAAGATGCCCGGCAGGATCGTATTGACGCGGATGCCTTCGCGGCTGAGGTCGCGCGCGATCGGGAGCGTCATGCCGACGACGCCGGCCTTGGAGGCCGAATAGGCCGCCTGGCCGATCTGGCCGTCCTGCGCGGCGACGGAGCCCGTGTTCACGATCGCGCCGCGATCGCCATCGGCGAGCGGATCGAGGGTGAGCATGCCGGCGGCCGACTTCGCGATGCAGCGGAAGGTGCCGACGAGGTTGATCTGGATGATGAGGTTGAACTTGTCGAGCGGGAAGTGTTCCGGCTTGCCCGTCTCCTTGTTGCGGCTCGCGGTCTTGACCGCATTACCGGTGCCGGCGCAGTTGACCAGGATGCGCTCCTGGCCGATGGCGGCGCGGACCTTTTCGAAGCCCGCATCGACGCTCGCTTCGTCGGTGACGTTCACTTTCGCGAAGACGCCGCCGAGTTCCTTCGCCAGCGCCTCGCCCTTGTCTTCCTGGAGATCGAAAATGCCGATCTTCACGCCCTGCTTCGCAAGCGCGCGCGCCGTCGCCGCGCCGAGGCCCGAGGCGCCGCCGGTGATGATGGCGCTGATGCTGCTGTCGAGTTTCATTCGTCAGTCCCTTCTCTGCCGGACCTTGTCTGAAGGACGGTCCCGCGTTTCCTGAGATTGCGGGCGCCTTGGGGCGCCCGATTGGCGCCGATTTAACAAATTCGGACGGCAAAGCGCGAGCCAAAAATCGTTGCCGCGCGGGCTATTTGCATGGACCGGGGATTTACGCAACGTCCGCCTCGCCTTGCAAGCGGCCGAAAACCGCCCCATCTTGGCAGGGCTGCGGGGGCGGCGAAGCAGGGAGGGACTTGTGTCCTCTTCACACGGAAATCCGGGCACGGAAGGCGCGGAGATCGAACTGCAGGACCCGAAATACCAGTTGCCCGCCGTCATGGCGCGCAACGAGGAGACCGTGCGCGAGGGCTTCTGGAAGAAGATGACGCGCGTGGCCGGAAAAATCCCCTTCGCCGAGGAAGCCGCCGCCGCCTGGTACTGCGCGCGCGACCCCGAAACGCCGATGCGGGTGAAGGCGACGCTGCTGGCGGCGCTGGCCTATTTCGTGATGCCCGCCGACTTCATCCCCGATTTCGTGGCCGTGTTCGGCTTCACCGACGACGCGACCGTGCTGATGGCGGCGCTGGGGCTCGTCTCCAGCCACATGAAGCCGCGCCACAGGAAGGCCGCGCGCGAGGCGCTGGGACTGCCGCCGGCGGCCGGCGAAAAGTAATCATATCGCCCGGAAGGGAGAACCTCATGACGGATCGTGCGAGCGACGTCGCCTTCACGCCGACGGTGAAGGCGCTGCAGGAAAGACGCGGCAGCCGCAGCCACTACGAGGACCGGGATTTCCGCGACAGGATCGACGCGGATATCGCCGCCTTCATCGCGGAGCGCAATTCCTTCTACCTTGCGACGGCGAACGCGGAAGGCCAGCCCTATATCCAGCATCGCGGCGGACCGAAGGGCTTCCTGCGGGTGCTCGACGAGAAGACGCTCGCCTTCGCCGACTACACCGGCAATCACCAGTACATCACCAGCGGCAACCTCGCCGACAACGACCGCGCCTATATTTTCCTGATGGACTACGCGACGCGGTCGCGCGTGAAAATCTGGGGGCACGCATCGGTGAGCGACGACAAGGCGACGATCGCGACGCTGATGCCGGAGGGCTACCGCGCAAGGCCGCTGCAGGCCATCATCTTTCGCGTGACCGCGCTCGACACCAATTGCGCGAGCCACATCCCGCAGAAATTCGACGCGGAGGACGTCCAGGGCGCGCTTGCGCATCTGCAGGCGAAAGTCGACGCCCTGGAAGCCGAACTGGCCGCCTACAAGGCCCAGACGCCCGACGCATTGGAGCGGTAGCCGAGCGAACGGTAGGCCGCATCGACCAGCGCCTGGCCGCGAT
Source organism: Parvibaculum sp. (assembly GCF_030694575.1). Taxonomy (GTDB): domain Bacteria; phylum Pseudomonadota; class Alphaproteobacteria; order Parvibaculales; family Parvibaculaceae; genus Parvibaculum. Next base: position 6,222 of record NZ_JAUYUS010000056.1, read on the forward strand.
CGTTGAGCAGGATGCCGGAGCCCATGCGGTTCATGTTGTAGCCGAAGCTCATGGCGCAGTCGGGATCGGCAAAGCCGAGCGAGCCGCCCATGCCGACATGGCCGAAAGCGGCGTCGCCCATGATGCAGCTCGAATTCGGTTCGTTCGGCAGGTTGCGGTTGTCCATCGACTTCATGTAGCCGAGCGCGAAACGCGACGGGATGAGAAGCGTCGCGTCTTCATGCGTCGCCATCGCGACACGGCCCATGCGGGCGAGCGTGTCCTTGCCGACGAGCTTGCCGCCGCCATTGGCGAGCGGCTGATACATGCCCGCAAGACCGCGTCCGTTGGTGATGCCGTTCGCCGAACCGATTTCGGAGGCATGGCACTCGCGCGAATTGAAATTCGCATTGCCGCCATTGAGCAGGAAGAGATGCGCCGGGCTCGACGGATCGGTCATCAGTGCCTGCGTGAATTTCGAATTCGCGGCCGCCGGGTCCGGTTCCGCGAAAATCATCGGCGCGACGCGCGGCTCGATCTCTTCCGGCAGTCCGATCCAGAAATCGAGGCCGAGCGGCTTCGCCACCTCGTCGCGGAAGAAAGCGCCGAGGCGCTTGCCGGCCGCGCGATGGACAACCTCGCCGACCGTCCAGGCGAAGGTGACGCCGTGATAGCCGTTGCGGATGCCCGGCTTCCAGAACGGCTCCTCCTCCTCGAGCAGCTTCACCATGTAGCCGTAGTCGTAGTAGCCGCCATCCTTGAGCTTCGTGCGGACATGCGGCTGCCCGGCCGAATGATCGAGCATCATGGAGACGGTGGTCTCTTCCTTGCCGTTCTTCGCATATTCGGGCCAGTAGGCGGCGACCTTCGCGTCGAGATCGAGCTTGCTTCGGTCGGCCAGCATATGCGCGCAGAGCGCCGTCGCGCCCTTGGTGCAGGAGAAGACGATGGAGACGGTATCCCTGTCCCAGGCCTCGCCCTCCGGCGCCTTCCGGCCGCCCCAGATGTCGACGACGGTTTTGCCCTCGAGCGTGATCGCGACATTGGCGCCGACCTCGCCGCGCGTTTCGCAATTCTCGATGAAGGCATCGACGACGGGCTTGAACTTCGGATCGTAGGAACCTTCTACCCTGCCCGCCTTTGTCTCCCTCGAAAGCGTCTCCGCCATTTGCCGTCTCCCTGAATTTTGTTTTGTCTCTGGAATTAAAACCTGTGGACCTAGCGGCTCGACCGCAGGCCGCCATAGCCCGCTTCGATGAGGACGGGCTTTATCGTCTCCGCGAGAACCGCATAGCCCCGCTCGTTGAGCGTGAGCCCGTCCCAGCGATATAGGTCGCCGCGGATATTGCCGTTTTCATCGAGCATCTTCGCCGTCACGTCGAGGAAATACATGCCGCGCTCGTGGCGCACATAATCCGCGATCAGCGCATTGGCGCGCTGCGCGCCGTACCAGCGCTCGTCGCGCGCGGGCGAGGGACGCAGCGAGATGAAATAGATGGGCGCATCCTCGCCCTCCGCGCGCAGCGAGAGCGCAAGCGTGCGGAAATCGTCGAGCACATCCTCGGGCCGCCGCCCGCGCACGTCGGCCAGATCGGCATCGCCCGCCATGACGAGAATGGCGCGCGGCCGGTAAGGCAGAATGATCCGCGCGCGGTAGTGATTGATGTGGGGGATCTGCGCGCCGCCGAAGCCGCGCTGGATGACGGGGATGGGCGCCATGTCCGCCGGCAGCGAGGACCACAGGCGCAAGTCGCGGCCGCCGACGAAAAGAACGGCATCGGCCGGCGGCGGATTGGAAACGTCGAGACGCTCGAAGGCCGCAATCTCGCCTTCCCAGTATTTCGGATCGCCCGAGGCCAGCAGCACATAGATGAGGAAGGCGAAAAGCGCGAGTATGGCCGCGCCGAACACCGCGCCCAACGCCACCAGCCCGCGCCTCATTTATGCGTCCCCGTCACTCTGCTTCCCATCTTCCGTCGCCCCCCACATCATCATTGCGAGGAGCCCACGGGCATCGCCTCTGGCGATCCCGAGGACAGGCTCCGCGACGAAGCAATCCAGACCTTACCTTGGCGCTTTCTGGGTTGCTTCGCTGCGCTCGCAATGACGGGTTTTCCCCTTCGCTTCTACCGCGACGGCACGATGACGATCTTGCCTTTGACCTTTCGGGCGGCCATGTCGTTCAGTGCCTGCGCGGCTTCCTCGAATTTGTAGGTGCGCGAGACATGCGGACGGAGCTTGCCCGCCTTGAACCATGACATCAGTTCCTTGAGATTTTCCTGATGGCGCTTCGGCTCGCGGCCCGTGAAGGCGCCCCAGAAAACACCGACGATCTGGCAGCCCTTGAGGAGCGCGAGATTGAGCGGGATTTTCGGGATCGGGCCGGCGGCGAAACCGACCACGAGGAAACGGCCTTCCCAATTGGTGGCACGGAGCGCCGGTTCCGAATAATCGCCGCCGACGGGATCGTAGACGACATCGGCGCCGTTGCCGCCCGTCAGTTCCTTGATCTTGTCGGTAAGGGCCTTCTGCGCATCCTTGTCGAGCGCGCCCGCGGGATAAAGCAGCGTCTCGTCGGCGCCATGCTCCTTGCAGACGGCAAGCTTGTCTTCCGAGGACGCGGCCGCGATGACGCGCGCACCCATCGCCTTGCCGAGCTCGACGGCGGCGAGGCCGACGCCGCCCGCGGCACCCAGCACGAGAAGCGTTTCGCCCGGCTTCAGATGGGCGCGGTCCTTCAGCGCGTGATGGGACGTGCCATAGGTCATGAGGAAGGCGGAGGCGGTGACGTAATCCATTTCGTCCGGGATCGGCGTAACGCGGGCCTGATCGAGCGCGATCTCCTCCGCGAAGCCGCCCCAGCCGCACGAGCCGATGACGCGGTCGCCGACCTTCACCTTGTCGACGCCCTCGCCGACCTTGCGGACGATGCCCGAGACCTCGCCCCCCGGCGAGAAGGGCAGCGGCGGCTTGAACTGGTATTTGTTCTCGATGATGAGCACGTCGGGGAAATTGACCGCCGCCGCGTGGACCTCAAGCAGCACTTCGCCCTTCTTCGGCTCGGGCGTCGGCACCTCTTCGATGACGAGGCTCTCGGGCGGTCCATATTCCTTGCACAGAACAGCTTTCATGGTCGTCTCCCTCGTTTGGCCGTTTTCTGAAATATCGCTGCCTCTCCCTTAGCACGAGCGCCCCGGTATTCGCCAGATTGGCGCGGGCGGACCTTGAGCCGCCTTGGTTCCGCCACATGAATCGGGGAATTTCCGGATTGCCCCCGGCCCGCCCAGCCACCGGAAAATACGGAGCTTTCCGGCCCCCGCATCTGGAAATCGCCGTCCGGGGCAGCTAAGGTCAGCGCCAGATTCTCCGGGGGGTCCCCGGACAGCCCCTATCGGAGCATACGAGTTGGAGATCATGCCGAGACGCCCGCTTCACGCCAAAGCCCTCACAACCGCCATTGCCGCACTGGCCCTCTCTTTCGGGATCGCCGGCCTTGCCGCGACCGCAAGCGCACAGGAAGCTCCGAAGCTGCTCGGCAAGTATGACGACTGGTCGGCCTATAGCTACGGCTCCGGCAACGACCGCATGTGTTACGCGATGTCGACGCCGGTGAAATCGCAGCCCGCGGGCGCGAGCCGGGGCGACGTCTACTTCATGGTGACCCACCGCCCCGCGCGCAACACCAGGAACGAAGTGAGCATGCGGATCGGCTATCCCTTCAAATCGACCAGCCGCCCCTTCGCCACCATCGGCAACGACCGCTTCCAGATGTTCAACGGCGTCAAGGAAGGCGGCGAGCACCAGTATTGGGCCTGGCTCGAAAATCCCTCCGAAGAGGGCAAGATGGTGCAGGCGCTGAAATCCGGCAGCTCCATGGAAATCAAGGGCACGTCGGCCCGCGACACGCTGACCACCGACACCTATTCGCTGAAGGGTTCCGGCGCGGCCTTGAAGAAGATCGACGACACCTGCAAATAGGCGCTTGGGTCGCCGGGAACCGCGGAAATCCTGCCGATTGGCGAGGATCGCACACTATATGATATGAGAAGCGGGCTTTGAGCCGTCTTGCCGCAGGGCAAGGGCGGCGAAATCCGTTTGAGCGACCCGAACGAGACCGGACCATGGCGAGCATCGACATTGCGCATGAGAGGAATGCGACCGCGACGGCGGACGCTTCCGCGCGCCCGCATCTCGCCGGGCTGACGCGGCCGCTGCTGATGGAGGCGCTGAAGCAATTCGGCCTGCCGGACAACCAGCTCCGCATGCGCGCCGGGCAGATATGGAACGGGCTCTACAATCGCGGCTTCACCGATTTCGAGCGCATGACGACGCTGTCGAAGGAGCTGCGCGGGAAGCTGGCGGAAGCCTTCGACATTTCGCGGCTCGAAATCGTGACCGAACAGAAATCCGTGGACGGCACGCGGAAATGGCTGCTCAGGCTGCCGAGCGGCATTCCGGGTGTACCGGGACCGGAAGTCGAGACCGTCTATATTCCGGAAGAAGGACGCGGCACGCTTTGCGTCTCCTCGCAGGTCGGCTGCACGCTGACCTGCACCTTCTGCCACACCGGCACGCAGAAGCTGGTGCGCAATCTCACCGCCGGGGAAATCGTCGGGCAGATTCTCGTCGCGCGCGACGCGCTGGGCGAATGGCCGGATGGCGGGCGGAACTCCGAGGATCGCCTCATCACCAATATCGTGATGATGGGCATGGGCGAGCCGCTCTACAATTTCGAGAATGTGCGCGACGCGCTGGAAGTCGTTTCGGACGGCGAGGGATTGTCGCTGTCGAAGCGGCGCATCACGCTGTCGACCTCCGGCGTCGTGCCGATGATCGAGCGCGCGGGCGACGAGATCGACTGCATGCTCGCGATCTCGCTTCACGCCGTGGACGACGAGACACGCAACAAGCTCGTGCCCTTGAACAAGAAATATCCGATTGCCGAATTGCTGGAAGCCTGCCGCAATTATCCCGGCGTCTCCAATGCGCGGCGCATCACGTTTGAATATGTGATGCTGAAAGGCGTGAACGATTCGCTCGAAGACGCGAAGGCGCTGGTGCGGCTGCTGAAGCACATACCGGCGAAGATCAACCTGATCCCCTTCAATCCCTGGCCGGGCTCGCCTTACGAATGTTCCGACTGGGAGCAGATCGAGAAATTCGCCGACGTCGTGAACCGCGCGGGCTATGCGAGCCCGGTGCGCACGCCGCGCGGCCGCGACATCATGGCGGCCTGCGGACAATTGAAGAGCGAGACGGTGAAGGCGCGCGCAAGCGAGCGGTTCAAGGAAGCAAGGGCTGACGCGTGAGACCAACACTTGGTGTAGTGAAATTCACTCAAGGAGTACTCGCCTACGTTGCCGCCTGCCTGATCGCAGCTACCATCCTGTGGATCGCAAACTTCGCCTATCTCGTTCATGTCTACGGGCTAAGGTTGGACATGATGGGAATCGAGGAACCATTCACGGTAGTGGGATATTCCACTTTGGCAGTCTTCATCGCCGCAAGTCCGTTTGCCCTTGTTCTCTTGGCAATTGCGCACCTCGCAAGGCTCAACCGCGTCCAGTGGTATTTGCTTGGCGGCGGCGCAACGGGATTGATATCCAGTCGATTGTTCGACGCGCTAAGTTCCTGGGTGATGTCTCAAAGCCAGTACTCAGTTGATCTGATCTGCACCATTGCCGGCGTTGTCGCAGGCGGAACTTACTGGACACTTGCTCGCGCGATGAAAGTGGGCCCGCTTAACGAGGCATAGGCCATGAAAGCCGCCATCTATCGCTGGAAGGTCGCGCCCGGAGACGAGGACTACTTCGCTCGGCGCTGGCACGAAATCACCGAGGACATCATGCGCGATCATGGCGGCGGCGGTTCGCGGCTGCACCGCGCGGAGAACGGCGACTTCGTCGCCTATGCGCGCTGGCCCTCGAAAGAAGCGCGCGACAAGGCCTTCGCCGATTATTCGAAGGACCCGAGCCGCGCCATTCCGCAGCGCGAGGGCAAGGCGGAACTCGTCGAGGAAATCTGGCTCGACATCACGGACGATCTGCTGATTCCGGAAGCGGACCTGCCCGAGAGGTTTCGCTGATCTATCGCTTCGCCCAGGCGAAAGCCTCTTCCATGCGGTCGTTGCCCCAGAAAAGTTCGCCGCCGACAACGAAGCTCGGCGCGCCGAAAATACCCTTGGCGACCGCTTCCTCATTTTGCGCGCGCAGCTTGTCCTTGGCCGGCTGCTCGTTGGCCTGTTCGATGAGCGCCGCCGCGTCGAGATCGAGGGAGGTGAGGATCGCGCTCAGCACCGCGCGGTCGGAAATGTCCTTCCCTTCCGCGAAATTCGCGAGATAGACGCGGCGCGAGAATTCCGGCATCCAGTCTTCATCCGCGCCGAGAACCGCGAGCCGCGCGGCGCGGAGCCCGTTCTGCGGAAAGATTGCCGGCTTTTCGAGGGTGAGCCCTTCGGCCTCGCAGATGCGCGCCATGTCGCGCCACATGTAGCGGCCCTTGGCGGGATAGATGTTGAAGGGGCTGTCGTTCCAGCCCTGCGCGCCGAAAATCGGCCCGAGCAGGAAGGGCCGCCAGACGAGATCGACCCCCGCCGCCCCGGCCTCGCGCGCCGCGCGCATCGCCGCCGGATAGGAATAGGTGCTCGCGAACTCGTACCAGAACTCGACTTTCATGGGACCTCCCCTGCCACTATGCGGCTCGCAGGATGCCGCAAGCGGGCAAGGCTGGCGAGAGCCATTCAAACCCTTTCCACGCAAGCCCTTTTGCGGCTTTTTCGCCGCCGCCGGAGCCGCCCTTGCCGCCTTGGCCGAATTCCCTATTATGCGCCGCGAAATCGATCCGGAAGGTGATGAGATGAGCGGCGCGACAAAAGACGTGAAGAAGGTGGTGCTTGCCTATTCGGGCGGGCTCGACACCTCGGTCATCCTGAAATGGCTGCAGGAGACCTATGGCTGCGAGGTGGTGACCTTCACCGCCGACCTGGGCCAGGGCGAGGAACTGGAGCCGGCGCGCAAGAAGGCCGAGATGCTCGGCGTGAAGGAAATCTACATCGAGGACCTGCGCGAGGAATTCGTGCGCGATTTCGTCTTCCCGATGTTTCGCGCCAATGCGCTTTACGAAGGCGTCTACCTGCTCGGCACCTCGATCGCCCGGCCGCTGATCGCCAAGCGCCAGATCGAGATCGCCCGCGCGACCGGCGCCGACGCGGTCTGCCACGGCTCGACCGGCAAGGGCAACGACCAGGTCCGCTTCGAAGTCGGCTATGCGGCGCAGAACCCCGAAATCAAGATCATCGCGCCGTGGCGCGAATGGGACCTGACCTCGCGCACGAAGCTGATCGAATTCGCCGAGAAGCACCAGATCCCGATCGCCAAGGACAAGCGCGGCGAGGCGCCCTTCTCGGTCGACGCGAACCTGCTGCATATTTCCGCCGAAGGAAAAGTACTGGAAGACCCGGCCGAGGAAGCGCCGGAATATGTTTACAGCCGCAGCGTACGCCCTGAAGACGCGCCCGACACGCCGACCTATGTCGAAGTCGGCTTCGAGAAGGGCGACGCCGTTTCCATCGACGGCGTGAAGATGAGCCCGGCGACGCTGCTGACCAGGCTGAACGAGCTTGGCGGTGCGAACGGCATCGGCCGGCTCGACCTCGTCGAAAACCGTTTCGTCGGCATGAAATCGCGCGGCGTCTACGAGACGCCGGGCGGCACCGTGCTCCTCGTCGCGCATCGCGCCATGGAGTCGATCACGCTCGACCGCGGCGCGGCGCATCTAAAGGACGAGCTGATGCCGCGCTATGCGGAGCTCATCTATAACGGCTTCTGGTGGAGCCCGGAGCGCGAGATGCTGCAGGCGCTGATCGACAAGAGCCAGGAAATGGTAACCGGCAGCGTGCGCCTGAAACTCTACAAGGGCATGGCGACCGTCGTCGGCCGCTCCTCGCCTTATTCGCTTTACTCGATGGCGCATGTCACATTCGAGGAAGATGCCGGCGCCTACGACCAGAAGGACGCAGCGGGCTTCATCCGCCTCAACGCGCTCCGCCTCCGCCTTCTCGCGGGCCGCAACAACAGGACCAAAAAGTAAATGCGTATCGACGCCATTCCGATCGGCAAGAACCCGCCCGACGACATCAACGTGATCGTCGAGGTGCCGCATGGCGGCCATCCGGTGAAATACGAGATGGACAAGGAATCCGGCAC
>NZ_JAUYUS010000059.1 GCF_030694575.1 Parvibaculum sp.
CACCAACGACGATGACGGCAACGTCAATACCGAACGCTACGATCCGGTTTCGGTCGTCGCGAAAGCCGTCTCGGACATCGGCGTGACCTACGAAAATTACGGCGGCTTCATGCGCGTCAAGGCGTTCTACGATTACTGGAATGCCGAGCATCAGGGCGACGTGTCGACGCGCTTCGGCAATCGTCCGATGAACGATGCCTACAGGGGTTCGCGCCCGCGCGATGAGGCCGGCTCCGACATCGAAATTCTCGATGCCTTCGTCTACGGAAATTTCGATGCCAATGGCTCGCCATTGTCGGTTCGCGTCGGACGCCAGGTCGTGAACTGGGGTGAAAGCGTTTTCATCCCCGGCGGCATCAACTCGTATCTGCCGGTCGACCTCCAGGCGTTGCGCACGCCCGGATCGGAGATCAAGGAAGCGCTGCTGCCGGAAGGCTCCGCCTTCTTCTCGCTCGGTTTGCCGTATGAATTCTCGGTGGAAGGCTTCTACACCTTCGCCTATGAGCGGACGAAGCTCGATGCCTGCGGCACCTTCTTCAGCACCACGGATTCGGCCTGCGAAGGCGGTGCCTATGTGTTGAGTGGCGTCACGGCCGCCGGTACCGACGATCCCGACGCCGCGCCGATCTACATTCCGCGCATCGCGGACGATGAAGCGGGAGATCAGGGCCAGTACGGCCTGGCCATGCGTTACTACGCGGACTGGGTCAACCAGGGCACGGAGTTCGGTGTCTATTTCGTGAACTACCATTCGAAACTGCCCATCGGCACCTTCACCGCGGCCGATCTCAGCACGATCACGATCACGGGCAGCATCCCGGTCGATCTCGCGAACGCGTCGAACACGAAGGAGTATCAGAGCGTCTACGTGGAGGACATTCAGGAGCTCGGGTTCAGCTTCAACACCTCGCTCGCCAATCTTCTCGGCGGTACGGCACTTCAGGGCGAACTCCTCTACACCTTCGAGATGCCCTTCCAGTTGTCGGATGTCGAAATCAACGCGCACGACGTCGAGAATTATTTCAAGAACTACAACCCGGCTCTCGGCGCCGCTCTCTCGGGAATATACGGCGTTTCGCTCGACAGCATCTATTCGGGTTCGGACGTCTCCGAAGGCGATGCCATCCTGGGCTACTCCAAATATGACACCGTGACGGGCCAGTTCGGCACGACGAGCACGCTCGCGTCGTCGAACCCCTTCACGGGGGCAATCGGTTCGGATCTCGTCATCCTTATCGGCAATGCGGGCTTCCAGTGGATCCGGGACTACAACTCCGCCACCGGATATCTCGCGACGGCCCGTTCGGGCGAAGCGCATCCCAACGCCATCGCCAACCTCATCCTTGGCGATTCCTGCGGCTGCGGAACGGTGCAATATGCCGACAGCTTCTCCTGGGGCTACAGGCTCGCCGCGCTCGCCGACTACAACAATGTCTTCGACAGCGCGTGGAAGCTGCAGCCCTTCGTGCAGTTCGGGCATGACGTGAAGGGCTATTCCGCGGGGCCCATCGGACCGGGCTTCGTGGAGGGTACCAAGGCCGTGACGGTCGGGACGAATGCCTCCTGGCAATCATGGTCGGCATCGGTCAGTTGGACCAACCGTTTCGGCAACGAGTATTACAACTCCAGCTACGACAAGGACTTTGCGTCCTTCACGGTCTCCTACGCCTTCTGAGTTCGGGCAGGCCGCACGGAAAACGCGCCGTTCCTTCGGGGACGGCGCGTCCTCATGCGGCCGAAAGGAAAAAAAGAGCAGGCCGCCCCTTTCTGGAACGGCCTGCTGTCTTTTTCGATCTGGAGAAGCCGAAGAGAAACCGAAAAAACTCCGGCGGTCCCAATTCCTGCATTTGAGGGATGCCCCTGCCTGACTGACCGGGAGGGAATACATGAACCGCCGGAGCAAGTGGTTCGGCGGCGAGGTGCGGGAGCGCCCCGTTGCCGAACCTGTAAATAGATACGCAGACGGCGGAAATACCGGGCTCGTTTTCGACGGAAATTTTACCGCCGCACGTTTTTCTTCCATGCCAGGCGCGGCGGTCGGAACGGAAGCGGGGAGTTGGCCCCCCGGTCCGGTTGGGGAGGCTGTTTTGGGGGCGTCGTTTTCGGAGATGACCGACGAGGAGTTGGCTGCGTGCTCCGCGGCCGGGGATGGCGGTGCATTCCAGGTTCTCGTCGGCCGGCATGTAAACCATGTCTATGGTTATTGCGCCCGCGTTACCGGCAACCGCACGGATGCGGAAGATCTCGTGCAGGATGTCTTTCTTCGCGTCTGGCGCAACGGTCACAGGTGGGACGGAGAGCGTCTGCCTTTCGAGGCATGGCTTATGGTTCTCGCGCGCCGCATCTGCATCGATTACATGCGCCGCAGGAAGCCCGGCAGCCATGTTGCGATGGATGACGAGTTGTTTGTGGACCCGGAGCCCGGTCCCCATGAGCGGGCGCATGAACGCGGTATTGCGCGCAAGGTGCAGGCGGCACTCATGACGCTTCCGCTGACACAGCGCTCCGCGATCGTTCTGCGCTACTATCAGGGCTACTCGAACGAGGAGGCGGCCGCTATTCTGGAAGTGACCGTTTACGCGCTGGAGTCGTTGCTCAAGCGCGGTCGTGCCAATCTTCAGAGGGTTTTGGGGGACCTCGAAAAATGGCGATAGGGTGGGAGGATATTGTGGGCTCTTGGACGCGGCGCTTTTCTCTCCGTCCGGCTCCGGGGGAGGGGGCCGTCGAGGCCTTGCTGCGGCGGGCGGCGGAAGAGGATGGCCTGTCGCGCGCGCCCGGCGGCCTTGCCGAACGGATCGCAGCCGCGGCGTTTGCCGGGCCGGCCACGCGTTCCGCGACCGTCGATCTTTCGGGTTTTCTGCTGCGGCCCCGCATCGTCGGTGCGTCGCTGGCCAGCTTTTCGGCGGGGGCAGTCCTTGCCGTCTGTCTCATCGACATTCAGGCAGGCGCGCTCGTCAGGACGCTCATGCTGGGTGTGATGCAGAGCGTCACAACCGGAGGTTATCTCTGATGCGCAGGTTTCGGCTCGAGCATCTTCTCGTTGGCTCGCTCCTTGTGAATGCGGGGCTTCTCGGCTTCGTCGTCGCCTTGCTGCTGGTGCCGGGTCCGAGGCCCGCTTTCACGATGTCGTATCCGCTGCCCATGCCTACGGCGATGAAGATGCCGGAGTTCGGTCTGGAAGACCGGCTGCTTCTCGCGCGGCTCCTGGAGCGGGACGGCGAGGCGGCGGCGGAGCGTGCGCATCGCGCTTCCGCGGCGCGTGCGGCTTTCGCGGAAGCCCTCTCGAAGGAAAATCCGCAGGCGGAGGAAATCGCGGAAAAAGGAAAGGCACTCAACGCCGCGATGGAGGAGTTCGGGGCAGGCTTCATCAACCTGATCGTGACGGCGGCGCCGAAGCTCGATCTGGCGCAGCGGCGCGCCCTCGCCGATCTCCTTCTCCATGCGCCGGAGCCCGGGGATTTCTTTTTGCAGAAGCGCGGCCCCGGCCCGACATTCTCCATCGGCGGCGGCTCGCCTTTCCCGTCCGGAGAAGGCGCGTCCGGTGGGGGCACCCCCGGGGACAAGTGAGCGAGGGGACGGTCGCAAAAAATATATTTGCTGAAACTTATCCCCTCTTGCCTTTCTCCACCCTCCCCCTGTGGGAGGGTCGAAATTTGCGCAGCGAATTTCGGGGAGGGGTAGCGGCGGAAGACGAGTGGCGCGCGTGCGATTTATACCCGCATCTCCGCGACCCCTCCCCAAACCGCTTGCAGCGGTTTGACCCTCCCACAGGGGGAGGGTGGGAAGAAACGGCGTATCTTCAAAAGCGGGGATAAATTTTTTCAAATCCGCATATCGCTCCGTACACAGAGGAATAAAAACCCCTCTCCGTGACATTTTCATGACAGTTCGGTGACAGGCAAAACCGCAAACAAAAAAGGCGCGGTTTCCCGCGCCTTTTGAATTGTGACAGTCGCCGCGAAAAGGGCGGGGATTACTCCTCGTCGTCCTCTTCGATTTTCACGTCCTTCAGCTTCGCGAAGACGCTGTCGGCGTCGTAGGAGCGCTTTTCCTCGTCGACTTCCGGCTTCTTTTCCGGCGCGGCGATGGTCGCGTGCACGGGCGCCGTCGTTTCGCTCGCGGGCAGCAGCGTTTCCGGGGTGCCGGCGGCCTTGTTGGCCTTCTTGCGTTCGCGTTCGGCCTTGCGGGCGGCCTTCTGGACCGCGGCGTCGAGCTCGATCTGCGTGCAAAGTCCGAGGGTTACGGGGTCGACCGGCTTGATGTTCGGCGAGTTCCAGTGGCTCCGGTCGCGCACGGACTGGATCGTCGGCTTGGTCGTGCCGACGAGTTTGGAGACCTGCGCATCCGTCAGTTCGGGGTGGTTGCGGAGCAGCCAGGCGATGGCGTCCGGGCGGTCCTGGCGGCGCGAGACGGGGGTGTAGCGGGGCCCCTTGCGTACCGGCATGGGCGGCAATTTGTATTTGCTTTCAGAGGCTTGCAGCCGCGTCGAGGGGTCGTTCTGGCAGCGTTCGATTTCCGCGCGGCTGAGCTGGCCGGAGGCCACCGGGTCCATGCCCTTGATGCCCTGCGCCACGTCGCCATCGGCGATCCCCTTCACTTCCAGCACGTGAAGACCGCAGAAATCCGCCACTTGATCGAAAGTGAGCGAAGTGTTCTCGACGAGCCAGACGGCCGTCGCCTTGGGCATAAGGGGTTGGGTCATGTCGATTCCTCTGATCCACCCGGGGCTTCCCGGATAAACCGCTTTTCATGTCCATCGATGAGTGGATTAGGCCGTTATATAAGGCGAAAAGCCGGTCAATGAAAGCGGGAATGAGCGGGCGCAACGGAAATGTGAAAAGGCCGGAACCCTCGCGGATTCCGGCCTTTTCGTGCGGTGTCAGAGGGTTAGCGGTTGATCTCGGTGATCTTCGTGCCCTCGATGCTGATGCCGGCCATCAGGCCGGACTGGTCGAAGATGAACGCATAGGCGTCCTCCTTCAGCGTCGAGGTCGAGAGGTTCTTGGCGACGCCCTCGTCGACCACGACGACCGTCGGGCCAACGCCGACTTCCCAGCCATGCGTCTCCTTCAGGTAGTCCACGGCCTTGTCGTTCATCAGGAAAACCGCATAGCCGTAGGACTGGGCGCCCGCCTGCAGGCCCCACGATCCGGTCACGGAATTGTAGTAGCGGTTCACGTTGCCGCCTTCCATCAGCACGCCTTCGCCATAGGCGCCGCCGAAGACGAGGCCGGCCTTCACGATGCTCGGGAAGACGAGGATGGCTTTCGCCTGCCCGGAAATGTCCTTGGCGACCGAGTTGGTCTTGTAGAGCTTGTCGAGTGCGTGCTGGGCCTCGGTGTTGAGATCTTCCGCCGTTGCGGCCTTCGCGCTCTCCAGGGTTCCGAATGAAACCAGCGCCGCGAATGCGACGAGAAATGCCATTAGGCTGCGCCTTGTGGTGGCCATGTTGTGTTGTCCCTGTGTAGTGGAAAATCGTTGAACCGGGCGTGCTCCTTGTGCTGAGCATTTGCCATGCTTCGCGTCGGAGCGTCCTGCCGCCCGCCATAACTACGAACCAGGGAAAGGAAGGTTCCGTAAGACGGGAAATAGATTCAGACCGTCAGCACGATCTTGCCGATATGGCTGCTTTTTTCCATAAGCGAATGAGCTTTCGCCGCTTCCGCCAGCGGGAAAACCGTGTCGATCTGCGGCTTTACGCGGCCGGCATCGAGCAGCGGCCACACTTTCGCCTTGAGCGCCGATGCCAGCGCCGCCTTCTCCTCGATGCTGCGCGGCCGCAAGGTCGACCCCGTCAGCGTCAGCCGTTTCAGCATCACGGGCATGAAGTTCACTTCCGCGACGGAGCCGTTCAGGAAGGCGATGGAAACGATCCGTCCGTCCGTTGCGGAGGCTTGAATGTTGCGGGCGATGTAGTCGCCGCCGACCATGTCGAGGATCACGTCGACGCCGCGTCCCTCCGTCAGCCGCTTCGCTTCCTCGGCGAAATCCTTTTCACGGTAGTTGATCGCGGCATGCGCGCCGAGTTTTTCGCAGGCCGCGCATTTCTCTGCGGAGCCCGCCGTCGCGATCACGGTCGCGCCGAAAAGGTTCGCGAGCTGGATCGCCGTCGTGCCGATGCCGCTCGAACCGCCATGCACGAGAAACGTCTCGCCGGCCTTCAGCGCGCCGCGTTCGAACACGTTGGTCCAGACGGTGAAGAACGTTTCCGGCAGCGCCGCCGCTTCCGTCATCGTGAAACCGTGCGGAACGGGCAGGGCATGCGCCTCATGTGCGAGGCAGTATTCGGCATAGCCGCCACCGCCGACGAGCGCGCAAACCTTGTCGCCGGTTTTCCACAGCGTTACGCCCGGTCCCGTCGCGACCACCTCGCCGGCGACCTCGAGGCCCGGCGTTTCGGGCGAGCCCGGCGGGGCCGGATAGAGGCCCATGCGCTGGATAGTGTCCGGCCGGTTCACGCCCGCCGCCGCGACCTTTATGAGGATTTCGCCATGGCCCGGTTCCGGCGTCGCGATCTCGCGCAATTCCAGCACGTCGGGGCCGCCCGGCTCGCGGATCGCAATCGCTTTCATGGTTCTGGGGAGCGTCGGCATGTCGGCACCTCGGAGCTTTGAAGGGGAGGCAGGCGCGGGCTGGATTGCAGGTCTAGCTTGCGGTCCCCAAACTGGCAACCGGGCGATACGACCGGAGGGAGAAGCAGGATGGCCGACGACGATCTGGAACCGCGTAAGCGGCGGGGCGAGGCTCTCACGGCGCTGGCGAAAGAGGATCTGAGCCTTCTCGGCATCGAGGAGCTGGAAGACCGAATCACTTTGCTGGAGGCGGAGATTGACCGAATTCGGGACCAGCTCGCCCGCAAGCGCGGTTCACTTTCGGCCGCCGAGGCAGTGTTCAAAAAATAGTCAGACCGGCTAAGTCATTGGAAAATATTTTGTTTCTGTGACACCTGCCGGGTTCATCCGGAAAACATCTGCCGCGTCAAATTGCCACAAGATTAACTTCCTGTTAGGAATGAAGGCGCTAGGGTGACCTTGCGTAATCCAGTCTTCTGGATTTCTGAGTGGCTCCTATCCACTCTGTTTGACGCCTCCCTGTTAGAACTTGAGCCGCGGGCATTCCCGCGGCTCTTTTTTGTTGTTCCTTACCCATCGTCCCGTGTCTGCCCGTTTTCGTGGCACGGATATTGATCCTCAGGACCCTGTATGTGCCGGTATGGGGCAGAAGCCCGCGGCAGGATCAAGATCGGGATGGGGATCGCGGGAATGAGCGTTCACGAAATCGAGAATGGCGAAGAAGTCGCCTTCGCCGGCGCCGAGTGCGTCACCTTGTCGGAATTCATGGCGTCGGGGCTGTTTCAGCGCACCTACAACGAAGGCATGCGTCTGGTCGAGGAAACCTCGGCCTATCTGGACGGGCCGGGCCGGCAGGCCGCCCGTTCGCTGCCGCGCGACGCTTCGCTCGCCTATGCGGGCGAGAGCATGCGCCTTACCACCCGGTTGATGCAGGTGGCCTCGTGGCTCCTGGTCCGCAAGGCGGTACACGAAGGCGAGATCACGCCGGAAGAGGCGAATTCGGAGAAGTATCGTCTCGCCACCAAGGAAATCGGCCGCCAGCCGCGCTTTGATGGTGTCGAGGCCCTGCCGTCCGAGTTGCAGGAGCTGATCCGGCGGTCCGAGCGGCTTTACGCCCGCGTCGAGCGTCTCGATGCCCGCCTGCGCGAAACGGCGGAGCCCGTGACGCAGAACCATCCGCTGGCCGAGCAGTTGCGCCGTGTGGAGGATTTCTTCCGCGAAAACCTTGCCATCGGTCTGCCGCGCCGCGAGTTCGGGCGCCGCAGGAACCGGCCCGATTGAAGCAGTCAGGACAACAAAAAAGCCCCGCGAAAGCGGGGCTTTTCGTATCTCGAGAGGCTTGCGGCCTAGCTGCCGATAAAGCCGAACTTCTTCTTGAAGCGGCTCACGCGGCCGCCGCGATCGAGGATCTGCTGGCCGCCGCCCGTCCACGCCGGATGCGTCGTCGGGTCGATGTCGAGCACCAGCGTGTCGCCTTCCGAGCCATAGGTCGAACGGGTCCTGTAGGTGGACCCATCGTTCATCTGAACGGTGATGAAGTGGTAGTCCGGATGAATGTCTTTCTTCATGGCTCGCGGCTTCCTGAAGCGGTGTCTCTAAATGGCGCGCGAAGGCCCCTTCGGTGAAGGTGCCGCGCTGCCGGAATGGGGGCTTATAGCGAAGCCGGGAGGCTGTTGCAAGGCCAGTCTCGCCAGTCATTCCCTTTGCTCAAGCTGGCGCTTTTGTGCGGAGATGCCGCAGTTTTTCGCGGCTTCCCGGCGTTGCTCAGGCAAGGCGGGGATTGCTATACCAGCCGCGCGCCGAAATTATGCCCGGGCGCCCTTAAAGGGATTAGGGTGCCCCTCCCGAAGCACGAACCGGCGAAAGCGCATGAGCGACATATCCAATCCGGTCGTCGAGGCCATCGAGGAAGAAGCGCAACGGCGCAAGCCCGCCAAGGCGGTGCGGCCCATTCTGCGGCTCATGCCGTTCCTTGCCCGGTACCGGGTCATGGTCGGGCTCGCCTTCGTCTCGCTCGTCTTCGCGACGCTCGCGACGCTCGCCATACCGATGGCGGGCCGGCGTCTGATCGACAACGGATTCAGCCGCGAGAATGCGGTCTTCATCGACCAGTATTTCATCGCTCTCGTTCTCGTCGCTCTCATTCTCGGCGTCGCCAGCGCTTCGCGGTTTTTCTTCGTAAGCTGGATCGGCGAACGCGTCGTCGCCGACATCCGCCGAGCGGTCTACGAGCATGTGCTGCAGCTCTCGCCGGCGTTTTTCGAGCTAACGCGAACGGGCGAAGTCCTGTCGCGCCTTACGGCAGACACGACGCTCATCAAGACGGTCGTCGGCTCCTCCGCCTCGATCGCGTTGCGCAATATCTTCCTTTTCTTCGGCGCGGCGGCGATGATGGCGGCGACGAGCCCCTATCTTTCCAGTCTCGTGCTTCTCGCCATTCCCGCCATTCTCCTGCCGCTCATCGTGTTCGGGCGCTGGGTGCGGCGCCTGTCGCGCTCCGCGCAGGACCGGCTCGCGGATACGAGCGCCTTCGGCACGGAGAGCCTCAACGCCATCCAGATCGTGCAGGCCTTCACGCATGAGCCGATCGACAACGAGCGCTTCGGCAGCACGGTCGAGCGCGCGTTCGAGACGGCGCGCTCGCGCATCATGGCGCGGGCGGTGCTGACGGCGCTGATATTCTTCTTCGGCCTCTCCAGCGTCGTCGGCGTCCTGTGGGTGGGCGCGAACGCGGTTCTCTCCGACACGATGACGGGCGGTGAGCTTCTCGAATTTATCCTCTATGCGGTTTTCGCGGCATCGGCGCTCGCGGCATTGTCGGAAATCTGGGGTGATATCCAGATGGCGGCGGGCGCGACCGAACGGTTGATGGAGCTTCTCGACGTCGAACCTGAAATCGCCGCGCCGGCGAACCCCGTCATGTTGCCCGAACCGCAGGGCGAGATCGCCTTCGACAACGTCACTTTCGCCTATCCGACGCGGCCGCGCGTCTCGGCGCTGCATGGTTTTTCGCTTACTGTCGCGCCAGGCGAAACGGTCGCGCTTGTCGGACCTTCGGGCGCGGGCAAGAGCACCGTCTTTCAGCTTCTCCTCCGTTTCTACGATCCCCAGTCGGGCCATGTCCGGCTCGACGGTGTTGATGTGCGCCATGCGGACCCGCGCGATGTGCGCGGCCGTCTCGCCGTCGTGCCGCAGGAGACGGTCGTATTCGGTGCGAGCGTGGCGGAGAACATCCGCTATGGCCGGCCGGACGCCAGCGACGACGAAGTTCGCGCGGCGGCGCGGGCGGCGCGGATCGACGATTTCATCATGCAATTGCCGCAAGGTTACGAAACCCAGGTGGGCGAGCGGGGCGTCACGCTCTCCGGCGGTCAGCGGCAGCGCATCGCCATCGCCCGCGCCATCCTCCGCAATTCGCCGGTGCTGCTTCTCGACGAGGCGACCAGTGCGCTCGATGCCGAGAGCGAAACGCTGGTGCAGCAGGCGCTCGAAGGCCTCATGGAAGGCCGGACCACGCTCGTCATCGCGCACAGGCTCGCCACGGTTCTGAAGGCCGACCGCATCGTCGTGATGGAGGAGGGGCGTGTCGTCGCCTCCGGCACACATGACGAACTTGTGAGGCAGGGGGGCCTCTATGCGCGTCTCGCGCGGCTGCAATTCGCGGCCAACCGCGATATTGTCGAGGCGGCGGATGCGCGCACCAATGCCGGTATCGGCAGCTAACGGAATATTCAGGGGGAGACGATGTCCAGACATTGGCAGATCGCGGGCTATGTGGTGCTCGCGCTTATCGTGGCGGGCAGCGTTCTCACCTGGCGCTTCTTGTCGGCGTCGGGATATTTCACCGGCATCCGGCAGGAAATCGCCGCCGATTGCCGTGCCATCGAAGCGGTACCGGGGCCTGAGGATCTCGCCATCGATCACGAGCGTGGCCTCGCCTATGTCTCGGCATACGATCGCCGCGCGGTGCGGTCCGGTGCGCCGGGCGGCGGGGGCGTGCGCGGCGGCATCTATGTCATCGACCTCAAGCAGCCGGATGCGGAATGGGCCCTCTATCCGGTGACGCCCTCAGCGCCGGAGGATTTCCGGCCGCATGGCATCAGCCTTTACGTGGGCGAGGGCGGTGCGCGGCGGCTCTTTGCGGTCAACCATCCGGCAGGCGGCGGCGAAGCCGTCGAGATATTCGATATTGCGGAGGACGGTACCCTCTCCCACGCGAGAAGCGTCTCCGATCCGCTCTTCGTGTCGCTGAACGACGTTGTGGGTGTCGGGCCGGAAAGCTTTTATGCCACGAACGATCACGGCTCCGGCGGCATCGGCCGGATGATCGACGACGCGCTGCTGCTTCGCAACGCCAATGCGGTCTATTTCGACGGCGTGGCGGCGCGGGTCGCGGCGGATACGCTCAGCTACCCGAACGGAATCAATGTGAGCCCCGAGGGCACGACGCTTTATGTCGCCTCGACTTTGGGCATGAGCCTCTATGTTTACGAGCGCAATGTGGAGACGGGTGAACTTACGCCTTTCGATCATGTTCGCCTCGGCACAGGTGTCGACAATATCGACGTACAGCCGGACGGCACGCTCCTCATCGCCGCGCATCCGAAGCTTCTCGATTTCGTCGCTCACGCCTCCGATCCGGCAGAGCTTTCGCCGAGCCAGGTGGTGAGGATCGAGCCCGGCGAGAAGAAGGCGGGCACGATCTATCTCAATTTCGGCGAGGAAATCTCGGGTATCAGCACCGCCGCCGGCTATGGCGACAAGATGCTGCTCGGACAGGTCTTCGAGCCACGCGTGCTCGTCTGCACGCAGTCGAAGGAAATGCGCGCCTACTAGGTCAGCGTTCCGTCAGCTTGAATTCGATGCGGCGGTTGCGCCGGTTTTCGGCCGGACCGCGCCCTTCGGCGAGCGGGTGATACTGGCCGAAGCCCGCCGCTACCAGCCTGCTCTGCGGCACGCCCCTCTCGATCAGGTAATTGACGACCGCGATGGCGCGGGCGCTGGAGAGATACCAGTTCGAGGGAAATTGCGGCGTCGCGATCGGGTTCGCGTCGGTGTGTCCGTCCACGCGCAAAACCCAAGGGATATCGTCCGGAATTTCTGCCGCGATTTCGCGCACGGCCGTCGCGATCTTGTCGAGTTGTTCCTGACCCGATGGGTTGATATCGGCCGAACCGGATTCGAAAAAGATTTCCGATTGCATGGCGAAGCGGTCACCGACGATTTCTATGTCCTGACGGTCGCCGAGGATTGCCCGCAGCCGGCCAAAAAATTCCGAGCGATATTTCGCCAGTTCCTGCACCTTCTGGGCCAGTGCCGCGTTGAGCCGGCGGCCGAGATCGGCGATCTGCACCTGCTGCTCGCGATCCTTGACCTCGGCCGCTTCCAGCGCCGCTTCAAGTGTCGCAAGCTGACGGCGGAGCGCCGATATCTGCTGGTTCAGCAGTTCGACCTGCGACAGCGCTTCGCTTGAAATCTTCTGCTCCTCGGACAGCTTGCTTTCAAGCTCGGCCACCCGCGCGCCGGATGCGTCGTCGGCGAGGCTGGCAAGATGGTCCTTCTCGGCGGTCGCGGCGGCGAGCGAGTCCTGCAGCGAGAGAATTGTCGCCTGCAGATCGGCCTTTTCGCTCCGCTCCAGCGCCAGCTGGTTCACCAGTTCCGCGATCTGGCTGCGCAGATTCTCAAGCGCCGAGTCCTTGTTGCTCACAAGCTGGCTCAGGAAGAACTGCGTTATCATGAAGATCGTCAGCAGGAAGATCAGCACCAGCAGCAGGCTCGACATGGCGTCGACGAAGCCCGGCCAGTAATCCGCGCTGGGAGCTCTTCCGCGAATGCGTCTGCTTGAGAGCGCCATGATGCCTCAGCCCTCGCGCAGACGGCGGGCGATTTCCTCGAGAACCGGCTGCAGGCCCTGCTGGTTCTGCGCCATCTGCCGGATCAGTTGTTGCTCCTGCCTCATCTGCTCCGTCAGAGCCGTGATCTGGCCCGTCAGCGCCACCAGTGAGGCGCTGGAGGGGCTTTCCGCGGACGACAGGGACTGTTCGATGTTGCGGAGGCGGCGTGCCGTCTCGCTGAGCAGGGCGGGAGCCGACGGGTCGATCTCGCCGAGATTGGTCACCGTCGAGAGCCATTCCTCGAGCTCATTGTAGAAGCGGTTTTGTGCCTGACCGGCTTGCAGGTCGAGAAAGCCGAGCAACAGCGAACCGGCAAGCCCGAACAGCGACGATGAGAATGCCGTGCCCATGCCGCGCAGGGGCCCGTCGAGCCCGGATTTCAGATTGGCGAAGACGGTGGCGGGGTCGGCCCCTTCGACGCTCAAGCCCTGGATCGTGCCTGCCACGGAGGTCACCGTCGTAAGCAGGCCCCAAAAGGTGCCCAGAAGGCCAAGGAAGATGAGGAGCCCGATGATGTAGCGCGATATCTCGCGCTGTTCGTCGAGCCGCGAGCCGAGCGAGTCGAGGATGGACCGCATCGACATGGCGTTGAGCTGCATGCGGCCCTTGCGGTCGCCGAGCATGGTCGCCATGGGCGCAAGCAGGCGGGGCGGCGGAGGCAGCGCGAGGCCCGGGTCGGCGCGGCGGAAATCGTTCACCCAGCGTACTTCCGGACCGATTGCCTGCACCTGCCGGTAGGCATAGAGAATGCCGATCACCAGCACGCCGAGGATAAGGCCGTTCAGTCCCGGATTGGCGAGAAATGCGATTTCGATCTGCTTGTAGAGGATTGCCACGACGAAGCCCGCGAGAACGAGAAAGAGGAACATTCTCGTCAGGTAGGTTCGCGGCTGGGAAAGCCCGAAGCCGTCCTTGTAGTCCTTCGCCATGCGTCTCTCTGCCCCTGTCTGTCAGCCGCCGAAAAGCTTGATGTCCACCCGGTCCTGCGGCCCGCTGTCGGAAGTGCCCCCGAGGGCGCGTACATAGATGCGTTCCACCACGATACCGCCGCCGACCAGTTCGCGGCGCACGGAAAGTGCGCGCCGCAAGGCCAGCCGCCGTGCGTTGGACGAAGTGTCGTGAGGCGGGCCGGCATAGGCCTTGATTTCGAGCCTGCCGCTTCTCTTCGCGAAATCCGTTGCGAAGGCGTTCAGATTTTCGCGCGCGGTCTGATCGAGTGCCGATTCTTCGGGCTCGAAGACGACGCGAAGGAGTGCCTGTTCGGGCGGTGCGAGCGGCGCCTCGGCGGCGCCGGCGCGATTGTGGACCGCGAAGAGCAGCGCGAAAACCAGCAGCGCCGTGCCGAACCGGACTGCGGGCTTTCTCTTTGTGCTGTCGATCATCGGGTTATCCGTGGCGGCGAGCGTCGGCCTTAGTCTAGGCATGTTCGCCGAACGGGAACAGGCCTCGGCTGTGAGGCGTGTAGGCGGCGAATCGGGCGGAATTCGGGCTGGAAAGAGAAGGTGGGCGTTCAGTATCCGTCGAAGAGAATGTCGACGCGGTCTTCGGCTGCATCCGCGACGTCGGTGTTGCCCATGCCGCTCGCCCGGACGCGGCCCGTTTCGACGCCCTGCCGGTGAAGCGCCTCCTTCACGGCCAGCGCGCGTCGCATGGCGAGATCGCTTGCGCGTGCATCGTCTCCGCTGGCGCGGTCGGCATAGCCTCTGATCTCGACATTGCCGACGCGGTTGCCGAAAGAATTAGCGAAGCCCGCAACCTGGTTCTGGGCGGAAGGATCGAGGGTCGATTCGCCAGGCTGGAAGTAAATGCGGGCAAGTGTTCCGCGAGGCAGGATGCCGGGAGTGTAGGGCCGGAAAGCATCGTAAGAGCGGTACGGGTCCGGATTGGTGCGCGGAGCCGGTGCGGGTTCCGTGGATGAAGCAGGCGAGGAGGGGGCCGGTGCGGTCAAGACGCCCACGGGCCGCGTTATGTCCTGCCCGATCCCGCCGACGGAAGAGAGCGGCCGGTCGGCTTGCATTGCGTCTTCCCCCGGGGGCATGCGGACCGTGCCGGAAACCGCCTGCCCGGTTGTATTCGTCACCTTTTCAAGCGTGTCGTTGAGGAGTGGGTCGGCAGCCGCCGGGGGTGCGGAGGTGGCCAATCCCAGCAAGGCGCAGAGCAGGAATGGGCAGGAACGGCGAAGACCGGTGCCGCGCTTGCTATTGAAGGTATTTGTCGCGAAGCCCGTCATGGTTCCGTCCCACGTGGTTTTTGGCTCGCAAGGGATGCAATCGGCATCCATCGGAAGCCTAACACGCGGGCCCGCCGGAACTAACGGTATGATTTTGGCCGTGTGCGCGAGACTGAAGTTTATCGACCCGTCAAACGGCGGGTTTATGCGCCTTTTTCAGCACGTCGCCGAGTTGGCGGTGCAGCGTTTCGTTGCCGGCCAGAATGCCGCCGGTCTTCAGCATGTCTTCGCGCCCGCTAAGATCGCTGACGAAGCCGCCAGCCTCGCGCACGAGGATAATCCCCGCCGCGACGTCCCAGGGGGCGAGGTTCGCCTCCCAATAGGCATCGAAGCGGCCGGCGGCGACATAGGCAAGATCGAGCGCGGCGGAGCCCATGCGACGGACGCCTGCCACCTGAAGCATGACCTGGCGAAGTTCGGTGAGGTAGCGCTCATGCTCCGGCCTGCCGAGATCCGGCGTGCCGCAGGCAACGACCGATTGCGCAAGTTCGCGCCGCGCGGCGACGCGGATGCGGCGATCGTTCAGGAAGGCGCCCTGACCCTTTTCGGCGATGAACATTTCGTCCGAAATCGGGTTGTAGACGAGGCCCGCCACGATCTGCCCCTCGCGCTCCAGGCCGATGGAGATCGAGAACATCGGGATGCCGTGCAGGAAGTTCGTCGTGCCGTCGAGTGGATCGATGATCCAGCGATGCGACTTGTCCGCGCCCTCGACAACGCCGCCCTCCTCCATCAGGAAGCCGTAACCCGGACGGGCCTTCGACAGCTCCTGAAAAATTACTTTCTCCGCCTTCTTGTCGGCGGCGGTGACGAAATTCGCGGGCCCCTTCAGCGATACCTGGAGGTTCTCCACCTCGCCGAAGTCGCGCTGAAGACCGCGCGCTGCCTTGCGGGCGGCCGCGACCATGACGCTCATCGAAGGTGTATGTCGGGACATGCTTGCTCGGTTCAGTCGGCGCGGCGGAGATAGGTGACTTCGTTCGTGTCGACCACGATGCGCTCGCCGGTCGTGATGAACGGCGGCACCATCACGCGGACGCCGTTTTCCAGAAGCGCCGGCTTGTAGGAGCTGGTGGCTGTCTGGCCTTTTACGGTCGGTTCGGTTTCGGTGATTTCGAGCACCACCTGATCGGGAAGGGAAATGCCCAGCGCCTTGCCCTCGTGGCTTTCCACGGTCACCTTCATACCGTCCTGCAGGAAGGCGGCGCGGTCGCCGACCCATTCCTTCGACAGCTCGATCTGCTCGTAGGTCTCATTGTCCATGAAGGTCAGCATCCCGTCATTCTCGTAGAGATACTGATAGTCCTTCTGTTCGAGGCGCACGCGCTCGACGGTTTCCGCGGAGCGGAAGCGTTCGTTGAGCTTGCGGCCGTCGACCAGGTTTTTCAGCTCCACCTGCGCGAAGGCGCCGCCCTTTCCGGGCTTTACATGCTGCACCTTGACTGCCGCCCAGAGGCCGCCCTCATGCTCGATGACGTTGCCGGGGCGGATTTCGTTGCCGTTGATCTTCATGGGACGCTCAGTTGTGGGAATGGAATGGAGCAAGGCGGCCTCACATGGAGGCCGTAACCGGCGCTCTGATAACATCATGCGCTGCCAATGCACAGAGCAATTCCGTCCTGCGCGGCGCGTGGCCGCCTCCAGCGGCCGCTCAGTTTGCGGCGGCCGGGGCAGGACTTTCCCCGCCCGCCTCCCATTTTTTGATATCCGCTTCAACCTTGGCGCGGATTTCCGGCGTTATTTCCGGCTCCATGGCGTTCCGCAGGGTGTCGTCCTCGAGGCCGCCCCGTTCCGCCAGCGAAAGCCAGAGGAAAGCCGCGGCAATGTCGCGCGCCACGCCCTGCCCAAGGAAATAGAGGCGGGCCAGCCGATCCTGGGCGAGGGGATCGCCGCGCATCGCCGCCTCGGCAAACCACTTCGCTGCCAGCGTATCGTTGCGTTCCACTCCCTCCCCGTTGAGATAGGCGAAAGCGAGCGATGTCTGGGCGCCGGGAACGCCCTTTTCCGCCGCGGCGGCGAAACGGCGGGCCGCCTTGGCGGCGTTCTTTTCCACCGCGATACCGTCCTGAAACATCAAACCGAGCTGATAGGCCGCCTGCGGCTGGCCCTGGTCGGCGGCGAGGGTAAAAAGCCGCGCTGCTTCGGCGAGGTCTTCACGCTTGCCCCGTCCGGCGGCATAGAGTGTGCCGAGATAGTACTGGGCGTTGGCGTTGCCGCTCCTGGCGGCGCTTTCGAACAGGCTTGCGGCCTTGTTAATGTCTTTCGGCCCGCCGTGCCCGGTCGTGTACATCATGCCGAGTTCAGCCTGGGCGGCCAGGTGACCCTGATCTGCTGCCGCGGCAAAATGCTTGCGGGCGGCCTCGGGGCTGGCGCTTTCGATTTGCCCGTATTCCATCAGCATGCCGAGCGCGTATTGGGCGCCGGCATCGCCTTGCGCAGCCGCTTTCCCGAACCATTTGGCCGCCTCTTCGGGATTGGCCGTTACGCCTTCGCCATTATTGTAGATCGAGCCGAGCATAAGTTGCGCCGTGACGTTGCCCTTTTCGGCAAGCGGCGTCGCGGCGAGGCGGGCCGCTTCATATTTTCCTTCCCGGTAGGCGGCGAGCGCGGGCGCCATTGGGCCGTCGGCGGGCTTTTCTTGCTCCGCGCGGGGCGAAGGAGCGTTCTGCGCTACGACGGGCAGGGACGCGGCAAGCCCCGCCACCGTGGCAAGCGAGAGCGCAAAAGCAATGTGCCTCATCTGTTTGCGCTTTCCTCGACCATGACCACGTTCAGCGCCCGTACTGCCGCCGCCGGTCCATCCGCATAGGCCCAGACGCCCGACGAGACCGCAAGAAAATCGGCTCCGGCGCGGACGAGGGGTGCGGCGTTGGCCACGGTGATACCTCCGATTGCGACGCAAGGCAGGATGAACAGGTTCGACCACCATGTCAGGATTTCAGGTTCGGCCTTACTTATAGGCGTTTTTGTGTCGGTTTCGTAAAAGGCCCCGAAAGCCACATAGTCAGCACCTGCTTCTCCCGCTTCCATCGCGAGGTGCCGCGATGCATGACAGGTGACGCCGACGACCCGGTCCGATCCCACAAGCTTGCGGGCTTCCTTGCAGGTCATGTCGCCTTGTCCGACATGGACGCCGTCCGCGCCGAGTTCGGCGGCGAGATCGGCGCGGTCGTTAATGATGAAGGCGACATCACGCTCTTGCGCGATCGGCATCAGGACTTCGGCCGCGCGGCGGACATCGTCGGCAGTGGGCGGTGTTTCATTGTCGCCCTTCAACCGCAGCTGCAGGGAGGCTACGTCGCCGGCATCGAGCGCGGCTTTCAAGGTATCGGCAAACGCCCGCGGCTCGATACGCGGCGGCGTTATGAGATAGAGGCGGCAGGCGGGGCGCTGATCTGATTGGTCTGACATGGGCGTGTTTTAGCTTGATGCGGTCCAAAAACAAAACGCCCCGCTCGAGGAGAGCGGGGCGTCTGCAAGATGTGAAATATCGGCTTCAGGCGGCCTTTTCCAGCGCGCTCTTCCAGTCGCCAAGCGCCGCCAGCCCGTTCATCTTCGCGCGATGCAGGAATGCCTTCTGGCCGGCCGGAACATTCTCGGGCTTGCCGCTCCATGCTTTCAGCGGGGCTGCCTGCAATGCGCGACCATAGGAGAAGGACATCTTCCAGGGGAAGCCGCCGATGGCATTCATCGCGTTCAGATGCGCTGTCGCGTCCTCGTCCGACTGGCCGCCGGAGAGGAAGACGATGCCCGGAATGGCGGCGGGAACGGTGCGCTTGAAGCAGGCGATCGTCTTTTCCGCCACTTCTTCGACACCGGCCTGCTTGCCGCACTTCTTGCCGGAAATCACCATGTTCGGCTTCAGGATCGTGCCTTCGAGATTTACCCGGTGTGCGCCGAGCCGGTCGAAGAGGATGCGCAGCGTTTCCTCGGTTACATCGAAGCAGCGGTCGACATCGTGGCCGCCATCCATGAGGACTTCCGGTTCCACGATCGGGACGATCTTCGCCTGCTGGCAGAGCGCCGCATAGCGGGCGAGCGCTTCGGCATTGGCCTCGAGGCAGGTCCGCGTCGGGATGCCGCCGGCGATGTCGATTACCGCACGCCACTTCGCGAAGCGTGCGCCGAGATCGTAATATTCCGCAAGCCGTTCGCCGAGGCCGTCTAGGCCTTCGGTGATTTTTTCGCCCGGAAAGCCCGGCATGTCCTTCGCACCGGCATCGACCTTGATGCCCGGGATCGCACCGGCCTTTTTAATAAGGTCGACGAGCGGCGTACCGTCCTTCGCCTTCTGGCGGATCGTCTCGTCGTAGAGGATCACGCCGGAGATATATTTCTGCATCGCTTCGTCGGTGCGGAAAAGCATTTCGCGATAGTCGCGGCGGGTATCCGCCGTCGATTCCACGTTGATGCCGTCGAAGCGCTTCTTGATCGTGCCGGAGCTTTCGTCGGCGGCCAGAATGCCTTTGCCCGGCGCAACCATCGCCTGTGCAATCGATTCAAGCGTCTCAGTCATGTGTCTACCCTCTTGATCCCAGTCTTAATGCGGTTATCCGCGGCTCAACGCCGCGACACCCGGCAGTTCAACGCCTTCCAGCCATTCGAGAAATGCGCCGCCTGCGGCGGAAACATATGTGAAATCCTCGGCGGCCCCCGCTTCGTTGAGGGCGGCCACCGTATCGCCGCCGCCGCCGACGGAAATCAGTTCGCCCTGCTTGCTGCGCATTGCGACGATCCGCGCGGCGGCCACCGTACCCCGGTCGAATGGGGGGATTTCGAAGGCGCCGAGCGGTCCGTTCCAGACCACGGTGCTTGCCGTTTCGAAGCGCGCCGCCAGATGCGCCAGCGTACCCTCGCCGACATCGAGGATCATTTCATCCTCCGGCACTTCGTCCACGGAGACGGTTCTTGCCGAAGCGCCTGCTTTCAGCTCCTTCGCAACCACGACATCCGTCGGCAAAACGATGTCGCAATGCGCGGCGCGGGCGTTGGCCATGATGTGGCGCGCGGTATCGAACAGATCCGGCTCGCAAAGCGACTTGCCGACCTTCTTGCCCTGAGCGGCAAGGAAGGTGTTCGCCATGCCGCCGCCGATGACCAGCGCGTCGACCTTTTTTACGAGGTTGCCGAGCAGCGAAATCTTGGTCGATATCTTCGCGCCGCCGACAATGGCGACCACCGGGCGCTTCGGGTTGCCCAAGGCCGCGTCGAGCGCGGCGAGTTCCGCTTCCATGGCTCGACCGGCATAGGAGGGCAGAAAATGCGTAATGCCTTCGGTCGAGCCGTGCGCCCTGTGGGCGCAGGAAAAAGCGTCGTTGACGTAAACATTGCCGTTTTTTGCCAACGTCTTGGCAAATTCGGGATCGTTGTTTTCTTCACCCGCATGAAAGCGCGTGTTTTCGAGAACAAGAATGGTCCCCGGCTGCATGGCGCCGACGGCTTTCGAGGCCACCTCTCCAACGCAATCTTCGGCGAAGCCGACCTTGCTGCCGACAACGCCGCTCAAGGCCTCGGCAATCGGCCTAAGAGAATATTTGGCTTCCGGCGCACCCTTGGGGCGTCCGAAATGAGAGAGCACGATTACGCGGGCTCCCTTGCCGGCCAGTTCCTTCAGGGTCGGTGCGACGCGCTCGAGGCGCGTCGCATCCGAAACCTTGCCGTCCTGCACGGGCACGTTGAGGTCTGCGCGGATGAGAATCCGGAGACCGTCCAGGCCGACGGCGGCGAAGAGATCGTCTAGCGTCTTGTAGTCGGCCATGAACGCACGCGGCTCCGGTCAGAGAAGCTTGCCCATGGCGACAGCGGTGTCGCCCATACGGTTCGAGAAGCCCCACTCATTGTCGTACCAGCTCAGCACGCGCACGAGCTTGCCGTCGATCACCTGGGTCTGCGTCAGATCGAAGGTGGAAGAGGCGGGGTTGTGGTTGAAGTCGATCGAGACATTCGGCTCGTTCGTCGTCGCGAGGATGCCTTTCAGCGGGCCCTTCGCTGCGGCGATGATGGCGGCGTTCACTTCTTCTGCCGTGGTCTTCTTCTTGGACGTGAAGACGAGGTCGATCACCGAGACGTTCGGGGTCGGCACGCGGATCGAGGTGCCGTCGAGCTTGCCCTGCAGTTCCGGCAGCACGAGGCCGACGGCCTTGGCGGCGCCTGTCGAGGTCGGGATCATGGAGACGGCGGCGGCGCGGGCGCGGCGCGGGTCCTTGTGGAGCGTGTCCACCGTGTTCTGGTCGCCGGTGTAGGCGTGGATCGTCGTCATGTAGCCCTGCTCGATGCCGCAGGCCTTGTGCAGCACCTGCGCAACAGGCGCGAGGCAGTTCGTGGTGCAGGATGCGTTCGAGACCACCTTGTGGCTCTTCTTCAGGGACTGGTGGTTCACGCCGTAGACCACGGTCAGGTCCGCCTCTTCGCCGGGGGCGGAGATCAGTACTTTTTTGGCGCCCGCTGTCAGGTGTGCGGCTGCCTTTTCCCGGGCGGTGAAGAGACCCGTGCATTCGAGCGCGATGTCGACACCGAGTTCCTTCCAGGGGAGCTTCGAGGGATCGCGTTCGGCCAGCACCTTGATGGGGCCGCGGCCAAGATCCATGGTCGCCTTCGTCGTCTTGATCTTGCCGGGGAAACGGCCGTGCACGCTGTCGTATTTCAGCAGGAGGGCGTTCGCATCTACAGAGCCGAGGTCGTTGATGGCGACGACTTCGATGTCCTTACGGCCGGACTCCGCGATAGCGCGGAGCACCAGGCGCCCGATCCGACCGAATCCGTTAATCGCAACGCGGACAGCCATTCTTCTTTCTCCTGAGCGTGAGTTAGGACTTTTCCTCGAGGCGCGCCTTTGCCGCAGCCACGGCTGCCTCGGGTGTAATGTTGAAGTGCTTGTAGAGTTCCGGGGCCGGTGCGGAGGCACCGAAGCCGGTCATGCCGATAAAGTCGCCGTCGGCACCGATATATCGGTCCCAGCCGTAGCGGACTGCCGCTTCGATCGCGATTTTCACGGTGTCCTCGCCGAG
The DNA here is from genome assembly GCF_030694575.1 of Parvibaculum sp. Classification (GTDB taxonomy): domain Bacteria; phylum Pseudomonadota; class Alphaproteobacteria; order Parvibaculales; family Parvibaculaceae; genus Parvibaculum. The sequence goes on from NZ_JAUYUS010000059.1 coordinate 21,704, forward strand.
TATCTCCTTTTGGAAATCCGACGATTGCCGGTCGAAAAGATCGAGGCAGGGCATGGAGACGACGCGGGCGGGAATGCCTTCCTTCTCCAGCATCTTCTGCGCGGCAACGGCAATTTCGACTTCGGAGCCGGTCGCCAGCAGAGAGACTTTCGCCTTCGAGGAAGCAGGTACCAGTTCATAGGCGCCACGGGCGCAGAGATTCTTTTCGGAATTCTCTGTGCGTACGGCAGGCAGGTTCTGGCGCGACAGAGCGAGGATCGACGGCGCATCCTTCGATTCCAGCGCAAGTTGCCAGCATTCGAGCGTTTCCACGGCGTCCGCCGGGCGGAAAACGAGCAGGTTGGGCATGGCGCGCAGGCTTGCCAGATGTTCGACCGGCTGGTGCGTGGGGCCGTCCTCACCGAGACCGATGCTGTCATGCGTCATCACATAGATGACGCGCTGGCCCATCAGTGCCGAGAGGCGGATCGCGGGGCGGCAGTAGTCGGTGAAGACGAGGAAGGTGCCTGAATAGGGGATGAAGCCCTTGTGGAGCGCCAGTCCGTTCATGGCTGCCGCCATGCCGTGTTCGCGGATACCGTAATGAATGAACGAACCCGAGAAATCCTCGGCCGTTACCGCCTGCTGACCCTTCGAACGCGTGTTGTTGGAGCCAGTCAGGTCCGCCGAGCCGCCGATCGTGTCGGGCAGGACCGAATTGATGATGTTGAGCGCTTCCTCGGAGGATTTGCGAGTCGCCCATTTCGGCTTTTCAGCGACGAGCTTTTCCTTGAAGGCGGCGATGGCCTTGCCGAGATCGGCAGGCAGATCGCCCGCGATGCGGCGCTCGAAATCGATCCGCGTCTCTGCCGGAAGTGCAGCCAGCTGCTCTTCCCAGTTCTTGCGCGCCTTCACATTGCGAAGGCCCGCGATACGCCAGGCATCCAGCGTCTCGTTCGGAATGACGAAGGGTTCAGCGTTCCAGTGCAGCGTTTCGCGCGCGAGCACGATCTCGTCGTCGCCGAGAGGCGAGCCGTGGGACGAGGACTTGCCCCGCTTGTTCGGCGCGCCGTAACCGATAACGGTTCGGCAGGCGATCAGGCTCGGCCGGTCGGATTTTTGTGCCTTCTCAATGGCTGCCGCGATTTCCGCCGGATTGTGGCCGTCGATGCGAGTTGCGTTCCAGCCTGCCGCTTCGAAGCGCTTGAGAGCATCGCCCGACTCGGAAAGCGACAGCGCGCCGTCGATGGTGATCTCATTGTCATCGTAAAGGACGATGAGCCTGGAAAGCTTCAGGTGACCGGCAAGACCGATGGCCTCGTGGCTCACGCCTTCCATGAGGTCGCCATCCGAAGCGAGCACATAAGTAAAGTGATCGACGATTTTCTCGCCGAAGCGGGCGGCGAGCAGGCGCTCGGCCAGCGCCATGCCGACGGCGGTCGAAATGCCCTGGCCGAGAGGGCCGGTGGTCGTTTCCACACCCGCAGCGTGGCCATATTCCGGATGGCCGGCGGTAATGGATCCGAGCTGGCGGAAATTCTTGATCTGCTCGATCGTCATGTCCTCGTAGCCGAGCAGATAGTTGACGGCGTAGAGCAGCATGGATCCGTGGCCGGCGGAGAGGACGAAGCGGTCACGGTCCGGCCAGTTCGGCTGGCGCGGATCGATCTTGAGGAATTTCGTGAAAAGAACGGTCGCGATGTCGGCCGCGCCCATCGGCATACCGGGATGCCCGGAATTGGCCTTCTGAACCGCGTCCATAGCTAGGGCGCGGATGGCGTTCGCCATGGCGTCATGGGATGCACCGGGCGCCTTGTCGGCGGTTGCGGCTGTTTTTGCCTTCTCGGCGAGGGCGGATTTGTCAGTTGGCGTCATGTGTCACTCTATAGCCCAGACGGGCGCTGAGCGGGCAGGAGATCGCGGGTCGTCCGCGCCGGGGCGAAAGCCGCTCTGTGGCTCAAATCGGGCCCTCCCGAGAGCGGCGCCACAATGACCACGGGACCCCCGGGAGTCAATGCCGGAATAGCTGCCCGGAAGCCGTTTTCGCGCATCTCCGATTGCGGTTTCGCAAGTTCCGCGCCGGTTGGCGAAAAGGCCCACAACAGGCGGCGTTGACCTTATTTCATGCGCGCGCCTATCTTGGCGCAGAGAGGTCGCCCGGTCGCCGGGGCGGCGACGGGTGGCCGCGACAAAAGAGCGCCGGAAAAAGCATGAGCAAACTCGATTCGTCCATGGACCGCTTTTCGAGCGCGCTGGACAGGCTGGAAGCGACGATCAACCGGCAGGTTTTGCGGGCGCAGGCGGCCAAGCGGCTGCAGGAAGAAGTCGATACGCTGAAGGAGGACCGGGCGGAACTCGCCCAGGAACTCGATCAGTTGAAGTCGGAAGCGCGGCGGCTCAACGAACTCAATGAACGCGCGTCGGAGACGCTTGCAGACGCCATCGAGGGTATTCGCGAAGTCCTCGCCGAAGGCTGAAACAAGCCCGGCTGGAAAGGGTAAAGTCATGGGACAGGTCAAGGTCTCGATTAACGATCGTTCCTACTCCGTTGCCTGCGGCGATGGCGAGGAAGGCCATGTGCGGGAACTTGCAGCCCATTTGAACAGGCACGTCACCAGCCTTGCCCAGGAAGTCGGACAGGTGGGCGATGCGCGGCTCCTGCTGATGGCGGGGCTCCTCATCGCCGATGAACTCTCCGATGCGCTTCAGAAAACGAAGCTTCTGGAGCAGGAGATCGAAACCATGTCGGGCACCAGGGCTTCGGCACAGGAGCGGACGCGGGAAGCCGAGGATTCGCTTGCCGAGGTACTCGATACCGCGGCGAGGCGCATCGAAGATCTGGCCAAACGCATAGAGGCCGCGTGATACCCGCCAATCGGTCTTCTGACGGGGCGGCCTTGACCTGCATGGGCATTGGACCACATAGAATAGCTACGGGTTCTGCCCGGCGCGTTAGGAACACATACTCTCGGGGCCTTACGGTCCTCAAGGGAGCTGTCCCTGAGGGAGACTGTGGTCTTCTTCATACGGCGCCCACCTACGTTAGTAGGTCTCCGGGGAACGAAGTTCCGACGGCCGTGGCGGACCCACTTGTTCTTCCTCCCCTTTCCGGTTGTGCCGCATGAATGCGGAAGCAAAGCAACTCGCGCGGCGGGCGGCGCTGGAGCGGCGGAACGTGGCGCAGGCAAGGTTGGGCACGGCGGCGCCTGCCCTTATAGCGAAGCATTTTCTCGGGGCTTTCCTGCTTCCGGGAGGGAGTTGCATTGCAGGCTATATCGCCATCTCAAGCGAGCCGGACCCCGCCGAACTGATACGGCGCCTTTCGGCCAACGGGCATGTGTGTGCCCTTCCGCGCGTCGCGTCACGGAATGCACCGCTCGTTTTCCACCGCTGGCGGCCAGGCAATGCGCTGTTGCCCGGTGCTCACGGCACGCGGGAGCCGCAGCCGGATGCGCCTCTGTGCCGCCCCGACATCGTGCTCGTGCCGCTTCTTGCTTTCGACAATGCTGGCCGCCGCCTCGGTTATGGTGGCGGTTACTACGACAGGACGCTGGCGGCGCTTCGTGCGGACGGCAAGGGTGTCATCGCCGTTGGGGTTGCCTTTTCCGCGCAGGAAGCTCAAGACCTCCCCGAAGAGGAATTCGATGAACGGCTCGACTGGGTCGTGACGGAAAAGGGTGCGCGCTCGTTCAACGCGGCACCGGCCGGAGGCTGGACATGAAGCTGCTGTTCATGGGCGATATCGTCGGGCGAAGCGGACGCGACGCGCTCGTCGCGGAGCTGCCGGTATTGCGGCGCGAGCTCGGTCTCGATTTCGTCGTCATCAACGGCGAAAACGCCGCCGGTGGTTTCGGCATTACGGCGGCGATCTGCGACGATATTTTCGATGCGGGTGCCGATGTCATCACGCTCGGCAATCATTCATGGGATCAGCGCGAGGCGCTCGTCCATATCGAGCGGGAGCCGCGCCTCATCCGTCCGGTGAATTATCCGGCGGGGACGCCCGGGCGCGGCGCGACCTTGGTGGAAGCGGCGTCCGGAGCGCGTGTGCTGGTGGTCAACGCGCTTGGCCGCGTGTTCATGGAGGCACTCGATTGTCCTTTCGATGCCGTAGAAAGGCAGATCGCTGCCTGTCCTCTCGGCGAAGGCGCGGATGCAATCATCATCGACATGCATGCCGAGGCGACTTCGGAGAAAATGGCGATGGGGCATTTTTGCGACGGGCGCGTCTCGCTTGTCGTCGGTACCCATAGCCACGTCCCGACCGCGGATGCGCAAGTGCTTCCGGGCGGCACCGCCTACCAAACGGATGCAGGCATGTGCGGCGACTACAATTCCGTGATCGGAATGGAGAAAGACGAGCCGCTCAATCGTTTCATTACCCGCATTCCGAGCGGGCGGTTTCAGCCCGCGCTTGGCCCCGCAACGCTCTGCGGCGTCTTCGTCGAAACCGATGCAAAGGGGCTCGCGGTACGTATTGAGCCGGTGCGTATCGGCGGACGGCTCAAGCAGGTCCTGCCGGAGGTCTGACAGTCATGCGGATTGTGCTTGCCGGAAATTATAACGAGAAGCGCGCGGGGACGAATTATTACGCGACCGTCCGCAAGCTCGGTAACGGTCTCGTGCGCAACGGCCATCACGTAATGACTTTCAGCGATCGCGATGTGTCGCGCGAGGTGCATCGCTGGGGCATCGGACGTGGCGGAGACCGTCATGCCAACAAGCGCCTTGTCGAACTCTGCGACAATTTTCAGCCCGAACTCCTTATACTTTTCCACGCGGACAAGGTGTCGAACGATACGGTGCGTGAAATACGGGGGATGCTACCGGGTCTGCGTGTCGCGGTCGTCAATCTCGATCCGATTTTTCTTCCCGAGAATCCGCCGCGCATCCGGCGTTTTGCCGAAGTGGCGGACGTCACCTTCATCACCACAGCCGGTGAGCGGCTGAAGGAATTCGCCACGCCCACTCACGGCATGGCGTTCATTCCGAATCCGGCCGATCCGTCCATCGAAACACTGAAATGTTTTGAGCGGGACGATCAGCCGTTCGATTTTCTCTGCACCATCGGCACTGAGCTCACGACGCCCTGGCGGGGACGGATGATGCGCGACATCGAGGCCCGCGTGCCGGAGGCGCGTTACTCATTCCATGGACTTGAGGGCCGGCCTTATCTGCAGGGTCACGACTATATGGATGCAATCGCCTCCGCGCGGATGGGGCTCAATCTCAGCCGGGCGGACGATCACTATCTCTATTCGTCGGACCGCTTCGCGCAATATGCGGGCAATGGGCTCCTCGTCTTCGTCGCGCGTTCGACCGGCTATGACGAGATTTTTTCAGACGAGGAATTCGTTTTCTTCCGCGATCTCGATGATCTCGCGGAAAGGCTTCGGTATTTCCTCAAGAACGACGGCGAACGCCAGCGCGTCGCGCGAAACGGCTATGAGCGTTATCACGCGTTTTTCAGCGAGCGTCTTGTCGCCCGTTATGTCGAGGAGGTCGTCATGGGGCGGCCGCTCTCGGAAGATTACGCCTGGCCGACCGAAGTTCACGGCTGAAACCCAAAAAGCATCGCCCCGTCCTTGCGCAGCCGAGGTGGGTGGAGGCGGCGGGGACGGGGCGGCTTTGCCTCCGCATGAGTAGCGTCGGCGGGCCGGTCGCGGACTGGGCAGGGCCGCGGGCCGGACTACTGCAAACGTCTCCGGTGTTGTGGGGGAGGTTGGGCGACCTCCGTTGTTCCGGCGACAGGCGCAGTTTGCGTACGAATCATTAAACACACGTTAAACGAGTATATGAAATTATAAAACACGTTATGCGTGTGTCCGGTTGTGTGGGCCGTGGCTCTGGATTTTGGCGGGGGCGGCTTCTATAAAGGCGCCGAATTTCAGCACGTTATCCGACAGGGCGTTTGGAGGCGGAATGGCCGGCCACTCACAATTCAAGAACATCATGTACCGCAAAGGCGCTCAGGATAAGAAGCGCTCCAAGCTGTTCGCCAAGCTGGCCAAGGAAATCACCGTCGCGGCCAAAATGGGCCTCCCCGACCCCGAGTACAATCCGAGGTTGCGGGCCGCGATCCAGGCCGCGCGCGTCGAGAACATGCCCAAAGACAATATCGAGCGTGCGATCAAGAAAAGCACCGATCAGGGCGGCGAGAACTACGAGGAAGTGCGCTATGAGGGATTTGGGCCCGGCGGCATCGGCGTCATCGTCGAAACCCTGACCGACAACCGCAACCGGACCGCCGGCGAAGTGCGCTCCATCTTCACGAAAAACGGCGGCAATCTTGGCGAGACGGGTGCCGTATCCTTCATGTTCGACCGGCTCGGCCTGATCGAATATCCGGCGGAGGCGGCCAGCGCCGACGGGATGCTCGAAGCGGCAATCGACGCCGGTGCCGACGATTGCCAGTCGGGCGACGCTGGTCATGAGCTCTACTGCGCTCCGGATGCGTTGCATGAAGTGGCGCAGGCGCTTGAGACGAAATTCGGCGAACCGCGCGCCGCCCGCATCGTCTGGAAACCGCAGAACACCATCGCACTCGACGATGAAAAGGCAGAGACCGTCCTCAAGATGCTCGAAGCGCTGGACGACAACGACGATGTGCAGCAGGTTTATGCGAACTTCGAGATGTCCGATTCGCTCATGGAGAAGATGTCCGCCTGAGGCACCGTCCGGACATTACGCTCCTTCAGCCGGACATGACTGAACCCGACGGGCCGGTCCCTCTTGCGCAGGGGCAGGTGCCGGTCTGGAGGACCATCCCGCTCATGCCGGTATCGCTCATATATCTCGGCATCGACCCCGGCCTCGTCGCGACTGGATGGGGGGTGATCGGGATTTCGGGCTCGACGCTCAGACACATCGCCAACGGCACGATTACCTCGAATGCGCGGCTGAGCCTTGCCGAACGCCTGGTTCAGATCGAAGCGGGGCTGATGCGGGTCATCGAAGATCATGCGCCGGACGCTGCAGCGGTCGAACAGGCTTTCGTCGCGCGGGACGCGGCGGCGGCGCTCAAGCTCGGGCAGGCGCGTGCCATTGCGCTTCTTGTGTCGGCGCGTGCCGGTCTCGCGGTTGCGGAGTATGCCCCCAATCATGTGAAGAAATCGGTGGTCGGCGCCGGTCATGCCGACAAGGGGCAAATTCGTCTCATGGTCGAGATGCTGCTGCCGGGTGCCAAGCCCGGGAGCGAACATGCGGCCGATGCGCTCGCGCTGGCAATCTGTCACGCCCATTCCGGTGCGGCCAACGAACGCATCGCGGCGGCGCTGCTTCGCGCCGGAGCTGCGCGATGATCGGAAAGCTGAAAGGCGTCGTCGATTCGACGGGAGAAGACTGGGTCGTCGTCGATGTCGGTGGCGTCGGATATCACGTCACCTGTTCGAGCCGCACATTGCGGAACCTTCCGGCTCCGGGCGGCGCCGTGACGCTTTCCATCGAAACCAAGGTGAGCGACGAGGCGATCCGGCTCATCGGATTCACGAGCGATGGCGAGCGCGAATGGTTTCGCCTCCTGCTCGCGGTTCAAGGTGTCGGTACTCGCGTGGCGCTTGGGGTGCTTGGCACACTGACGCCGGCCGACCTCGCCCGCGCCATTGCACTCGACGACAAGAAGGCCGTTTCCGCCGCGCCCGGTGTTGGGCCAAAGGTTGCTGCGCGCATCGTCACGGAACTCAAAGACAAGGTGCCAGAAGGGGCGGGGCTCGTTTCCGCACTCGACGGCCCGGCGGGCGATGCTTCCGCTTCGCCAGCACCCGAGCCGGTGCGCGACGCGGTCTCCGCTCTCGTCAACCTCGGTTATCCGCAGGCGCAGGCCATGGGTGCTGTGGCGTCGGCGGCGAAGCGACTCGATGAAGCGGCGAGCGCTGAGCAGTTGATCCGGCACGGACTGAAGGAGCTTGCCCGATGACGGACCGTCTCGTCGGCGCGGCGAAGCGCGAGGAAGACGATCTGGAGCGGTCGCTCCGGCCGCAAGTTCTTTCCGATTTCGTAGGACAGGCGCGGGCGCGGGAAAATCTCGCTGTTTTCATTGAGGCTGCGCGGACGAGAGGTGAGGCGCTCGATCATGTGCTCTTTGCCGGTCCACCCGGGCTCGGCAAGACGACGTTGGCGCAGATCGTCGCGCGGGAGCTCGGTGTAAATTTCCGTGCGACCTCCGGCCCGGTGATTTCCCGGGCGGGAGACCTTGCCGCGCTGTTGACCAATCTTGAGCCACGAGACGTGCTGTTTATCGACGAGATTCACCGGCTCGCGCCCGCCGTCGAGGAAATTCTCTATCCGGCGATGGAAGACTTCCAACTCGATCTCATTATCGGCGAAGGTCCCGGTGCACGCTCCGTCCGCATTGAGCTTGCGCCTTTCACGCTGATCGGCGCGACGACGCGAACCGGCCTCCTGACGACGCCCTTGCGGGATCGTTTCGGCATTCCCGTACGGCTCCATTTTTACGAAGTGGCCGAGCTGGAAAGCATTGTCAGCCGCGGTGCGCGGGTGCTCGGTGTTTCCATGACGTCGGATGGTGCACATGAAATTGCTCGCCGCGCGCGCGGTACGCCGCGCGTGGCCGGACGGCTTCTCCGCCGCGTGCGAGATTTCGCGTCTGTGGAGGGCGTGCGGTCTATCGATGCAAAGGCCGCAGACAAGGCGCTCCAGAGGCTGGAAGTCGATGAACTCGGTCTCGATGCCCTCGATCACCGTTACCTGCGCTGTATTGCGGTCAGCTTTGCAGGCGGGCCCGTGGGCGTCGAGACGATTGCCGCATCGCTCTCTGAGCCACGAGATGCGATCGAGGAGATTATCGAGCCCTATCTGATCCAGCAGGGGCTGGTGAACCGCACGCCGCGCGGGCGCATGCTCACGCCGGCGGCCTTTGCCCATATCGGCGTGGCAATGCCGACCGGTCGAGCGGGCGATACCGGCCAGACCCGTCTTTTCGAAGATGGCGAGGAGAACGACGCGGAATGAGCGATTGGCCCGATCTTGCAGGCCGGATCGAAGGGCAGGTGCACAAACTGCCGATCCGCGTCTATTACGAGGATACAGACTTTTCGGGCATCGTTTACCACGCCAATTATCTCCGGTTTGCTGAACGGGGAAGGTCGGATTTCCTTCGTCTCGCCGGTGTTCATCACACCGACCTGTTCGAGGGCGAGGATCCGGTTGCATTCGCCATTCACCGGATGGAGATCGATTTCCTGAAGCCTGCCCGCATCGACGACCGCCTTGAGGTTCATACGCGCTATGTCCGGGCGAGTGGTGCGCGCATCGAAGCCGAACAGGAGATCATGCGGCTGGCCGGCGAGGATGTCCCGGAACCGATTTGGCGTGCCCGCGTCCTTGCGGCCGTTCTGGACGGGGCTGGCCGGCCGCGCCGCTTACCGGTGTCGGTTCGCGATGCCCTGGCACCCCTCGTGGTGCAACCCGATCGGCGGCCGGATGGCTAACGGATCGTCAGCATGCTGCTGTGCCCGGCCGGCAACACCGTCTCGCTAACCTCTTGAGCTGGCGTCACGAATCCCAAGCAGCGCCACGGTAATGACATAATTCGCAGACTAACTTCGGCCTCAATTTGGGGGCACACATGCAACAGTGGGGCGCAACGGGTAGGACCCCGGCTGCGGAAGCCGCGCCTGTCATGTGCCGCTCCCTGCATTGAGTTCGAGAGCACGGAGAGGCAACTAAATGGATCCCGTCACCACCGCCCAGGTGATTACCGAAACCACGGTCGATGCCGTCCCGCTGGATTTCTCCATCTGGGGCTTGTTCCTGCGCGCCGACATCGTTGTCAAGCTCGTGATGATGGGGCTGCTCTTCGCCTCCGTCTGGTCATGGGCCATCATTTTCGACAAGTGGTGGCGCTTCGCGCGTGTCGAACGCCGGGCCGACCAGTTCGAGCGTATCTTCTGGTCCGGCCGCTCGCTTGATGACCTCTACCAGGAAATGGGCCATCGCCCGCAACATCCGCTCTCGGCCCTCTTCATCGCGGCGATGCGGGAATGGCGCCGCTCGCAGGACGTGGTCGCGAGTTCCTTCGTGGGCCTCAAGGAACGGGTCGACAAGGTGATGCAGGTCACCATCAGCCGAGAGATGATGAATCTCGAAAGCAGGCTCCTCTTTCTCGCGACCGTCGGATCGGTCGCTCCGTTCATCGGCCTGTTCGGAACGGTATGGGGCATCATGAATTCGTTCCAGTCGATTGCGATCAGCCGCGACACCAATCTCGCTGTGGTGGCGCCTGGCATCGCGGAAGCGCTGTTTGCGACGGCGCTCGGCCTCGTTGCCGCTATACCCGCTGTCGTCGCCTACAACCGTTTCTCCAACCAGACCTCCCGCATCGGCCAGCGGATGGAGAGTTTCGCGGATGAGTTTTCCGCAATCCTCTCGCGGCAGCTCGACGAGCGGAGCTGATCCATGGCGATGTCCGTCGGAGGAAAGGGAACGGGCCGGGGGCGCTATACGCGTCAACCCATGGCCGAAATCAACGTGACGCCCGTCGTCGACGTGATGCTCGTGCTGCTTATCGTTTTCATGGTGGCGGCGCCTCTGCTCACGGTGGGCGTGCCGGTCGATCTGCCGAAAACGCAAGCGGCGCCCATCTCGGGCGACAACGAACCGCTCACGATCACGATCAACGGCAAGGGCGAAATTTTTGTCCAGGAAACGCTGGTGGAAGCCGATGCCCTCGTGCAGCAGCTTTTGGCCATCGCCGAGAATGGTTACGAGCAGCGCATCTTTGTGCGCGCGGACAGCTCGATCAGTTATGGGCAGGTCATGGACGTGATGGGTCGCATCAGCTCATCGGGTTTTTCGAAAGTCGGTCTCGTGACGGAGACGGACACCGCACCGGCAAAGAAGCCGGGCGCCAACTAAGCGGCGAGAATGCGTAATTCGGTACTTCTCTCGGCCGCGGCACATGTTGTGATCGTGGCGCTTGCGCTTGTGGCGTTCCCCTCGCCTGAGGAACTGCCCTCGGTGCAGACGCGTGCGCTGCCGGTCGAGCTCGTGACGATCGACGAAGTGACGAACCTGAAACGACTGAAGAAGGTGGAAAAGCCGAAACCGGTCGAGGAACCGGAACCGCCGAAGCCGGTGGAAAAGGAAAAGCCGAAGCCGGAGCCGAAACCGCAGCCGGCGCCCACGCCGCCTCCACCGCCTGAGGAAAAGGTCGAACCTATTCCGGACAAGGCGGTCGAGAAGAAAGAGCCGCCGAAGCCGGTGGAAAAGAAGGTCGAAAAGCCGAAGCCGCCCCAGAAGCAGCCGGAGCCGAAGAAGACTTTCGATCCGAATCAGATTGCCGCTTTGCTCGACAAGACACCCGATAGCTCGTCGAAACCGCAGCCCCAGCAACAATCCGAACAGGAATTCGATACTCCTGTTACGGATGACCCGGCGGCGAAGCTGACGATGAGCGAGATCGATGCCTTCAAGGTGCAGATGCAGCGCTGTTGGAGCGTTCCTGCCGGCGCGCCGGAACCTATTGTTGTCATGATCCGCGTTTATCTTGCTCAGGACGGGTCGCTCGCGTCTCCGCCGGAGTTGATGGACAAGACGAAGCTGGTGACGGGCGGAAGCTATTACAGGGCTGCGGCGGATTCCGCGTTGCGCGCGATCCGGCTTTGCCAGCCTTTCAAGATGCCCGCGGACAAGTATACGAGTTGGCGCGAAATTGAATTGAAGTTCGATCCAAGGGAAATGATGGGCGGTTAGGCTCACTCCGGGAGAAGAAGCAATGATTGACATTCGTATAGTTCGAAGCGGAATGGCGGTTCGCAGCCTCATCGCAAAATTTCTTCTGCCTCTCGTAATGGCGGCGGCCTTCGCGGTGCCTGCGCGGGCGGCGCTGCAGATCGACATTACCCAGGGCAATGTCGATCCGCTTCCGATCGCGATTACCGACTTTCTCGGCGCGGAAGGGCAAGAGGGGAAGGTCGGTGCCGACATATCTTCGGTCATCAGCAACAATCTCGAGCGTTCGGGGCTCTTCCGTCCGCTGCCCAAGGCGTCCTTCATCGAGAAGATATCGGACATCAACGTGCAGCCGCGTTTCGGCGACTGGCGCGTGATCAATTCCCAGGCGCTCGTGACCGGGCAGACGCGGATGGAGGCGGATGGCCGTCTCCGGGTGGAGTTCAGGCTGTGGGACGTGCTCGGCGAGCAGCAGCTGACGGGTCTTCAGTTTTTCACCACGCCTGACAACTGGCGCCGCGTAGCGCATCTCATTTCGGATGCGATCTACAAGCGCCTTACCGGTGAAGACGGTTATTTCGATACACGCATCGTCTATGTCTCCGAGACGGGCCCGAAGAATGCGCGCGTGAAGCGCCTCACGATCATGGATCAGGACGGGCATAACCCGCGCATGCTGACACGCGGCAACGAACTCGTGCTGACGCCGCGCTTCAGCCCGAACTCGCAGGAAATCACCTATCTTGCCTACCGGAACAACCAGCCCCGCGTCTACGTGCTGGACATCGAAACGGGGCAGCAGGAAGTGGTCGGCGAATTTCCCGGCATGACCTTCGCCCCGCGCTTTTCCCCGGACGGGCAGCGGATCATCATGAGCCTGCAACGCGGCGGGAATTCCGACATCTACACAATGGACCTGCGCAGCCGGCAGGTGGTGCGTCTCACCAACACGGCGGCGATCGACACCGCGCCGAGCTATTCGCCGGACGGGCGGCAGGTGACGTTCGAATCCGACCGCGGCGGCTCGCAGCAGATCTACGTCATGGACGCCGGGGGCTCGAATCAGCGCCGCATCAGCTTCGGCCAGGGCAGTTATGCAACGCCGGTCTGGTCGCCGCGCGGCGACCTCATTGCCTTTACCAAGATAACCGGCGGCCGCTTCGTTATCGGTGTCATGCGGCCGGACGGGACGGGCGAACGCATCCTGACCGAGGGCTATCACAATGAAGGCCCCACTTGGGCCCCGAACGGCCGGGTCCTGATGTTCTTCCGCGAAACGCGGGGTGCGCAGGGCGGTCCGGGGCTCTGGTCGGTCGACGTCACCGGCTATAACGAGCGACCGGTGCCTGCGCCGACTTTCGCATCCGATCCGGCTTGGTCTCCCCGGATCCAGTAACGGGGAAAATATTCGGGTTTCCCGATTGCCTGCCGCTTCGTCGGTTGATGTAAAAATGTCACGGAAGCTTGCCTGAAAAGGGCAACGATAGCGTTGCTAGTTGTCTATTACTCGGGGGTGTGACTAATATCGTGTTGCGGTACAGCAACCTCCAGCGTCGGCCAATTGCGGGCGACGTGTTCCGAGACCGGAACGATCCGGGTTCGGGAAAGTTTTATGCACGGCGACGCCTTCGGGGTAATCGGGAAGTGCCCGGTTTTACTGCGGAGGCCGCACGTGCGAGAGTGTCAAATCAATTGAGCGCTGAGGCGCCATGGCCGCTGAGATCAAAAGGAGATCACCCGAATGAAGTCCCCGAATGCTGGCCTGCGGTTTGCCGCTGTGGCTGCTGCTTTTCTGATGTTGGCCGCGTGCAGCTCGACCGACGATTCTGCCAACGCCAATCCGTCTTCGTCTTCCTCTGGCCAGATCGCGCCGGGCTCGCAGGAAGACCTGGTTGCCAATGTCGGCGACCGCGTGTTCTTCGACACGGACAAGTCGTCGCTGAGCGACGAGGCCCGTGCGACCCTGCAGCGTCAGGCTGCGTGGATGCAGCTTTACCCGAACCTGACCTTCACGCTTGAAGGTCATGCCGACGAGCGCGGTACCCGCGAGTACAACCTTGCGCTGGGTGGCCGTCGTGCCAACTCCGCGAAGGATTACCTCGTGAGCCTCGGCGTCAACGGCGGCCGTCTCAACACCGTGTCCTACGGCAAAGAGCGTCCCGTCTGCCTCGACTCCAACGAGAATTGCTGGGCCCAGAACCGTCGCGCTGTGACGGTGGTTGCTTCCGGCGCCGCGAGCTAAAGCGGTTCTGACGAACTCGGTTCGTTTGACGACGAAAGCGCCCTTCCGCCGTTCGCGGAAGGGCGTTTTTTGTGCCAAAAGGCGGCCCCAATTTGGTCGCACTTGCACTTAAGATAGCGTCTCGATTTGAAATTCGAACGGGAGGTTCGATTGCGGCACGATCGTCGCCAACCCAAATTCGCCCTTGTCGTTGCTGCGCTCGGCCTGCCGCTTCTGGTCGCGGGCTCGGCTATCGCTCAGTCGGGTGATACCGACCTGCGGTCGATCGGCAACCGGCTTGATCGCATCGAGCGGGAAATTTCGGACATCCAGCGCCAGACCTATAGCGGTGGCGGCGGTTCCGGCGCGCCGACCGCCCTTGGCAGCGGCGCCAATTCCGCCGACCTGCAGTCGCGGCTCGTGGAGCTGGAGGACCAGGTGCGCGCCCTGACGGGCCGTCTCGAAGAGGCGAACCACCGCGCCGAACAAGCGGCCCGGGAACTCCAGACATTCAAGGCGGACGTGGAATTGCGGTTCCAGGACCTGCAGGGCGGCGCTGCTTCCGCGCCGGCCGGTGGGGATAGCGTCGCGCCCGCGCCGGCCGGAGGCACTCTCGGTACCGCGCCTGCCGATCAAGCATCGGCCGGGGGCGGAGCGACGCCGGCGCAGTCGGTTCTGCCCAGCGGTACGCCGCAGACGCAGTATGATTTCGCGATCGATCTGATGAAGCGCGGTCAATATCCGCAGGCGCGCAATGCCTTCCTCGAATTCCTGCAGCTTCACCCGAAGCATGAATTGGCTGGTAATGCCCAATATTGGCTGGGCGAGACCTATTACGCCGAGAACAACTACAAACAGGCGGGCGATGCCTTTCTCACCGGCTATACGACTTATGCGTCGAGCAGCAAGGCACCGGACAGCCTTCTCAAGCTCGGCATGAGCCTCGCCGCTCTCGGCAACAGCGATGCGGCGTGCACGGTCTGGGGTGAACTCGGCTCGCGTTTTCCGCAGGCGTCGCCATCTATCGTCGCCCGCGCGAAGCTTGAGCGCCAAAAGGCGGGCTGCTGACCCGCGTGACGCCGCTATAGAAGGGAAGGGGACATGACCGCGCAGGATGAAACCGCGCGCTCGGCGTCTCGTCCCGTCTCCGCGGCCGAATTCGCTACCCGTCTCGCGTCCTTCAAACCTTCCAGGACGATCGCCATCGCCTTCTCCGGCGGCCCGGACTCGCTTGCTTTGCTCGTTCTCGCCGCGCAGTGGGCGAAGAAGCGTAAGGGCACGAGGCTTGTTGCCCTCACCGTCGACCACGGGCTTCGTGCCGCTTCGGCTAAAGAAGCGCGTGTCGCCGCGCGTCTTTCGCGCACGCTTGGTATCGCCCATCGCATTCTCCGGTGGCAGGGAGATAAACCCGCCAGCGGCGTTCAGGCAGCGGCGCGGGAGGCGCGTTATGCGCTTCTCCTCGCTGCGTGCCGTGCATCCGAGGCGGGCGATCTTCTCGTGGCGCATCATCTGGAAGATCAAGCGGAAACTTTTCTGTTGCGGCTTGCGCGAGGCAGCGGTGTCGATGGTCTTGCGGCCATGCCGCCGTCGCGCCCGCTCGCCGAAGATGAGTCGCAGGTCCGGCTTCTCCGCCCGCTTCTCGATCTGCCCCGTTCGCGGCTTCTCGCGACTGTCGCGCAGGCAGGCCTGGTCCCGATCGAAGATCCGAGCAATGAAAACGAGCGCTTCGACCGGGTGAAAGCTCGCAAGATGCTCGGGCTTCTGGCACCCCTCGGCCTCGATGCGGCTCGCCTCGCCCGCACGGCGGCGCATATGGCGCGCGCCCGCGCGGCACTTGAGGAGCAGACTTCGGCCCTGCTTCAGGCGTATGCCAAGCTCTCGCCTTTCGGGCATGTGGAGATGGACATGGCAGCGCTTGCCGGCGCGCCTGCCGAAATCGGCCTGCGCGTTCTCGCGGCCCTGGCGCGTATCGTCGGCGGCGGTGCGTATGGACCGCGCATGGAGGCGCTGGAGAGTGTCCATGCCGCTATCGCGGCCGGCGCGCTCGAGCGGGGGCGGACGCTCCACGGCGTGAAATTCGCGACCTTGCGCGGTTGTCTCGTGGTGACGCGGGAATTCGCCGGCGCACAGAAGGCGCCGCCGCTTGTCCTGAAAGCAGGCGGCGGGGGGGTATGGGATGGCCGTTTCAATGTCCAGCTTCTGAAGGCGCGCCGGGGCATGCAATATGAGGTAGGTGCCCTTGGCCCTGCCGGGCTGGCGGCATTGAAGGAGGCTGGCATTGTGCTTCCGGAAGGGCAACGGACTGCTCTTTTGGCCCTGCCTGGCCTTTGGCGGGAGGGCAGGTTGGCGGGTGCGCCTCATTTGGGGACGCTCGACCCGATCGTCGTGGTGCAAGCGTCTTTTCGCCGCGTACCGTTCATCAACCCCCAAGATAAGCCGGATCGGGCCTGAATGCCGCCGCAAGACAGGCCATGGGCACTTGGTAAACCTTTCTCTGCTCACTATGTTCTTCTAGATTAGAAACGGTCGAGAAGCGGGGGCAAGCTGGCACGCACCCTGCAAAGCGATACCTGTCCTCAGGTGAGAAAAGGTAAGAACCTTGTCCAATTTCAAGAATTTTGCTGTGTGGGTGCTGG
>NZ_JAUYUS010000060.1 GCF_030694575.1 Parvibaculum sp.
AGATCAGCGCCCCATGCCCGACCAGCGTCATCTGCATATTCTTGTTCATGTGCCTCCCCCTTTTTCGCGCCTCCCCGCGCGCCGGAGCGTCGCCCCGGAAGAGGCGAGCATAGCGCCCTTTCGCTGGCGAAGGCGAGCCCCCGCCGCTAGTCTTTCCGCAAACGGAACGGGAGCAGAAGATGAAACTCGAACTCGAAGGCAAGCACGTCTTCATCGCCGGCGCCAGCCGCGGCATCGGTCTCGGCATGGCGCATGCCTTTGCGCGTGAAGGGGCGAAAGTCGCCTTGACAGCACGCGGGGCAGGGGCGCTGGACGAAGCGAAGGCCGCCCTCGTCGCCGAAGGGGCGAAGCCTGAAAATCTTCTCACCATCGCGGGCGACATGACGGCCTCCGCCGACATCGCCGCCGCGCTCGAGGCGGCGGAGGCGAAGCTCGGCCCCGTCCATTGCGCCATCGCCAATGTTGGCCTTTCGCGCGCACCGCTCGGCTTCGACGTCTCGGACGAGGATTGGGACGCCGACATGAAGCAGAACCTTTTCGGCTCGGTCTATCTCGCCCGCGAAGCGATCCGCCGCATCCTCGCGCGCCCCGCGCCGGAGAGGCAGGGCGCAAACGTGATCCTGATTTCCTCGGTCGCGGGCGTCGATGCCATGGGCACCGCGCTCACCTATGCCGCGTCGAAAGCGGGCATCAACCACTTCACGCGCCAGCTCGCGAAATTCACCGGCAAGGAAAACATCCGCGTCAACGCCATCGCGCCGGGCAACATCCTCTTCGACGGCGGCGTCTGGGATAAAAACACGAAGGAGCGCCCGGAAGCCTGGGAGCGCTGGATCAAGCGCGAAGTGGCGCTCCGCCGCTTCGGCACCGTCGAGGAAATAGCCGACGCCGCCCTCTTCCTCGCAAGCCCCCGCGCCAGCTTCATCACCGGCGAAGTGCTGGTCGTCGACGGCGGCCAGGTACGGTAGGGCAGGGCGGCGGAAAGAACCTCAGTCCTTCCCGATCGTGTCGTCCTTGAAGAGCCGCTTGCGCATCTCCTTGTCGAACACCGGATTGTTCCGCCTCAGCCATTCGAGCACCATGATCGCATGCTCGATTTCCTCGTCGCGATTATGCTCGAGGATCTTCTGGAGGTCCGCGTCGGTGCATCCCTCGGCCCGCTGGTTGTACCAGTCGACCGCCTCCAGTTCCTCCATCAGCGACACGATGGCGCGGTGCAGGTTCAGCGCTTCCGCCGAGAGGTTTGGTTCGTGCAGGCCTTCGCTGGACATGGGGACTCCTGTGGGCTTTGGAAATTGTGGCGGCTCGTTCGTGATCGTCTGTTCCGAGGGCGATGCCTGGGCGGCGGCCGGCGCGGGCCGCCTTCCGAAAAGACGCGAGAAGAAACCGCTTCGGCTCATTCAAGTACCAGTTGGAACCGGCGCCGGGTCAGGCGCGGGAAGGAAGGGAAGTCGGCAAGCCGCTCCCCGCCCGCATTCTTTAGCATGGTCAGCGCCGCCTCGCATTGTTCTCCGCGCAACGATTGGAAAAAATCGAGCGCGCGCTGCAGCATCCAGAGGTCGAACGGAAACACGATCCGCGCGCCCGTCGTGCCTTCCAGCGTGAATTCATGCCGCCCGATGCCGCGCGGCAGCGGCTCCTTGCCCGCGATGAGTTCGGGATGCGCTTCCACATGCGCCGTCAGCGCCGCCGCCGTCGAAAGCAGCACCGGCAGATATTCCCGCATGATCCGTGCAAGGACGGGCGCCAGCGTCGCCGGCACCTCGTCGTTTGCCAGAAATTCGCCGCCCTTCGGATGCGGCGGCTTCATCATCCGCTGCACCCATTTGACGACATTGGGCGCCAGCCGCTTCATGATCTCGCCCGATGCCGGGTCGCGATACTGATGCGCGTAAAGCGGCCCGATCAGCCCGAAATCGCCGATCGAAGGCCGGCTCCCGAACAGAAACTCATGAGTGGCGAAATGCGCGTCGAGTTCGGCAAGCAGCCCCTCATAGGATTTTTCGATGGCCGGTCCCGTCTCCGGCGTCACGCCGAGCGCGGGCAGCGCGCCCGCGAAGGGCTTCGCCGTTTCCTCGCCGGTCGCGCGCTGTCCCGCCTCGTCGAGGTCCGGCCGCGACAGCCGCCCGAATTCCGAAACCGCCCAGTCGCGGTTCTTCGTCCAGCGGTAATGCATCGCCGGCAGCTTCAGCCACTCATCCGCATAGGCCTCGATCAGCAGCGCCGCGAGCTTCTGCCTCGGCCCCTCCGGATAGACCGGCGCTTCGGGAAACCGCGCCTCGAAATTGTCGATGATCTCGGACGAATCCTGCCAGGTCTCGTCCTCCGGCGTCACCACCACGGGGATCACCGGCCAGCCGACGCGCGGCAGGATCACGGTCTTGTAGACCTCCCGCGTCGGCAGCACTTCGGAAAAGGGAATGCGCTTGTAGCGCAGATAGGCGCGCACCTTGCCTGAGAAGTAGCTCGGCTCCGCGCCGTAAAAATCGTAACCCCTGGTCATCCCGCCCCGTCCTTCGCGTTGTTGCCGGTCGGCGCACTTCTATTTATTGGCACTCTAAATGTCAATTTACCCGGCCGGACGGCGCGTCATGGCCGCAGGACTTTCTGCGCTTCCGCTCCCCGCAACACGTCGAGATAAAGCGCCTGCCGGCACTGGTCGAGGCAGGCGATGATATGGCCGGGCCGCTCCCCTTCCATATAGAAGAAGAGGTTGTAGCGCGTCGCCGCCACATTGCTCACCGCGTCGAGCTGCCACACCTCGTCGGGCGCCGCCGCCTGCCCGCCGCTCGCGGTCTTCAGCAGCGCCAGCGCCTGCTCCCGCCTCTCGCCCGTCGTCTGCCCGCCTTCCAGCACCTCGAAGCGGATGCCGTAGCGCGCGTCGAACGCGCCGATGTTGGGCGGCGGCACCGCGCCGGGCGGCATCGCGAGAATGGAGACGGGGTCCACCGAGCCATGCGCCACCCAGGCCTCGCCGAGCACAGGCACCAGTGCCTGCCCCTGCGGCGAACACACGCGCACCAGCCAGCGGTTGAAAGGCGCGGGCATGGGCACGGTCGTTCCTTGGGGCGCGCGGCTGCAGAGAAAATCCTGCGGATCGCTCGCTTCGCTTTCCGCGGCCGGAGCTGCGGTCGCGGGCTTTTCCGCTTCGGTCATGGTTACAGGCGCGGCTACCGGCGCGCTCGTCGTTGCGGCATCGGGCGGCGCCACGGGCACGAGCGCGCGTGCCGCATCCGGCACCGGCTCTTCGGTCATGCGCTTTTCAGGCACGAGTACCGCGCCGGGTATCGCGCCCGGTATCTCGTAAGCCGGTATCTCGTAACCCGGTATCGCGCCCGGTATCTCGTAAGGCGCCTGCAGCGGCTGCACCGTCGCGTCGCGCGCCGCCTCCGGGCTGTCCTTGTCCGGCGCGGTCTCCACCGCCGGAGAAGCCCTCCCGCCGCCCGGCACCGGATCGCCCGGCTCCCACACCGGCCCCGCCTGCGACATCTGCATGTCCGGCACCTCGTCGGAAGCCGCGAGGGCAGGCGTGGCGAAGGCGGTCCCGGTCAGCGCCGCCGCAAGGCAAGCCGCCGTCAGTCTGCCGGAAAATTTCCGCCGGAAAAGATTGAAAGGGATCATCGGCTGTTTGCCCTGCTGGTGGTCGGTCATCATGGCATGCCCCGGCTCGGTCGGAACAGGCTCTAGTAGCAGCCGTCCGCGTAGCACTGCGTCTTCAGCGGGTCCGTTCCGCCTCTCGGCCGGTCCTCGCGCGCGAGCGGCTCCTCCTTGGGCTTGGACACGTTCCACGGCTCGTCCTTCTCCTCGCTCTGGCCGAGCGTCACCACCGTGGCGCCGATGGTGACGGTCTTCTGCGCCGTCTCCGCCGGTCTGCCGCCATAGCCGCCCCCGTCGAGCCGACGATAGCTCTCCTCGTCGGCGCGCGCGGCATAGGGCGCGTCGGAACAGGTATCGAAAAGCCCGCTCGCCTGGCAGGCCGCCCGCGCGGGCGCCGCCCCGAGTATCGTTCCGGCAACGGAAAGAAGGACGAAAAATCGGATCACGGAAAGGCCACGCGGAAATCGAAGTCGGGGAGGGATCTGTGTTGAAGCCCGCAGAATAGCTGGCTTTTTCGGCGTCGGGAAGGATTTGACGCACACAGTCATCGACAAATCAGAACATAACCCTCGTTGAGCGCCGTCGCCCGGCGGACCTAGGCTCGCCTTGTTGGAACCGAGAAGCCGGGTGGGCGTTATGAGTGGGAAGCCGGCGCCCAGATGGAGCGAAGAGCCATGACCACCGTACAGAATTACGATCGTCTCGAACGCAGCTTCATGCCGCAGCCGGCAGGCCGCGCCGCCGCGGGCGCCTTTGGCCGCCGCGTTTTCGGTCGCGCCGCGCCGGCCCCCGCCGACCACCTGGAAGTCGACCGCATTCTCGCCCGCTGCCGCGATCGCCGCATCGAAACCCTCGCGCCGCTCTCGCGCAGGCGCTCGCAGGGCGGTAACGGCGAAGCCCTTGCTTATGTCGCGACGGGCCTCGCGCTCCTCGCATTGTCCGCGATTTCGGTGCTGCCGATCTTCTGACCGGCCACCGCCCGAGTGTACCGGCGGCGGGCTCACCCCCCCCAGAGCCCGCCCTCAGTCAGACCCGCGTCCCCCGAGGACGCGGGTCTTTTCTTTGCGGAAAGCCGAACTCACGTCCTCCCACCCCGGAATAACACCATCGTCATTGCGAGGAGCAAAGCGACGAAGCAATCCAGGAGCCGCAAACTCCGCGCCCGCCGCCCCTTGCTTCCTTCCACCCTCCCCCTGTGGGAGGGTCAAACGGCTGAAAGCCGTTTGGGGAGGGGTAAGGGGCGAACGTCATTGCTCGAAGCAAAAACCACATGTCATCCCGCCGAAAGCCGGGACCCACTCGCAGCGCCTCTTGCCGCAGCGCGGGCCTTGGCCACGCCCGCAAACCCCAAACCGTCATGGCCCGCTTCATGCGGGCCATCCGCGTCTTCAGCCGTAATCGAGATCAGCTTTTCCGCATCACTCCGACAAAACTCTCCACCGGCATCCGCTTCTCCGTCCGCAGCGCGGCGGCGTCCATCGACACCACCTCGAAGCCGTGGCGCGCCGCAAGCGCCCGCAGATAAGCCTCCGTATGCCGGAAGCGCCGCGCCGGTCCGATCTCGAAGCCGCGTGACTGTGCTTCCTCCGACGCACCATCCGACTTCTCGGTCGAGAAGACGAACCAGCCCTTGGGCAGCAGCGCCTTTTCGAGCGCCGCGAACAACGGCTCGAGATCGCCGAGATAGATCACCGTGTCGCAGGCGATGGCGAGGCCGAAGCGCGACGGCGCCGCATCGAGCGCCTTCAGCAGGTCGCCCGCCCTGACCTCCGTATAAAAGCCGCTCGCCTCCGCCGCCGCGCACATGCGGGGGCTGAGGTCGACGCCGAGAAGCGTCCGGCAATGCGCCCGGAAGGCCGCGCCCGAAAGTCCCGTTCCGCAGCCGAGATCGACCGCGTCATAAGGTCCGTCCACGGAGAAATCAGGCGCCGCTTCCGCCGCCGCGAGCAGGATGTCCGGCCCCCGATAGGACAGCGCCCCCGTCATGTGCCCGTCATAGCGGGGCGCATAGCCGTCGAACAGCGCCCGCACATAGGCCGCGCTTGCCCGTGTCGGCGCCGGTTGCGCCTCCAGCTCCGCAAGCCGGATGCCCGCGCCCCGTCGGTCCGCCGGATCGTCCGCCTGCGACGCCTTGAAGTGCCGCGCCGCGCGCCCCGGCTCGTCCATCGAGGCCCAGGCTTCGCCGAGCCGAAAATGCGCCTCCGCCCGCTCGTTCGCCTCGCGTTCGCTCTCCCCCGTCGAAAGCCGCAGCACGCGCTCGAAATCGCCGATGGCGCGCGCGGCATCCTCAGCCGCCAGCCGCGCCGAACCGAGCGCCAGCAGCACCGTCGCCGAGCGTCCGTCGAGAAAGCTCGCCTCGTTCAGCGCGTCGAGCGCCTCCTGGTGCCGCCCGGCAAGGCTCAGCGCGCGGGCGAGAAGGATGAGTGCCCGGGCATTCGCCCGTCCTTCCGCCGCCAGCGGTTCGATCAGCGCCGCCGCCCGCGCCGGCTCGCCGAGGTCGATCAGGCGATGGGCGAGGGAGGCGGCAAGCCCTTCCGTCTCCCGCGCCGCCGCCTCGGCATGGGCGATGGCCCCCTCCCGGTCGCCCGCCGCGATCAGCCGCTCGACTTCGCCGAGAGGGCCGTCGTCCTCATAGGAGGAAATATCGTCCGTAAACAGATGAAATGCCGTCGCCGCCGGCGGCAGCTCCGCCTCCGGCCGGGCCGCACTATCCGGGGATAAGTCGGCGGAAGGAGAGGGTTCGTCGGCGGGCGGCGCGTTGCGCGGGGACATCTTTGGGGGTGCTCGCAAAAAGAGCCGGGCGGGATGATCCCCGCCCGGCTCGATTTATCCCCGGCCTGTTCATCCGTAAACAGCAAACGGGTAATCGGACGTCGCAAACGGATGGCAAAAACGCGTTTGTGACAGTTTATTGACATTTCGATGACAGTCGGGCCTTTTTCAGCCCTTCAGCGTGCACTTTCCGTTGTTGATGACGACCGCGTCCCGCTCTTTCACGCGCGCCCGGAAAGAGATGACGCCCTTGTCCTTCCACACATCGACGGTGACCGTATCGCCGGGAAAAACCGGCGCCGAAAAGCGCACATCGAAGCCCGTGATCTGCGTTGCGTCGTAGCCCAGCACATCGGAAATGATGGCGCGGCAGCACGTTCCGTAAGTGCAGAGCCCATGCAGGATCGGCTTCGGAAAACCCACCGCCTTCGCGAATTCCGGATCGGAATGAAGCGGGTTGCGGTCGCCCGAAAGACGGTAGAGCAACGCCTGGTCGGGCAGCGTCTGCGCGTCGATGCTCATGTCCGGCGCGCGGTCGGGAAGCGTGTGCGGCGCGGGCGCGCCTTCGCGCGGGCCGCCGAAGCCGCCGTCGCCGCGGGCAAAAATCGTGGACGTCAGTGTACAGAGCTTGTCGCCGCCCTTCTCCGCGATGTTCGTCTCCGTCACGATGATCGCGCCCTTGCCTTCGCCCTTGTCCCAGGCGCCGACGACGCGGCTGTCCGTCGTGATCTTCGCGGCAACCGGCAGCGGCTTGTAGAGCGTCAGCTTCTGCTCGCCATGCACCACCATCGCGTAATTGATGCCGCTGTCGCCGATGGCGCCCGCACCCCACGCGATCACGGTCGCGAGCGTCGGCACGGTCTTCAGGTTCTTCTCATAGACGAAGGCGAGTTCCTTCTCGTCCATCGGGTCGCGTCCGAAGCCGATGCCGAGCGCGTAGAGCATCGTCTCGCGGTCGCCATAGCTGAATTCCTGGCCCTCGGCCTTCAGCCCCATGAGGGTGTCGTAGTTGATCGCCATTCCGGCTCCTCCCTTGAAGTTCTTCACGGATTTGTTGGGCCATAGGAAAGCGGTTCCATGGCCCCCGCGCAAGCGTCTTCAGCGCTCGCCGAGCACCTTCCACAGGCTCGTCGCCGTCATGACGTCGTCGTCGCCCACGCTGAATCGTGCGGACACGAAAACGATGGCGCGCGTCTTGCGGTCGAGCTTCGTGCGGCACTCGATGAGATCGCCCGCTTTCGCATCGGCGAGAAAACTTGCCTGCAGGCTCAGCGTCACGCAGCTTTTCCCGTCCGCGCCGCGATTGGCCGCGCCGCCGAGAAAGGCGTCGGCGAAGGTCATCATCATGCCTTCATGCACGGCGCCGCGTTCGTTCACATGCCGTTCGTCGGCGATGAAGCCGAAAATCCTTGTACCATCGGCATCCTCGCGCTCGAACAGCGGCCCGACATAAGCCTCGAACGGATCGTGCAACTCGCTGATCCGCCAGCCTTCGGGCGGCGTCACCGTCACGGGCGAGGGCAGGGGCTCTTTCACTTCCCGTCCTGTTCCTTGATCGCGTAGACGCCGGTCGCCGTCATCAGGATGCGGCTGCCCACGCGCAGGTCGCCCGAAATGAAAAGCACGGTGCGCGTCGCGCGCGTCACCTCCGCGCGTCCCTCCACCTTGTCGCCCTTCTCGCCGGCGCTCACGAAATCGCAATTGACCGAGAGCGGCCGCGTCTCCGCGCCGGGCTGCTTTGCCGCCGCCGCATCCTTCGCGACCTGGCCGAGCACGATCGCGGCGAGCGTCATCATCATGCCGCCATGCAGCCTGTCCGCGCCGTTCAGGTGATGGTCGGCGATCTCGAACGTGAAGACGTCGCGCCCGTCGCGTTGCGCGCGCAGCACCGGCCCCGCATAGGCGCCGAAGCCGCTTGTATCGACCTGATCTGAACTCATGAAAACTTTTCCGGGAGGAGGAAGTTGCGTGTGCGCTCTATCTAGCCGCTTGCGCCACGCGACACAAGAAAAGGGCCCGCACCGGGGTGCGGGCCGAGTTCAAGGAGTCCGAATGAAGCCCCCGGCGCCGCCTCGGGATGGGGGTGAGGGTAAGGCGGCGCCGGGCCGAAGATCGCAGCGGCAGCAGGGGGGATGCACCGCTGCGAATGGGAATGTCTCAGACGCCGGAGAGCGCGTTCGGCTGCGAGATCCAGCGCTCGGGGACGCCGTATTTTTCAAGTGTCCTCGTCACCGCCTCGACGCGCTTTTCCGCTTCGCGCTGCGTCCCGATATCGGGCGAAGTCGCGGCCGCCTCGGCGGGCGTCACGGTGATGTTCTGCAATCCGCGATAGGTGATCTCTTCGGCGGCGGCGCGCAACGCCGTTTCCGCTTCGCCGGTCGGCGTCGTCCAGCCTTCCGCGAAATAAACCGGGAAGACCACGCGCTCGCTGTCGTTGACGCCGTAGCCCGCCGACCGCGGCGCCGCCGGATCGACGGCGCTCACGAACACGGTCCGCATCTCAAAAGCCGCCTCGCTCATGCCGGGCCGCGGCATCGGCAGGGGGCTCGCGGCGGTCGCCGTCTGCGCCATCAGCGCCGCGCCCATCGCGGTCCCGAAAGCCATCCCGGTAACGATCGTCAGCCTTTTCATCTCGATCCCCTTTTCATCTCAGTGCCGGTCTTCCACCAACCAAAATGGCTCTCCAATGTGTTCCCATCCGGATTTTTGGCGGGCGGTTACGGGGAAATTTCAAGGCAATATTGGGGCGCCGCCGCCCCTGTGGATATCTGCGCCGCGTGTTGTTCAAAACCGGACAATCGCCCGCGCAAACCCTACGGAAAAGCGCGGAGATTCCGCTTTGAAGGGGGTGGCAAGCCGTTTATGGTGCGCGTCAAAGGGGCCGGGCGCGCTGAAAAAACCCGCAATTGGCGGGGTGCCAAACCCCCATAAAACGATTTCAACCCCCTTCGGGAGACGTTCATGTCCAGAGAAGCAGTCATTGTATCCACCGCCCGTACCGGTCTCGCGAAGTCGGGCCGCGGTGGCTTCAACAACACCCATGGCGCCGCCATGGCCGGCCACGCGATCAAGCATGCCATCGAGCGCGCGAAGATCGATCCGGCCGTCGTCGAAGACGTCATCATGGGTTGCGGCGCGCCCGAAGGCGCGACCGGCATGAATGTCGGCCGTCTCGCCGCCATCTGGGCCGGCTGCCCGGTCACGACTTCCGGCACCACGGTCAACCGCTTCTGCTCCTCGGGCCTGCAGACGATCGCCATGGCCGCCGGCCGCATCCTCAATGAAGGCGTTCCCTGCGCCATCGGCGCGGGCGTCGAGTCGATCTCGCTTGTCCAGATGGGCGGCCAGAACCTCAATCGCCTGACCGAAGAAAAGCTCATGCAGGAAAAGCCCGAGCTGTGGATGGCGATGATCGAGACCGCCGAACTCGTGGCCGAGCGCTATGGCGTCTCCCGCGAATACCAGGACGAATACGCGCTCCGCAGCCAGCAGCGCATTGCGGCCGCGCAGGCGAACGGCCTCTTCAAGGACGAGATCGTCCCGATGAAGACCAAGATGAAGGTCGTGAACAAGGAGACGGGCGAGGAATCGCTGGTCGACTACGTCGTCGAGAAAGACGAGTGCAACCGCCCGGAAACGACGCTCGAGTCGCTGCAGGGTCTGAAGCCCGTCTTCAAGAACGGCCAGAAGGTGAAGGAAGGCAAATACGTCACCGCCGGCAACGCCTCGCAGCTTTCGGACGGCGCTGCCGCCGTCGTGCTGATGGAGCGCAAGGAAGCCGAAAAGAACGGCTCCGACATTCTCGGCGTCTTCCGCGGCTTCGCCGTCGCCGGTTGCGAGCCCGATGAAATGGGCATCGGCCCGGTCTTCGCGATTCCGCGCCTCCTCGACCGTCACGGCCTGAAGATCGACGACATCGACCTCTGGGAACTCAACGAAGCCTTCGCGAGCCAGTGCCTCTACAGCCGCGACCGCCTCGGCATCGACCCCGAGAAGTACAACGTCAATGGCGGCTCCATCGCCATCGGCCACCCCTTCGGCATGACCGGTGCGCGCTGCACCGGCCACATCCTGCTCGAAGGCCGCCGCCGCAAGCAGGCCGGCCAGAACGTGAAATACGGCGTCGTCACCATGTGCATCGGTGGCGGCATGGGCGCCGCGGGTCTGTTCGAATTCGCGTAATTCGAAACGACTGACGAATTGCAGAAGGCCCGTGGATTGATCCACGGGCCTTTCTCATTCCCCGTCATTGCGAGCGAAGCGAAGCAATCCAAGGCTGCTCGCTCTGTGCTTGCCGCTCTGGATTGATTCATCGTTGCTCCTCGCAATGACGCATGCCTGAGCATATGATCCGCGAACAACGGAGAGTAACCCACATGCGCCACTTCGATGATTTCGTACTCGGCGAGCGCCACGACATTCCCGCGCGCTACGAGATGACGAAGGATGAGATCGTCTCCTTCGCCTCGAAATGGGACCCGCAGCCCTTCCATGTCGATGAAGCCGCCGCCGCGAAATCCATCTACGGAACGCTGACCGCTTGCGGCACGCATATCCAGGCCGTGGTGCTTTTCCTCGCCGCGCGCCTGCCGGAAGAAACCGCCGTCATCGGCGCCCTCGGCTATGACGAGGTACGATTTCACAAAGCCGCGAAACTCGGCGACACGCTCCGCCTCGTCATCGAATGCATCGAGACGAAGCCGTCCTCCTCGAAGCCCGACAGAGGCGTCGTGAAGAACCGCCACATCCTGATGAACCAGTCGGGCGAGACGATCTTCACCCAGACGACGACGCTGCTGATTGCGCGGAAGGCTTAAAGCCCCAGCACCAGCTTTGCCATGATGCCGCGCTGAACCTCGTTCGAGCCGCCATAGATGGAAGCGGCGCGGTTGTTCAGATAGGTCGGCATGAAGACCATGCCCTCGGCGGGCCCGATGGGCTCGACATTCGATCCCGGTGTCCGCGCATCGTGCTGATCGACGCCCGAATAGAAGCCGATGGTCTCGACGGCGATTTCGTCGAGCCGCTGGCGCATCTCCGTGCCGCGCGTCTTCAGCATGGAAGAGGCGGGGCCGGGATTCTTGCCGCCGGCAAGCTCCGCCATCACGCGATGCTCGGTCATTTCCATCGCCTTCACCTCGATTTCGGCTTCGGCGATCTTGCGGGCGAAATTCGCGTCGTCGATCAGGCGCTTGCCGTCGCCCGCCCGTTCGCTCGCCGCGACTTCGCGGATTTTCTCGATGCCGACTTCGAGCGCCGCAGCGAAGGCGCCGCCGCGCTCGAACTCAAGGAGGTACTTCGCGACGGTCCAGCCATCATTCTCTTCGCCGACGCGGTTCTTCTTCGGCACGCGCACATCGTCGAAGAAAACCTGGTTCACTTCATGTTCGCCCGCCAGCGTGATGATCGGCTCGACCTTGATGCCGGGCGTCGTCATGTCGAGCAGCAGGAAGGTGATCCCTTGTTGCGGTTTGCCGCTTGCATCCGTTCGCACGAGGCAGAACATCATGTTCGCGAAATGCGCATGCGTGGTCCAGATCTTGGTCCCGTTCAGCACATAGTCGTCGCCCTCCGGCACCGCCTTCAGTTGCAGCGAGGCGAGGTCCGATCCCGCGCCCGGCTCCGAATAGCCCTGGCACCAATAGTCCTCGCCGGAAAGAATGCGCGGCAGGTAATAATTCTTCTGCTCGGGCGTGCCGAACTTCATCAGCATCGGCCCGCACATGCGAAGCCCCATCGGCGACAGTCCCGGCGTGCCCGCGCGGGTGCATTCCGAGGTCCAGATATATTTCTGCATCTCGCTCCAGCCGGTGCCGCCATATTCCTTCGGCCAGCTCGGCGCCACCCAGCCCTTCTTGAAGAGGATCTTCTGCCAGGCGAGGTTCCATTGCTTGTCGGTAAAGACCGACGTCGTGAGGCTCCCCGCCTCGCGCAGTTCCGGCGTCAGGTTTTCATCGAGAAAGGCGCGCACTTCGTCGCGGAAGCTCGCATCGGCGGGCGTGAGCTCGAGATTCATTTTTCTGCTTCTTTGCGTTGTGACCGGCTGATGCCGGGGCTCAAAGCCCCAGCACCGCTTTCGCCATGATGTTGCGCTGAACCTCGTTCGAGCCGCCGAAAATCGTCTGCGCCCGCGTGTTGAGGTACTTCGGCATCACCATCAGCGTATGGTCCGGGCCGACCGGCGGCACGTTCGCGCCCCATGTCCGCGCTTCCATCACGTCCGGCTGCACGTAATAGGCGATCGCTTCCACGGCCAGCTCGGTGATCTTCTGGTTGGTGTCGGCACCGCGCAGTTTGATGATCGAAGCCGCCGCGCCGGGGTTCTGTCCGTTGGAGAGTTGCGACATGATCCGGTGCTCGGTGAATTCCACCGCCGTCACTTCCACTTCCGTCTCGTCGAGCTTGCGGCGGAAATTCGGATCGTCGATCAGCTTCGAGCCGTCGCCGCTATGCTCTGTGCCCGCCACCACGCGCAGCTTGTTGAGCGCATTGCGCAGGTTGGCCCCGTGCGCCGCGCCGCCGCGCTCGAATTCGAGCAGGTACTTGGCGACCGTCCAGCCGTTGTTCTCCGCGCCCACGCGGTTCTTCTTCGGCACGCGCACATCGTCGAAGAAAACCTGGTTTACTTCATGATCGCCCGCCAGCGTGATGATCGGGTCGACCTTGATGCCCTTGGCGTGGAAATCGTCGATCAGGATGAAGGAGATGCCTTCCTGCTTCTTTGCGGCGTTGGGGTCCGTGCGGACGAGGCAGAACATCTTGTTCGACTGATGCGCGCCGGTCGTCCAGAGCTTGGTGCCGTTGATGATGTAGTCGTCCCCGTCGGAATCCGCGCGGCACTGCAGGCTGGCAAGGTCCGAGCCGGAGCCCGGCTCCGAATAGCCCTGACACCACCAGTCTTCGCCATTGAGGATGCGCGGCAGGTAATAGGCCTTCTGCTCGTCCGTCCCGTGGCCCATCAGTGTCGGGCCCACCATCGAGAGCCCCATATTGGAACTCACCGGCGCGCCCGCGGCCGCGCATTCCGACGACCAGATGAAGCGCTGCATTACGTTCCAGCCCGCACCGCCATATTGCTTGGGCCAGCTAGGCGCCGCCCAGCCGCGCTTGTTGAGCCGCTTCAGCCATTCGACGCGCAGATCCTGGTCGGCCAGAATGCCCGGCGTCAGCCGCGCATGGGCCTTCAGATCGTCGGTCAGGTTTTCAGCGAGAAAAGCCCGCACTTCGTCGCGAAAGGCCACGTCTTCGGGCCGCATGGCGAGATCCATCCCGTCCTCCCTCTGTTCTTGTTGCTTCCGGATATTCCGGTTGTTGTTGGATGCCAGATTAAGGTCATTGCCGCCCCTCGTCACAGACAATTTGTCACCGGCGCCTGCGCAGCCGCGAACAGGGGAACCCCGCCCACCAAGGAACGTTCTGAGAAATGCTGGGGTGCGGTCCGTCACGGCACAGGAGGAGCTTATGCCTCGCGGAGACAAGTCGGCATACACGGACAAGCAAAAGCGCAAGGCCGAGAAGATCGAAGAGAGTTACGAAAAGCGCGGCGTGAAGGAGGATGAGGCCGAGCGCCGTGCCTGGGCCACCGTCAACAAGGAGTCCGGTGGCGGCAACAAATCCGGCTCCGGCCGGGGCAAGAAGGATACAAACGAGGCTGCAAAGAAAGGCGGACGCAAGGGCGGAGCCGCCGCCGCGAAGCGTCCCGCGGCGGCACGTTCTGCCTCGGCGAAGAAGGCCGCCGCCACGCGCAAGAAGAACGCCGCTAAAAAAAGCTGAGCGGTACAGCCGTTTTTGGCCATTTTCCGTCGGAATCCGATCGCCTTGCTGTACACTGAACAAGAGGCTTTTTTCGCGATTCGAGGGATTTCTGTTCCGATTGGCCGCAATGCTCATGCAGTCGGCAGGGCCCGCATGAGCATTGGTTTGTCCGGATGGATTTTGCCAACCAGATCGTCCTGGTTTCAGCAGGTCTGATTACCTTCTCG
The DNA here is from genome assembly GCF_030694575.1 of Parvibaculum sp. Classification (GTDB taxonomy): domain Bacteria; phylum Pseudomonadota; class Alphaproteobacteria; order Parvibaculales; family Parvibaculaceae; genus Parvibaculum. The sequence goes on from NZ_JAUYUS010000060.1 coordinate 14,352, forward strand.
ATTTTCGCGGGCGTCCTGTCCTCGCGGATCGGGGCGCCCTTGCTGCTGGTCTTCCTCGCCTTCGGCATGCTGGCCGGCGAAGATGGACCGGGCGGCATCGTTTTCAACGATTTCCGCGTCGCCCATGTCGTCGGCTCCTTCGCCCTTGCGCTCATCTTGTTCGATGGCGGCCTGCGCACCAGCCGGGAGGCGCTCAACCGCGCCTTCGGCCCGAGCGTCCTCCTCGCCACGCTTGGCGTCGTGCTCACCGCGGGCATCACGGGCGCGGCGGCGAAGTTTCTCTTCGGCTTCGAGTGGAGCCAGGCCCTGCTGCTCGGCGCGATCGTCGGCTCGACCGACGCTGCCGCGGTCTTTTTCCTGCTCCACCTGCATGGCCTGCGCCTCAAGGCGCGCGTCGCCGCGACCCTCGAGGTCGAGTCGGGCGTCAACGACCCGATGGCGATCTTCCTGACGCTCGCGCTTGTCGGCGTCGCCGCCCAAGGCCACGACATCGGCGATGCCGGCGACGCGCTGGACCTTCTCTGGGACTTTCTCTGGCAGATGCTGGGGGGCGCGATATTCGGTCTTCTGGGCGGCTTCTTCGTTCTGCGCGCCGTCAACAGGCTGCAGCTTTCCTCCGGCCTCTACCCAATTCTGGCGGGGGCCCTGTCGCTTCTCGTCTTCGCGATCGCGCAAAGCGCCGGCGCGAGCGGGTTCCTTGCCATCTTCATCGTCGGTTTCATCCTCGGCAACAATCCGCACCGCGCGACGAGCGAGATCGCCCGCTTCTCGGACGGCGTCGCATGGCTCGCCCAGATCTGCATGTTCCTGATGATGGGCTTGCTCGTCACGCCTTCGGCGCTGGTGCCCGTGCTGCTGCCCGCCTTGGCGGTCGCGCTCATCCTCATCGTGTTCGCGCGCCCCTTGGCCGTCGCGCTCTGCCTCTGGCCGTTCCGCTTCTCGCTGCGCGAAACCGCCTTCGTCTCATGGGTAGGCTTGCGCGGCGCCGTTCCGATTTTCCTCGGCACCATCCCCGTCCTCTGGGGGGTCGAGGGCGCGGAAACGATCTTCGGCGTTGCCTATGTCATCGTGCTGGTCTCTCTCGTGCTCCAGGGCTGGACGGTGCCTTTCGCCGCCCGCCTCGCCGAAGTGGAATTGCCGCCCCGCGCCGCGCCCGACCGTCGCGTCGAACTCGACCTGCCCGCCGGCAAAGGCAAGAGTGTCGTCGCCTATACGGTCGATCCCATGAGCCTTCTCGTGCAGCGCGGCGTCAACCGTCTGCCGCTGCCCATGGGCACGACCGTCATCTCCGTCATGCGCGAAGGCGTGGTCCGCACCGAGGGGTTCAATGAGGGCGTCGAGCCGGGCGATGTCGTGATGCTGCTGACCACCCCCGACCTCATCCCGACGCTCGACCGCCTCTTCGGCGCGCGCCGCAAGCGCAGCCAGCGCAAGGATGTCGGCATGGTCGATTTCACGCTGGAGGCGGGGGCGGGCGTCGCACTGGTTGCCGACATGTACGGCCTTGCCTTCGCGCCGGAGGAACGCGAGCTTACCCTGGAAGAGTTCATGCGCTCCCGTCTCGGCAAGGAGATCGGGGAGGGCGCCCGGGCCCGTGTCGGCGAGGTCGAGCTGGTCGCCATGCGGGTGAAGGACGGCGCGCTACGGCAGATCGGACTCGATCTCGACCCGCCGCCCCGCGAAACCTCGGTCATGCATCTTCGCGCCCGCGCATTGGACGTGCTCCGCACGCTCCGCCAGCTCTTTCTGGCCGACCCCGGCCGTCCCTTCTGACATTTCGCCACGCCCGGTCTAGTATGCGCCCAACGAAAATTTTCTCAGGGAGAGCGGCGCGATGGATTTGGGTCTCAAGGGCAGGAAAGCGATCGTCACCGGCGGCACGCGCGGCATCGGCCGCGCCATCGCGGAAACGCTGGCGGCGGAAGGCGTGGATGTCGCCATCTGCGCCCGCAACCAGGATCAGGTCGACGAAGCCGTGGCCGAGCTTTCCGGAAAAGGCGTCAAGGCGACGGGCGGCGTCGCCGATATCGCGGACGGCGAAGGCCTGAAGAAGTGGATCGCCGACACGGCGAAGGCGATGGGCGGCCTCGACATTCTCGTCGCCAATGCGAGCGCCCTCCAGAACGGCAACACTGAAAAAGCCTGGCGCGCCTGCTTCGAAATCGACGTTCTCGGCGCGATGAACGCCTTCGAGGCGGCGCTTCCCTTCCTCACCGAGGCCGCGAAGAAGTCGGGCGATGCCTCCGCCACCTTCATCTCGTCGATCTCGGCCGCCGAAAGCGACAGCGGCGATGCCTATGGCGCGTTGAAGGCGGCGCAGATCCATTTCGCGAAAGGTCTCGCCCGCCAGCATGCGGGCAAGCATGTGCGCGTGAACACGGTCTCCCCCGGCACGGTCTACTTCAAGGGCGGCGTCTGGCACATGATCGAGGAACACATGCCGGACACCTTCAAGACCGCGATGGAGCGAAATCCCACCGGCCGCATGGCGACCCCGCAGGATATCGCGAACGCCGCCGTCTTCATCGCGAGCCCCGCCTCGTCCTTCACCACCGGCGCCAACATGATCGTCGACGGTGCCATCTCCCGCCGGGTGAATTTCTAGGCGAGCGCCATCCACCGCCGCATCGTCCGCCGGGCAAACGCTTCCTGCGGCCCCAGCGCTTCCTCGATCTGCGGCCCGATGAGGGCCTCGATCGTCGGGCAGGGGACGTTGAGCCCCTTCGCGCGCAATGTCGTCCAGCCGTTGAGGATCTCGCGCGTCACTTCGAGGTGAAACTGGAAGGCATAGCTGCGCTCGCCCATGCGGAAGGCCTGATTGGGGCAGGTTGCCCGCGTCGCGAGCCGCGTCACCCCGCCGGGCAAGTCAAATGTGTCGCCATGCCAATGCATGGTTCGCAGCCCCGGCGCCGCATCGTGCAGCAGCGGGTCGTCCGCTGCCGCCGCTTCCCATGTCTGCGGCACGAAGCCCCATTCCTCATGCGCCTCGAGCTTCTCGCTCATCTTGTAGACCGGCGCGCCGAAGGCACTCGCGACGATCTGCGAGCCGAGGCAGACGCCCATCACCGGCTTGCCTTCCTCGTGGAAGCGCCGGACGAGCCGCTTGCTCTCCTCGATGAAGGGATAGCGGTCCGCCTCATAGACGCCCATCGCGCCGCCCAGCACCATCAGCGCATCGAAACCCGCCGCCGCTTCGGGCACGCCGCGCGCTTCGCCCGTCTCCATGTCGCAACTGTTCACCGTGTCGATCTGCGTGGCGCGCGCGCCCATCTGCGCCGCCTCGTCGAGAAGCACGCCGGGCGGCGAGTCGAGAGCATTGACGAGATAGAGAATATGCATGGGCCGGACGTCAGCCCTTCGCCGCCGCGAACCTGTCGCTTGCCCGCACCATCGCGTCGACGATCCCCGGTTCCGTCGCCGTGTGGCCGGCGTCCGGCACGATGTTGAGTTCCGCCTCCGGCCACGCCTTCGCCAGTTCCCATGCCGTGAACATCGGCGTCACCACGTCGTAGCGGCCTTGTGCGATCACGCCCGGAATGCCCTTCAGCTTGCCCGCCTCGCGGATGAGCTGGTCCTGCGGCTCGAACCATCCCTTGTTCATGAAGTAGTGGCACTCGATCCGCGCGAAGGCGAGGGCGAAATGCCCGTCGGCAAAGCGCTTCACGCGCTCGGCGTCCGAATAGAGCGAGAGCGTCGTCCCCTCCCAGATGCTCCAGGCCCGCGCGCAGGCAAGCTTCTCCGTCTCGTTGTCGCCGGTGAGCCGCTTGTAATAGGCCGCCATCAGGTTGCCGCGCTCCGCCTCCGGAATAGGCGCCACGAACTCTTCCCACGCATCGGGGAACAGCGCATCCGTCCCCTCCTGGTAGAACCAGTGCAGTTCCCGCGCCCGCAGCGTGAAGATGCCGCGCAGGATGATTTCGGTGACGCGGGCAGGGTGGGTTTCCGCATAGGCGAGTGCCAGCGTCGAGCCCCAGGAGCCGCCGCAAAGCTGCCAGCGGTCGATGCCGAGATGGTCCCTGAGCCGCTCCATGTCCGCCACGAGGTCCCAGGTCGTGTTCTCGCGCAGCTCCGCATGCGGCGTCGACTTCCCGCAGCCGCGCTGGTCAAACAGGATGATTCGATAGGCGTCCGGGTTGTGCGTCCGCCGCATCGTCGGATTGGTGCCGCCGCCTGGGCCCCCATGCACGATGACGACGGGTTTGCCCTTCGGATTGCCGCATTCCTCGAAATAGATCGTGTGCAAATCGGATACGTTCAGCGTGCCCGTCCGGTATGGCTCGATTTCCGGATAAAGGGTCCGGCGGCTGGCGGCGGCGGGCGTCGTGTCGGGCATCGAGGCATTCCTTACTCGGGACAGCGTGAATCAACTCATTGAATATGCAACGGAAATTCGCCCGGACGCCAGCCGGGCGCTGGCCGCGTTTACCATTTTTTTACTGCGTACCTCACACTACTGATTGACCTCGGGGAACAGACAGATACTATATCTGGACGCGTCGGGCCCCACGGGGGATCAACTCAGGGCGTTGGCGCAATCACGGGAATAGCGCGAGTTCTGCCCAGCGGCACGGGCAGAGAGACGGCGACGGTTATCCGTCCGCCGGGTGGCGATCTTTTGCCTGCTTCATGGCCACATGAGCGGGGCAAACCGGGGAAGAAAAATGCTGAACGATACGTCGAAAGCGGTGGATATGAGTGAGGTCGAAGCCAGTGTGTCAGCCATTATTACAGGCGAGCGGGCGGTGAGCCGCGTGCGCGCTGAATCGCGGCGCGTGGCCGAGCCCGAAATGGTTTTCGGCGATCAGTATCAGGCCGTCCAGCTCGATGGCCGTCCCAGCGTGCGGGTCGATCATGGCCGCGACGCGCTGCTGACGGAGTTCGGCAAGGCGACGCTGCGCGACCGCTATCTGATGCCCGGCGAGTCCTATCAGGACATGTTCGCCCGCGTAGCCTCCTTCTATGCCGACAAGGGCGACGCCGGCCACGCGCAGCGCCTCTACGACTACATTTCCCGGCTCTGGTTCATGCCCGCGACGCCCGTCCTCTCCAATGGCGGCACGCAGCGCGGCCTGCCCATCTCCTGCTTCCTGAACGAAGCCAGCGACAGCCTCGACGGCATCGTCGGCCTCTGGAACGAAAACGTCTGGCTCGCGGCCAAGGGCGGCGGCATCGGCTCCTATTGGGGCAACCTGCGCTCCATCGGCGAGACTGTCGGCGGCAATGGCAAGACCTCCGGCATCATTCCCTTCATCCGCGTGATGGATTCGCTGACGCTCGCCATCAGCCAGGGCTCGCTCCGCCGTGGCTCGGCGGCGGTCTATCTGCCCATCGATCATCCCGAGATCGAGGAATTCATGGAAATGCGCCGCCCCACGGGTGGCGATCCGAACCGCAAGGCGCTCAATCTCCACCATGGCGTGCTCGTGTCGGATGCCTTCATGCGCGCCGTCGAGGCGGATGCCGAATGGGCGCTTCTGAGCCCCAAGGACAAGACGGTCCAGAAAACCGTCTCCGCCCGCTCGCTCTGGATCCGCCTTCTCACCTCGCGCATCGAAACGGGCGAGCCCTACATCGTCTACAAGGACACCGTGAACAACGCGCGCCCCGAGCACCACAAGCTCGCCGGCCTCGAAGTGAAGACGTCCAACCTCTGCGCCGAAATCACGCTGCCCACCGGCATCGACCAGCATGGCGAGCAGCGCACGGCCGTCTGCTGCCTGTCCTCGCTCAATCTCGAAACCTATAACGAGTGGCAGGACCACCCGACCATCATCGAGGACGTGATGCGCTTCCTCGACAACGTGCTGCAGGACTTCATCGACCGCGCGCCGAACGAGATGCGCCGCGCCAAATACGCCGCCATGCGCGAGCGGTCGGTCGGCCTCGGCGTCATGGGCTTCCACTCCTACCTTCAGGCCAACATGATTCCCTTCGAGGGCGTCATGGCGAAGGTCTGGAACAAGCGCATGTTCACCCGCATCAAGGAAGGCGTCGACGCCGCCTCGAGGAAGCTCGCCGAAGAGCGGGGCGCCTGCCCCGACGCCGCCGAATACGGCTTCAACGAGCGCTTCTCCAACAAGACGGCGATTGCGCCCACCGCCTCCATCTCGATCATCACCGGCGGCACCTCGCCGGGCATCGAGCCCATCGCGGCGAACAGCTTCACGCACAAGACGCTGTCCGGCTCCTTCAACGTCCGCAACCGTCACCTGACGAAGCTGCTGGAACAGAAGGGCCGCAACGACGACGACACCTGGTCCTCCATCGTGACCAGTGGCGGCTCGGTGCAGCATCTCGACTTCCTGTCGGATGACGAGAAGGATGTCTTCAAGACCGCCTTCGAACTCGACCAGCGCTGGGTCGTCGAACATGCGGGCGACCGCGCGCCGCTGATCGATCAGGCGCAGTCGGTGAACCTCTTCCTCGCCGCCGACGTCCACAAGCGCGACCTCCACAAGCTCCATTTCATGGCGTGGCAGCACGGCGTGAAGAGCCTCTACTACTGCCGCTCGCTCTCGATCCAGCGCGCCGAAAAGGCCGAGGTCGTCTCGCTCGTGCCGGCAAAGAAGCTCGACGTGCTCACCCTCGACCAGGTCGCGGCCGAAGCGCAGTCGAACGACTACGAAGAATGCCTCGCCTGTCAGTAAGGCGCTAAGCTCATGGCCCGGTCGCAAGGCCGGGCCATTATTGTCTCTACCCTTTGTCGTCATTGCCTGGCTTGACCCGGCAATCCAGAGCCAAAAAATCGGTGTCATTCCGGCGAAAGCCGACGGTGACAATTGAAGATAAACGAGCTGGCGCTCTGCGCCGCATGAAAGAAAACGGGAGCCCGTCCCATGTCCCTCCTCGAAGAACGCCACGTCTACAAGCCCTTCCGCTATCCCTGGGCCTATGAAGCCTGGCTCACGCAGCAGCGCATCCACTGGCTGCCGGAGGAAGTGCCGCTGGCCGACGACGTGAAGGACTGGTCGAAAAAGCTCACCGAGGGCGAGCGCAACCTGCTCACGCAGATTTTCCGCTTCTTCGTGCAGGCGGACGTCGAAGTGAACAATTGCTACATGAAGCACTATTCGCGCGTCTTCAAGCCGACCGAAGTGCAGATGATGCTGGCCGCCTTCTCCAACATCGAGACGATCCACATCTCCGCCTACAGCCACCTGCTCGACACGATCGGCATGCCCGAGGCCGAATACGAGGCCTTCCTGAAATACGAACAGATGAAGACCAAGTTCGACTACATGCAGGAATGGGGCGTCGAAACCAAGGCGGATATCGCCAAGACGCTCGCCGTCTTCGGCGGCTTCACCGAGGGCGTGCAGCTTTTCGCCTCTTTCGCGATCCTCATGAATTTCCCGCGCTTCAACAAGATGAAGGGCATGGGCCAGATCGTGACATGGTCGGCCCGCGACGAGACGCTCCACACCGTCTCCGCCATGAAGCTTTTCCGCACCTTCATCGACGAAAACCCGGAAATCTGGACCGAGGAACTTCGCCGCGACATCTATAAAGCCTGCGAAACCATCATCCATCACGAGGATGCCTTCATCGACCTCGCCTTCGAGATGGGCAGCATCGAAGGCCTTTCGGCGCAGGAGGTGAAGGACTACATCCGCTACATCGCCGACCGCCGCCTCGTGCAGCTCAATCTTCAGCCCATCTACCGCACGGAAAAGAACCCGCTGCCCTGGATGGACGAGATGCTGAACGGCATCGAACACACCAACTTCTTCGAAAACCGCGCCACCGAATATTCCAAGGCTTCGACGCGCGGAAGCTGGGAAGACGCGTTCGAATAGGGGTGCAACTGCGAAATGCAGGTGCCGCAGGCACTTTTCAACAGTTTTTCGCTCCGATGCCCGTCAAATATGAACTTAATGCTTGGACGAATCGCGCGACTCAGTGAATATCGTCGCGAACTTATCCGAGGGAATTCAAATCATGGCCACTAAACCCGCTGCCAAAAAGGCGCCTGCCGCCGCTGCTGCTGCCAAGAAAGCACCGACAGCGCCGACGGTTCCGATGTCGAAGCTGATTGCCGAAATCGCCGAGAAGCATGAGCTCTCGAAGAAGGCGGCAACCGAGCTCTTCAGCGACTTCGTCGAATTGACGGTGAAGAACCTGAAGAAGGGCAACAAGGTCCGTCTCACCGGTCTCGGCATCCTGCAGGTGCGCAAGCGCGCCGCCCGCATGGGCCGCAACCCCGCGACGGGCGAAGCCATCAAGATCAAAGCCTCCAAGAAGGTCGCCTTCCGCGTCGCGAAGGACCTGAAGGAAGCCATCTAAGGCTTGGCCGCTCCGGCACGCCTCTGAATCACGAGAGCCCGGCTCCGCGAGGAGCCGGGCTTTTGCGTGTCCGGTGACTGGAAATCGCCACATTGGCGGCCTAACTATGGGGCCATGCGCTTCATTATCGCTCTCCTCATGGCAACCCTCGCTGCCGCCCCTGCGCTGGCCGCTCCCGTCTGCGCCCAGCGCGACGAGGCTGCGCCCGCACTCTCCCGTCTTCAGGATGCAATGGCCGAAGGCCGCTTCATCGCCTATCAGCCGACCGAGCTGAAGGTGTGGGAAGGCAACCCCGTGCAGGCGAGCGAGGTCTCGATCCGTCGCGATCTTATCCGAGGGATTTCTAATCTTGTCCACTAAACCCGCTGCCATAAAGGCGCCTGCCGCCGCTGCT
>NZ_JAUYUS010000061.1 GCF_030694575.1 Parvibaculum sp.
GATGCCTGAAAACAAAAACGCCCGGCCAGCATGTAGAAGTGCTGCCCAGGCGATCGGCTCGAAAGACCAGTCTCCGCGCTCCCCGATGGTGACCCATCTGATTTCGCCAGTCGCGCGGAGGATATGTGCGACCGGAAGTGAGGGGAGTTAATCCCTGCGAGCGGCGGGAGTCAATTCCCTCGTCAAAGACCCAGTATCCGCTTGGCGATGATGTTCTTCTGTATCTCGTTCGAGCCGCCATAGATCGACTGCGCGCGGGTGCCGAGATAGACGGCGACGGCGGGCGCCGCGCCTGCGGGAAGCGCCGTGTTGCCGGTCCATGCGGGTGCGACGGAATCCGGGAAGGCGGGTTGCATGTAGGGTCCATAGGCCTCCATGCCGAGTTCGGTGATGTCCTGTGCCAACTCGGTCGCGATGATCTTCAGGATCGACGATTCGTTGCCTGGCGCGCCGCCTTCCGCGACTGAGGACAGGGTACGAAGCACCGTGATTTCGAGTGTATCGAGCCGGGTTTCGAGTTCGCCGAGTTTGCGGATGAAGGCGGCGTCTTCCAGCAGCCCGCGTTCGCGCGCAGCTTCGCGGATGTTGCGGAGCTGCTTCCGTTTGCCGGCGACATGGGCATAGGAGGTGCGCTCATGGCCGAGCAGGTAGTTGGCGTAGGTCCAGCCCTTGCCCTCTTCGCCGATGCGGTTCGCCTGCGGCACGCGCACGTTCTCGAAGGTGACGCTGTTGAGCGAATGCTTGCCGTCGATGGTGATGATCGGCTGCACCGTGATGCCCGGCGTCGTCATGTCGATCAGGAGGAAGGTAATGCCTTCCTGCTTCTTCTCTTCCTGGCTGGTGCGCAGCAGGCAGAAAATCCAGTCGGCATGCTGGGCAAGGCTCGTCCAGATTTTCGTGCCATTGACGATATAGTCGCCGCCATCGCGGACCGCGCTTGCCTGCAACGATGCCAGATCGGAGCCGGAGCCGGGCTCGGAATAGCCCTGCGCCCAGAAGATCGTGCTGTCGAGGATGCCCGGCAGCCAGCGCTTCTTTTGCTCATCGGTGCCGAAGGTGTAGATGACGGGCCCGACATAGAGGAGCCCCATCGGCACGACATTGAGCGCGCCCGCGCGTTCGAGTTCCTCGTCGAAGATGTATTTCTCGTTTGCCGTCCAGCCGGTGCCGCCGGCCGGTTTCGGCCAGTTGACGGCGAGCCATCCCCTGGCCGCCATCGCGCGTTCGGACTTCTGGTAGTCAGCCTTCGACGGCGAGGCACCGCTCGCCATCTTCTCCACGATCTCGCGCGGATACTCGCTCTCGAAGAAATCCCGCACCTTCATGCGGAACTCTTCGTCCGCTTCTGAAAATGAGAAATCCATGTGCCGCCTCCCGAATTTTGATTGGCGGGAGTGTAGCCTGTTGCTGGCACGGCGTCAGGAGCGGGAGGGCAGGTGCCGCGACGTCACCTCCCAAAAAGTGACAAAAGAAAAGGGCCGGTGTTTCCACCGGCCCTTCGCATTTCGGAGTGAGGAAGCTGGACTTAGAAGTCCATGCCGCCCATGCCACCCATGCCGCCCATGCCGCCGCCGGGCATGCCGCCCGCGCCGCCATTGTCCTTCTTCGGAGCGTCGGCGATCATGGCTTCCGTCGTGATCAGGAGGCCGGCGATCGAGGCCGCATCCTGAAGCGCCGTGCGCACGACCTTGGTCGGGTCGATGATGCCGGCGGCAACTAGATCGCAATACTCTTCCTTCTGTGCGTCGAAGCCGAAATTGGCCTGCTTCGATTCGAGGACCTTCTGCACAACGATCGAGCCTTCGACGCCGGCATTCTCGACGATCTGACGGATCGGCGCTTCGAGGGCCTTGCGGATGATGTTGATACCCGCCTGGATGTCGCGATTGTCCTCGACGAGCTTGCCGACGGCCTTGCTCGCCATGAGAAGCGCCGTGCCACCGCCGGGGACGATGCCTTCTTCAACCGCGGCGCGGGTTGCATTGAGCGCGTCGTCGACGCGGTCCTTGCGTTCCTTCACTTCGGCTTCGGTCGCACCGCCGACCTTGATCACCGCAACGCCGCCGGCGAGCTTCGCCAGACGTTCCTGCAGCTTCTCCTTGTCGTAGTCGGACGTCGTGTCCTCGATCTGCCGCTTGATCTGGGCAACGCGAGCCTCGATGTCCTTCTTCTTGCCGGCGCCGTCGACGATCGTGGTGTCGTCCTTCGTGATCGAAACGCGCTTGGCCTTGCCGAGCATGTCGAGCGTCACGGACTCAAGCTTGATGCCGAGGTCTTCGGAGATGACCTGACCGCCCGAGAGAACCGCGAGGTCCTCGAGCATCGCCTTGCGACGGTCGCCGAAGCCCGGTGCCTTCACGGCAGCGACCTTGAGGCCGCCGCGCAGCTTGTTGACCACGAGCGTGGCAAGCGCCTCGCCTTCGATGTCTTCCGCGATGATGAGCAGCGGACGGCCCGACTGCACAACGGCTTCCAGCACCGGCAGCATCGGCTGCAGGCTGGTCAGCTTCTTCTCGTGGAGAAGGATGAGCGGCTCGTCGAGCTCGACCACCATCTTGTCCGCATTGGTGATGAAGTAGGGCGAGAGATAGCCGCGGTCGAACTGCATGCCTTCGACGACGTCGAGTTCGGTGTCGAGGGACTTGGCTTCCTCGACCGTGATGACGCCTTCATTGCCGACCCGGCTCATCGCCTGGGCGATCATGGCGCCGATTTCGCTTTCGCCATTGGCCGAAATCGTGCCGACCTGCGCGACTTCGTCGTTCGACTTCACCTTCTTCGAACGCTTCGTGATGTCTTCGACGGCGGTGCGGACGGCGATCTCGATGCCGCGCTTCAGGTCCATCGGGTTCATGCCGGCGGCAACCGACTTCGCGCCTTCGCGAACGATCGCCTGGGTCAGAACCGTCGCTGTCGTCGTGCCGTCGCCGGCGGTGTCGTTGGTCTTGGAAGCGACTTCCTTGACCATCTGGGCGCCCATGTTCTCGAACTTGTCTTCAAGCTCGATTTCCTTGGCGACCGTCACGCCGTCTTTCGTGGTGCGCGGCGAACCGAACGACTTTTCGATGACGACATTGCGGCCCTTCGGACCGAGCGTCACCTTTACCGCATCGGCGAGAATGTCGACGCCGCGAAGCATCTTCTCGCGGGCTGTGCGGCCGAATTTGACTTCCTTAGCCATGTTTTTCTGATCCTTCTGAATTCATGAAACGGAACGAACGGCCGCCGGGGCAATAAAAAAGCCCGCGGCCGGGTATCCGGTTGCGAGCCTTGTCAGGCAGCCGCCTTCTTCTTGCCGGCAGCGCCTTCGAGCACACCCATGATGTCGCTCTCTTTCATGATCAGCAGCTCTTCGCCGTCGATCTTGACTTCGGTGCCCGACCATTTGCCGAAGATCACCCGGTCGCCGACCTTGACGTCGGGCGCAATGATCTTGCCGTCATCGCCACGGGCGCCGGGGCCCACCGCGACGACTTCGCCCTGCGAGGGCTTTTCCTGCGCCGAGTCCGGAATGATGATGCCGCCGGCGGTCTTGGATTCTTCCTCGACCCGGCGCACTACGACGCGGTCATGCAGAGGACGGAATTTCATCTCTGGCTTCTCCTGTGTCCCAACCGCTAAGTTGCGGAAATTTCTGGATTTTTTGAGCCTGTTAGCACTCGCTCATCGTGAGTGCCAAAGCACTGGGCAGAGATAGGAGTTGTCCGCCGTGCTGTCAAGCGGGGAGGGGCGGATTTCACGGATTTGCAGCGCGGATTCGCCTCAGGCGCGCAGGCCGCGCAGCGTCAGCTTGATGATCGCGGCGAGCTGGCGGCGGAAGGTTTCCTCGTCCGGTGCCTTTTCGGCGCCGCAGGCGGCGGCGATGAGCGCGTCGGCGGCGGCTTCCTGGGTGAGGCCGCTGGCCTTGGGATCGAGCTCGCCGCGCTGGCTGCCTTCGCGGACCAGGCGAAGGACGGCGTTGTGGAACCGATCGTGAACATCGCCGAAGACATCGCGGGAAAAGCGGCTGCTGCTGTCGACGAGTTCGGCGGCATGCGGGCTGGACAGGATCCAGCGATAGACGAAGCCGAGCTTCGCTTCCATGAGTGCGGCGAGCTTCTGCTCGAGCGGCAGGTCGAGCGCATCCGCCGCGGCGACGCCTTCGCCCACCTGTTCCGCCAGCGTCCGGCAGATCGCCTCGAAGAGCTCGTCCTTGCTTTTGAAATAGAGATAGAGCGTGCCCTTGGCGACGGCCGCGGCGCGCGCGATGTCCTCCATCGAGGTGCGCCGGTAACCGTAATGGCGGAAGAGATCGAGCGCGGAGGAGATGATGATCTCCCGCTTGTCCGTCAGTCCTGCCGCCTTCTGCGCGGTGCCGCTCTGTCCCGACATTTGTCCTATCGTCTGATGGTGAACGCGCAGGTCCGCCCTGCCGCGATCACGATGGTCCGTCTCGATCCACCGCAATCGTAATAGCAATATTTCCGCGCGCCAGCCCTCGTTTCGCCGCTGAGGGAACAGGTGGCACCCGACGCATACTGGTCGTGAGCGGGCATCTTGCTCATCGCGGCCTCGGGTTCCCCCGCCGACAGCGCGGCAAGCAGCATAAATCCGGAAAGCGTCGTCGTTGCCATTTCATCCCCCAACAATAGGCAGCAGGAATGCCATAATTATACGCTCTGCCGTCCGGAATCCATCGCTTTCGTCGCGGGATGCGGAGGAGCGATGCGCTGTTGTGCATCGTGCGCTCCGCTGTAGGATGCTGCCGCGGCGGCAGCAAAGGGGAAGTCATGACAAGCGAAGCATTGCAGACGGCAAGGGCCATGATCGGAAAGAAGGGCTCGCGCGCCGCGCTCCCGACACCGGCACTCGTGCTCGACCTCGACGCCTTCGAGCGCAACGTCGCGCGGATGGCGGAGCACTGCAAGGTAAGCAACCTTTCGATCCGGCCTCACGCGAAGACGCATAAATGCGTGACCATCGCCAAGGCCCAGATCGCGGCCGGCGCCGTTGGACAATGCTGCGCCAAGCTCGGCGAAGCGGAAGCGATGGCGGCGGGCGGCATCGAAAATATTCTCATCACCTCGCCCGTCGTGACGGCGCAGGGCATCGAGCGGCTGATTGCGCTCAACGCGAAAATGCCGGACCTGATGGTGGTGGCCGACAACCCGGTGAACGCGCGCGCCCTGGCGGCGGCAGCGGGGGAAAAGAAACGTGTGCTGAAGGTTCTCGTCGATCTGGACGTTGGCCTGCACCGCACCGGCATCCGCCCCGGCGAGGACGCGCTGGCGCTGGCCGAACTCATCGACGCGGCGGAATTTCTCGACCTGCGCGGGCTGCAGGCCTATGCCGGACACCTGATGCATATTCACGACTTCGCCGAGCGGCGCGAGAAATCGCTCGCGGCGATGCAGGTGCTGGGCGACCAGCGCGACGCACTGAAGGCGAAGGGCTTGCCGTGCGAAATCGTGTCGGGCGGCGGCACCGGCACCTATAATATCGACCCGGAGGCCAGGGTGCTGACGGAGCTGCAGGGCGGCTCCTATGTCTTCATGGACAAGCAGTATCACGACGTCGCGCTCGGCAACGGCGCGAACTTCCCCTTCGAGACGTCGCTCTTCGTGCAGATGTCGGTCGTCTCCGCCAACACGAAAAACCTCGCGACGACGGATGCCGGTTTCAAATCCTTCTCGACCGACGCCGAGCCGCCGAAACTTCTTTCCGGCGCTCCGGAAGGGGCCGGATATTTCTTCTTCGGCGACGAGCAGGGCGGTGTGCTTCTTCCCGACGGCGCATCGTTGCCGATCGGCAGTGTACTGACGGCCATGACGCCGCATTGCGACCCGACGGTGAATTTGTACGACGCCTATCACGTCGTCCGGGGCGACACGCTGGTCGATATCTGGCCGATCGAGGCGCGCGGAAAGAGCGCCTGATGGGGTATCCCGATACCGCAAAACGGCCGACTGTCATCAAACTGTCATGAAAATGTCACGCGACGAGGAAGATCGGTTTTCAGTACGCCGCTGAGCGTCGAATTTCGCTCCTTCTTCGTCTCCGGGAAATGTACGGGATGGCTCCGGTGCGGCTTATCCCCGGTCCGCTCGCATATTTTTATCCCCGGGAGACTTGTCCCCGGGATTGAGTCAGCGACCCCGCCCCATCTCCTTCTCCAGCCGCTCCCATAGCGGCCGGCAATCCACGACGCCGCCTTCGCGCATGGCACGGTCCACGGCCATGACGGTGAGGCCGGCGATCATGGCGTCCTCGACGGCGACGGGGAAGGGCTTGCCGTCGAGGAGATGGGCGGCGAGGTCGCGGCCCATTTGTTCGTCGGAACCGTAATGGCCCTCGGCGCTGGCGGGAAACTCCTCCGTCTCCGGAGGATTGATGCCCAGCGCGTCGCGGAAGGTGAGGCGGTTGGTCACGAGGTCGGCTTCGAGCGCGCCGCCCGTGCCCGCGAAATACCAGCGGCGTTGCGGCAGGCCGGCATGGGTGTTCGCGTGAAAGGTGAGACGGACATTGTTTTCATATTCGACGAGGGCGACCTGGTTGTCGGCGGTATCGGCGTCCGACTGGAAGGTACTGTTGCCGCCGTTCCAGCCCGCGCGCCAGATCTCGTAGGCGGGCGTGCCGTCGGGGTAACGGCGTTCGGCCAGGGCTTCGTTGGCGGGCGTGAAGATGTCGCGGCCGCCGAAGCTCGCAACGCGGGTGGGCAGCGCGCCGGCGAAGAGGCGGTAGAGATCGAAATCGTGACAGCACTTGTCGAGCAGGAACGAACCGGCATGGGCTTCGTGGCGCCGCCAGTCGCGCATGAGGAAGGCGCCGTGCTCCGGATGGAGATGCTCGTTGCCCTCGAAACTGACGAGGCGGCCGAGTTTCGAGGCGTGAAGATGGCGTGTGACCGCGGCGACGAGCGGCGCGGAGCGGAGCACGAGGCCGACTATGACGGAGGATTGCCCATGCTCGCGCAGGAGCCGGGCGAGCGCCCATGTTTCGTCCTCTGTGCGCACGACAGGTTTTTCGGTGAAAACGCGCAAGCCGCGCTCGAGCCCGCCGCGTATATGGGCGAGGTGGAGATGATTGGGCGAGCCGACCATGAGAAGATCGGGCTTCGTATGAGCGAGCATCGCATCGACGCTCTCATATGCCGCGCCTGCGCCGATGCCTCGCTTCTCCAGCATGGAGAGGCCCATGGGCGCGGGGTCGGCATGGGCGACGATCTCGATATGGGGTGCGGCGGCGGCGAGATTGCGGATGACGGTGGCGATGCGCCGTCCGAGGCCCGCGACGGCGATAGTGTAGTGCTCGCTTGTTTTCATGATCGGGATTTCTAGCTGTTAGTATGTGCGGACGGTAGCGCGGCGGAAAAATCTGTGGTGCGTTCATCATATTGGAGCGGAGTCCCCTCCCCGAAAAATTCTTCGCTCCGCTCGAATTTTGTCGACCCTCCCTCAGGGGGAGGGTGGAGAATGAAAAATGACCCTCGGCCACTGACGTAAAGGAAACGGCGATATGCGACTTGGAATCCTGACGGGTGGCGGCGATGTGCCGGGGCTCAATTCCTGCATCAAGGCGGTGGTGCGGCGCGCGACCGAACTCGGCTGGGAGGTGCTCGGCTTCCGGCGCGGCTGGGCGGGGCCGATGAGCTACAACCCCGACGACCCGGAGGGCAGCGAGAAGCACCTGATGCGGCTCGACACGGAGGCGGTGAGGACCATCGACCGCAAGGGCGGGACCGTGCTTCACACGACGCGGACCGATCCGCAATGGATGGTCGAGGCGAAACTGCCGGATTTCCTCAAGGGAAAATTCAAGCCCTCGGACAAGGGCACGGTCGACACGACGCCGCACATATTGCGCGTCTTCGAGTATCTCGGCATCGACGTGATGGTGACGATCGGCGGCGACGGCACGCTGAACTATGCCGCGCAGCTCGACCGCGAGGGCATGAAGATCGTGTCGATCCCGAAGACGATGGACAACGACGTCTTCGGCACGGATTACTGCATCGGCTTTTCGACGGCGGTGTCGCGCTCGGTCGATCACATCAACGCGCTCAGGACATCGACGGGAAGCCATGAGCGCATCGCGGTGGTGGAGCTTTTCGGACGGAACTCCGGCGAGACGGCGCTTCTGGCGAGTTATCTCGCCGACGCCGACCGCGCGATCATCGCCGAAGTGCCGTTCAACGCGGAGAAGCTGGCAGCGCTGGTGGCGGCGGACCGGATGGAAAATCCGGCGCGCTACGCGATGGTGGTGATTTCGGAAGGCGCGATGATGGAAGGCGGCGAGGCGCTGACCTACGGGCAGGCGGACGAATACGGCCGCAAGCGCCTCGGCGGGATCGGCCACATGCTGGGCGAGGAACTGACGAGGATCACCGGCGTCGACACGATCACGCAGTCGCTTGCCTATCTCATGCGCGCCGGGCCCCCCGACGCGCTCGACCAGATGGTGGCGAAAGGCTTCGGCACTCTGGCCGTGCAGGAAATCGCGGCGGGACGCACCGGCTTCATGACGGCGCTGCGCGACGGCAATTATACGACGGTGCCGGCCGCGACCTGTTCGAGCGGCGGCAAGCGCGTCGACGTCGACGCCTTCTACGACCGCGAAGCCTACCGCCCGCGCATCGCGCATGTGAAGGGCAAGCCGATGTTTCTGTATTGAGGGGGTGCTTCCCGAGATACGAAGCTTGAAAAAAAACGTCATGACCCGGCTTGTCCGGGTCATCCCCGTCTTTTTCCGGTTTTGAGTCCTGCCGAAGAACTCAGCCATAAAAACACCGTCACCCCCGGGCTTGACCCGGGGGACAAGGAGCCGCCGCAGGCGGCGTCCATCTTCGAAAAACTTCCTGCAGGAATATTTATACGAAGAGGGACGGCGCGTGCCGCGCCTTCTGGATTGCCGGGTCAAGCCCGGCAAAGACAGATAAGAGGTATGGAGAGGTTCGCGAGTGCCGCTCGCTCCTACCGCTTCAACTGCATCAGCTGGCGGGCTTCGCCGTCGTCGCCGATGATCTTGAAGCCGAGGCGTTCATAGAGGGAGTGGGCGTCGTTGGTGGAGAGCATGATGCGGTGGACGGAGGCGAGGGCCGGGTCGTTAACCATCGTCTCGACGATCCACTTGCCGCGGCCATCACCCCGGTGAACGGGCAGCACATAGACGTCGCTCATCCAGGCGAAGCGCGTGTAGTCCGTCACCATGCGGCCGAAGCCCGCCTGCTCGCCATCCGGCGAATAGAGGCCGTAGGCGCGGGAATTAACGATGCTGGTCCAGAGATTCTCAGGCGAAACGTCGCGAGCCCAATAGGTCGCGCCGAGCATCTTCAGGATCGATTCCCTGTCCAGACGCGACCTGTCGGTGTTGATCTCGAAACCGTGACGGCTCCATGACGATACTTCAGTACTCATACGCACTCACTCTTGGAAGTTGTTCTTGTTATTCGGCTCCCGCGCGTTGGGCATAGGCCCATGCTTCCTCGGCCAGCGGCCGTACATTGGCCGCCATCTGTTTGGCATGTTCGCTCGATGCTGTTCCGTCCCTCACCCGCCCCGCGATTCCCTGCAGGATACCGGCAAGACGGAAGAAATTATATGAAAAATAAAAATCGAGATTTTCGATGCCCTTGGGCCGGTTCGTCCGTTCACAGTACATCCGGATATATTCCTCGAGGGTCGGCACGCCGAGCGCCTTGAGGTCGGCCGTCCTGATGGAGCCGGTGCCGCCGCCGGTGCCCTGGCCGGGCATCACCCACTGCATGAGGCTGTAGGTGAAATCGCCGAGCGGGTGGCCGAGCGTCGAGAGCTCCCAGTCGAGCACGGCGATCACCCGGGGCTCGGCCGGGTGGAGAACCGTGTTGTCGAGGCGGTAATCGCCATGGACGATGGAATTAGAGTCTTCCTGCGGAATATTCGCGGGCAGCCATTCCATCAGCCGGTTCATCTCCGGAATGGTTTCCGTTTCGGAGGCGACATATTGCTTGGTCCAGCGCGAGATCTGGCGCGCGAAGTAGTTGCCCGGCTTGCCGAAATCGGCGAGGCCGATCGCCTCGTAGTCGACCATGTGAAGCCGCGCCAGCGTCTCGTTCAGAGAGTCGTAGATTTTCCAGCGCGTGGCGGGGTCCTGTCCCGGCAGCAGCGGCTCCCAGAGCACGCGGCCATCCACCATGTCCATGATGTAGAACATGGTGCCGATGACGCTGTCGTCCTCACACAGACAATAAGTGCGCGGCGCAGGAAAGCCGATGCCGTGAAGCGCGGTGATGACCTTGTATTCGCGGTCGACCGCATGGGCGGAGGGTAGCAGCTTGCCCGGCGGCTTGCGGCGCAGCACGTATTTCTTCGAGGGCGTCAGGAGCTGGTAGGTCGGATTGGACTGGCCGCCCTTGAACTGCTTGACGGTGAGCGGGCCCTGAAAGCCGTCCACATGCGCCTGCATGTATTCTTCGAGGCGCTTCTCGTCGAACTTGTGCGTGTCGGCTACGTCCTTGGTGCCGGAGAACTGCTCCTGCCGGCTTTCCGCTGCGTCGCTCATTGGTCTCTCTCCCAGTGCCGTTTATTCTGTGTACGTATTTTCGTGTGTCCGCTCTTTCTCCACCCTCCCCCTGTGGGAGGGTCAAACCGCTGCAAGCGGTTTGGGGAGGGGTTGCGGACTAAATTACAAATTCAGCCGACGGCTTGTCCCATATGGTTGGTGCCGCGACCCCTCCCCGAAAAATTCTTCGCGTACCGCTCGAATTTTGTCGACCCTCCCACAGGGGGAGGGTGGGAAGAAAGGGCTGATGCGCCTCCATCGTCATCTCGAAATCATCCTCACGCATTCTGCTTTTCGCGCTCGATGGCGCGGTAGCCGATGTCCTTGCGGCAGAAGCCTTGCGGCCAGTCGATTTTCGCGACGGCGCGGTAGGCGCGGGCCTG
>NZ_JAUYUS010000063.1 GCF_030694575.1 Parvibaculum sp.
GAAGGACATCGAGGCTCGCGTTGCCCAGATCAAGCGGCAGATCGAGGACACGACGTCCGACTACGACAAGGAGAAGCTGCAGGAACGTCTGGCGAAGCTCGCCGGCGGCGTTGCGGTGATCAAGGTCGGCGGCGCGACCGAAGCCGAAGTGAAGGAACGCAAGGACCGCGTCGACGACGCGCTCAATGCGACCCGCGCCGCGGTTGAAGAAGGTATCGTCCCCGGCGGCGGCACGGCGCTTCTCATGGCGAGCAAGGCCGTTGGCAAGCTCGTCGAGGACAATCGCGACATCCAGGCGGGTATCAACATCATCCGCAAGGCCCTCGAAGCGCCGATCCGTCAGATCGTCGAAAATGCCGGCGTCGAAGGTTCGATCGTCGTGCAGAAGGTCCTCGAATCGAAGCAGGCCAATTTCGGCTTCGACGCGCAGAAGGAAGAGTATTGCGACCTCGTGGCCGCCGGCATCATCGACCCGACCAAGGTCGTGCGCACGGCGCTTCAGGATGCGGCCTCGATCGCCGGCCTCCTGATCACGACGGAAGCCATGATCGCCGAAGCGCCGAAGAAAGATGGCGGCGCTGGTGGCGGCATGCCCGGCGGTGGTATGGGCGGCATGGGCGGCATGGGCGGCATGGACTTCTAAGTCCCGCTCCCCACTCCGAAATGCGAAGGGCCGGTGGAAACACCGGCCCTTTTCTTTTGTCACTTCTTTGAGAGGTGACGTCGCGGCACCTGCCTTCCCGCCCCTGACGCCGCGTCGGTGACCAGCTACACTCGCCACAATCAACATTCGGGAGGACGGCCATGGACTTCTCATTTTCCGAAAAGGACGAAGAGTTCCGCATGAAGGTGCGGGACTTCTTCGAAAACGACTATCCGCGCGACATCATCGAGAAGATGGCGAGCGGCGCCTCGCCGTCGAAGGCCGACTATCAGAAATCCGAGCGCGCGATGGCGGCTCGCGGATGGCTCGCCGTCAACTGGCCTAAAGCCGATGGCGGCACCGGCTGGAGTGCCAACGAGAAATACATCTTCGACGAGGAGCTTGAGCGCGCAGGCGCGCTGAACGTCGTGCCGATGGGACTCCTCTATGTCGGGCCGGTGATCTACACATTCGGCACGGACGAACAGAAGAAGCGTTTTCTGCCCGGCATTCTCGACAGCACGATTTTCTGGGCGCAGGGCTACTCCGAGCCCGGCTCCGGCTCCGACCTCGCCTCGCTGCAGGCGAGCGCCGTTGCCGATGGCGACGACTACATCGTCAACGGCACCAAGATCTGGACCAGCCTCGCCCAGCATGCCGACTGGATTTTCTGCCTGCTGCGCACCAGCCAGGAAGAGAAGAAGCAGGAAGGCATCACCTTCCTGCTGATCGACATGAAGACGCCGGGCATTACCGTCAATCCGATCATCACCATCGACGGCAAACATTCGCTCAACAGCGTCACCTTCGAGAACGCGCGCGTGCCGCAGACGAACCGCATCGGCGAAGAGGGCAAGGGCTGGACCTACGCCAACTACCTGCTCGGCCATGAACGCACCTCCTATGCCCATGTCGCCGGCAAGCGGAAGCAGCTCCGCAACATCCGCGAAGCCGCGCGCGAGCGCGGGCTGCTGGAAGACGCCGCCTTCATCCGCAAACTCGGCGAACTTGAAACCCGGCTCGATACACTCGAAATCACCGTTCTGCGCACGCTCTCGTCGGTCGCCGAAGGTGGTGCGCCGGGCAATGAATCGTCGATCCTGAAAGTGATCGCGACCGAACTCGCACAGGACATCACAGAGCTCGGCGCCGAGACCTACGGCCCCTACGCGCAGCCGGCCTTCCCGGATTCCGTCGCGCCCGCATGGACCGGCAACACGGCGCTTCCCGCGGGCGCGGCACCCGCCGTCGCCGCCTATCTCGGCGCCCGCGCGCAATCCATCTATGGCGGCTCCAACGAAATCCAGAAGAATATCATCGCCAAGAGAATTCTCGGTCTGTAGCTTCTCGTCCGCTACGGCCGGATTCTGGCGCGATTCAACAAGCCGCGCCGTTCTTCCCATGCGAGTTTCTGCGCATGACGAAGGAAGCACAGAACTTCACCGGCATGCGCGTGCTCGTGACCGGCGGTACCCAGGGTATCGGACAGGCGCTCGTTTCGGCCTTTGCCGAAGCCGGGGCTCATGTTCTCACCTGTGGCCGCAGCGCGCCTCCCTCGCCGCTCACCGTCGCTGCAGACATCGCCACCGAGGAAGGCCGCGATGCTCTTCTTGCGGCTGTCCTGCATCTCGACGGCCCGCTCGATATCATCATTCACAATGCGGCAATCCAGCAGCCGCTCAACTATGCAAGCGGAACCGCCATCGGCGATGCAGCCGACAAGGAAATCGCCGTCAATCTCGTCGCTCCGATCCGGCTTACGGAATTGCTGCTGCCGCATATGCGGCATCCCGGCGGCGCCGTCTGCTTCCTCACCTCCGTTCTCGCATATCGGCCGAAGACATCGGCGCCGGTCTATTGTGCCAGCAAGGCAGGCCTTCGGAGCTTCGCGCTTGCCCTGCGCCACCAACTTGCGCCGCAGGGCATACGTGTTGTCGAGATCGTGCCGCCTCTTGTCGGAACAGCGATGACCGGCGGGCGGGGACGCGGCAAGATTTCGCCGGAGAAGGCCGCGCGCGCCGTTCTGGCGGGTCTCGCTCGTGGCGAGCCGCAAATCGTCATCGGCAAGGCGAGGACCGCGCTTCTTCTCGACCGCTGGGCGCCTCGCCTGCTCGCCCGCCTTATGGCGAACCAATAATCCGTTCCTCCACGTCATTTGACTCCCGCCGTCTGGAGGGCTTAACTCCCTTCACTTCCGGTCGCACATATCCTCCGCGCGACTGGCGAAATCAGATGGGTCACCATCGGGGAGCGCGGAGACTGGTCTTTCGAGCCGATCGCCTGGGCAGCACTTCTACATGCTGGCCGGGCGTTTTTGTTTTCAGGCATC
>NZ_JAUYUS010000066.1 GCF_030694575.1 Parvibaculum sp.
GGGCTTTTGTGTAGGATGCGGCTCCATTTTTGGCGCAGACCAGGTTGACGGGGAAGCAATGAGCGAAGCCACCACCAGCACGAGCCCGGTTCTCAAGGGCAACCTGATGGCCGGTAAACGCGGCCTTATCATGGGTGTCGCGAACAACCGCTCGATCGCCTGGGGCATCGCCAAGGCTTGCGCCGATCAAGGCGCCGAGATCGCCTTTACCTATCAGGGCGAAGCCTTGCAGAAACGGGTCATCCCGCTCGCGGAGTCGGTCGGTTCGAAGATGGTGATGCCGTGCGACGTCATGGACGCCGCCAGCATGGACGCCGTCTTCGAGACGCTCGCAAAAGAGTGGGGCAGGATCGATTTCTTCGTCCACGCCATCGCCTACGCGAACAAGGACGAGCTCGATGGCCGCTATGTCGATACCTCGCTCGACAACTTCACCGCCTCGATGGCGATCTCCTGTTATTCCTTCGCAGCGCTCTGCCAGCGCGCGGAAAAGCTGATGACCGACGGCGGCTCGATCGTGACGCTGACCTATTACGGCTCCGAGAAAGTTATCCCGCACTACAATGTGATGGGCGTCGCCAAAGCCGCGCTCGAAGCCAGTGTGCGCTATCTCGCGGTCGATCTCGGCCGCAACAATATCCGCGTCAACGCGGTTTCCGCAGGTCCGATCAAGACGCTCGCCGCGTCCGGCATCGGCGATTTCCGCTATATCCTCAAGTGGAACGAACTCAATTCGCCGCTGAAGCGCACTGTGACGATCGACGAAGTGGGGAATTCGGCGCTCTACCTGCTCTCCGATCTCGGCGCAGGCGTGACCGGCGAGGTGCACCATGTCGATGCCGGGTATCACGTCGTCGGCATGAAGGCGGAAGATGCGCCGGACATGAGCATCGTCTGAGAATCTCCTGTATTGTTAGCCGGTTCATCGCGCAAGGACGGCCCTCGCGGGTCATGCTAAGGCCATGTCGCACAATACGTTCGGCCATCTGTTCCGTGTCACGACCTGGGGTGAAAGCCACGGGCCGGCGCTTGGCTGCGTGGTCGACGGAGCGCCGCCTCGCCTGCCGCTGAAGGCGGAAGATATTCAGCAATGGCTCGACCGGCGGAAGCCCGGCCAGTCGCGGTTCACGACACAGCGGCGCGAGCCTGACGCGGTGAAAATCCTCTCCGGCACCTTCGTCGAAGACGGCATCGAAATGACCACCGGCACGCCGATCTCGCTGATGATCGAGAATGTCGATCAGCGGTCGAAGGACTATGGCGACATCGTCGAGAAGTTCCGGCCAGGCCATGCGGACCTCACCTATTTCCTGAAATATGGCATTCGCGACTATCGCGGCGGCGGCCGCTCCTCGGCGCGCGAAACGGCGGCTCGCGTGGCGGCCGGCGCGGTGGCGCGGGCGATGCTGCCGGACATGACCATCAGGGGCGCCCTCGTGCAGATGGGTCCGCACAAGATCGACCGCGTCAACTGGGACTGGAACGAAGTCGAGAACAACCCCTTCTGGTGCCCGGACGCGAAGGCGGCGGCGGAATGGGAAACCTATCTCGACGGTGTGCGGAAGGCCGGCTCTTCCTGCGGCGCGGTCATCGAAGTCGTCGCGTCGGGCGTGCCGGCGGGTCTCGGTGCCCCCATCTACGGCAAGCTCGATGCCGATCTCGCGGGCGCGATGATGAGCATTAATGCCGTGAAGGGCGTCGAAATCGGAGACGGTTTTGCGGCAGCCTCGCTTTCGGGCGAAGAAAACGCGGATGAAATGCAGTCGGGTCCTCACGGTATCGAATTCGCATCCAATCACGCCGGCGGCGTTCTTGGCGGCATATCGACAGGACAGGACGTCGTTGCGCGGTTTGCCGTGAAGCCGACGTCCTCGATCCTCAGCCCCCGAAAAACGGTGACCAAGGGCGGCGACGACACGGAAATCGTGACCAAGGGCCGCCACGACCCTTGTGTCGGCATTCGCGCCGTCCCCGTGGGCGAGGCGATGATGGCCTGCGTCCTCGCCGATCACTGGCTGCGGCACCGCGCTCAGATGGGCGAGGCCAAATCATGAGCGAAGTTCCTTCCGCCGGGCCGGAGACGACCGAATGGCTGACCGTGCATTACTCCAAGCAGACGAGCGAGAGCATCGTCTATAGCGGCGTTCTGGCTGCCGGCGCATTGGCGATCTTCGGTATTCCGAGGGCGCCCCTGCTTTCCCTGCTGGGCGCACTCGCGGCGGCCGGCGTCGCCCTCTATCACTGGCCGTATGTTGCGCGCGACCGCCGCGCGCTTGTCGTTTCGCCCGAGGGCATCACGCTCGACCGGCTCGGCCTTCTGCCGTGGAATGCGATATCGGATGCGGTAATCGTCGAGCGATACGTTCGCGCTATCCGGAACGCGGAATTGCGGATATCGCTCCGCAGACCGCTGGAAACCGCCGTCGAAGACGCGCCTTCGGTCGGATTTGTCAGGCGTTACATGTATCGCTGCTGGAAGACGCTCGGGCCGCAGGAAATCGCCGTACACCTTTCGACGCTCGACAAGAAGCCGGAAACGATCGAAGCGGCGGTCCGGCGGCACATCCAATACACCGTCTGAGACGCTTCACCCGCGCGTGAATATGCCGACGAGTTCGATGTGCGGCGACCAGAGAAACTGGTCCAC
>NZ_JAUYUS010000068.1 GCF_030694575.1 Parvibaculum sp.
CAACTTTTCGGGCATCGTGAAGCGCGTGAAGAAGAGGCCTCTCGAAAAGTAAGGGACGAGGCCACATATCGGACGGAACCGCAGCCCAGGAAAGCCGGAGCCCCATGGTCACATTGAGCGTTCTCGACCAGTCACCGATCCACAAGGGCGGCACCTCGGCGGAAGCCATCGCCAACACGATCGACCTCGCGCGGCGGGCCGAAGGTTTCGGTTACAGCCGCTACTGGCTTGCGGAACATCACAACACCTCGTCCTTCGCGGGTTCGGCGCCGGAAGTTCTGATCGGCGCGGTGGCGGCGGCGACATCGCACATTCGCGTCGGCTCGGGCGGCGTGATGTTGCCGCATTACAGTCCACTCAAGGTGGCGGAGTGTTTCCGCGTGCTCGAAACGCTCTATCCGGGACGGATCGACCTCGGGCTCGGCCGCGCGCCCGGCGGCGACATGAGAACGTCGCGCGCGCTGCAACCGGGGCCACAGGCTTACGATGTGGGCGTCTTTCCGCAGCAGGTCGAACTGCTCACTCAATTTCTCGAGGACGCGCAGGGCCTTGCCGGCGAGGCAGGCGGCTTTCCAGCCGGTCATCCCTATCAGGGCCTCCATGCGACGCCGCGCGGACCGGGCATGCCGGATTTGTGGATGCTGGGTTCGGGTGGCGACGGCGCGGTCATCGCGGCGCAATTCGGCATGGCCTATTGCTTCGCCCATTTCATCAACCAGGATGCGGGTACGCAGCCGCTGGAGCTTTACCGGCGGAATTTCCGTCCGTCGCGTGGGCTTCCCAGCCCGCGAGGATCGCTTGCCGTCTCCGTGACTGTCGCGGAGACGGAAGAAGAAGCGAAGCGCATTTCCGCATCGCGCAATCTCTGGGTGATGCATCTCCTGCAAAACCGCGCGGGCGCCTTTCCCTCAATCGAGGAGGCGCTCGACTATCCCTATACGGATGAAGACCGCATAATGCTGCGTACCATCGAAAAGCGCGGCATCACGGGTTCGCCGGAGCAGGTACGCGGACGGCTCCTTGCCCTGGGTGAGGCTCATGGCGTGGACGACTTCGTCATTCTTACCATCACCTACGACCAGAAGGACCGCGTTCGGTCCTACGAACTTCTGGCCGAGGCGATGGGGCTGAAGGGCGCCTGACGCCCTGCGTCAGTGGCAGCAGGATCCTTCCTGCCCTTTCCGCTCGTATTCGTCGTGCAGCCTTACCCAGTTCATGATGCCGTTCTCGTTGCGGCCTTTCGGCGCCATGTCGAGAAATGCGAAGGCGGCGACGGTCATCTCCGTGCCGCGCGCGTAAGTCGAATAGGTGTGGAAGATGTCGCCTGCCTCATCTTTCGCGAAGACGCTCATGCCGTGCAGCTCTTCCGCGGCATAGGGTGTGGTTCCAAAATTGTAGCCGACATCGCCGCTCGCCACCTGTTCCGGCGTGAAAGAGACGCCGAAATCGTAATTGAAGCTGTTGCCGCGCGACGAGACCCAGTTGAACTTCCAGCCCATGCGCTTCCTGACCGGCTCGATCTGCGAGAGCGGTGCGCGTGAAATCGCCGCGAAGGAGAGGTCCGCGTTTTCGAAATGCATTCGCGCGGCATCGACATGATCTGCACCGAAGGCACACCCGGGGCAAATGTGATCGGAGCCGGGCGTCAGCATGAAATGCTGGACGATGAGCTGGCTGCGGCCGTCGAAAAGATCGGCGAGCGTCACGCTGCCCCCAGAGCCTTCAAAGACATAGTCCTTTTCGAGTTTCACCCAAGGCAACTCGCGGCGCGCGGCGGAGAGCCGGTCGCGCGCGCGGGTCAGCGCTTTTTCTTCCGCCAGCAGCGCCTTGCGCGCCTTCAACCATTCATCGCGCGAAACGACGCGCTTCTGCGCGAATTGCTTCTTTTCAGCGAGATTGCTCATGGCAGCCTCCTTCCGTTCGACAGGGTTCGAGAGCGAGCCGCACAACAGGTTCCGCCCTCGCCTCTCCGGTTATTTTCCGAGATCGACCAGCGTCTTGAAGCCGCCATACATCATGCGCTTCGGATCGAAGGGCATGGAGGAAGGCATCTTGCCGAGGCGCGGGTCGGCCATCACTTTTGCGTTCACCTTGTCGCGGTGAGCGCGCGACTTGTAGGTGATCCAGGAGAACATGACGGTTTCGCCCGGCTTCACCTTGATGCCTTTCGTGAAGCTCAACATGCCCTTGATGTTGAGATCGTCGCCGACGCATTCCTTGAAATCGAGCGCGCCATATTCCATCCAGATTTTCCCGGCCTTGCGCGCCATGCGCTTGTAGGCGTCGATATTCTTCTTCGGAACCGGCAACACAAATCCGTCTACATATGCCATTTGAACTCTCCTCCGATTGATCTTTGTCGACGCTATTTCTTCCTGTCCGGCTTCGGCTTGGCTGTATCTTTCCGGCGCGCGGCTTTTCTTTTGTCATCCGTTTCCAGAAAGGCCGCGAGCCGGTCCAGATTGGCGGCCCAGAAACGGCGATAGCGGTTCAGCCACTCCATCGCTTCCCTCATGGGTTCGGCGTTGAGCGAGCAGGAAACGGTGCGGCCGGTCTTTCGCTTTTCGATGAGGCCGGCGTCGCTCAGCACATCGAGATGCTTCATCACCGCAGGCAGCGACATCGCGAACGGGCGAGCAAGTTCGCTGACGGAAAGGTCTTCGCCCGCTTCGAGCCGCGCAAGCAAGGCGCGCCGCGTCGGATCGGCAAGGGCGGCGAAGGTCCGGTCGAGATGCCGGTCTTGATACTTAACCATGTGGTAAAGTTTGAAGGCAAGCGGCGGCCCTGTCAAGGCTTGCCGTCATGGACCGGCCGTCAGTCCGCCATCATGCGGCGGAGCGCCGTGTGGCGTGCGATCCGGCGTTCCAGCGCCGCGCGCAGCCTTGTCTGACGCTCCCGCGTGATCGGGTAGCGGAGGATGATTGCGATGGAAATGAGCCAGAGGACCAGCGGCACCATGCAATACATGGCGAGGAGCGCGAAAAGCGCCTCGGGCGAATTCTCGCGGGACTGGGCGCTGAAACCCGCCCAGGCAAGGATCGGCAGGGCGAGACCGACGCCGACCGCCTCGAAAATCTTGCGGACCATACCGAGGAACGCAAACATGAAAGCCGCGCGCGGCTCTCCGCTCTTGATCGTGTCGAGATCGACGACGTCCGCCATGATGGAGGGGCCGAGGATAGGGGCCGCGCCGAGCGCAAGCCCCTGGATCACCGTGATGAAGAGGAGGCACCATATGACGGCTTCAGGCGCCACCGGCTTCACCAGATAGATGACGGCCGGAACGAGGGCGAAGACGAACATGGAGGCGATGCCCGCGGAAGCAATCGCCTTGTGCTTGCCCATGCGGCTGCCGAGCCAGACCCAGAAGGGCGAGCCGATGACGCCGGCAACGAAAAGCACGAAGATCAGAACGGTGCCCGCCTGTCCTATTTCAGCGACGTGATCGTAGAAGAAGATCACGACACCGATATTGATGGAGCCGGCAAGCGCGCCGAAGATCGAGCTAAGCAGGATGATACGGAACGGGCCGTTCTTCATCGCGACGCGAAGGCCGCGGCGGAAGGGAATTGTTTTCGTCTCGTGGATGCGCGGCTCAGGCACCGACGCGAAGACGATCAGGGCACAGATCGGCAGCATGAAGGCCGTCAGCCAGCCGAGCACACCGACTGCCGAACGGCTGGCCGCGCCCTCCTCCGCCGAGGTACCGCTCCAATAAGCGCCGACGATGGGCGCGGTGATGGCGATCAGAAGGCCGGCCAGCAGAAACATCTCGCGGCTGCCGGTGATGCGGTTGCGCTCGCTGTAGTCGCCCGAAAGTTCGGCGCCCCACGCGCCATAGGGAATTGTGATCAGCGTGTAGCCGAGATAGATCGCCGATATCCAGATGAGCAGATAGAGGTTCGATACTTCGCCCTGCGGTACGAAGAGCATCAGGGCGGAGACGACCATGACGGGCACGCCCGCGATAATCCAAGGGCGCCTGCGCCCAAAGCGCGAGCGGGTGCGATCGGAAAGACGGCCGATCAGCGGATCCGTCACCACGTCGGAAATACGCGCCAGCATCAGGATGATGCCCACGGCGGCGAGGTCGAGACCGAGCGTGCTCGAATAGAAAGGCGGGAGATAGACCGCAACGGGCAAGCCGATGACCGCGAGCGGTACGACGAGCTGGCCATAGGCGATGAGCTGCCATGTCGTCAGGCGCGCTTGGCCCTTCTCCTCCGTCATCGTGCCACTCCTCCCAAAGCGCAACTAATAAAGATAGCTTACTATCTCTGCCGCAGGACGCAATGTCCGTCCGCCATATTGCGACCTATTTCGGTTCAGGCTGCGTTCAGCTTCAAAACGCGATTATCGCATCAACCGATGGGTCGAGAGTTCATCGGTGATGTTTCCAGCCGGGACTTTAATCGGGTGCGGATGGGAACGTATTGGCGGCGTCCATTCCGTACCCCGTGGACGCCGCCTTTATTTTTACGCCGCAGCGCTGGGCCTTTGCGAGACCCGCGCGTGCCAGGCCCGCAGGTTCGGCGCGTCTTCCGGCATTTTCAGCCCTGCAAAATCCGCAAAGTCGACCGTACAGAGCGCAGTGATGTCAGCGGCGGAGAAATAGTCTCCGGCGAGAAATTCGCGCCCCGCAAGCTCGCGGTCGAGCCAGCGGAAGGCCGCAGTGGCGGCTTCGCGGTTCGACTCGCCGAAGTCGTTGAACTGCTTCACAACCTTCGCCGTGTAAGGGTGCGCGTGGCGCCAGAAATTCCCTATCGGCCCCATCAGCGCGAATTCGACGCGGCGGAGCCACATGTCGACCTGCGCGCGTTCGAGGGCAGTACGGCCGAAGAGAGGTTTCTCCGGGTACGTCTCCTCCAGGTAGCGGCAGATCGAGACGCTTTCGGAAATGGTCGTGCCGTCATCGAGTTCAAGGACCGGCGTCTGGCCGAGCGAATTTTTCTCGCGAAAGGCGTCCGACTTGTGCTCACGCTTTGCCAGCGCGACCTCCTCAAGCGGCAGGTCGATGCCTTTTTCGGCGGCGAATATGCGGACGCGGCGCGGATTGGGCGCGGGCATGGCCGAGTTGTAAAGCTTCACGACAGTTCCTCCCCTTGTTTTTCTGTTAAACGATGAGGCCGATCACCGCGCCGGTCATCGAGGTCGCGAGGGTGCCGGAGATGAGGGCACGCGGCGCAAGCGCCACGATCTCGGAGCGGCGCGAGGGCGCGATGGCAGTGAGGCCGCCGATCATGATGCCGACGCTTGCCGGATTGGCGAAGCCGCACAGCGCGTAGACTATGATGAGGCGCGAGCGTTCGCTCAGGCCCGCGCCGGCTTCTCCCGCCAGCGCGATATAGGCGAGAAG
The DNA here is from genome assembly GCF_030694575.1 of Parvibaculum sp. Classification (GTDB taxonomy): domain Bacteria; phylum Pseudomonadota; class Alphaproteobacteria; order Parvibaculales; family Parvibaculaceae; genus Parvibaculum. Next base: position 5,357 of record NZ_JAUYUS010000068.1, read on the forward strand.
TTCGTTCAGGATCGTCTTGACGCCCATGATCTGCCCGGCTGCGGGCGCCTCCGTCCACGGTACGCCCATCAGCCAGACGAGCGGTGCGAAGGCCCAGCCGAAGAGGCGCTGGAGCGTGAGCGGCGCCTCGCCGACATCGGGCAGCAGTGCCAGCAGAACATTGAGGAGCGCGACGAAGGCGACCATCACCAGCAGCATGGCGATAATGTTGAGCAGCAGATGAAGCCCCTCGAAGGTGCCGCGCGTGAGGGCGTCCATGCTGTTTTCATAGTCGACCACGGGCACATCGTCGCCGACGCCGGTGGGCGTGCGTCCCGCCTCCTCCGGCACCATCAGGCGTGCGATCAGCAGGGCGGCGGGGAGCGAGATGAGCGAGGCCGTGACGATCTGGCCGAGCGATCCCGGCACGACGGGCGCGATGATGCTGGCATAGAGGAAGAGAACGGTGCCCGCGACGGTGGCAAGGCCGACCGTCATGACGGCAAAGAGTTCGGAACGGGAGAGACGCTCCAGATAGGGCTTGATGAGGAGCGGCGCTTCCACCATGCCGACAAAGACATTGGCGGCAGAGGCAAGGCCGACCGCGCCGCCGATGCCCATGGTCTTGCGCAGCAGAACCGCGAAGCCCCGCGTGACGACCGGCAGGACCCGCCAGTACCAGAGGAGCGCGGAGAGCGCCGACATGAAGAGGACGAGAGGCAAGGCCTGGAAGGCGAGGACGAAGCTGTTTTGCGGGTGCGCAACCTCGAAGGGCGCGGCACCGCCGCCGACATAGCCGAAGACGAAGCCGGTGCCGGCGGAGGTCGCCGCCATCAGCGCTTCCACGACGCCGTTGAGGCCGACCAGCGCGTCGCGCGCCAGCGGCAGCTTCAGCAGGATCAGCGCCACGCCGATCTGGAGAGCGAGAGCGATGGCGACATCGACCGCCAGGTAGCGGCGGGAGGCGCGGCGGTTCTCGCTCAGCACCCAGGCAAGGCCGATAATGGCCGCGAGCCCGAGGGCGCTCTGGAGAGACAAAAGGGTCATAAAAGGGAGCTTTCCGGCAGGGATTCGCGGCTTTTGGCGGGTGCCGACATCATAGGGGGCCGGTCGCAGAGCGCAATGGAACCGCCCGGCAGGGCTTCCCTTGACCCTCGCACGGCTCTCATGCACAAAGTCCCCGCAAGTTTCCCATGGGCCACGCCCCAAGCCCCGAAAGCGGGCATTCCGGCGGCCCCGCCCCACCTGTTCAACTGGAGAAAAGACCCATGAGCATTCGTTTTGACGGCAAGGTCGCCATCGTGACGGGCGCAGGCGGCGGCCTCGGCCGTTCCCACGCGCTGGAACTCGCGCGGCGCGGCGCCAAGGTTGTCGTGAACGACCTCGGCGGCGACCGGACCGGCGCCGGCGGCTCTTCCGACGCGGCCAACAAGGTGGTCGAGGAAATCAAGGCGCTGGGCGGCGAGGCGATCGCCAACGGTTCGTCGGTGACGGACGACGAGGGCGTCCAGAACATGGTCAAGCAGACCATGGACAAGTTCGGCCGCATCGACATCCTCATCAACAATGCCGGCATCCTGCGCGACAAGTCGTTTTCGAAGATGGAAATCGCAGACTTCCAGCTCGTCGTCGATGTGCACCTCATGGGCACCGTAAAGCCGACCAAGGCGGTGTGGGAAATCATGAAGGAGCAGAATTACGGCCGCATCGTCGTGACCGCCTCCTCGACCGGCCTCTACGGCAATTTCGGCCAGACAAACTACGGCGCGGCAAAGCTCGCGGTTGTGGGCTTCATCAACACGCTGAAGCTGGAAGGCCAGAAGAACAACATTCACTGCAACGCGCTGGCGCCCGTCGCCTATACGCGGATGACCTCCGACCTGATGCCGCCGGAAGCCGAAGAGATGCTGACGCCAGACGCCGTGTCGCCGGGTGTCATGTTCCTCGTCTCGGAAGACGCGCCGACCGGCATGATCCTCTGCGCGGGTGCCGGCGTGTTCGCCGCCGCGCGCATGGAAGAAGCCGAAGGCATTTTCCTCGGCCGCGAAGGCCTCACGGCCGAAAAGGTCGCCGAGAACTGGGGCAAGATTTCCGACTTCTCGAACGCCACCCCCTTCTTCATGGGCGGCGAGCAGACCGGCAAGTTCTTCAAGCTGGCGACGGGCGGCAAGTAAGCCTCTCCGCCGGACGGACGACAAAGGGGAACCTTCCGGGTTCCCCTTTTTCTTTGGCGGCGCCTATAGTGCTGCGATGCTGAACCGGGCTCTCTTCGCTCTTGCGGCGCTTTTCCTTTCGATCTGCGGCTTCCCTTCCGGCGCCGCAGCCACGCCGTCATTCGAGGTCGACCGGCCGGTGATGTTCGGCGGGCTCGACTGGGATTCCAACGCCTTCCACACCGAACTCGCGCGCGTCATTCTCGAACGCGGCTATGGCTGCGAGACGGATGTGCTGCCGGGCTCGACGCTGCCGCTCGTGACGGGGCTCGGACAGGGCGATATCGACGTGCTGATGGAAATCTGGCGCGACAATGTCACGGAGCCGTGGAACGAAGCGCTGGAAGCCGGGACCGTGGTTTCGCTCGGCACAAATTTTCCGGATGCGGTGCAGGGCTGGTATGTGCCGCGCTATGTGGTGGAGGGCGACGCGGCGCGCGGCATCGAGCCGATGGCGCCAGATCTCCGGTCCGTCTCCGATCTCAAACAGTACGCTGCCCTGTTTCGCGATCCTGAGCAGCCGGGCAAGGGACGCTTCTACAATTGCATTCTCGGCTGGAGCTGCGAGGAGCAGAGCACACGCAAGCTCGAAGGGTATGGGCTCGACCGCTTCTATACGAACTTCCGGCCCGGAACCGGAGCGGCACTCGCCGCCGCCATCGCTTCCGCCTATGAGCGCGGCGAACCCGTCGTCGCCTATTACTGGGGACCGACATGGGTTCTCGGCGCATTCGACCTCGTGAAGCTCGAAGAGCCGGCCTGGTCGGAAGAGGCGTGGAACGCCTTCAACGCCGACCCGAAGCGGAACCCGCCCGTCGCCTTTCCGACCGTCGAGGTCATCATCGGCGCGAATGCAAGGTTCGCGGAGAGGGCGCCGGAGGTCGCGGCCTTTCTGCGCGCCTACGAGACGACGGGGCAGATGGTGAGCGAAGCGCTCGCCTATATGCAAGCGAACAGGGACGCGTCGGCGCGGGATGCGGCGCTGCACTTCATCGAGACGCGGCCGGACATCTGGCGGCAATGGGTGACGCCCGAGATCGCGGCGCGGGTGACCGGCGAACGGGAGGCGGAAGCGCGAAGCTTTCCGTTGGCGCTCGAATTTCCCGTCGAGGCATGGGTCAATCGCGCGATGAAGAATTTTGTCGCGGACTATGGCAACGCTTTCCATGCGGCGAGTGGCTGGTTGCTCGCGCTCATCGTGGCGCTCGAGGCGGGCCTCGGCGCCCTGCCCTGGTGGCTTATCATCCTCGCGGTTGCCGGGGCGGCCTGGCACGCCTCGCGGCGGATCGTGCTGCCCGTCGCACTGGCGGCGCTGTTGTTCCTGATCGGCGCGCTGGGGCTCTGGGATCTTGCGATACAGACGCTGGCGCTGATGCTCGTGTCGGTCTTCTTCGCGGTGCTGATAGGTCTGCCTTCGGGGATCGCGATCGCGGCCAGCGACCTCGCACGGCGGATCGTGTTGCCCGTGCTCGATGCGATGCAGACGCTGCCGAGCTTCGTCTATCTCATTCCGGCGCTGATGCTGTTCGGGCTCGGCAAGGTGCCTGCGCTCTTTGCGACGCTCATCTATGCAACGCCACCGCTGATCCGGCTGGTCGATCTCGGCTTGAGAACAGTGGACCGGCAGCTGGTGGAGATGGCCGCCGATCTCGGCGCCGACAAGTGGCGGCAACTCATCGACATCAAACTGCCGCTGTCGCTGCCGAGCATCATGGCGGGGGTCAACCAGACGACGATGATGGCGCTCTCCATGGTCGTCATTGCCTCGATGATCGGGGCGCGCGGGCTCGGCGAGGAAGTGCTGCTCGGCATCCAGCGCCTCGATATCGGGCGCGGGCTGGCGGCGGGCATCGCGATCGTCGCGCTCGCCATCGTGTTCGACCGGATCACGCAGGCCTATGGACGCGTGAAGCGCAAAGATGCGCCACTGCCGCGCTAGCTCACGAGAAGAAAACGGGGGCGGAATTTCTTCCGCCCCCGGACTGTCAGATAATCATCTGGCGATGCTCAAAGCCCGAGCACGGCCTTCGCCATGATGTTGCGCTGGACCTCATTGGAGCCGGCATAGATCGACGCCTTGCGCAGCGAGAAGTAATAAGGCGCAACGGTGAAGGCATTCTTGGGGCCGATGTCGGGCTCGTTGGTCTCGATCATGCCATCCTCGACGAAGGGGATGGTGTAGTGACCGAGCACTTCGACCGCGAGCTGCGAAACCGCCTGCTGGATTTCCGTGCCGCGGCACTTCAGCAGCGAGGATTCCGGGCCGACATTTCCGCCGGTCGAGAGCGCAGAGAAGATGCGCAATTCCGTGAACTCCATCGCCAGTATCTGCGACTCGAGATCGGCGACGCGGGCCTTGAATTCCGGGTCGTCGGCGAGCGTGCCGCCATCGACCATGGTTTCCTTCGCCATCTTTTTCGTCTTGGCGACGGCGCGGTAGAGGCCGGCCGAGTAGGGATTGCCGCGTTCGAATTCGAGCAGGTACTTGGCGTAGGTCCAGCCCTTGTTCTCCTCGCCGATACGATTTTCCATCGGCACCTTCACGTCGGTGAAGAAGACCTGGTTCACTTCCTGGTGGGGGCCCGGCGTGCCGTCGAGCAGCACCAGCGGCTCCACCTTCACGCCCGGCGTCTTCATGTCGATCAGAAGGAAGGAAATGCCTTCCTGGGGCTTCCCTTCTTTCGAAGTGCGGACGAGGCAGAAAATCCAGTCAGCCCACTGCGCCACCGAGGTCCAGATCTTGGAACCGTTGACGAGGTAGTGGTCGCCCTTGTTCTCGGCCTTGGTCTGCAGCGAGGCGAGGTCGGAACCGGCGCCCGGCTCCGAATAGCCCTGACACCAGAGGACGTTGGTTTCGAGAATGTCCGGCAGGAAGCGCTTCTTCTGTTCGGGTGTGCCAAACTTCATGATGACGGGGGCCACCATGGTCGGGCCGAAGGGAATGGTGTGCGGCACGCCGGCGCGGCCCATCTCCACGTCGAAGATATATTTCTGCGAGGCGGTGAAACCCGGCCCGCCATATTCCGTCGGCCAGTTGGGCGCAAGCCAGCCCTTCTTCGCCAGTGCCTTCTGCCACTTCACATGGTTTTCCTTGTCCATGTAGCCGTGCTTCGAGCGCGCGTGCTTCGCGCGCATCTCCGGCGTGTAGCTCTCTTCGATAAACTGACGAACTTCCTGACGGAAGGCTTCGTCTTCCTTGCTGAATGCGAGATCCATGATGCGCTTTCCCGGTTAGCCGTTCATTCGACCTTGTCGAGGAAAAGAAGTGTCGGCGCTCCGCCGAGGACCGCGCCGAGGGCGGGGCCGGCCGCACGGAAATATTCCGTCTTGCCATGCGCGTCGAGGTCGGCCTGCGAGGCATATTGCTCCATGACGACGAAGGTGGAGGGTTCCGACTTCGACTTGAAGAAATCGTACTGGAGGCAGCCCTTCTCGTTCGCCTTCACCTTCGAGCGCAGTTCGCCGAAGACCTTCTCGAATTCCGCTTCCTTGCCCGGCTGGACCTTAAGGGTCGCCACTACACCGATGACACTCATGTTTCGCTCCCGTTTGCTGGGCCTGACGCCCGTGTTCTGTTGCCGGGGACTTTAGGGGCAAAGCTCCCCCGCTTCAATGCGCGGGCCGCCGCGGGCTGTTCGCCCGCTGCGGCGGCCCTGTTCAGTTTCGAACGGTTCTCAGGCGCCCTTGTAGTTCGGCGCGCGCTTTTCGAAGAAGGCGTCCAGCGCTTCCTTGTGGTCGCTGGTGTGGTGGGCCAACGCCTGCATGGAGGCCGAAAGCTCCATCACATTGTCGAAGGAGGTGAGCATGCCCTGGCGCAGGAGCTGCTTGGTCATGCGAAGGACGTCCGGCGCCTGGTTGCAGATCTTTCCGGCGACCTCCCGGGCCCGGTCCATCAGCTTGTCGGCGGGAACCACTTCGGAGACGAGGCCCCAGTCCATCGCCGTCGCCGCGTCGATGGTGTCGCCGGTGTAGAGAAGCTCGGAGGCGCGGGCCATGCCGATAATGCGCGGGAGCAGCCAGGCACCGCCGTCGCCCGGGATGAGGCCGATCTTGAGGAAGGTCGCGCCGAAGATTGCGCTGTCGGCCGCGATGCGCGTATCCGCCAGGCAGGCGACGTCGTTGCCGAGGCCGATGGCGGGACCGTTCACGGCGGCGATGACCGGCACCTCGATGCCCCAGACGGATTTCACGATGCGGTGGATGCCGTTCCGGTAGCGCTCGCGGATATGAACGCCGGGACCGCCGAAGCCGTCGCCGCCCTCGCGCATCGCCTTCACGTTGCCGCCCGCGGAGAAAGCCTTGCCGGCTCCCGTCAGGATCACGCAACGAACTTCCCGGTCGGCGTTGATCCGCGCGGCGGCGCTGGAGAAGTTCTCTGCATCCTCAGGGGCGCCGAGCGGGTTACGGCTCTCGGGCCGATTGATGGTCAAGGTGACGACGGGGCCGGCTTTTTCGAAAATCAGGGGATCGCTCATCGCGGACTGCCTCTTTCCTGTTCATTGTGTCTGCCTGTGAGACAGATTCTGCTGACGAGCCCATTCTTCCAATCAAAAAGGGCGCGGCGCTCGGCCGGATTATGCCGTCTTAACCATGCCTCGGAAAACCTTATTAAGACTTTTAGCGGAGGCTGGAGCTCGAAAATCAGGAATCGCCTGCGATCGGAAAGTGGCGCGGGCGACTTCGTTTCGACAGTGGGCAAAAGGGCACCGGCATGACGTGGGAAGATGCGCCTCATGGCGCCGCCAGGGTTGGCGCACGCGAGAGCCTTTTTGGTGCTCCGGCGCGCTGGCGCAGGGCGCTGCACGTCTATATCGATGCCCTGAAAGCGGGGGGGCCTCCGCTTACGCCTGCCGCGCGGATCGAACAAATGCGCACGCTCGCGGAATCGCAGACGAGCGTTCCCCTCGCCTTCCCCCTGCTGATGACTGTTTATGCCTTCAGCCATCACGGAATCGTAGCTTGGCAGAATATCGCGGTGTGGCTCGGTGCAATGCTGGCACTGCACCTGCTCACCTATGTCAACGCCAAGAGATTTCTCGCGACGGACGTCGAGCCGGAGGATGTCGATCGCTGGCGGTGGCGCTTCGAGGGCCTTACGGCCCTCTTCTCGATCAGCTTTTCCTCGCTGCTCTTCCTGTTCTGGGTGCCGGACGACCTTATTCATCAGACCTACCTGATTTCCTCCGTCACCATCGCGCTGGTGCCGATGACGCTGGTGACGATCTTCTACTTTCCGGTGTTCTACTGGACGGTGCTGCCGACCACCCTCGCGTTGGCGCTGCGGCTGATCCTGTTCGGCGGAGTCCAGCATTTCGCCATGGTGGCGGTGCTGATCGTCTTTACCGCGCTCCTCATCCGCCTCGCCGCGCAGGTGAACGGGGTCATGCTGCGCGCCATTACGCTGCGCGAGGATAAAAACGGCCTCATCGAGCAGCTCTTCAAGGCGAAACGCGATTCCGACGCCGCCCGGGCCCGCGCCGAAGAGGCCAATCGCGCCAAATCGCACTTTCTCGCGAATATGAGCCACGAACTTCGTACGCCGCTCAACGCGATCATCGGCTTCTCGGAGGTCATGGCGTCGGAGATTTTCGGCAAGCATTCCGTGCCGACCTACAAGGAGTATGCGAACGACATCAACCGGTCGGGGCAACATCTGCTCGGCCTCATCAACGACGTGCTCGACCTCTCCCGCATCGAGGCCGGCCGCTTCCAGATCACCGAAGAAGAGGTCGACATCGTTCAACTGGCAGCCGATTGCCGTCGCATCCTCGAAATCCGCGCGCAGGCGCAACGCGTTTCGATCACCGAGGACTTCGCGGCCGGCCTGCCGATCGTCTATGGCGATGCCCGTGCCCTGCGGCAGACCTGGATCAACCTGCTGACCAATGCGATCAAGTTTTCGCCGCCCGACTCCGAGGTCAAGATGTTCGCGCGCATGGAGGCTTCGGGCGAGATGCGCTTCGGCGTCCACGACAACGGACCCGGCATTGCGGAATCGGAAATCGACAAGGTGCTGCACGCCTTCACGCAAGGCGCAACGGGGCTTGCGCAGCCGGGCAAGGGCTCCGGCCTCGGCCTTTCCATCGTCAAGGGCCTGCTCGCGGTTCACGGCGGACGCTTCGAACTGAAGAGCAAGCTCGGTGTCGGAACGCAGGCCGAATGCACGCTGCCGCCCCAGCGCCTGCGGGCACCGGCCCCGATCCCGCGCCGCGCCTGATCCATACCGTCGTATAAAAAAGGGGCCGCTCGCGCGGCCCCTTCGTCTATCCGGTCCGGTGCCACTCAGGCGGCTTCGGAGTAGCGCTTCAACTGGTGGTCGACATTGCCGAACTGCGTGTCGATCATGGTGAGACGCTTGAAGTAGTGGCCGACATTGAGTTCGTCGGTCATGCCCATGCCGCCGTGAAGCTGCACGGCCTGCTGGCCCACGAAGCGCCCGGCCTTGCCGATCTGCACCTTGGCGCCGGCGGCGGCCTTGGTGCGCTCCACATCGCTCTCGCCGAGCTTGAGGTTCACCATGTAGGTCATGGAGACGGACTGCTCATACGCCATGAACATGTCGACCATGCGGTGCTGCAGGACCTGGAACTTGCCGATCGGCACGCCGAACTGCTTGCGCGTCTTGCAGTATTCGACGGTGGCGGCGTTGAGTTCCTTCATGCAGCCGATGGCTTCGGCGGAGAGGGCGGCAATCGCCTCGTCCGTGATCTTCTCGACGAGGGGCAGGCCCTTGCCTTCCACGCCGATCAGCGCATCCGCGCCAACCTTGACGTTTTCAAAGGTGATCTCCGAAGCGCGGCGGCCGTCGACCGTCGGATAGTCGCGGGTCGAGACACCCGCCGCCGACTTGTCGACGATGAACACGGAAACGCCGTCGCGGTCACGCTGACCGCCGGCACTGCGCGCCGTCACGATAAGCTTCTGCGCCCAGGGTGCGCCGAGAACCACGGCCTTGTAGCCGTTGATCGTGTAGCCCGCGCCGTCCTTCTTCGCCGTCGTCTTGAGGTCGGCGAGGTTGTAGCGGCCCTGCGGCTCGGCATAGGCGAAGGCCCAGACCGTTTCGCCGCCGACGATGCCGGGGATATGCGCTTCCTGCTGCTCTTTCGAGCCGCCCTCGCGCAGGAACCCGCCGGCGATCACGACCGTTTCGATGTAGGGCTCGACCACCAGATGACGGCCGAACTCTTCCATGACGATCATGTTTTCGATGGCACCGCCGCCGAGGCCGCCGAGCTCTTCGGAGAACGGCGCGGCGAGGAGGCCGAGTTCGGCGAACTGCGCCCACATCTCGGGACGCCAGCCATCGGCCGTCTTCACGACCTTGCGGCGCGTGTCGAAATCATATTTGTCGGCGAGCAGGCTCTGTACGGTATTGCGGAGCAGCGTCTGCTCCTCGGTGAACGAAAAATCCATCTCTGACCTTCCCCTTGATGTTTCTGCGGCGCCGCGGCTTAGAGGCCGAGCACCATTTTTGCGATGATGTTGTGCTGGATCTCGTTCGACCCGCCATAGATCGAGGTCTTGCGCATGTTGAAGTAATCCTGCGAGACGCCCGGCGCGTAGTCGGGACCCGGCGTGAATTCGTTGCCGGTGACTTCCATGCGCGGCGCCTGCACGAAGGCGTAGTTGCCCACGGCTTCCATGGTCAGCTCGGTGATGCGCTGCTGGATTTCCGTGCCCTTGATCTTGAGGATCGAGGCTTCGGGGCCGGGACCGCGCCCCCTGCTCTCGGCGGCCAGCGTGCGAAGCTCGGTCACTTCGAGGGCGGAGAGGTCGATCTCGAGTTCGGCGACCTTGCGGGCGAACTCGTCCGTCTTCATCAGCGGCTCGCCGTCGACGAGTTCGGCAGCGGCAATCTTCTTCAGCCGTTCGATGGCCTTCTTGGAGCGGGCGACGCCGGCGATGCCGGAGCGCTCGTTGCCGAGCAGGAACTTGGCGTAGGTCCAGCCCTTGTTTTCCTCGCCGATCAGGTTTTCCGCCGGCACCTTCACGTCTTCGAGGAAGACTTCGTTCACTTCGTGCGAGCCGTCCATCGTGATGATCGGGCGCACGGTGATGCCGGGGGTCTTCATGTCGATCAGCAGGAAGGAGATGCCTTCCTGCGCCTTGGCATTCGGATCGGTGCGGACGAGGCAGAACATCCAGTCGGCGAACTGGGCGAGCGTCGTCCAGGTCTTGCCGCCATTGACGATGTAGTGGTCGCCCTCGCGGACGGCCTTGGTGCGGAGGCTGGCGAGGTCGGAACCGGCGCCGGGCTCGGAATAGCCCTGGCACCACCAATCGTCGGCGGAGAGAATGCCGGGCAGGAAGCGCTTCTTCTGCTCTTCATTGCCGAAGGTATAGATGACCGGGCCGACCATGGAGAGACCGAAGGGGAGCAGCGGCGAGGTTTCGGCGCGCGCGTTCTCTTCGTTCCAGATGTAGCGCTGGGTGATCGTCCAGCCGGTGCCGCCATATTCAACCGGCCAATGGGGCACGACCCAGCCCTTCTTGTAGAGAATGCGGTGCCACTTCAGGATGTCTTCCTTCGACATCTCACCGCGCGTGCGGCGGCCGCCTTTGAGTTCCTGCGGGTAGTTGTTCGCGATGAACTCGCGAACCTCGTCGCGGAACGCGAGTTCCTCGGGCGAAAAACTCATATCCATGCGTCAACCTCCATAAGGGCAGCGCGCAGCCGGTCGTTGCCCGCCGCGCTTCACGCCGTTTTCTGCTTGTGCCGGGTCCGGTGCCGCCCATGCGAGGGGTGACCTCGCCGATCCCGCGTGCCGGGCCTTATTTTGCGGTGATAATAGTCGCCCCGCCCCCCGTTGCAAGCCAAGGGTTCAGTAAGGGGCGAACCGGGGGCTGTTCGAAAATGAACGGGAGAATGTCCGGGAATCCATTGCCCCCGGGTCATATCCCCGGCAGATTTCACCAAGGCCGATCCGGCGAATGGGAACCGGCATATCCGCCGATACACCATACCGCCGGTGGAGCGGCTTTTCGGGGAGTCCCATCCATGCGCGAGTTTCTGAACGACCTGCTTTCCACACTTGTTTTCATAGCGCTCTACCTGACGCTTGGGGATATCTACATCGCGACGGGATGCGCCATCGCGGCGGGGATCGCACAGGTCGTCTATTTCAGGCTGACGCACCGCCCGGTCGACGCCATGCTCTGGATGAGTCTGGGTCTCGTTATCGTGTTCGGAAGCGCGACCCTTTACCTCGACGACCCGCGCTTCATGATGGTGAAGCCGAGCATCATCCATTTCGCCATTGCCGCGGTCATGCTCCGGCCGGGCTGGATCGGACGGTACCTGCCGCCGATCGCGAAGGATAACCTGTCGCAGCGGATGGTCAGCGGCTGGGGCTATGGCTGGTCCGCGCTGATGATCGTGCTTGGCGTTTCCAACATTGCGGTCGCCCTGACCGCTTCGCCCGAGGTCTGGGGCTTTTTCGCCGGCGTGGTGCTGGTGGGGATCAAGCTTGCCATGTTCGGCATCCAGTACGTGGTCTTCCGGCAAGCCGTGATCCGCCGTCTCGCGGCCAATGGCAGCGTAGCCGCCAGCTGACCGTCAGAGCATATCCCGCGTGGCCATGCCCCGATGCGCGGCAAGGGCGGATTTGACGAGGCCGATGGCGAGGGCGGCGCCCGCCCCTTCCTCGAGCGCAATGCCGGTTTCAAGCAGCGGACGCTTGCCGATGGCGCCGAGGAGCCGGGCGTGGGCCGGGTCGCCGGAGACGTGGGCCGCCATGCAGTGGTCGAGGGCCGAGGGTTCCAGTTTGTAGAGGACCGCCGCCGCCGCGCAGGAGACGAAGCCGTCGAGCAGGACGGGGATGCGCTGGTAGCGGGCCGCGAGGATGGCGCCCGCAATCGCCGCGAATTCTCGGCCGCCGACGCGGCGAAGGGCTTCCAGCGGGTCGATCAGATGGCCTTCATGTTGTGCGAGGGCGGCGGATACCGCTTCTGCGCCCCAGCCGTCCGCCCAGTCTTCAGGCTTGCCGCCGAGGAGAGCGCAAGCGAGTGCCGCCGCGACGGTACGGTTGCCTGCTCCCGCCGCGCCGACGCAGAGCAGGTCCGCGCCGCCCGCTATCGCTTCCATGCCGAAGGCCATGGTGGCGGCGCAGGCCGCTTCCGACAGCGCCGCGTCTTCGCGAATGTCGGGCGTGGGGAGGTCGAGCGCGAGATCGAAGACCTTGAGACCCGCATCCGATTGCAGGGCGATCTGGTTCACCGCCGCGCCGCCCGCCGCGTAAAGCTCGACGAGCTGCTGGGTGGCGCCGGCGGGCGCGGCATTCGGCGCGTGTTTCGCGAGACCGTGGGTGGCGGCGAAGATCGCAACGAGGGGGCGCGTCACGGCGGGCTTCGGGAGGCCCTGCCAGGCGGCCATCCATTCGGCGATCCCTGCGAGGCGGCCAAGCGAACCGGACGGCGCGGCAAGCGCCGCCGTGTGTGCCGCCGCTTCGGAGCGGGACCGTTCATCCGCCTCCGGCAAGCCTGCCAGCAGGTTGCGGATGTCGTCGAAAGGCAAGCCGGTTACGGCGCGGGTCATTGACGTCTCCGGCATGACGTGGGATTCGAGGTGCTTCGCTCTATACTCCGTTGCACGACAGCCGAGAACCCGGAAAAATCCCGTGACTTATACGAAGCCGATCAAGAGCCCCTGCCTCAGCGTTTGCGCCGTCGACGGACGCGCCAATGTCTGCACGGGCTGCGGGCGGCGGCTGAAGGAGATCGCCGGCTGGAGCGCGATGAGCGACGGGGAGCGCGACGCGGTGCTGCGCGAGCTGCCCGCCCGCATCGAGGCGCTGGGCGAGAAGGCGCAGGCGCCGGAAGAGGCGCTGGCGAAGATCGGGGCCGCGCTGGGGGCGTGATGCCGCTCAGACCTTCTTCAGAAACTCGGTCTTGAGGACGAGCCCCTTCACCTTTTCGGCGTTGCATTCGATCAGGCCCGGATCGTCGGTCAGGCGGATATTCTTGACCACGGTGCCGCGCTTCAGGGTGACGGAGGTGCCCTTCACTTTCAGATCCTTGATGACCTGAACGGAATCGCCGTCGGCGAGCTTGTTGCCGTTGCTGTCTTTTACGTCTGTCATGTTTTCCGGCCTGCGGGAGAGATCGAGGTATCCTCTGTAGAGACCGGATGCCGGCGGCGCAACCGCGCTCATCGTCACAGGCCCGGCCTATGGACGAACGTCAAAATAAACTTATCCCCGTCCTTTCCTCCGCACCCATATTAAATCCATCTCGCTCCACCGAAGGGCGCGTCCGGACTGGCCGAATGCGTGGAGAGGGAAAGCTGCTGTTCCGCGGCCCATGGAACCAGACCATGCCCCCGGGAGGTTCAGCCGGGAGCCGGGCACTACGACCCGGGACGAGCCGACGTCGAATAAAAGGCGAGCGGCTGTTTTGAAAGACACTCCTATGGACCCAAAATCGTAGCGCGCGGGGCGGAACGAAGACCGCCCTTACATGTGCCACATGTCACATGCGAGATACATGTGCGGTTCGAGTTCCAATGCCCCGCGCACCTTCTTTTGTCGAAGGCCCGCACGTCGCGTACCGAAACCCCGGAAGCCAGGCTTCACGGGGATGGCTTTGTTTCTATCTCTCAAGGAGGATTTGGAAGGCGGCTAGCCCGCGTCCTTCTTCGAGCGCATGTCGAGCGGATCGCGCTTCAGGATGCGGCCTTCGAGGGCGCCGAGCCAGTCGAGGCCTTCGCGGAGCTTCACCACATCGCCGATGACGATGATGGCGGGGGCCTTGAAGTCGGCGCGGGCGACATCGACGGCGGCTGTGCCGAGCGTCGTTTCGAGGACCGACTGATCCTTCAGCGTCGCGTTGCGCACCAGCGCCACCGGTTCATCGGCGCGACGGCCGTTTTCGATCAGGAGGGCCGAGATCGCGCCGAGATGGGAGAGCGCCATATAGAGGACGATGACGGGCGAGCCCTTGGCGATGGACGGCCAGTCGAGATTTTCCGGCACCGCGCCGCCCGCCATGTGGCCGGTGACGAAGGTGACGGCGTGGTTCACGTCGCGATGCGTGACCGGAATGCCGGCATAGCCGAGACCGCCGACGCCCGCAGTGACACCAGGCACGAGGCGGAAGGGAATGCCCGCATCGACCAGCGCCAGCGCCTCTTCACCGCCACGGCCGAAGACGAAGGGGTCGCCGCCCTTCAACCGCAGCACACGCTTACCGGAACGGGCAAGCTCCACAAGCTTCGCGGAAATGTCGCGTTGCTTCGGGCTCGGCTTGCCGCCGCGCTTGCCGGAATATTCGAGCTTTGCATGAGGGTTCGCGAACTCAAGGACGGTCTCGTCCACCAGCGCGTCGTAGACGACGACATCGGCCTGGCGCAGCGCGTTGAGCGCGTGCAGCGTCAACAGGCCAGGGTCGCCCGGACCGGCGCCCACGAGCCAGACCCAGCCGGGCTCGAAGACCGGCAGCGCGAGACGCGAGGCGGCGTCTTCCGCGATCTCCGGCACCGACGCCGTCCGGCGGCCTCCGAGGGCTATGACCTTCTTGTCTGTCACGCGTTTTTCACTATCTATTAAAGTGAATTGTTATCCGACTGCATCTTACCATGTAAATAAGGTACCGTCGCTCCCCTGCCAAGCGGGGTTACGAATTTATCACTCCAGCGGGATAGACTTCTTATATGAGGCAGAACAACTGGACCTGGGCGGCGCTCCTTCTTCTGGGCTTCGTCGCATTGCTGGCCTTCCTGGCAAACCGCTTTCCGGGCGCGCTCGACAGCGAGGACGCGCAGATGCGGCTGGTGCATGCCGTTCTGCTGCTGGCGCTGGTGGGCGGCAGCCTGGCGCTGGGATGGCGGGAGCGGGCGGGCCTCGCACTGAAGCAGGCCCTGATATGGATCGCCATCGGCCTTTCCCTCGTCATCGGCTATTCCTACAGCGACGTCTTCCGGGAGACGGGCGGGCGGCTGCGGTCGGCGCTCGTACCCTCCTCGCCCGTGGCGATGGAACCGGGGACGGCCTATCTCTCGCGCGACATGACCGGGCATTTTCATGCCGACGCGCTGGTGGAGGGTACGCATGTGCGCTTCCTCGTCGATACCGGGGCCAGCGACGTGGCGCTGAGCGCGGCGGACGCGCAGCGCATCGGCATCGACCTTTCGGCGCTTCACTACACCGTTCCCTACCGGACGGCCAACGGCACGATCTTCGCCGCGCGGGTGAAGCTCAAGGAGGTCAAGGTCGGCGACATCGCGCTCCGCGACGTGACGGCCTCGATCTCGCGGGAGGGGCTCGACACGTCGCTTCTCGGCATGAGCTTTCTCGGCCGGCTCGCCGCCGTGGAGGTGCGGGGCGAACGGCTTGTCCTGCGCGAATAGAAACGCCATTCTCCCGCCTTATTCTCCGCTTCAATACGAACCAGATACTTGCCCCCCTCCCGGCGGATTGCCGCTACAAGCCGCCGGTCCGTTCGATCCATGGAGAG
Source organism: Parvibaculum sp. (assembly GCF_030694575.1). Lineage (GTDB taxonomy): Bacteria > Pseudomonadota > Alphaproteobacteria > Parvibaculales > Parvibaculaceae > Parvibaculum. Next base: position 20,998 of record NZ_JAUYUS010000068.1, read on the forward strand.
ACCATGCCCCTGAAGCCCCGCGCCGACCTGAAGCCCAATACGCTCGAATTCGAGAACCTGCCCCTCGTCTCCCCCAACGGGTTTCGCGAGTATGACGCGCGGTGGCTGTTCGAGAAGGAAATCAATCTCGTCGGCGTGCAGGCGCTGGGGCTGGGGCTCGGCACGCTGATCCACGAGATGGGCGTGGCGCCGCGCATCGCGGTCGGGCACGACTTCCGCTCCTACTCCGCTTCGATCAAGCAGGCGCTCATCATCGGCCTGATGAATGCCGGCTGCGAGGTGCACGATATCGGGCTGGCGCTTTCGCCCGTCGCCTATTTTTCGCAGTTCGAACTCGATGTGCCCTGCGTCGCGATGGTGACGGCGAGCCACAACGAGAATGGCTGGACGGGTGTGAAGATGGGCGCGCAGCGGCCGCTCACCTTCGGGCCCGACGAGATGACGCGGCTGAAGGAGATCGTGCTTTCGGGCGGCGGCGAGGAGCGCGCCGGCGGGCGCTATATCCGCGTCGAAGACATGCGGGAACGCTATATCGCCGACCTCACAGACCGGCCGAAGATCAAACGGAAGCTGCGCGTGGTGGCGGCCTGCGGCAACGGTACGGCGGGCGCCTTCGCGCCGCGCGTGCTCGAAGGGATCGGCGTCGAGGTGATCCCGCTCGATTGCGAGCTGGACTGGACCTTTCCGCGATATAATCCGAACCCGGAAGACATGGAGATGCTCCATGCGCTGCGCGACAAGGTGCTGGAGACGGGCGCGGATGTGGGTCTCGGCTTCGACGGCGACGGCGACCGCTGTGGCGTGGTGGACGATACGGGCGAGGAAATCTTCGCCGACAAGGTGGGCGTGATGCTCGCGCGCGACCTGTCGGCGCAATATCCGAATGCGCAGTTCGTAGTCGACGTGAAATCGACCGGGCTCTTCCTCACCGATCCGGTGCTGATCGCGAACGGCGCGAAGACGGATTACTGGAAGACGGGCCACTCTTATATCAAGCGGCGCGCGCATGAACTGAACGCTCTCGTCGGCTTCGAGAAGTCGGGCCACTATTTCTTCAATCCGCCGATCGGGCGCGGCTATGACGACGGGCTCGTCTCCGCCATCGCGATCTGCGATATGCTGGACCGGAACCCGGCGAAGAAGATGTCGGAGCTGCGCGAAGACCTGCCGAAGACTTGGGGCTCGCCCACCATGTCGCCGCATTGCCCGGACGAAAAGAAATACGAAGTCGTGGAACGGATGGTGAAGCTCTTTTCCGGCATGGCCGACAAGGGCGAAAAACTTCTCGGCCAGAAAATCCGCGACGTGGTGACGGTGAACGGCGTGCGCGTGACGACGGAAGACGGGACGTGGGGCCTTGTCCGCGCCTCATCGAACAAGCCGGGACTCGTGGTCGTGGTGGAAAGCCCGGCATCGGAAGCGAACATGCGCGCCATGTTCGCCGAGATCGACGGGCATCTTTCGGCGCAGCCGGAAGTGGGCGAGTACGACCAGAAGATCTAGCCGCATGGCATCGATCGGAGATCATCGCCGCTCTCAATGAGGTTCAGGCCTCTGTGTGATTTGAACAGGCGTCGCGCTTGCTCTTGCCTGCCCTCCCGGTCACTCTCGTCCGAACGAGAAAAGGCGGAGGCGCAGAGCGATGGGCGAGACATCAAGCGACGAACTGATCGACGCCGTCGATGCGCTGTTGCCCGCGCTGCTGCAGGCGATGGAGGCGGTGGCGTTTATCGGGCGGCACCTGCATCCGCCGCTGATCGGCAATCTGGTCGAACAGATGGAGCCCGTCGCGGCGCGGCTGGCCGAGGCGCGGCTGGCGTTCGACGAGGCGGAATGGCCGGAGCATCTGTGCGCGTTTCGCGACCATGTGCGCGAGGCGGCGGACGAGACGGAGAGGACATTCGCCGGGCTGCGCGCGGCGGGGGACGATCCGTCGGCGGCGGGCGGCGCGATCTTCGGCACCTACCGGGCGATGCGGCACGGGCCGCGCGCGATGGAGGCGCTTTACCCGGTGAGCGCAATGCTGCCGCCGGTGAGCCGGTTCTTCCTCGAAGGCGGTGCGCGGGACGACGAGACGCTGCTGGCATCGCTTGCCGAGGGCATGGCGCGCGAGGATACCGGCATCCACCATTTCGGCAATGAGAAGGGGCAACGCGGCGGCTTCTCGCTTTACGTGCCGGAGACCTATGACGCGGCCCGCGCACATCCGCTGATCGTTGCGTGTCATGGCGGGAGCGGACACGGGCGCGGTTTTCTCTGGACGTGGCTCATGAATGCGCGCTCGCGCGGGGCCATCCTCATCAGCCCGACATCGCTCGACGCGACATGGTCCCTGATGGAGCCGGAGCAGGACCGCGCCTCGCTGGCTCGCATGATGGCGCATGTGGGCGAGCGCTGGAACGTCGATGCGAGCCGTATCCTGCTCACCGGCATGAGCGACGGCGGCACCTTCACCTATCTCGCGGGGCTGGCGGGCGGACCCTTCACGCATCTCGCGCCGGTATCGGCCGCGTGGCATCCGATGCTGCTGACGATGGCGGCGCCGGCGCGGCTCGCCGCCCTGACCGTCTACATCACGCATGGCGCGCTCGACTGGATGTTCGCCGCAGACATGGCGCGGCTGGCTCACGCCGAACTTTCGGCGGCGGGCGCAGACGTCACCTACCGGGAAATCGCAGACCTGTCGCATACCTATCCGCGCGAGGAGAATGCGCGGATCATGGACTGGTTTCTATCCTGATCAGCCGAACAGCCGGTAGAACATCTGCAGCGAGGTGAGGGCGAGGAAGAGCGCGAAGGCGCGGATGAGTGCCTTCGGGCTGATGGCATGCGCGAGCGCGGCGCCCCAGGGGGCCGCGAGCACGGAGAGCGGAGCGATGAGCGCCATGCCGATCAGGTTCACATAGCCGAGGCTGAATGGCGGGAGGAGCGGATCGTTCCAGCCGGCCCAGATGAAACCAATGACGGCCGGGACCGCAATCAGCACACCGAGGCCGGACGAGGTGGCAACCGCCTCGCGCGGATTTTTGCCGTAGAGCGTCATGAAGCTCACCGCGAATGTGCCGCCGCCGATGCCCATGAGCGCGGAGAGCATGCCGATGACGCCTGCAACGGAATATTGCGCGGGCTTGCCCGGCAGTTCGGTGCCGAGGCGCCAGCTTTCCTTGCCGAAGGCGAGATTGGCGGCAACGACAAGCGCGATGGTGGCGAAGACGGCCGTCAGTACGTCGCCGCCAACATAAGCGGCGATCAGCGTGCCGCTGGCGACGCCGACAAGTATCGGCAAGGCCCAGCTTTTCAGCATGTCCCAGTCGACCGCGCCTTTTTTCGCGTGCGCGCGGACGGAACGGATGGAAGTGAGGATGATGGTGCCGAGCGATGTGCCGACGGCGAGATGCATGCGCACCGCTTCGTCGATGCCGAGCAGCGTGAAGACGTGATAGAGCACGGGCACGATGACGATCCCGCCACCGACGCCGAGGAGACCGGCGAGAACGCCGGCGACGAGACCCGTAACCACGAGGCCCGCCGCAAAGGGCGCGAGTTCCATCAGCGTCATCGCTTCGATATTCATACGCTTCTTACTTTCGATTGACCCGACGACAGGGAACGGTCGCCGGTGCCGCCCGCTAGCGCGCCACGGCGAGAGGAAGAGCAGTTTCGTCCGGATCGCGCACCAGCGCCATCGCCTCGCGGATCACTTCCGCGCCCGCGCCGGGACGGGGCGCGTTTTCCGACAAATGGCGGCGGAAGGCGCGCGCGCCGGGGCAGCCCTGGAAGAGGCCCAGTATATGCCGCGTCATCGCATGGAGATGCGTTCCATGCGCCAATTCTCTTTGCACATAGGGCATGAAGGCATCCAGCACGTCGTGGCGGCTGGGTATCTCGCGGCCGTCGCCGTAGAAGCGGCGGTCGGCTTCGGCGAGAATATAGGGATGCTGATAGGCGGCGCGGCCGAGCATCGCGCCATCGACATGGGCCAAGTGCGCTTCCGCCTCGTCGAGCGTTTCGATGCCGCCATTGATGATGATTTCCATGTCCGGCATCGTCTGCTTGAGGCGGTAGACCAGCGGATAGTCGAGCGGGGGCACGTCGCGGTTTTCCTTCGGCGACAGGCCTTCGAGCCAGGCCTTGCGCGCATGGACGATGAGCGTTTCGCAGCCGGCCCCGCGCACGGCCCTGGCCATGGCGGGCAGCGCCGCCTCCGGCTCTTGTTCGTCGACGCCGATGCGGCATTTCACGGTGACTGGAATGGAGACCGCTTCCTTCATCGCGTCGACGCAGCGCCCGACAAGATCCGGCTCACGCATCAGACAGGCGCCAAAGCGGCCGGACTGCACGCGGTCGGACGGGCAGCCGACGTTGAGATTGATTTCATCGTAGCCGAAATCCGCCGCGATCCGGGCACTCTCGGCAAGATCCGCCGGCTCCGAACCGCCGAGCTGCACCGCCACAGGGTGTTCCGACGGATCGAAACCAAGCAGGCGCGCGCGATCCCCATGCAGCACGGCGCCCGTCGTCACCATCTCCGTATAGAGGAGTGCCCGGCGCGTAATGAGGCGCAGGAAGAACCGGTCATGACGATCGGTCCAGTCCATCATGGGGGCGACGGAGATTTTATTTGTCAGCGTATTCAAGAGTTTACCCGGACCTCGGGAGCATTCAAGCGGCCTAGTTTACGCTGTTGTACCCGCCGATGCGCCTGATGGCACATGAAAATTCCGCCTGCCTTTCAGGCATCGCAAGCATCGGCATCTTGTGTTGAGAACTTCAAATGCTCAGGGCCATAAATCCTCAGGAAATCATCGAGCGCGCCGTCAAGATATCGATCTATTTCCTCCGGCGCGAGCCTCACGTCTTCACCACAAAGCACCTTCATCTGGTACTCACCGAGTACAAGCGCGATGAAAACGTCGGCCGCGCGCGCCGGATCGCCGATGTGGAGCAAGCCGCGCAGTGATTGCTTCTCAAGATAGGTCGAGACAATTTGTCGTCCCCTGGCGGGTCCTGCTTTGTAGAAGGTGGCGCCGACTTCGGGGAAATATGGCGCCTCAGCAATAACGAGGCGGAGCAGCGACATCTTCGGCTGCTGGATCACGCCGTCGAAAAACTGTCTGGCGACGACGTGAAGCGCCTCACGGAGCGGGCGCTCGTCGATATCTTCCGAAGCGAGAACCCCGAAGAAATTCTGACACTCTTCTTCGATCATCTCCTGAAAGAGACCAGCCTTCCCGCCAAAGAGGTCATAGAGCGTTGCAAGCGATCCGCCCGATACGCCCACAATGTCGTTGAGACTGGTAGCGCCATATCCTTGCTGCAGAAAGACATCACGTGCGGCATCGAGAATCGCCTGTCGTCTTTTCTCGCGGCGAGTCGGTTCCTTGTGCCCCGGCCCCTGTCTCATCGTTCTCCCCCCCCATTTTCAGCGGCGCTTTGTTCGAAGCCGCCCCCACCCAGAACCTTGTACAGAGTGACTGTATTGCTCACTTGCGCAAGCTGGGTGCGAATAAGCTCCTGCTCCGCTGCGTAAAGCGAGCGTTGCGCATCGAGCAAAGTGAGATAGCTGTCGATCCCGCTGCGATATCGGCGCTCCGCGAGCGCGTAGCTCTCCGCTGTCGCTGTCACCAGCGCACGTTGCGCGTCCAGTTGTCCACCGTAGGTGCCCTGCCCGGCCAGAGCATCCACCACTTCGCGGAAGGCCGTCTGAATACTCTTTTCGTAGCGCGCGATATTGATGTCCTTCTGGACCTCCGCGACTTCGAGGTTGGCGATGTTCCGCCCGCCTTCAAAAATCGGAATGCTGATCTGGGGCATGAAACTCCATGCGCCGGAGCCGGGCTCAAACAGGCCGGAAAGCGAGCTGCTGGCCGTGCCGCCTGCAGCCGTCAAGGTGATCCTGGGAAAGAAGGCGGCCCGCGCCGCGCCGATATTCGCGTTGGCGCCCCGCAGAGAATGCTCAGCCTGCCTGATGTCGGGGCGGTTCGCGAGCAGGTCCGAGGGTAGTCCTGTCGGCACGTCCGCGACGAAGCGGTCGATGTCCTGCGCGTCGTCCAGCGTCGCATCGTCGACGGGCGCGCCGACAAGCAGCGTCAAGGCGTTGCGGTCCTGTGCGACCTGACGGATGAAGGCGAAGCGGTTCACCCGTGCCGTCTCGACAGCGGTCTGTGCCTGTGCGAGATCAAGTTTCGACGACATGCCTCGTTCATAGGTCATCTTTACGAGATCGTAGGAGCGCTCCTGCGCCGCCAGCGTTTCCTCGGTGAGCTGCAACAGGCGTTGGTCCGCCCTGAGCGTCAGCCAGGCATTGGCAACTTCGGCGATCAACGCGATCTGCGCGGCGCGGCGCGCTTCGTCCGTGGAAAAATATTCCCGAAGAGCCTGCTCGTTGAGGCTACGCACCCGGCCAAAGAGATCCAGCTCATAAGCTGCGACATTCGCCTGCACGCTGTAGCTCGTTCCCGTGCTCGCTTGTCCTGTGCCCGAAAGATCGCCCGGCACCCGCTCACGCGCCATCGTACCGTCGCCGCTGATGCCCGGCAGCAAATCCGCGCGCTGCACTCGGTATAATGCGCGCGCCTCTTCCACATTGAGCACCGCCTCACGCAGATCGCGATTGTTTTCCAGCGCCTGCGCGATCAGCTTTTGCATCGCGTCCGACAAAAAGAAGTCCCGCCAGCCGAGAGCAGCGAGATCGACATCGCCCTTCACGGAAATATTCACTTCGCTGTAGGCCGCGCCGGACGGCCACCTGGCCGGCAGAGGCGCATTGGGCCGTTCATAGTCCGGCGCCAATGTGCAGGCGCTGAGCAGAGGCAACGACAGGACGATCAGGGGAAGAAACTTGTTCATCGATCTGCTTCCGTTTCCGGCAGGGGCGTCGCTGTTGGTCGCTTCTGCAAGAAGCGCTGCACCACGACGAAGAAAAGCGGCACGAAGAAGATGGCGAGAACGGTCGCCGAGATCATGCCGCCCATGACGCCGATGCCGATGGCATTCTGGCTGCCCGATCCGGGGCCGGAGGCGATCGCCAACGGCATAACGCCGAGTGTGAATGCGAGCGACGTCATGATGATCGGCCGCAGACGCAATCGGGCCGCGTGCATCGTCGCCTCAATGAGGCTCTCACCGCCCTGATAGAGATCTTTTGCGAACTCGACGATCAGAATGGCGTTTTTCGCAGCAAGGCCGATCGTAACGAGCAGGCCCACCTGGAAATAGACGTCGTTGGACAGTCCAGTCATGGTGGCCGCAAGCACGGCGCCGAGAACGCCGAGTGGAACGACGAGCATCACCGAGATCGGGATCGACCAGCTTTCATAAAGCGCGGCAAGACAGAGGAAAACGAACAGGAGCGAAAGCGCATAAAGAGCCGGCGCTTGCGCACCCGCCTGCCGTTCCTCATAAGACAATCCTGTCCACTCATAGCCAACGCCTTCCGGCAGCTGATCCATCAGTTCTTCCATTGCGACCATGGCGTCGCCCGAACTCACGCCCGGCGCAGCGGAGCCCTGTATCTGGCGCGAGGATGATCCGTTGAAGCGCTCGAGCCGCGGCGAACCGTATGTCCAGTGCGTGGTCGCAAACGCGGAAAAAGGCACCATTTCACCGTTCGCATTGCGTACATGGAGCTTATAGACGTCCTCCGGCAGCATACGGAACTTCGCATCTGCCTGAAGATAGACTTTCTTGACGCGCCCCTGGTCGATGAAATCGTTGATATAGCTGGATCCCCAAGCTGCCGACAGCGTGCTGTTGACGTCGGACAACGCGAGGCCAAGCGCCGCTGCCTTCTCCTGGTCCACATCGACGCGGAACTCCGGCATATCGTCCAGTCCGTTCGGCCGCACACCAACGAGTTTCGGATTTTGCGCAGCAAGTCCGAGAAGCTGGTTGCGCGCTTGCATAAGCTTATCGTGACCGATCCCAGCACGATCGATGAGCTGCATGTCGAAGCCCGAAGCCGTCCCGAGTTCCGTGATCGATGGTGGAATAATGGCGAAGGCCATGGCGTCCTGCATGGTGCTGAAAAAACCCATGGCGCGTTGCGCAACGCTGAAGGCGCTTGTCTCGTCCGTTCCGCGCTCGTCGAATGGCTTCAAGTTGATGAAAGCCATTGCCGAATTCTGGCCCGCGCCGGCGAAATTGAACCCCACGACCGAAAACAGGCCCTGCACGGAATCCTTCTCCTGCTCCATGAAATAATTTTCCACGAGCTTCACGGATTCCCGTGTGCGCTCTGCAGACGCGCCCGCCGGCGTCGTAATCAAAGTCATCATGAAGCCCTGATCCTCGTCCGGCAGGAAGGACGCCGGGAGACGGAGAAAGAGAGCACCGAGGATGACGACAATGACGGCGTAGATGGCCATATAGCGCACCGGCCCGGCGAGAAAGCGGCGCACGCCCGATTCGTATGAACGTCCGCCGCGGTCAAACATGCGGTTGAACCAGCCGAAGAAACCTCGTTTCTCCTCACCGTGGTTTGTCGTCGGCTTCAGGATCGTGGCACAGAGTGCGGGCGTCAGCACCAGTGCGACAATCACCGACAGCACCATGGCCGACACGATTGTCAGCGAGAACTGGCGATAGATCGCGCCGGTCGATCCAGCGAAGAACGCCATCGGAATAAGGACCGCACTGAGTACGAGACCAATGCCGATCAACGCGCCTGTAATCTGGCTCATGGACTTTCGGGTCGCCTCGCGTGGCGATAAGCCCTCCTCGTTCATGACACGTTCGACGTTTTCCACCACTACGATCGCGTCGTCGACGAGGAGACCGATCGCCAGCACCATGCCGAACATGGTGAGCGTGTTGATCGTAAAGCCGAATGCGGCGAGAATTCCGAACGTACCGAGAAGAACGACAGGGACGGCGACGGCGGGAATGAATGTCGCACGGACGTTCTGCAGGAACAGATACATCACAAGAATGACAAGCACGATCGCTTCGGCAAGCGTCTTGATCACCTCGTTGATCGAGAGCCGGACGAAGGGAGTTGTATCGTACGGGATGACTGACTTCAGACCTTCGGGAAAGAAGGGTTCGAGATCGGCAAGTTTCGCGCGAACCGCTTCCGCCGTGTCGAGTGCATTCGCTCCCGTTGCCAGCCGGATGGCAATGCCGGAGGCCGGATCGCCGTTATAGCGTCCGATCGTTTGATAGCTCTCGGAACCAAGCTCGACACGCGCGACATCCTTGAGGCGCACCTGCGATCCATCCTCGTTGACGCGGAGCAGAATGCTCTCGAACTGGGCCGGTGTTTCAAGGCGCGTCTGTGCCGTCACTGTGGCGTTGAGCTGCTGGCCTGCCACCGCCGGGCGAGCGCCGATCTGTCCTGCCGACACTTCCGCATTCTGTGCACTTATCGCGGTGGAAATATCCGATACCGCTACTCCGTAGCTCTGCAGTTTTTGCGGATCGATCCAGATGCGCATGGCATGCTGAGGCCCGAAAAGCTGAATCTCGCCTACGCCGTTTACGCGGCTTAATGGATCCTGGATATGCGATGCGACGTAGTCAGCGATTTCGGTTTCGTTTATCCGGCCGTCCGTCGAAATGAACGCGATAACCATGAGGAAGTTTCTGGCTGATTTCGCGACCGTCACACCCTGCTGCTGCACTTCCTGCGGCAAGAGGGGCAGAGCCGCTTGCAGCTTGTTCTGCACCTGGACCTGGGCAATATCCGGATCGGCTTCCGGCTCGAACGTAAGCGTGACCGTACCGGTGCCCGATGAGTCGCTGGTCGAGGACATGTAGCGGAGGTAGTCGAGGCCGCTCATCTTTTGTTCGATGACCTGCGTCACGGTGTTTTCGACCGTTCGCGCGGAGGCCCCCGGATAGGTGCCGGTGACGGTCACCGAGGGGGGCGCGATAGGCGGATACTGCTCGATCGGCAGCTGCATGATCGACAGCACGCCGGCCAGCATGATGACAATGGCAATGACCCAGGCGAAGACGGGACGGTCGATAAAGAAATTCGCCATGTTGAACTAACGCTCCGTTGAACCTGAATCGCGTCTACGCTCGCCGAGCCTCAGGGCTTCTGGCCCTGCTGCTGTGCTGCGCCCGCGGGCTGTTGTGTGCCCTCGCCTGCTTCCACCGCCTTGACCTCGACACCCGGCTGCAATTTCTGCACACCCGCGATCACGACACGGTCGCCGGATTCGAGCCCCTCGCTTATGAGCCATTTGTCTCCGACGGCACGAAGCGCAGTGACGGTTTTCTGCGTCACCTTCTCGTCGTCGCCCACAAGCCAGACCTGCGCTTTTCCATCCGGTGTACGGGATACGCCCTGCTGCGGAACGAGGATCGCATTCTCGAGTACGCCCTGCTGCACGATGGCCCTTACGAACAGGCCAGGCAGAAGTTCGGCATTGGGATTGGGGAAGATTGCGCGCAACTGAACCATGCTGGTATCCGGTGCGACTGTGACGCCCGAGAACTGAAGCTCGCCCGTGCCGCCATACTGCTCTTCGCTGCCTTCGAGCTTCAACGTTACGGGCGCCTTGCTGCCCTTCGCCCCCTGGATCCTGCCCTCGGCCATTGCGCGCTTCATCCGGAGCAGGTCGGCCGCGGATTGCGTGAGATCGACATAGATGGGGTCGAGCTGCGTCACGGTGGCAAGTTCCGTCGCCTGGTTGGCTGTGACCAGCGCTCCTTCCGTCACCGAAGAGCGGCTGATGATGCCCGAAATCGGCGCAATGACTTTTGTGTAGGCGAGATTTGTTTCCGCGGTATCGAGGTTCGCCTTCGCCGTAGCGACATCCGCAGAACTCTGGGCGAGCGTAGCCATGACGTCGTCATAGTCCTGCTTGCTCACCGCGTTCACAGCGACAAGTTCCTTGTAGCGGGCGGCGCGGGCCCTCTCGGCCTTCTCATTCGCTGCCGCCTTCGCTAACGCGGCCTTCGCCGCATCGAAATTTGCCTGATAAAGCGCGGGATCGATCTGGTAGAGCTGCTGCCCTTCCTCGACCTTTGTGCCCTCTTCAAAGAGACGCTTCTGGACGATGCCGGTCACCTGAGGCCGGATCTCCGCCACGCGGAAGGCCGATGTGCGCCCGGAAAGCTCCGTGATCACTTCAAGCTGCTCGGGCTTCACTGTTACTACACTGACTTCCGTCGGTGGGGGACCGGCCTGCTCTTCACCGCTGTCGCATCCGCTCAGGACGGCCGCCGCCACAAGGAAAGCCGCGAGCCTTACAATCACTCCGCCACGCATCTCGACTCCTGTCGGTATCCACGAAAGGGAACCGTCCCGGTGCGCAGAAAAGGGGGAGTGCGCGAGCATGGCGGGGGGATATGCCACGACCGAGACGACTATTCATGTAATGTACGATACATTACATTTTTGTCAAGAGGTAATGCTCGGGCTGCCAAGCCCCCGCGCGCCGGTCGCGGAAGGCTATGCAATAATAATGTGCATCGTTTCGCACGCGGGCGAGGTTCGCCACCTCACCTGAAGCTATTGATTCAGTGTGCGCCCGCTCGGATGAAAAACTTTGGGAGAACGTCCATGGAGGTATCGCGCTTTCCTCTTCTCTCCCAAACATTGAACCTCATGTCTCGCCGCTGAACCTCGATACCCTCCGTATAGAGACATACTTAACTTTCACCAACCGCAGAGATTCCGCGAAAAGGCTGCCAGGAAAAATTTGTCGCGGATGCCGTGAGCGGCCGTAGAAGTCAGCCCATCCTCCGCTGTGCAGCACACTTGAAGCTCCGAAGACAAGTCGCCGGAGCCAAGTTTGAGCGCCACGCAGGCATCCCTCAATCAATCGATATATTGCTCGTTGCCGACAAAGCCAATCTTCGTAACGCCGAGGCGCTGTGCCGCGGCCAAGACTTTTGCCACATGATCGTATTCGACCGTGCGGTCAGGACGGAGATGTATCTCCGGCTCGGGAACAGCGGTGGCTGCGGCGAAAAACTTCTCTTCCAATGCCGAAATATCGCTCAGGCTTTCACCGTTCCAATACGCAACACCGTCCGCATCCACCGTGAGCTGAACGACCGACGGCTCCTGCGGCGGCGCTTCGAGCGTGACAGCCTGAGGCATATCGAGCTTGATCGCGTGAGTTTGCAGCGGGATCGTGATGATGAGCATGACGAGAAGCACGAGCATCACGTCGATCAATGGCGTGGTGTTGATCTCCATCATGGGATCGTCTTCGCTACCCTCGCTGCCAACGTTCATTGCCATGAGGCCATGTCCTTCTAGCTGCCTTGAACCGGTTCGGTGATGAAACCCACTTTGTGAATCCCGGCCCGCTGGATATCGAGAATAAGTCTGCCCACGGACTCAAAGCGCGTCATCCGGTCGCCGCGAACCTGAATTTCAGGTTGAGTATCTGCCTGCGCTGCCTCGATGAGTTTCTTCAGCATCTCCTCGCGGGTCTCCACACGAGACGCATTCCAGTAGTAATGCCCATCAGCATCAACCGCGATGGTGATGTTCCTGGGTTCTGTCTGATTGATCTCGCTACTCGCCTTTGGCAACTCAACCGGAACAGTCTGGATCGCAACCGGAATGGTGATCAGGAAGATGATCAGAAGCACCAGCATTACGTCGACAAGCGGCGTCGTGTTGATAGCCGACATCACTTCATCTTCATCGCCGTTGCTTGCTACGTTCATTGCCATGATCGTGCCTCGGCTTGATTTCGTCTACCCGACATGAACCTACGCGACCTTTCCGGACAGAATGCGCAGGTGAACTTCGGTCGCAAAGCGGCGCGCTCGCGAAACAACGGCTTTGTTGCGGCGCGTCAGCAGGTTGTATCCAAGCACCGCAGGGACGGCCACGGCGAGGCCGATCGCCGTCATGATCAATGCTTCGCCAACCGGACCGGCAACCTTGTCGATGGATGCCTGGCCGGACACGCCGATCGCAACGAGCGCGTGATAGATGCCCCAGACAGTGCCAAAAAGACCGACAAAAGGTGCGGTTGAACCAACCGTCGCCAACAGTGCAAGACCGCCCTGGAGCTTCGCCGTCAGCCCTTCTACGGATCGGCTCAGCGCTGCTGTTGACCAATCCGACAGGGTGACTTCGCTGCTCAATCCCCGCTTGAATTGCGCCACCGCTTCTTCGCCATCCTCCGCAACGACACGATAGGAGTTGCGCTTTGGCAGAGCTTCAATGCCCTCCTTCAACGTATCCGTGGGTGCGAAGAGTTTGATGACACGATTGAACTGATCGAACATTCGGCGCTGTTCGAAGAGCTTGGTAATCAAGACGTACCATGAGCCCATGGACATGAACGCAAGGATCATCAGTGTCGCTTTGGAAACGAAGTCCCCCTGCTCCCACAGAGCACCCAGCCCATAGGGATTTTGTTCAGCTGCCGATGCCGGTTCGGCCTCCGCTATCTCGGGCAAGCCTGTGGCCTCTCCGGTCGCCTCCGCCGCCGCTTCGCCTTCGACGGGCGTTTCGGCAACGGCAGGTGCGGTTTCCTCCTGAGCATGGGCCGGCGCGTGAGCAACAGCCAACCCGACAGCAAAGGTCAGCGCAAGCGCAGTTGCCCTGAGAATGGGGAAAGTAAAATTGCCTCGGATCTTCATCACTGGGGTCCTTTACTCGTCTTCTGGAATGTCATCTAGGAAAGCATCAGCTTCAGTCGGTCAGCTTGAACGTCACGGCGAACTTCATCCAATGTCCAACCGGCCTTCCGTCCAGCGTTGCCGGGGTGAAGCGCCATGTGCGTCTGGCATGCATGAGCGCTGTCTTGTCGAGACGCGGAAAGCCACTGGACGTATCGATCCGGCCGTCTGTCACTTTCCCGTCCTCGGATACGAAGAGGATGAGAATCACACGGCCTTCCTCTCCCGCGCGCCTCGACGCGGCGGGATAGGGCGGCTGGGTATTGCCGTGACTTGGATCCGCGCGCGGGAGGACCGGTTGCGGCTCACGGACAACTGGCACCGGATCCGGTTTGACCGTCTGTACCTGCTGGATTGTTTTCTGCGGTGCCGGTGCAGGCTTCACTGCGACTTCCGGTGGCGGCACATAAGCTTCAGGCGGCTTCACGATTTCGGGTGGCGGCGGCGGTGCTTCCTTGGACGGCTCCGCAATCAGCGCAACCTGCAGCGGCTGCTGAACGGCTTCCACGACATCGCGGGCAAGGCCACTCACGAGTGCCCACAAAAGTAGAAGATGCAGGCCGATAACCACACCAAGCCCGACAACACGGCTCGACGCTGGATGACCTTCCTGGAAATCAAGCGTACTCATTTGTCAGTCACTTTCACGCACCCGGTCCGCCACATGGATCGCGGACCGTTGGTTTTGTCCATGCACAACAGGTGCCAGTTCATCTCATCGAACCTCAAGCCCGCCAACAGTCAGCTCGGCAAATGCACTTCGGTAATAGACCAGAGGCACCGGATTCGGATCGACGCTCGCGGCTCTGACCAAACCGACCAAAATCTCGTGATCCCCGCCCGCAAGACTGTCTTCGAGGTCACATTCTATTGCGGCGGCAACGCCATCGATGAGCGGCGCACCGTTTTGTCCGTCACGGTGAGAAATACCCTCAAACTTGGCGCTGCCGTTTGCTTTCGAAAAGCAGGTGGCGATGTCGTCCTGACCTGCCGAAAGAATATTCACGGAGAAAAATCCTGCCCTTTTTATGTGCGCCAGCGTCTCGCTTTTCAGCGCCAGTGCGACAAGGACCAGCGGCGGCGTGAGTGACAGCGCTGAAAATGCGCTAACCGTCGTGCCTACAGGAGCGCCGGCTGCTTTTGTAGTGACCACCGTGACCCCCGTGGCAAAACTGCCAAGCGCGTTCCGGTATTCAGCCTGGTCGACAACGGATGGCACGTATCTGGATGTCTGGCTCATAGCCCTTGCCTCCGCATCAGAATGGATTGTCGCCGTAGACAGGCTTGTATGCTGTCCGGGATGCCCCTTCGGGCGCACGGCCACAGACAGACAACGCCGTCAGCGCATATATCAAAGCGCTTTTCGCCAGATCGGCCGGCGTCGGCCGCCATCGAGGCATGCCGGTCGTGACAGCCGGGATACGGTGCATGTTGAAGACATTCTGGTCGCGCCACATGCTGGAATAGACCGGGTTCGCGCGCTGCAACGGCTCACGAAGCGTCAGTTCCGTTGCCGCGCCGACGGCGGCGACCAGAGGTGCCACATCCGTTGCATCGGCTTCAAATCCGTGGCGAACAACCATCGGCTCGATCTCAAAGCCTTCGATATCGAACCCGCGCATCAATGCGGTCAGTTCGTGCAGAACATCGGCCGCTTTCTGCTTCGGCGTTAGGCCCGCCTCGAAATAGATAGAAACGACTTCCGTGCCGGTGCCGAAGGAATAGGGAACGCCGGCCTTGATGGAGTCGATCTGTGTCTTCGGAACCGAGATGCCGCCGGCACTCTCATAATAGTTGCGCTCAGGATAGGTCTTTCCCCATTTGTGCAAGGCCTCGATGATAGGACCGAGCCGGTAAACCGGATTTGGGTGCTGGAGAATGTCGTCCGGGTAATCGAGAATTGGCGTGAATATTCCTTGCCCGAATATTCGTATACGGAACACAACGTACCCACAGCCAACCCATGTCAGGCCGAAATCGCATCCCTCTGCAGCAATCGCATAATCCGGCGCCACACCGCCGTGATGAAACAGATAGTGCGCACCTATATCCTTGCCGAGGTAATCGACGCCGCGCCTGTCCTCTATTGGCTCCGGACCTATCTCACCCGGACATGCCGTGAGATAGAGCTTGCCCGCAAGCGGGATGTTCGCCTTGCGGAGCGCTTTCGCCGCTATCATGAAACAGCTCATCGGGCCCCGATCATTCGCGATCGGATAACCGAACAGTTTTCCATCTTCCAACCAACACTCCAGCCATTCGCGATTGGCGAGCGTCTCCGGCCGATACTTGGCGAAGTCGAGATCGGGCTCATAGGTCGGCGCTTCGGTGTCGAGATGTGCGGTGAAGAGGAGATTCGCGCCGGGAGCGTCGCCGCCATACTCGCCAATTACATTCTGACGTTCCGGCGTAGCTCCGACCGAACGGGGACTGAAACCTTCGCGCTGCATCCAGTCGAAGACATACTTGCTTGCAGCCGCCTCGTTCCGCGATGGGCTCGGGATATTTCCAAGTTCCAAAGCGAGGTTGCAGAGCTCGTCTTCGTCTATCGCCGCTTCGAGCGCAGCCCGATCTTCATCGGTCACCTGATAAGGCGCCTTGCCTTCAATTTTCAGAAGGTCAGCCATTGACGCCTCCCCAGGAGGCTTCGATTTCCGCCGTTGCGCTCAGAATGGCGCAGTTGAGCTCCAGCATCCGCAACGCAGCACCGTGAACATCGTCGCCATAAGCGGCACAGGCATCCGCCGCGATGATGACGTGATAGTCCCGATGGAAGGCATCGCGAACCGTGCAGTCAATGCAGCATTCCGTAGTGAGGCCGCAGGCGATGAGCGTGTCGACGCCGAGCTTCGCAAGCACCTCGGAAAAATCCGTGTCGTGGAAGGCGCTGTACTTTGGCTTCATCACGACCGGGTCCCCCGGGAGGGGTTGCGGCCCGTAAAACGCCGCACCCGGCATTCCGGCACGGCAGACTCCGCTTTCGGCCTCAGGATCGACACCACGCCGGCGCATGCGTTCGGTCCAGACGGGCGAGTCCGTTTCTGGCCTCGTCTCGAGACCGACAAAAACGACCGCCACACCTGCCGCGCGGGCGGCCGCAACCAGCCTCTCGGCATTGGCGATCGCGGCAGGCACCGCACTCATATCGACGCCGAATCCGGCAAGCAGACCATCGGGTGCGGCGAAGTCGACCTGGATGTCGATCACACAAAGCGCCGTACGACCGGGCGCGATCCATTCCGCCAGACCGGTGGCGGCAGCGCGGCTTGTGAGGGGAACGGCTGTCATGAGAAGTATGCCTTCAGGCCCGGCAGAACCTCAGCGCCCATCGTCTTCAATCCCTTGACGTAGTCCGGGAAAATCAGCATCACGCCATCGAGCTCGCAGCCTTCAATCTGCTCCTTGATCTTCTGCTGACAGGTGGCGGGTGTGCCGGCCACGGTGTGGGTCATGAAAGTTTCCTTGGCTTTCTCTCCCATCACGCTCGGGCTGCCGTCCACTTCCATGCCGTAGCTGCGCATCATTCCCTGCGCGGCGCCCCAGTCGAGACCTTCCTTGTAGTATGCGACCGTCTTCTCGGCCTCGGCGTCGGTTTCACCGAAAACGACGGTGCTCATCGCGAAGACCTTGATGGTGGTGTCGTGTTCGGTGGCAACGCGCCGCGCCATCCGGCTGATCCGCAGTGTATCTTCAGCCGTCTTGCCACCGATGAAGCAGGCATCGGTGTGCTGCACGGTGAAGCGCAAGCCCCTCTCCGACTGGCCGGCGCAGATCAGATAAGGGCGCGGACTGGAGACGGGCTTCGGCTGAGAAATGCAATCCTTGAACTTGAAAAACTCACCGTCGTAGTCGACGTGATCCTTCTCCCACATCGTCTTGACGAGCGTCGTCCATTCCTCGGCGAAGCGATAGCGGCCATCGTGGTCGAGCGTTTCGGGCCAGGCGCCCATCTGGTCGAACTCGCTTTTGTAGGAGCCCGAGACGATGTTGAGGCCGGCGCGGCCGCCCGAAATCTGGTCGAGCGTCGCGATCATCTTGGCGACAACCGCAGGGTTCTGCAGCAGCGTATGAACGGTGGCGATGATGCGCGCATTCTTCGTCACCTCGGCGATGCCCGCCATCATGGTGACGGACTCGAGCGAAGTGCCCCAATGATCGGTGTCGCCGCCGAAGCCTCGCCACTTCATCATCGACATGATGAAATCGAGACCGATCTCGTCCGCCAGAATGGCGATTTCGCGGTTCTGCCGGTAGGACGCATCGAGCGGGGGCGTGTTCTTCGAAATGATCCAGCCGCCATTGGCGATGGGAAGGAAGACACCGAACTGTTTCTTTGCCTCGGAGACGGACATTTTCTTCTACTGACCTCTTGCTTGCCTTACTGAGCGGATCGCGGACCGATCGCTGATCTGTTAGTCGGCGACGTGACCGAGGTCACCCGCCCGGGTGAGGATCGCCGCCGTCATGATTTCCTCTTCCTCGACCTCTTCCGCTTCCGCGCGGAGCGGCGGGCGCATGAACAGCACCGCGACCAGTACCGCTGCCGGCACCAGCGTGTAGAGAAAGAAGGCGTAGGAGAACGAGCCCGTGACGTCGCGCATGTAGCCGCCCAGGAAAGGACCAAAGGAAGCAAGCGTTGCTGCAACGTTCATGAAGGAGAACAGTTCGAGATAGGCACTGCGTCCATAGTAATTCATCAGCAGGACGCTCGTGGCGAGGAAGGTCATGCCATAGCCAACGCCGATGCCGATGGCATAGACCATGAGAGCGAACCAGTTCGTACCAACGCCGAGCCCGACCATGCCCGCCACGAGAAGTGCAAGCGCCACGATCAGCAGAATCTTTGGATCGACATATTCACCGATGAAGCCACTGACCGCTCGCGAGGCTGCATTGAGGAATGCCTCGAAGCTCAGAAGACCGCCAGCGACGCCCATGGCAATGCCGATCTCGGTCAGATGACCGACGGACAGACTGTTTACGGTGATCCCGCAAAGAAGGAACGCCACATAGCCAGCGGCAATAATGTAAAATTGCGGCGTGCGAAGCGCCTGAAGAGCTGTCCAAGACTGCTTTGTAACATACACACCCGACGCGCTTTCAACCGCGGCCGCGGTGGCAACGTCGGCTGCGCGGCGATCCTCATCCTCGCCTTCGCGCAGGAAGGCGGCCGTGATCACGCCGGCAATCGCTGTGAGGACCGCGACGATCATCCAGTGCATCCTCCATTCGTCCCAGACGCCGACGGCCAGGAAGTAGATCAACGGACCGACGATGCCGCCCACGCCGCCAATCGTGAAGTAGATGCCGAACGCCATCGACTGCTTCTTGAAGGAGCGAGCGATCATGAAAGTGCCGGGAACGGTGGCGACGAACGAGAAGCCCGTGCCCGCGAGCAACATGGCCGCAAAATAGGCCGGCACGCTCTGCACGAAATAGAGAAGGAGATAGCCGGCGACGAGAATGGCGGTGCCGAAGAGAATCGTCGCCCGCACGCCAAACCTGCGGATCATGAAAGCGGGGGGATAGCTCGAAAGCCCGCAGGAAATACCGAGAATGGTGAAGCCGAGCCCGGCCGCCGTCCAGTCCCAACCCAGTTCGGAAACCATGTCGGGCAAGACGACACCGAGCGAGGTGAAGGTTCCCGCCGTGACGAGAAAGAACATGAAGCTGAAGGACAGCAGAACGAACCACGGATATATCGTCTCTTTCGCGTCGTTCATCTGCTGGCCTCCAGACTTCATGCACTTCGGTTACTGATAGACGCTTCGGTACTCAGAAGCGGTAGGTTGCCGTCACGCGCCACTCGCGGCCCTTGCCGGGCAGCACAGCCACGTCGCCGTAGAGATCCTGGAGCGGCGTGAAGTATTCTTCGTCGAACACGTTGTCGATGTTGAGCGCCAGCCGCCATGTCTGGAAGTCCGCATAGGCGGAGGCCTGGACGAGGAAGTAGTCGGGATACTTCACTGGATTGGACGCAAGACCGGCCGTCTCGGAAACGTAGCGCACGCCCCAGGTGGTGCCGGCATGGCCCCAGTCGTAGGTATCGGTCGTATAGGTCGCGAAGAGGCTGAGAACCTTTTCGGGGATACGCCGATCTTCGATCTCGCCGGAGTAGTAGCTGTCGCCTGTGATGCCGGCGATTCCGCTGAAGGAATACCCGACAAGCGCGGCGCCGTAGTAATCGGCCGGGTCGTAGCCAAAGGTCGCCGGTGTGAAGTAGTAGAAGGCATCGTAGCTGCCGAGGAATTTCGTCTTCTGTACGTTGCCGGCAAAGGTGAAGCTGAGGTTGTCGGTCGCGAGATAGCGCAGCTCGAGTTCGACGCCCTCCCCTTCCGTTTCGTCTACGCCGCCGCCGACATTGTCGAGCACCGTGCGATGTTGACGATAGGCGGCGAGAGCACCGGTCAGCACACCGTTGAACGCTTCGAGTTTTATGCCCGCTTCGAGCAGATCACCTTCGGAAAGATATTCTCCCCTTCCGATGCTTTGGGGCGCTATGTCGCCGGCCTGGCCGAACTCAAGTGCCACGGTTTCGGCATAGGTCGCGTAGGGGCGGATTCCGAAGGGGCCGTTCACCATCAGCATCGCGCTGTAGGTAAAGGCTTCGTCCATATCGTGCTCACGATCCGGAACGCAGTAGCAAAGAGAGCCGTTATCCACGGAATCCACCCAGTACATGTCGTACCGGCCGGTTGTCGTGAGGAAAACCAGGTTCTCGAAATCGAAATCGGCTATGCCGAAGAAGCCGAGATCGTTCCACTTGGAGTCCGTATTGTAGTCCCAGGTGTAGCCCGACCCGGGAATGAACGGCGATCCGAGCGTATCGGTCGGCGTTGCCCCCTGAGAGAGGTCGCGGCGATCAAGCGCGATGCCACCATAGTTAAACGACTCCTTTTTGTTGGCGTCGTAATAGCGATTGCTCATCCCGACATTGAACGCTGCCGTAACGGGCGCTTCCGAAGGGAGCTTGACGTCGAAATTGTAGCTGACGCGTCCCTCGACCGTGTAGGCGTTATAATCCGCAGGAAAGCCGTAGCTGACGAAGCGCTCGTTATCGAGCGAGTCGTAGAAGAGCTGGAATTTGAGTTCCGACCCGTTGCCGAAGGCTTTGATGAGGTCGCCATATATCGTCAGCGTCGACGACTCATTGAAATCGAGATCGCTGGTATAGACATTGCGCCGGCTGAGCTGCGTCGTCCCAACGCCGGTGTCCAACTGGCGATAGACAGGCAAGATATCGCACCCGCCAAAACATTGCGGAGCCCCGGTAAGTCCTCCGGGTGGCAACTCTCCTCTGTCGATGTAGCCATTGCCGTTGACGTCGATGATGCCGGAATTGCTTCCGGTGATGTACGTACCGTTGTCGATCAGGTCTTGCGTGACGCGGTTCCAGCCCGGCGTCTGCAGGTAGCCTTCCGACTGGTAGTACATGACGCCGCCGCCATAGGTCCAACCGTCTAGCGTCTCGAATTGCGCGGTCGTCTGAAGGAGCTGATGCTGGGGCTCGATGCCGTGATAGAAACTTTCGGAATCCTCCAGCTCGCCATAGACGAAAACCCCGCCCGCGGTGTTACCGAAGTTGAGCGGAATGCCGGCCTCGAAGCTGCCATTCTTCTTGTCGTAAGAGCCGAGCGTGCCGGTCACCTGACCCGACATTTCGGTCATGTAACCTGCCTCTTCGCTGATCTTCGCGGTCTTCGGTTCGAGGTTGAGCAAACCGCCGACCTTGCCCGGACCGAAATTCGCGGTCGGCGGGCCGCGCAGAATGTCGACGCGCGACGTCGCGCCGATCGGCGTCTGGTAGGTACCGCGATTTTCGATGCGCTTGAAGCCGTGGAAATAGGTTTCCGCCAGCAGGCCGCGTACATTGAGCGCGCCTTCCACACCATAGAAGGATGATGTGAAGGTGCCCGGCGAGACGGCGGCGAGATCGTCGACCGTCGTTACGCCGTAGGCGCTGAGCGTCTCGTCGCTCACGAAAGTTGCCGAACGCGGCGTTTTCAGCAGCGGCTTCTTCAGGCCGAAAAGCAGATCGCTTGGCTGCTGCTCCAGCAGACCCGCCTTGTCACGCTCGGAGATGACAAGCATCTCCCTCACCTTGGCGTCCCCGGCCGCGTCCGGTGTCGCTTCGACCACCGGAACCTCTTCAATCGCTTCCTGCGCCACTACGTTCACCGGAACGATGAACGCCGCGAGGATGACCCCCAGAGCCACTCGCGAGGCGGAATTCAAATAATGTGACTTGTTCATGCTTGACGCCCCCAATCGCAGTACAAAGAAAGAGCTTGCTTCTTCGCAGATGCGATATCATTAGCAAGGCGCGTGCCAGATATTTAATCCTTTGTTTTCAAATGATTATTTCTGATTTTCTGTGCAGATGCAGTTGATGGGTGACAAAATATCATCCTGCAGCGCAGCAGATCAGCGAGACCCTGCACGAGATCGCGGCACGCTCCGCCCGGCCAAGCGATTTGATCAAGTATTCGTTCGTCCTTGCTACGCTTTGGCGCCGCTCCAGGGCAATTCAACAGCACCCATCTCCCGCATCCCAGCTGCACATGCCACAGTTTCCGGCCGGCAGGGCTCCCCCACATCTGACGGAAACAAGGCCAAACGGGCCGGAAAACCGAGGCCGCCAGCCTCTTGCTCTCACCAATTGCCCCTTTCGAAGCAGGCAAGGTGAGATTGCCAATTTGTTGGTCAGCAAGGCGCGAGCGAACGAAGCGCCGGAAATCCTCTCAACTCATAGGGCGCACCGGGGCAAGACGCGCGCAGGAGAGAAGCCATAGCTTTGCCCGACAAAATACAAGAAGTGGCGTAACGAATGACCATCGATCTGCAGCTCCGCACTCGCCCGCTCATGCCGGGCTTCGGCGTGGAAATCTTCGAAACCGACCTGAAGACCGCCGGTGCTGATGCACGACAGCAGGTCGTCGATCGCTTCCATGAGAATGGTGCGATACTTTTGCGCAATCAGGACATGACGCCGGACGACCTTATGTCGTTCATTGATCTTTTCGGCGATCCTGAAGATCATACGCAGACGCAGTTCACGCTGCCCGGATATCCTAAGATATTTATTCTGTCCAACCGCATCGTCGACGGTCGATCGATAGGGGCGCACAATGACGGTGTAGGCTGGCACACCGACTATTCCTACAAGGAAGAGCCGGTCATGTG
Organism: Parvibaculum sp.; assembly: GCF_030694575.1. Taxonomy (GTDB): domain Bacteria; phylum Pseudomonadota; class Alphaproteobacteria; order Parvibaculales; family Parvibaculaceae; genus Parvibaculum. The sequence continues at coordinate 43,780 of NZ_JAUYUS010000068.1, forward strand.
CACGATGCTCTACGCAGTCGAAGTTCCGCCGGAAGGTAGCGACACGCTGCTTGCAGACCTCTGCGCTGCATATAACGAACTTCCCGATGAGCGAAAGGCGCAGCTCGACAAGCTGATCCTTCATCACAGCTATCAGCACCTCATGTCGACCCGCCAGTTTGGCCGGATGGAACTCAGCGATGAGATGAAAGCCGCCAATCCGGACGTCTATCACCCGCTTGTCCGCTCCCATCCCGCCGACGGACGGAAAGCGCTGTGGGTCAGCACCGGCACCGTTAAGGGTATTGTCGGTATGGACGACGACGCGGCGCTGGCGCTTCTCGATGAACTCGTGGAGTTTGTCACCAACGAACGGTTTGTCTACCGGCACAAATGGCAAGTCGGCGATATTCTCATGTGGGACAATCGCTGCACGTTGCACACAGGCACTGTCTTCGACGATACGAAGTACATACGGCTGATGCATCGTTTGTGGGTCAAGGGTGACAAACCCTTCTAGCGCGTCGTTTAACGCAAGAAAGACGAGGCGGTATGCCCGAGAGGAAGCCGAGAGTCTGGTGGATCACCGGCGTAAGCAGTGGTCTTGGCAAGGCAATAGCTACGGCAGCACTTGATTGTGGCGACATCGTCGCCGGCACTGTCCGCCGCCAGAGCGATCTCGACGATTTCGAGGCGCAAGCGCCGGATCGTGCGCTGGGCTATATCCTCGACGTCACCGACGACAAAGTGGTTCATGCAACGGCGGCGGTGATCGAACAACGAACCGGCGGCGTCGATGTTCTCGTCAACAATGCGGGATACGGGCTCATCGGCGCTATCGAAGAAGCCAGCCCGGTGGAAATCCGGGCCCAGTTCGACGTCAACGTCTTCGGCGCCCTCAGCGTTATTCAAGCTGTGTTGCCTTCCATGCGCCGCCGCCGGCGCGGACACGTCATCAACATCACATCGGTAAGCGGGCTCGCTCCCTGGATGGGAACCGGCATATACGGCGCAACAAAGTACGCGCTGGAATGCATCGGCCAAACGCTAGCGGAGGAAGTCCGCCCTCTCGGGATTAAAGTAACGAATGTGGCTCCGGGCGGTTTACGCACCGATTTTGCCACGCGTTCGCTCACGCTCTGCCAGGCGGAGATCGCGGACTACAAACCGACTGCACACCTTGCCCGCAACATATTGTCCGGGCACGGCGGCAGCGAGGCCGGGGATCCCGACAAGGCCGCGCTGGCCGTGCTCAAGATCGCTCTGACCGACGAGCCGCCGCTGCATCTCCTTCTCGGTGCCGACGCCCTGCACTATGTCGGCCGAAAACTCGGTGCCTTCCACGCGGAGATAGCCGACTGGGCACCCACCACCCTTTCCATCGGCTTCAACGAAACCACGTGAAAAAGGCGGCTCCATGCCGCCCTTTTTCATCTCGGAAAGATCGTGGTCCCGTCAGATGGGACGTCGCGTTTCCGCTACCGTCACACGGTAACCGGAACGCACCTGCGGGAAGTAATCCCACACAGCCAGATGCCAGGTGCAGCGATTGTCCCAGAACGCCACGGATTTCGGCTTCCAGCGGAAGCGAACGTGAAAATTCGGATTGGCGCAATGCTTGTAGAGCATTTCCAGCACGCCATCGCTTTCCGCTTTGCCAAGCCCCACGATTTCAGTCGTATAGGATGGATTGACGAAAATGCCCTTGCGGCCGGTTACCGGATGCGTGCGCACCACAGGGTGCGTATTGCATGGAAAGCGCTTGTTCGGATCGTTGACGATCGGCCGATACACATGCTCGCCGTCATGCACCGCGTGCAGGCCCTCGAGATAAATCTTCATACCCGGCGAGAGGGCGTCGTACGCGGCATACATGCTCGCGAACATTGTGTCGCCGCCGACCTCCGGTACAACAGGCAGATAGAGAATGCTGCCCATCGGTGGTATTTCGTTGCAGGTCAGGTCGGAGTGCCAGTTTTCGCCGGCGACAAACTTTGAGTTTCCGTCGGCATGGATGGCAACGATTTCAGGGTGGTCCGCCAGGCCGGCGACGCCGCTGTGAATGGCAAGCTCGCCGAAAGCCCCGCCAAGTTCCTTGTGCCGCACGTGGTCCAGATCCTGGTCGCGGAAGAAGATCACCTGATGCTCCATCAGGGCCGTATGAAGTTCGTCAATGACCTTGTTCGTCAGCGGCTCGGCGAGATTTATGCCTTCGATTTCAGCGCCGATACGCATGGTCATCGGCTTTACCTTCAAAACTTCGTATTCCATCGCCCTGATCCTGCGAAACGCTCACTGGAGCTCTTACCGAGGGCATGACGATCACGCCCTATCCCAAACGCTAAACAAAAGCCGTGCCAAAGGCTTGTCTGTGTGCGCCCAAGCACTTGATCGCCGCTCATTCCCTACATGCCGAAGGGATAGGTTTTGAGATCGCAGGCGCCGCTGGCGCGAACAGCGCGAAGTGCTTTTGCATATTCGATCAGGATACCGATGCTGTGTTCGCAGCGGCCCTTGATCATGTTCTCCATCGCAACATCGGCAGCGGGCGCCCCGTTCAGCACGCCAGTAACGCCGCGAATGATGACATGATCCGGTATCCAGCAAATCCGGTTGTTCTTGAACCCTGTGGTTCGCAGCTCCACGATCGGATATGTCCCGCCCGCTGCTGCGGATATCGAGACGATGAGCCCGGGTTTGTTGGCCAGTTCCGTCGTGCATAGCAGCAGCATGTTCTTGAAGGCTGGCGGCACCATACCGTGCCATTCGGGAACGACCGCGACAAAACCATCGCATGAAGATAGCTCTTCCGAAATCGGCTTCCATGCATCCTTCAGCGGCGAGGGATCGGCGGAAAAGGCTGTTTCATCCCAGAAAGGCAACGGCGCAGTACCCATGTCGATCGGATCGCAAACGACCACATCGCGCGCCTTCAGCCGTGCCAACAGATAGGCCGCGACCTTGGCCGATTGCGCATTCGGTCGCTGGCTACCGGCAATCACGCTGATCTTCATGAGTCTCGCCTTCCTGTTCGACTGACATGTCCAGCACCCGCCGGACCGGCACTGAGGCTAGGCTCAGGAGGTCCCGGGTTCTTGCCTCTTTGCGTTCGATTGCTTTTCCCACGTAGATACAAGTTCCTGCCAATGCCACTTTTGCAGGCGGTCCGTCGCCGGTTTTCTAGGCAATGCGGTCACCGACGCGAGGCCTGAACAACAGTTTGGTCGCTCAATCACAAGAGCTCTCGTCTCTGTCGGCCTAATATCGATGCTGGAAACAGAGGCCCAAATTTTGCGTCGCTCCCTTTCGGGAGGCAGATGATTGAGCGGAGTGCGTCAATGTCCGGTACGATTCTCACCGATGATTTTTTTAACGCGTTCGAGAGCTCTCTCGGAGACGTCACGGAAGCAGAAACGTTGCCGCCGCACTGTTACACCAGCGAAGAATTTTTCAAGTTCGAAAAGGAAGCGTTGTTCAGCCGCGAATGGCTCTGCGTCGGGCGCGAAGACTGGGTGAAAAATCCCGGCGACTATTTTACCGCCTCGCATGTCGGCGAACCGCTCATCATCTCGCGTACACGCGACGGCGAACTCAAGGCGCTCTCGGCCGTCTGCCAGCACCGGGCAATGCTCGTTGCAGAAGGTCGCGGCAACACCAAGGCTTTCGTCTGTCCGTATCACCACTGGACCTACGGACTCGACGGCAGGCTGGTTGGCGCACCGGCCATGAGCAAGACCTGCGGCTTCGACCGCAACGATGTCGGCCTGCCTGAGCTCAAGACCGAGATATGGGAAGGTTTTGTTTTCGTCAATTTCGACAATGACGCGCTGCCGCTCGCTCCACGACTCAAAACCGTGAGTGACGCACTCGCACACTACGACCTTCCCAATGCGGAAGGTGCGGTTCCGGATGAGCCACAGAGCTATCCGTGGAACTGGAAGGTAATGATGGAGAACAACAACGACGGCTATCATGCCACCCGGTTGCACAAGGGCCCGTTGCACGATTTCATTCCAAGCGAACTTGCGATTTTCCCGGAGATGCCTGAGGGGAGCGCCGGCTATCTTCGCTTCAACGGCACGTTGCACCCCGACGCGGCTTTCAATCCGCTGCAGAGGGCCGTCCTGCCGGTCTTTCCGAAGTTGACGGCCGAGGAACGTCATCGCGCCGTGTTCGCCAACATCCCGCCGACACTATCGCTGGTCATCACCTCCGACATGGTGATTTACCTCATACTCCACGCTGAATCGGCCGGTCGGCATTCCATGACGATTGGCTGGCTGGTTGCTCCCGGCGCCATGTCCGAACCGCTTTTTCAGGAACGTCTCGACATGAACATGCGGACGGCGATGGAAATTACCGAGCAGGATCTTCATGTCGACAAGCTCGTCCAGATCGGGCTCAAATCGCGTTTCGCGGTGCGTGGGCGCTACTCTTGGCAAGAGCGCGCGCAGAGCGACCTCAATCACTGGCTCGTTACGCGCTACCGGGATACGTGGCAACGCATGAAATCGGCATCGTAACGACGAAATCATCGAGGCAGGACCACCGATGCGAAACGGAAACGGCAGGCGCCAGCCTGCGATATTTTTCGGGCATGGCAGTCCCGGCAATGTGATGGAAGACAACTTCGTCACGCAGTGCTGGGAGAATCTCGGCCGCGAGATTGGCAAGCCCAAAGGTATTATCTGCGTTTCCGCCCACTGGTATACACGTGGCATTCGGGTCACCGCCGCGCCAAATCCCGGCACAATCCATGATTTCGGCGGCTTTCCGAAGGCCATGTACGACCTTCGTTATCCCGCTCCCGGCAGTCCGGGGCTTGCCGGGGAGATTGCGCGCCGGCTTGCACCTGTCGATGTTCTTCTGGACGACGAAAGAGGCTTCGATCACGGCTCCTGGTGCGTGCTTGCCAAAGTCTACCCGCAGGCCGATGTCCCGATGGTTCAGATAAGCATGGATGCGACCATGCTGCCGCACCAGCATTTCGCGCTCGGGACGACGCTGGGGCAGTTTCGCGACGAAGGCTGCCTGCTTATGGGCAGCGGAAACATCGTCCACAACCTGCCGGAGATGGACTGGCGGATGCGGGATGGCAGCTATAATTGGGCGGGCCGGTTTGGCGACTACATTCGCGAGAGCATCGTCGCAGATCGGCCAGACAGGTTGATCGACTATGCGTCGCAGGGACGCGACGCCTCGCTTTCCGTGCCGCATCCCGATCACTACCTGCCGCTGCTTTATGTGGTTGGCGCCCGGCGCGCGGACGATCCCGTCCGCTTCGAGACGCCGATGGTGGAATACGGCTCTCTCGACATGACAACCGTGGTCATCGGCGCCTGAAGGACGAGCCCTGCGCCACCGGAGCAGGCATATGCTTCCTCACTCTGCCCGCTTGCGAGGCAATACCCTGTGCGATGGGTCGCCGGGCAACATCTTCTGCGCTCCAAAGCAAGATCGATCGCCTTGTACGTCGGACACTCGTCTCATCCGCTTTGAACATCGGCGTCCGCCGCAGTGTCATTGCCGCGGATGAAATGTTGTCTCAAGGCGCGAGGAGTTTCATGGCGCATGCAGTAATCCCGGGATCGAAGGCCACAGCGCACGCACATCCCACCGCCCTCCACCTCCTCAGAGCAACGCCGGAGACCTGTCACTGGGGGTATTTCGATCCGGCGCTGGCGCCGGTACTCACAGTGAAGAGTGGCGACCTCGTTCAAGTCGAGGCGGTTACCCATCATGCCGGCGATGCACCCGATATCATGATGGATGACGCTGTCCGGCACATCTACAACACGATCCCCGAAGCCGATCGCAATCCCGGCGTCCATTTGATGACAGGGCCGATCTATGTCGAGGGCGCAAAGCCCGGCGATATGCTGGAGGTGCGTTATCTGCGGATGACGCCGCGCTTCGACTACGGGTCCAACCTCGCCGCAAACTGGGGGCATCTCCACAAGGAGTTTGACGAGAAGGAACGCGTGACCATCTACCGGCTCGATCGGGCGACCCATCAAGCCGAGGCCTTCTATGCCTATGATTATCCCGGCAAGTACGAAACACCGGGCAAGATCACCAACTGCCCCGAATGCGACCGGCAGACAGCTTTGAACGGCGTCCGTGTTCCCGTCAGGCCGCATCTCGGTACGGCGGGGGTTGCACCGGATGTGGAGGGTCGCGTCAGCACCATTCCGCCGGGGGCACATGGCGGCAACATCGACAACTGGCGCATCGGCGCCGGTGCGACGATGTTCTATCCGGTGGCGGTGGACGGCGCGCTCTTTTCTGTTGGCGACCCGCATATCTCGCAAGGCGACGGCGAGATCAGCGGCACGGCAATCGAAGCCTCGCTCGATGTGCTTTTCCAAATCGTTTTGCGCAAGGACTTCGAGTTCCCTTCGCCGCTTCTCGAAACGCCCAAATACTGGATCGTTCACGGCTTCGATGAAGACCTCGACAATGCCATGCGCAATGCCTCTCTGGACATGCTGAAGTTCCTTCACGAAGAACGTAATCTCAGCAAGAACGACGCCTATTCGCTCATGAGCGTTTCAGCGGACTTCACGGTCACACAAGTCGTCGATGGGCGTCAGGGCGTGCATGTCCGCATGCCGCGCAGCATCTTCCCGACCGAAAAGAAATAGGGGCCCCTGCGGTGGGCACACTTCTTGCGACGTCGTAATCGGCGACGCAGCCGACGGCGCAAACCCCTGATTTCCGGAGCGTGAAAAAAGCGGAACCGTTTGAGCTGCACAAATTTACGGCACCGGGAGGTCTGTTTTTGCGGCAGACCTTCGGGTGCCGGGTAACGAGTTGTGTGCGATCGAATGGATGCCTGGCGATTTTCAACCGAATCCTATCCCAAGGCCAACCGCTACGAGGCGTGGCAGGAAGCCCTTGAGCGCCTGGCATTGAAGCCAACGGGCCATGCAACCGATGACGGCGCCTATGGAATGCTGTCCGCTGTCGTTTCGCAATCCGGCATCAGCTTCACGCGCCTCATATCGACCCCGCAAGATATCAGCGCCATTCACGAGCTCAACAAGGAAGCAGGCAAAGACGGCATCTGGCTCACATCTCTGCTCGAAGGTCATCTGACTTTTCACGATGGCGGCAACGACATCAAGGCAACGGCCGGCGATATTGTATATGGCGCTGTCGGTTCACACACCACGCTGACGCTTGAAACCAATTGCCGCGTCATCATCGTTTATATCCCACGCTTTGCATTCCAGCCTCGTCTCATGACGCCACTGCCGACCAAGGTCATCCACCTGTCGGGCCGCGCCGGCATCGGGCATGTGCTGGCCGGCTTTCTGTCCTCGGTCGCCGAAGCGCTCGAGGACCTCAGCATCGACCAGTTGAGGCCCATCGAGATGGCGTTGCCGGAATTTCTGATGGCGGGCATTTTCCGTCAGGCAGACACGCGGGCGCTGGGCGGCGCAGCGGGTGTTCGCGCGGCGCTTCTGCATCGGGTTTGCCAGACCATCGAGGCGCAACTTGGCGATCCGGATCTTTCGCTCGCGAACATCGCCGAAGCCCACGGTATCTCTCCACGCTATGTGCAAAAACTTTTTGAGTCCGTCGGCCAGAGCTTTATCCGTTACATCCGCTACAGACGCCTTGAGCGCTGCCGCTATGATCTGGAAAGCCCGATACATGGCCAGCTGTCCATTTCCGACATCTGCTTTCGTTGGGGCTTCAACGATGCCGCGCATTTCAGTCGCGCGTTCCGCGACCAATATGGCGTCTCGCCCCGGGAATACCGCCGGGCGGCACCGTCCAACGCGCAACAGAGTCATCCATGGATCACCAATCGCGGACGGCCGGACGACCGCCTCGGCGCACCGCGCGACGACCGTTCGATTTCCTGGTCCGACTTGCCGGCGGATGAGGCGCCGTTGCCCGAAGACGGGGATCTGGCAGTCGTCACACCCGCACTTCCCTCGGAAACGCTGCCAATTTCGGTGCCGCTGTCCGAAGATGGCGCGCGCCATCACTATCTGCCGGTCACCGCCAATACCGTGCATTGGGGCTATTTCAGCCGTTTCCTTCCGCCTGTGCTTGAGATGAACTCGGGCGACTTTGTCACCATCGAAACGCTCACGCAGCACGCCTATGACGATTACGAGCGCATGATCGAGAACGATCCGGGTGCCGAAAGCGTTTTCCACTGGACCAAGGACGGCAAGAATGTCGATCGGCGAGGCGCCGGTCCGATGGATGCGTCCACCTATGGTCGCGGACCGGGCGAGGGCTTTGGCGTGCATATCTGCACCGGGCCCATCTCCATTCACGATGCGAAGCCCGGCGACATCGTCGAACTGCGGATCCTCGACATTCATCCGCGCCCCAGTGCCAGCGCGCGCTTCGAGGGGCGGCATTTCGGCAGCAACGCAGCCGCATGGTGGGGCTACCACTACAACGAACTGCTCACGCCACCAGCACCGCGCGAGGTCATCACGATCTACGAGATCGAGAAGCGACACGGCAACGATGTCGCACGCGCGGTCTACAACTATCGCTGGACGCCACAGACAGATCCGTTCGGTGTGGTGCATGAGCTGATCGACTACCCGGGCGTACCGGTCGATCACACGACGATCGAGAAAAACTTCGACGTGCTGAAGAGCGTCGAGATTCCGTTGCGGGCTCATTTCGGGGTGGTCGCTCTGGCCCCCGACCACTGGGGCATTGTGGACTCGGTGCCTCCAGCCTATTTCGGCGGCAACATCGACAATTGGCGCCTGGGCGCGGGCTCCTGCATCTTCCTGCCTGTCTCTGTCCCCGGCGGCTTGCTGTCGGTCGGCGATCCGCACGCGTCACAAGGCGACTCGGAGCTTTGCGGCACAGCGATCGAATGCTCTCTCACCGGCATTTTCCAGGTCATCCTGCACAAGAAACGGGAACTGCCCGGCAAGCTCATCGATCTCGACTACCCGCTGATCGAGACGCCGGACGAATGGGTCATCACCGGCTTTTCCCATCCGAACTATCTGAAGGAACTCGGCAAGAACGCCCAGACCGAAGTCTACAAGCAGGCATCCGTCGATATGGCAATGCGCGACGCGTTCCGGAAAACGCGCCGCTTTCTCATGACGTCCAAAGGCCTGTCGGAGGATGAGGCCATCTCCCTCATGTCCGTTGGTGTCGATTTTGGCATCACGCAGGTGGTGGATGGAAACTGGGGCGTGCACGCCGTCATTCGTAAAGCCATGTTTCTCGATTGAGACTGGAAGCAAGCGCCGCGAGCGTTCCTCTGTCGAGACTGGGGCCGGGCGTGGCGCACACGGCGGCGGCCACACGCGCGGCAAATATCATTGCATTCCCGAAAGGCGCACCTTCCATGTCGGCGAACAGAAAGCCGGCATGAAACGCATCGCCGGCACCTGTCGTGTCGACCACGACGCAGGGTTGCGCCGGCACAAATATGGGAACATCTCCCTTGAGTGCACCGACAGCTCCGTCGCCACCCAATGTGACAACGTGCCGACGCCCGCCGAGTTCCGCGAGCGCTGTCAACATGTCGCCATGTATGCCGGAACCCGCAATCTCGGCTGCCGTTGCCCGCGGAACGATGGCGGTATCGACGAGCGCGAGCAAAGATCTCGTGCCATCCGTCGCGATTTCGGCATCCGTCAGCGTCGGGATCCCACGCCGCGCAGCTTCCCGTGCAATCGAGAGCGAGGCTTCTTCCTCGTGCCCGTCAAAATAGACATACGAAGCGGCCGTCCACACTGCTTCGGAAATTTTCCCGTTAAAACGGGGATAGGCTTCCGGTGCCGTTTCCACGATGCAGCGCTCACCTGTCACCTTGTCCACAAGTATGTAGGCGCACGGATTTGCCATACCGCGCGCATGCTGCACGCCTATACCGTCAATTCCGCGCTCGGCGAGAAACGCCATGACATGGGTTCCGTTGACATCGTCACCGACGACGCCGGCGTAAAAGACCGCACAGCCGAGCCCAGCAAGGGTCACGGCCGCATTTACACATTGGCCGCCGATCAGCACCGCCGGGTCGCCTGTACGCTGCTTGCTGTCAGGTCCTACACGTCCGAGATCGACATTGAAAACAAAGTCGACGCTGTTGCGCCCGACGCAAAGAACTCCGCCTCCCATATCCCCACTCCCGACCAGATGCACTCTTCCGATCCTAGACCGGCACCGGCAGCGCTTCGACGACAAACCCGCTCAATAAGTTGGATCTGTACATCGGAATGCAGCCCTGTGCTCACTCCATCCGGGCAAGCCAAGTTTCCGTGCGTGCAGGCACCAGAACCGGACGAGCGGATCGCCCAATATGAAACCATCCGCTTCCTGTAGCCAAAGGTTCGCAATGACATCCGAAAACCCGACGCGGCGAGACGCGCTCAAGGGACTTGCCGCCGGTGGCGGCGCCGCGCTGGTCGCCAGGCCCGGACGCTCGGAGCCCTCCGCGGCCGGGGTCAGATTTCTTCACGGTGTTGCCAGCGGCGACCCTGAAATGACGGCCGTCATCATCTGGACACGCGTCACGGCATCGGGCGACGTCGCCCTCCGCTGGCAGATGGCGCATGATCTGGATTTTCTCGATATCGCTGCCGAAGGCGACGCAACGGCACAAGGTGCAAATGACCACACCGTGAAAATCGACGCGCGCGGACTCGAATCTGGCCAAAAATATTTCTATCGCTTTGTAGCAGGTGACGTAGCATCCCCGACCGGGCGCACGAGAACACTGCCGGGCGACGACGCAGTCAAAGTACGACTCGGAGTCGTTTCCTGTTCCCACTACAGCTTCGGCTTCTACAATGTCTACAAGGAGCTTTCGAAGGACGCCGACCTCGACGCGATCGTGCATCTCGGCGACTACATCTACGAGTCCGGCGTAGACGGTTATGGCGGCGATGTCGGCGCGGAGCTTGATCGCCTGCACGAGCCGCCGCACGAAATCATGACCCTCGACGATTACCGGAAGCGCTTTTCGCAATACCGCCTCGATCCCGATCTTCAGGCCGCCCATGCTGCCGCCCCGTTCATCGCAATCTGGGACGATCACGAGACGGCGAACAATTCATGGAGCGGCGGTGCACAGAATCACAAACCGGAGACCCACGGGGCGTGGTCCCTGCGCAGGGATGCCGCGCTGCGTGCCTATTTCGAATGGATGCCGATCCGCGACCCGAAGCCCGGCGAAGCATTCCACCGTCTTCATCGCACCTATCAGCTCGGCAACCTCGCGAGCCTCCACGTCATCGAAACGCGATTGACGGCGCGAAGCGAAGAGGTGAGCTACGACGCGCAGATGACCTACTTCGAAATCAGCTACGATGTCTCCGATCCCGAGGCCGCGAAGCCGCTTTCAAACCCCGACGCCGCAGCGCTCGACGTCGATCTGATCGAGAAGCTCAAAACACCTTTTTCGGAAGCCGATGGCAGCCCGGTGCTCGACTATGCGCTGGCGCGCGCGTGGGCGCTTGAGGGGTTGCCCGAAGGCTATGTCTACCGGCCGGACACCGATCGCTTCCGCCGCGAAGTTCTTGCCGATCCGTCACGCGAGATCCTCGGCCCGTCGCAGCTTGCGTGGCTTGAAGATGGCCTCAAGACATCACGCGCCAGCGGAACACCCTGGCAGATACTTGGCAACCAGGTCATCATGGCGCGGATGGACGCACCCGACTACACGAGGGCGTTTCCACCGGATGTCATCGAACCTGCGGTGCGCGACAATCCTTATGCCAAACGCTGGATTGATCGCACGGCCATGCGCCTGCCGATCAATCCGGATGCATGGGACGGGTATCCAGCGGCCCGTCAACGCGTCTACGACGCCGTCCGCGCGGCAGAAGCAAATCTGGTTGTTCTCACCGGCGACACCCATCACTTCTGGGCAAACGATCTGCGGGAAACGCCCGGCGGACGCCGCATCGGCGTGGAATTTGCCACCAGCAGCGTCAGCTCAAAAGGCGGCTACGATTATATCGCCGCCGATCCGCGCGTCTACGACATCGCCGAGGAGACACTCGTGCGCGAGGTGCCGGAGATCGTTTATTGCGAGACGCGGCATCGCGGCTTTATCGTCCTGGAAATCGAGGCAGATGCAGTGCATGCGGACTACATGGCGGTATCAACCGTCAGGTCACGGGAATACACGGCGACACGCCTCAGGCGCTTTCGGGTTCAACGCGAAAGCGAAGGGCTGCTCTCCGAAATTCAGGTCGTCTGAAAAGTGCGGTCACATTACTCCCGGCTGAAATGCACGGGGATTTCCGGCTCCGGCCCGGCTTTGACCCAGAGCACGATCTCGTTTCCCCACGGATCGCGGAACGCGTGGTTGAAGCCGTTGAATTCTTTCCAGTAGTGATCGCGCCACAGAATGGTCGCTCCGTGTTTCTCCGCATCGGCCAGAATGCGCGCTTCGCTGTCGTCGGAGCTCACAAGAATCCATATCCGCGCCTTGCGGCCGTCGCGACTGATCTCTCGAGGACCGACGCCCGCGGGATCGGGATGCGGCCGTGCGTTCGACGCGTCGTGGATGCCGATATGGAAATTGCCGATATGGCTCTGCGATCCATCCGTGTTCAGCGCATTCTGACCGGGCACCATCCGGTGATAGACGCCGAAAGGACGAGGATCGTTTTCCCAGCCGAAAACCTCTGCATAGAATTGGGCGCAGGCAGCGGGATCGTCGGATGTCAGATCGACAAAAATGAGCGTATTCGGATAGGGCAAGGCGTGCTCCCTTTTCTGGGTGCGTGATCAATCGTTGGCCATCGCATCGGCCAAGCATCGTCCGACCGGCGGCTCGCGTCTTGTCCCTCCGCGCTTGTTTACTGGATCGCGATGTGCCTCAGATGCCAACCCGTCGCGCGCGCTGCACGTGCGCAGTTCTTTGAATAGCTGAGCCCAAACGCAGATCGCTCAAATCCATCATGGGCGCGATGGAGATTTTATTTGTCTGTGTATTCAACAGGTTACCTGCAGCTTGGGAGCGTTCAAAGAGGCCTAGTTTACGCTCTTCTATCGCCTAATGCGCCGAGAGCCACAGGAAAATTCCAAATCGGCTTTCGGCGTGCCCTCCCAAGTGCCGCAACAAGGCATCCCCTTCCCGCGGCGCCAGCCTTCGTTTCGCATGAACGGCATTTTGGAGGTCACCCGCACATGGCATCAGCGGCTGCGTGTTGATGCCGTCGGGCGTCGCTTCCGCATAGCGCGCCTTCTCAGTCGAAATGGAAAGCAGCTGATCGTGATCGACGCCCGGCGTGAAGTCCGCGTCGCGCGTCATATCCCAGACCTTTTTTCAGCGTCTCAGAATTGTAGATCGTACCGTTCTTGCGCTGAACCATGATCGTCACGGTTAGCGGATTGCCAAAGTTTGGATGATCTTTGAATACCTGAACGAACGGGTGATTTTTTGGCAGAAGATCGGAGAATATCGTCTTCAGTTCGGCATTCCGGATGCCCGCCAGGAGGAACAAGGTCAGCGCACCGGCGGCAGCCAGAACCAGCCAGTGGTGTTCCAGCGTGAATCGCGCAAGCCTGAACCGGAAGCTATTCAACTTTCCCTCCCCGCCAGCCTGCTCCCCGCTTGTTCGGAGATTCTTTCCGGCCAGCAGGCTCATGCTGACCGGGGCGGCAAGGGGATGCCCCCTAAACCTGCATAGAGGCTTGTTATGACCCCTACCCGTTCAGGGGGCGGTTGGTTCACCGGGATTTTGCTGCAGCGCGAAGTATCCGCGCGCCCGTCGCTGGCAGTGCCTTGGGGAAGCCGGCAGGAATCAATGGAGCGGCGTACCCCCGTATCAATGCGCAGCCAGCTCACATGAACATATCCGCGCACACGTGCCCGGGACAATGTTTCCAACTATGAGAACAAGCGGCGCATCCGGCGGCAGAGCTGCGACAGCGTGCTTGAGTCGATTCAGGCTGGCGACAACGCGGACTTCGTCAGGCTGGCTCGCGCTCGCCACGATAAGAACCGGCGTGGTGCCCGGCCAGCCGGCATCGATGAGGCCAGTGCCGATCGCGGAGGCAGCTCCGCGTGCCATATAGACCACACTTGTCACAGCCGGGTCGGCCAAACCTGCGGCAACGGGATCGAAGGGTTCGCCCTTGCGGGTATGGCCGGTGACGAACTGCACCCGCCTTGCAACGCCGCGCATGGTCAGCGACAAGCCCGCCGAAGCCGCGGCTGCCGAAGCTGCGGTGATGCCGGGAACGATCTCGTAAGGAATGTCCGCTTCGGCAAGTGCCGTCATCTCCTCGTCCAGCCGGCCGAAGATAACGGGATCGCCGCCCTTCAACCGGGCGACGCGTTTGCCCCGCGATGCGAGGTTGACGAGCAGGCGGTTGATCTCCTCCTGGGGCATGGCGTGCCGTCCGGCGCGCTTTCCGACATTTATCCGGCGAACCGACTCCGGCAGGAGATCTAGAATTTGCACGGTTCCCAGCGCGTCGTGGAGCACGATGTCCGCGTGTTGCAAGCGGCGCATGGCGCGGACAGTCAGAAGTTCGGGATCGCCCGGCCCCGCGCCAATGAAAGATACCGCTCCCGTTGCGTGTGGGTTTCCGGTCATGCCGCCTCGTCTCTTTCAGATTGACCGACCAGGCTGCGGATCTCCGAGCGGCACGATCCGCAGTTGGTGCCTGCGCCAGTCTGCTCGCCGACGGCCGCCACGTTGCAGGCGCCTGCTGCGATGGCGGCAAGGATCGCACCCGAGCGAACGCCCATGCAGGCACAGACAACGCGACCCTCGTCGTGCTGCCCTTCAGCGGGATGGCCGGAGAGCAGGGCACGGCGCTCGCTTTCATCCAACACTTCGGACGCAAGCAGGCCGACCAACCAGTCGCGTAACGGCAAGATGCCCTTTCTTGTGAGAAGGAGACAATCCACAAGACGGCCGCCTTGCAGCCTCGCCTGGCGAAGCGCGCCGCCATGCCCGTCGCGCATTTCGATCCGCTCGAATTCGGCGTCCAGCGTACCCGCGAGCGTATCGAGTTCCGGTGCTGTCTCCGCTGCCGATAGTCCGGCGAGCTCGTAGAGCCAGCCAGCTTCGACACGGCGGACCACCCAGTAGCCACATGAAGGCGGCGCGATTTCCCGCCGCGACAGGAAGAAGGCGCGCCATAGCGGCTGGACGGACTCGGCACGCGCAGGCGTGTGCTTGAAGGCGGGCTGGCCGGACAAGGGATCGCGCTCCGGATGCGCCAAGCAGCCGGCGCCGCTGCCGGCGCTGTTTGCCGCAGACCAGTGGATCGGTATGAAGAGTGAACCCTGGCGCTGACCGGCACTCACATGCGCGCGGAAGACGGCGGAACCATATTCGGTGACGATGCGCATAAATCCGCCATCCGTTATGCCGGCGGCGCGGGCGTCTTCCTCGTGAATTTCAGCGACGGGTTCCGGCGCGTTGGAACTCAAAGTCGGTGAAAGACCGGTGCGCGTCATCGTATGCCACTGGTCGCGCAAGCGGCCGCTGTTCAACCTGAGCGGAAAAGCAGTCGGTTTCCTTGAGCGCGGCTGTGCCGCCGCCGCCGCAAACCGGGCACGGCCGGAGGGTGTCGGGAAGCCCCCCCTGCCGAAAAGGCGTGGTGTGCCTTCTGGCGTGTGAACCGGCCATTGGACGGGAGCGAGCGCTTCGTATTCCTCATCGCTCAGATTCGAGAGCGCCGAAATGTCGAAGCAGCGGGTGCCGTCATTCTCGAAACCGGAAAGACGTGCATGTTCGCGGAAGATGTCCGCCGGGCCGCGGTATGGGAACGCGTCCGCGAAACCCATGCGCCGCGCCACTTCGCTGACGATCCACCAATCGGGTTTTGCCTCACCCGCCGCCTGCATGAAGGACCGCTGGCGCGAAATGCGGCGCTCCGAATTCGTGACGGTGCCGTCCTTCTCGCCCCAAGCTGCGGCGGGGAGCAGGATGTCGGCGCAGGCTGCGGTATCCGTTCGGGCGATACAATCGGATAGGACAACGAAGTCGCAGGACTTGAGCGCGCGGCGCACGAAATCCGCGTTCGGAAGGCTCACGACCGGATTTGTTGCCACGATCCATAACGCCTTCACGCGCCCGGCCGCAACCGCGTCGAAGAGATCGACGGCCTTGAGGCCGGGCGAAGTTGCGAGGCGATCCGTCTGCCAGAAACGGGCAACCGTGGCGCCCCCCTCCTCCGTAAAGTCGAGATGAGCGGCGAGCTGGTTGGCGAGCCCTCCGACTTCACGCCCGCCCATCGCATTCGGCTGACCGGTGATGGAGAACGGACCCGTGCCGGGCCTGCCGATTCGGCCGGTGAGAAGATGGCAATTGACGATGGCGTTGACCTGATCGACGCCCGTCTTCGACTGGTTGACCCCTTGCGAGAAGGCGGTGACGACACGCTCCGTTTCCGCGAACCAGCGGATGAAGGTTTCGAGATCGTGCGCATCGAGGCCGCAGGCCTCCGCCGTCACCTCGACGGAGCGATGGCCTTCACTCGCAATTGCGAGTGCTTCTTCAAGGCCCTCGGTATGATTTGCGACGTAGGCCGGGTCGGCGACACCTCGCGCTGCGAGTTCGCAGAAGAGCGTATTGAAGAGTGCGAGGTCGGCGCCCGGCGCAATCGGAAGGTGCAGGTCGGCGTCGTCGCAGGTCGCGGTGCGGCGCGGATCGATGACAACGATGCGCGTGCCACGCTTCGCCTTCGCGGCGAGCAACCGCTGATAGAGGATCGGGTGGCACCAGGCGGTGTTGGAGCCCACGAGCACGACGAGGTCCGCCTCCTCGAAATCCTCGTAGCAGCCGGGCACGACATCCTCGCCGAAAGCGCGCTTGTGCGCGGCGACGGCAGACGACATGCAAAGACGCGAGTTCGTGTCGATGTTGCCGCTGCCGATGAAGCCTTTCATCAGCTTGTTGGCAACGTAATAATCTTCGGTGAGGAGCTGTCCCGAGACATAGAAGGCGACGGCGTCGGGCCCATGCGCATCGACGATGGCGGTGAATTTCGCGGCGACCTCGTCGAGCGCCTCATCCCAACCGATGCGCGCTCCCTTTTTCATCGGATGAAGCAGGCGGCCTTCAAGACCCGTCGTCTCACCAAGAAGAGAGCCCTTGGAACAGAGGCGGCCCGCATTCACCGGGTGCGAGACGTCTCCGGAAATGCGGGCCCCTCTCGCGGCGCCACGGGGGGCAGCGACGCCGCAGCCGACCCCGCAATAGGGGCAGGTGGTTTTCGCGAGAGGCTGCTTCATCATTTTCATATGCCGTACGCCAACGCCTTCTAGTCCGCCGCGACGGAGGCCATGAGATCGACATCCATCAATATTTTTTCCCCTTCCCGCTTCAGCGCGAAAGTGCGCACCGATCCTTCATCCGCGCCGAGCGCGGCGCCGGTTTCAAGAGAGAACACCCAGTTGTGCAAAGGACAGGTAACGGCCGCGCCATGGACGATGCCCTGGCTCAAGGGACCTCCCTTGTGCGGGCAGCGATCCTCCGTCGCGTAGAGATCGTCGGTCGCCGTCCGGAAAACGGCGATGCGCCCGAGCGGCGTCGTCACGCAGCGCGCGCCGCGCGGAGGAATGTCCGACAGATTACCGATCTCGATCCAGCTCGCCATCGCGCTCACTCCGCTGCCCGGGGAAAACCGATTTCGGCCATGGGCCGGAACTCATGCTGGTGCTTTCCCGAGACGCGCTCGGACCAGGGGTCCACCTGCGCAAATTTCTGCGAGAAGACGAACCGGCCAAACAAGGCCTTGCGGCGCTCCTCATCGTCCATGATCTGACGGCGGATTTCGTCGTAGCCGATGCGCTTCGCCCATTTGTAGATGCGCTCCAGATAACGCGCCTGTTCACGGTACATCTGGACGAGCGCCACGATATGCTCGAGCGCTTCGTCCTCCGTCTTCACGATGCCGAGTTTTTCGGTTCCCCTGATGTCGAGGCCCGCGGCCCCCGCGAAGTGGATCTCGTAGCCGGAGTCGACGCAGATGACGCCGACATCCTTACAGGTCGCTTCCGCGCAGTTCCGGGGGCAACCTGAGACGGCCATCTTGACCTTGGCGGGCGTCCACGATCCCCACATGAACTTCTCGATGCGGATGCCGAGGCCGGTGGAATCCTGCGTGCCGAAGCGGCACCAATCCGTGCCGACGCAGGTTTTCACCGTGCGGAGCCCCTTGGCATAGGCGTGGCCGGAGACGAAGCCCGCCTTGCCGAGATCGGCCCAGACGGCCGGCAGGTCTTCCTTGGCTATGCCCAGCATGTCGATACGCTGGCCGCCCGTGACCTTCACGGCGGGAATGGCGAACTTGTCCACGACATCGGCGATAGCGCGCAGCTCCTTCGCGCTCGTCATGCCGCCCCACATGCGCGGCACGACGGAATAGGTTCCGTCCTTCTGAATGTTGGCGTGGACGCGCTCGTTGACGAAGCGCGACTGGTAATCGTCGGCATATTCATCCGGCCAGTCGCAGACGAGATAATAGTTGAGCGCGGGACGGCACTTCGCGCAGCCGCAGGAGGTCTTCCATTCCAGTTCCTGCATCACGGCGGGGATGGTCTTGAGTTCCTTCGCCTTGATGAGACGGCGAACCTCGTCGTGACCGAGATCTGTGCAGGTGCATATCGGCTGGACGGCTGCGGGGTTGTAGGTGCCGCCGAGGGTGAGCGCCATCAGCTTCTCGACAAGACCGGTGCAGGAACCGCAGGAGGCGGACGCCTTGGTGTGGGCGCGCACGCCATCGAGCGTCGTCAACTCCTTCTCCCTGATCGCATTCACAATCGCGCCCTTGCAGACGCCGTTGCAGCCACAGATTTCGCTTGTGTCGGGCAGCGCGGCAACGGCGGCATTAGGGTCCTGGGAGGCACCGGCGAGCGCAGGCCCGAAGATCAGCGTTTCGCGGCGTTCGGCGATGTTCTCCTTCTCGCGCAGAAGACTGAAGTACCAGCTTCCATCCTGTGTATCGCCATAGAGAACGGCGCCGATGACGCGATCTTCCGAGATGACGAGGCGTTTGTAGACGCCGCGCGCTGCATCGCGGAAGACGATGTCCTCCCTGTCCTCGCCGCTCGCAAAATCGCCCGCCGAAAAGACATCGACGCCCGTCACCTTGAGCTTGGTGCTGGTAACGGAACCTCGATAACCCTCGCCATCCTCTTCCGCGAGCGCGGCGCCGGCTGCGCGGCACATCTCCCAGATGGGCGCGACGAGACCGTAAACCTGCCCCCGATGCTCCACGCATTCACCGACGGCGTAGATCGCGGGATCGGAGCTGCGCATGAAATCATCGACGACGATGCCACGATTGCAGGAAAGCCCGGCCTCGCGGGCGAGCGCGATGTTCGGCCGAATGCCTGCCGCCATGACGACGAGATCGGCGGGAACGAGACGCCCGTCCTTGAGGCGCACGCCTTCGACACGGCCCGTTCCGACGATTTCCTCGGTTTGCGCGCCCGTCAGCACCTCGATGCCGCGCATCTCGAGCTCGCGGCGCAGGAGGAAGCCCGCTGCCTCGTCGAGCTGGCGCTCCATCAGCGTGTCCATGAGATGGATGACCGAGACCTGCATGCCGAGGGTGCGAAGTCCGTTTGCCGCTTCGAGACCGAGAAGACCGCCGCCGATCACGACGGCACGTCCGCCGCCTTCAGCCGTCGCGATCATCCGGCGCACATCGGCAATGTCGCGGAAGGCGATGACACCGTCGAGCGCCGCGCCCGGCACGGGAAGGATGAAGGGCAGCGAACCGGTGGCGATCAGCAGCCGGTCGTAGGAGGAACGCGCGCCCTTGTCCGTGGCGATGGTCCGCGAGGCAGCGTCAATTGCGATGACTTCCTCACCGCTTCGAAGCGCGATGCCGTTCTCCTCGTACCACCCTCGCCCATTGATGACGATTTCATCGAATCCGGTTTCGCCGGCGAGGACGGGGGAAAGCATGATGCGGTTGTAGTTCACCTCCGGCTCGGCGCCGTATATCTCGATCTCGTAGCGGTCCGGCGCGAGATCGAGCAGTTCCTCGACCGCGCGGCAGCCCGCCATGCCGTTTCCGACGACGATGAGTTTCCGCTTTTTCGTCATGATCAGGCCGCCTTGTCGGTACGGTTGCGGGTGAGGAAGCGCATCACGGCGGTGCGGGCGGCGAGGTAATCCGGATGCTCCCCGAGTTCGAGCCGGCGCCGCGGACGCTGGAGGGAGACCTCGTGGATTTCCCCGATGCCCGCCGCCGGGCCGTTAGACATCATCACGATGCGATCCGAGAGCAGCACCGCTTCGTCCACATCATGCGTGATCATGACAACCGTGTTGCCGAGGCGAGCGTGAATTTCCATCACGCTGTCCTGGAGCTGCGCGCGGGTGAGCGCATCGAGCGCGCCAAAGGGTTCGTCGAGAAGCAATACCTTCGGCTCCATGGCGAGCGCGCGGGCGATGCCGACGCGCTGCTTCATGCCGCCGGAGATTTCCGATGGGCGCTTGTCGGCCGGATGCGCCATGTTGACGAGGTCGAGCATCTCGCGCGTCCAGGCGTCGCGCTCCGCGGATGTTTTCCGGCCCGCGAAGACCTTGTCTACCGCGAGACGGACATTGCCGTAGACGGTGAGCCAGGGCAGCAGCGAGTGGTTCTGAAAGACCACCGCCCGCTCCGGTCCGGGCCCATCGACAAGAATGCCATCCAGAAAAATGCCGCCGAGCGTTACCGTCTCGAGACCCGCCACCAGATTGAGCAACGTGGATTTGCCGCAACCCGAATGGCCGATGATGGATACAAACTCGCCCTCATAAATCGAGAGGTCGACGTCACGCAGCGCCTCGAACGAACCCGAGCGCGTTTCGAAGGTCTTGCCGAGCTTGCTGATCCGCAGAACCGGATGCCGTTCCGTCATGGGCCCTACTCCTTCTTGCCGGTGTAGTCGTAGCGGCGGCGCACGAAGTTCATGCCCGTTTCGAGAACGATGCCGACGCAGCCGATGATGACGATGGCAACGATGATCGAGGGGACGGAAAGGTTGTTCCATTCGTCCCAGATGTAGAAGCCTATGCCGATGCCGCCGGTCAGCATTTCGGCGGCGACGATGACCATCCATGCCGTACTGAGCGAAAGCTGCATGCCGGTCAGCATGTAGGGGAGCGTTGCCGGTACATAGATCTTCGTCACCATCTCACGGCGATCGAAATTCAGCACGCGCGCGACGTTCAGGTAGTCCTGCGGAATCGCCTTCACGCCCGCCGCCGTGTTGAGGATCACGGGCCAGATGCTTGTGATGAAGATGACGAAGATGGCGGAGGGATCGACGGCGCGGAAAACGAGCAAGCCAATCGGTAGCCAAGCGAGCGGGCTCACCGGACGGAGAATGGCGATGAGCGGCATCCATGCCTGCTCGAACGTCTTGTTCGCGCCGATGAGGAAGCCTGCTGGAATGCCGACGGCGAGCGCAAGGAAGAAGCCTGCGAGGACGCGGCCCAGCGAGTACATGACTTGCCAGGCGATGCCCATGTCGTTGGGGCCATAGACATAGAAGGGGTTGGAAAAGATTTCGACCGCCTTGTTCCAGACCGTCGGAACATCGGGAAAGGCAGGCAAGAACGCTGCCTGCATGACTGTCCAGCCGAGGAGAACGAGCGCAAAGGTGACCGCAGGCAGGAACACAGGTCGCAGGATCGCCTCGAGCCTGGAAGGCTCCCGCCGCAAAGGTTCGCGCAGCGCGGTGGAAGGCGGCCTGGGGGTTTCCCGCATGTCCGTCTCTGGCTCCTCTACCGGCTTGACGATGGCAAGCGCTGCAGATTTCATCCGTTGTCTCCTCACGTGTTCAGCTTCGCGAGCTCGTCCATCGCGAAGGCGAGGTTCTTCACTTTGAAGCCGTCGATGTAGGACAGCACTTTCCCCGGGTTGAAGACGTCGCCATTGAAGAAGAGGTCGGGGCCCATGGCGATCGGGTTCGTCGCCTCGTCGAGCGTCCAGCTCTCGGCATGCGTTCCTTCGGTCTTCATGTCGATTGTGGGAACGGGAATGCCGAGCCCTTTCACCGCTTCGCGATAGATGTCGGGTCGGTAGATTTCGCTTGCCGCCTTGACGATATCGAGGGGCTGTTCGATCTGGCCCCAGCGGACCATTTGCGACATGAACCACACCGCATGGCTTCGCCAGGGGAAGGTCGCCGCATAGCGGTAGAAGACGTTGAAATCCGGCATCGGGCGCGGTTCTTCGTCGATCGCGTAGCGGAAGGTGCCGGTCATCGACATCTTCACAACATCGACCGGTGCGTTGACATAGGACTTCCGCGAGATGATCTCGACGACTTCGATGCGATTTTCGGGTTGGTCCATCCATTGCGCCGCTTCGACCAGCGCCCGGATCATCGCCATATGCGTGTTCGGATTCTTTTCCGCCCAGTCGAGATTGACGCCGACTACCTTCTCCGGATTGTTGTTCCAGATTTCATGGTTGGTGATGAGCGTCTTGCCAATACCCGCGATGACGGCACGCTCGTTCCAGGGCTCGCCGACACAATAGCCGTCGATGTTCTTCGCGGTGAGGTTCGCGACCATCTGGGGCGGCGGAATGACGATGAGGCGAACGTCCTTGTCCGGATTGATGCCCGCATCCGCCATCCAGTAGCGGATTTCGTAGTTATGGGTGGACACCGGGAAGACCATGGCGAAGGTCATGGCGTTTCTGCCGGCCGCCTTGTCGGCGTCGATCACCCTTTTCAACGCGCGCGCCGAGACGGGGCGCTCGGCCATCGCCTCGGGGTCCGCCTCCACCATGCGCTCGTAGAGCTCGTTGGAGACGGTGATGCCATTTCCATTCAGATCCATCGAATAGGCGGTGATGGTTGGCTTCTTGATGGCGCCGATGCCGAGAGAAGATGCAATCGGCATACCTGCGAGCATGTGCGCCGCATCGAGTGCGCCGATCGACACCTTGTCGCGGATATTCGCCCAGGAGGCTTCCTTCGAAATCTGGCTTTTGATGCCGTGTTTCGCGAAGTATCCCTTCTCATGCGCGATGACGAGCGGTGCGCAATCGGTAAGCGGAATAATGCCGAGGGTGAGATCGGTCTTCTCGAGTCCTTCGCTGCCCGCTGCCCAGGCTCCGCCCGGCACGAGAGCGCTCGCGGCCTTCATGATTGCGGCCACACCCAGCAACTTCCCGCCGGCTTTCAGTACACTGCGGCGATCGACAGCTTTCAGTTTCTTCTCGCTCTTGTCCTTCATCGTGGACTCCTTGCACCGGTTGCGCATTTACGTGTCAGTAGGCGTATGTCAGCGAGACCCAGCTCTTGTCGCGGCTTGCGAAGCCGCCATCGCCGTCGAAGCTTGCGAATTTCAGATTGAGCGAAAGGCTCTTCGTCAGGACGAAGTTGGCCACCATGTCGAATTCGTTACCGAAGTCGGCACTTCCGCGTTCGGCCGAAAAGTCGTGCCATGTAACGCCGAGTACGAGTTTCTCCATGGCAGGAATGGCGTCGATAACGTAAGAAGCGCCGACATAGAGATCTTCAAGACCGGCGGCGGGCGTGGTGAGGAACACATCGGCCCAGCCATTGAAGGCGTGGAGCGTTGCGAGCGGCGTCGAGAAACCGGTGACGCCGTCGCCTTCCAGCACTTCGTATCCGGCCGTCAGTCCGAAGGGCGCCCAGGAGAACGCGGCCTCGGCGAGGGCGTAGTCGAGATCGATCGAGCGAGGATTGCCGGCGCGGTCATGCTGGCGCGCATACTCCCCGTTCAGGGTGAGCTTCGCGTTCTCCGCAAGCGTCAAAGGTGCGGAAACGCGCAGGCCGTAGGTTTCGGTCGAAAGATCAGGTGCTTCGTTGAGGTCGAGCAGGTAGGCGTAAGCCCCGAGCGTGACGGCACCGAAGCCGGTGTAGTCGGCATTGAAGAGATGGGTGTCGCCACGGAAACGGCCCGCTGGGCTGTCCTCGCCGAAGACGCGGTTCACGCGGTTGACATAGGCATAGCCGAGTTCGAGGCCGTCGACGCTCGAATTGACAACGCGCAGGGCGTCGAAAGTCTGCTCGTTCTGCCGCCAGCCGACATTGCCGACGAAGCGCGCATTGCCAAGGATGATGCGCTGGCGGCCAAGTGCGACCGTCGTGTCCGGGAGACCGGCGTAGGCGATCTGCAGGCGGTTCAGCTCCGCCGTGTCGGGGTCCGGCACCACGGGGTATGCCGTGCGGCCGTTGATCGTGTCGTTGTAGTCCTCCGGTCCGGCGTGACCGATGAGGTCGAAATCCGTCAGCGCCGAGAAGCCGTGGAACGATCCGGTTTCGTAGCCGAGACGCGCGCGCCCCGTATAGGCATTGGCGTTATTCGCCACGCCGTCCTGTTCGACATGCTCATAGCGGACGCGAAGATCGATAATGGGCTTTCCGTTCAGGAGGGCATCACCCAGATCTTCTTCCGCCGAAGCGGCACCGCCCGTCGCGGCAAGCAGTACAAACACCGCCCCCAAAGCGGATATCCATATGCCGTTGGATTCCATTCACCAGCCACCCTTGCTTTGCGGCGGAGCCGCGCTGAAACAAAAAAAGCGCCTGTCCAGCGATCGCTCGCCGAAACAGACGCCATTGTCTGGAGTGGGCCGCCATTGACCCGCTATGTCCGCCCGGGCCGCCATTGGCCCTGTGCGGGGAGCGCTGCCGGTTACCCCCGCGCGCTCACTGTCATGAAGGATATGCAAACACCGCGAGAGCGCAATAGTGTTTTGATTCTAAAGGATAATTTTTGTTTGCATTGCACAAAAATTCAACCGGATGATTACAATGCGAACAGCCTTTGCCTAGCTCTTGAGCATTCGCGAGATCGAGATGAGGCTGTCGGCGATGTCGAGAATCGACTTTCCCTCCTTCATCGCCGTGTTGCGCAGGAGTTTGTAGGCATCCTCCTCCGAAAGCTTACGCTGCTCCATCAAGAGACCCTTGGCACGCTCCACGATCTTGCGGCTGGCAAGGTCCGACTTCGCCTTGTCGAGCTCTTCACGCATCTTCTGGAAGACTTTGAAACGCAGGATGGCGACATCCAGAATCGGCTTCACACGCTTCGCGCTCAATCCGTCCACAATGTAAGCGCTGACGCCCGCGCGAAGCGCCTCTTCCGCAAGCGATGCTTCGCTTTCTTCAACAAACATGACAATGGGGCGAGGCAGAATGTCGGACACAGTGCGCATGTTTTCGAGTGTGTCGCGATCGGGCGAATCCACGTCCACAACGATCAGGTCAGGCTGGATTTCCTCGATCTTCCGAACGAGATCGACCAACAATCCCATGCGGAGAATCTGCGCGTCGCCATAGCCGGCAAGGCCCGCCTCGACGACCGCGGCGCGGTCGTCGTTGCTGTCGATGATGAGTATCTTGAGCGGTCTGGCGCTGTCCACTTTCCGCACCGGGTTCCTGGATCGCCTGTTACACAGAAGGCGGCCTTCGATATGGCCTGAAGAACCAGCAGCAAGTTTCATTCCAGACGGCAGCGCCCGTCAGCCCGCGCGCAAAATTCGACCAGCGTCACGAGACGGCAGTTCATATCGGACCTTCCGCTGTATTCGCCATACGCTCGGCTTCGGCGAGATCATCTCCCGTGTTCACGTTGAAAAATGCATCGGCATCCTCAAAGCGACAATGCCCGGTGCCGAGATCGCCGAGCGTCCACCAGAGGCTGCGGTAGCGGCCCGCATCGATTCCATCCCTCAGCGCGGCGCGGCAACTCACCGGCCATAAGGCGCAGAGCCCTTGCACCTTTTCCTTTGTCACGGCCACTACCGGCGCGCCGGCGCCCGCTTGCGCAACAAGTCTTTCGACAAGGTTCCGCGGCAGGAAGGGCGTATCTGCCGGAACGGTTACCAGCCAGTCGGCACCGCAGGCGGCTGCCCAATCGAGCCCCGCGCTAACGCCGCCTACCGGCCCTGCCTGGCCGCCAAACCTGTCGGCAAGGAGCGGGAACTCTCGCGCCGCGGTGTCACGATAGAGGGCGGCGGCCTCTTCCTTCACGTTGAGGGCGAGCGCCTTGACCTGCGGATGGATGCGCTCAATGACATGATCGACAAGAGGACGGCCGCGGAGAAGGACGAGCGGCTTCTCAAGCCCGCTCATTCGCGACGCGTTTCCTCCAGCGACGATGACACCATGCAACAGCATTCCAACCTCGGGTCCGACTGAACGGGGAAATCTCGACGCAGCTCACTACAGCGACGTTAGGATAAGCTGCCGATAACGTCGCTGCATAAGTGTTTGAAAGGCCTGCCGCCCAAAGCGGTCAGCCGCATGCTCAACATCGGCCCGGGACTGCTCACAACCACATCAAACGCATCTATGTGAAGCTGGACGTGCGCTCGCAGGCGGAATTGCTCGCCTTGTTCTTCGAGATACCGAACGGGGCAGCGATGGAACAGGCGGAGGGCTGACGCCCTTCATGCACCGACAAGCGTATATTCAGCGAAGTCCGGGTGGCGCATTTCCCACCAGTATTTCGCGGTAAAGCTCGACCAGTTGTTGGTGACCTTGCCATCGGCGGTCTTGTACCAACTGGAGCAACCGGCCGCCCAGACGGTCTTCTGCATGTCCTTCTGGAGGGTTCTGTTGAAGCTCTCCATCGCGTCCTTGCGGACGTCGAGGTAGCGCAGACGGCTGTTCTGCAGGGCTTCGACGCATTGGGCGATGTAGTTCGCCTGGCATTCGATCATGAAGATGATCGAGTTATGCCCGAGATTGGTGTTCGGGCCGTAGAGCATGAAAAAATTGGGGAAACCCGCCACCGCGACGCCGCGATGGGCCTCCGCGCCATGCGCCCAGACATGATTCAGCTCGGCATTGCCGCGGCCGACGATCTTCATGGGGGCGAGGAAGTCGGTGGATTCGAAGCCGGTCGCGAAGATGATGACGTCGACCGGATGGGAGACGCCGTCCTCTGTTTTCACCGCATTTTCAGTCACTTGCGCGATGTGGGCCGTTTCGACATGGACGTTGTCGCGGGCGAGCGCCGGGAACCAGTCGTTGGTGAGGAGGATGCGCTTGCAGCCGGCCGGATAGTCCGGCGTCAGCTTCTTGCGGAGAACGGGGTCCTTGATGTGCGCTTCCATCTCCTTCAGCGCGGCTCTCTCGAAGAGCTTGCCGAACCAGCTTCCCTGCACGAAGGCGAGGTAGTTCCGCTCCAGCGTGAGGTAGGTGAGGTAGCGCTGGAGCTTCACGAGCCATGGAAAAGCGCGGAAACGCGCCTTTTCGGCCTCGGTGAAGGGACGGTCTGCCTTGGGCACGCACCAGTTGGCCGTGCGCTGGAAGATGGTGAGGCTGCCCACCTTCGGCGCGATCTCCGGCACGAACTGGATGGCGCTGGCGCCGTTGCCGATGACGCCGACGCGCTTGCCCGCGAGGTCGACACTGTGGTCCCAGCGCGCGGAGTGGAAGGCTGCGCCCTTGAAATCATTGAGCCCTTCGAGTTTCGGAAAGGCCGGACGGTTGAGCTGGCCGACGCCGGAAATCAGCACGTTGGCCTCGAACTCCTCGCCGCCGGCCGCGCGGAGGCGCCAGAGACCGGCGGCTTCGTCGAAGCGAGCCTCGGTGATTTCGGTGTTGAAGCGGATATGCGGCAGCAGGCGGTACTTCCTCGCAACGCCTTCAAAATACTCGACGATTTCCGGCTGGGGCGCGAATTTTCGGCTCCAGTCGGGCTTCGGTTCGAAGGAATAGGAATAGAGCATGGAGGGCACGTCGCAGCCCGAGCCCGGATAGGTGTTGTCGCGCCAGGTGCCGCCGACGCTGGCTGCCTTTTCGAAGATCGTGAAATCGCCGATGCCCGATTTCTGCAGCTTGATCGCCATGCAGAGGCCCGCAGCGCCGGCGCCGAGGATGGCGACGCGGAGCGGACGCTTTCTGACTTCGGTGCCTTCGACCAGCGACCGGATGGAATCACCCACGCGCCTTCTCCCTATCCCTGACTGTTGCCGCCGTTTTCCGGTTGTTTTTCAAACCCTTGGCAACCGATCTATAGCAGGCGGCGGGGATGTTCAATTCGAATAAGTACGCCCCCTGCCTCGCAACGGAGGCAGGGGGCGCAAGCATCGTTCGTCCGGCCGATGGCTCAGAAGCGGTAGCCGACGCCAACGCCGATGATCCAGGGATCGATGTCCACATCGGCGGTGATGGTGCCGCCGTTCATCGAGACGTCGGTGTTGAGGAAGAGCTTCTTCACGTCGACGTTCGCATACCAGTTGTCGCTGAGCGCGTAGTCGACACCCACCTGCAGCGCATAGCCGAAGGCATTGTCGTAGTCGATGTCGGTGACCGCGCTGCCGGGGGCCGCGTCCTCGTTGTAGAAGATCGTGTAGTTGATGCCGGCGCCGACATAGGGGCTGAAGCGCTCCTTCGGCATGAAGTGGTATTGCAGCGTAAGTGTCGGCGGCAGAAGGCTTACTTCGCCGAGATCGATGCCCGCGTTGTGGGAGACATCATGCTTCGTGGTCGCCGCGATGAGCTCGAGCGCGATGTTGTCGGTAATGAAATAGCTGAAGTCGATTTCCGGCACCACGTCATTGGAAATGCTCACATTTCCACCGATGGTCGTCGACGCGTCCTCATCGGGAACCACCGCGATGGCGCGCGCACGGACCATGAAATCGCCCGCCGACTTGCCCGCGAACTCTGCATGCGCCGGCACGGCCGCCGAGACCCCTGCCACCAATGCGATTGCCGCGACCCCTGCCCTGTATGTTTTCATCTGAATTCTCCGGTTCTTTGCGCCGACGCGGCGCGTCCGACACCACTTTCCTCCAATAACCATAGAAGTAATCTGGTCATTTGGTCGCACCGGCTGCGCACAATGTCGCAATTCGTACAAACACTTAGAGGAGATCAAGTACCGGCGCCGGCATCCAGGATGTGCATGTAGGTGCGAACCTGCTGAACGAAATGGACCGCCTGCCCGCCCCGCGCGGCGCCGTGCTTCAGCGTGTCCGCATAGGCCGCGTTGCTCAGGAGAGGCAGGACGCGGCGGAGGTCCGCCCAACTGTCCCGATCGCGGCCGAGGCGCGTGGCAAGGGCGCGGGCGTCGTAGACATGGCCGAGGCCGAGATTCCAGGCGGCGAGCATGAACCAGGTGCGGTCCGGCTCCTCGACGCTCGGGGGAAGTTTCTTTTTGATATCAGCGAGATAGCGCGCGGCGGCGGCGATGCTCTCGGACGGGTCGAGGCGGTTTTCGACGCCGAGTTGCTCCGCCGTCTGACGAGTGAGCATCATGAAACCGCGCACGCCTGTGGGGCTGACGGCGTCGGGATCCCAATGCGATTCCTGATAGGCGATGGCCGCAAGTAGTTGCCACGAAAGGTTATTTTCGCGCGCGGCGCGGCGGATCTGCTTTTCGTAGTCGGGCAGGCGCTCCTCGACAGCGCGCGTGAAGGCGCGCAGATCGACATAGTCGAAGAGCGGCAGGAAACCGAAAAAACGGCGCTGCAAGGTAGCAAGGGTGCCCGACTTTTTGGTGCCCGCGAACCAGGCGCGGAGGTGATCCTTCAGGTCTTCCGAGCCCGGCGCGAGGAACCAGGCGAGCGGCATATCGCCCATCAGATCAAAGGCTTGCACGAGTTCCGGGTGGTAGGGATTGCTGACCTTGAAGACGAGACTGTCGGCCGCGGCGCAATCGAAATCGCCCGCCGCGACGCGCGCGAGAAGTTCCTCCGTAGACTGATTTATTTCCGTGACGGAGACGGTTTCGATCTTGCCGACGGCGACGGCGAGCGCCTCGGCGGCGGGCGTGCCGCGCGCGGCGACGAGGCGCAAGTCCTTGATCCCACTCAGCTTTCTGGGCGTCTCGACGGCGCGGCGGCAGACGAGAAGCTGGCGCACGCTCTCATATTCCGGGCCGATGGCGAAGCCCGCCTTGCGCTCTTCCGTGACGGCGAGGCCGGCGGCGGCGAGATGACCCTTGCGGGATGCCAGCGCCTTCATAAGCCCTTGTTCCGTATCGTAAATCCGGAACTCGACCTCGACGCCGAGCGACTTTCCGAGGCGCTGCA